>CBDUDV010000100.1:0-1506 GCA_965366065.1 uncultured bacterium | reverse complement strand
CAATGGTGAGACCACCTTTGATAATACTGATGGCTTAGATGCGGGTGAAACCTACGGAGCGGTATTAGCCGCCTTATCAGGTGCGGATAAAAATAACGGTGGCGATAGTCAGGCCACGATAGATGAACTTGTTTCAGGCATTACACTCGCAGGCGACACAGCCACACTGAATGCCGATGCACAAGAAACAGTGATCGACGGTGGAGACACGGCAGCCGTTAATGCGGGCGGTGAAACCTCTGTCATTGTTGATACCCTAGCACCAGAACTTACCTCTAACACAGTAGCAACGGCACTGAATGAAAACAGTGGTGCAAGCCAAGTGGTTTACACCGCAGTCGCGACCGATGCCAGTCAAATTAGCTATAGCCTGAAAACTGGCGTAGCAGATCAAGCCCTATTCACTATCGACAGCGCCACGGGAGCAGTCACCCTCACAGCGGACCCCGACTTTGAAACCAAACCTAGCTACAGCTTTACCGTAGTCGCTACCGATGCTGCTACTAACAGTAGTGAACAAGCGGTTAGTTTAGCGGTTAATAATTTGGATGAAGTTGCACCGACAATCACCTCAGCAACAACCGCGACAGCGATAGATGAAAATAGTGGTGCAAGCCAAGTGGTTTACACCGCGACCTCAACAGATACAGCTGATACCGCCACGGGCAGCACTAGCTACAGCTTAAAAACCAATAACAGCGATGATGCCAGTAGCTTCAGCATCGATAGCAGTAGTGGGGCAGTAACCCTCACGGCGGACCCTGATTTTGAAACCAAAGCCAGCTACAATTTTACCGTTGTCGCGACCGATGCTGTGAATAATAACAGTGAACAAGCGGTTAGTTTAGCGATTAATGATGTAGCTCCGTCGACAAGCGTAATAATGGCAACGATACAAAACACAGCTGATGCCGTGGTACAAAGTAACGAAACCGGTACCGCGTATTTAGTTAAGGACAGCGTGACTGTTACAGATGTCTCTTCGATGACCAGTGCTGGTGATACGAACTATAATGAAGTTGCAATAAGCACGGTCGATACGGATACCAATTTAGCCGCGACCGGCTTAGTGGATGGTAGCTATAAAGTCTATACAGTAGATGCTGCTGGTAACTTAAGTGGTGCTAGTACCAACAGTGTCACAATAGACAGTACTGCCCCGACGGCAAGCGTGACAACAGCGACCATTAAAAATACGACTAATGCTGTGGTACAAAGTAGTGAAACTGGCACCGCGTATCTAGTGAAAGACAGCATCACGGTGACAGATGGCGCTTCAATTACCGGCTCTGGCGATACCAACTACAACGAAGTGAGCATCAGCACGGCAGATATGGATACCAATTTAGCCGCGACCGGCTTAGTAGATGGTAGCTATAAAGTCTATACAGTAGATGCTGCTGGTAACTTAAGTGGAGCTAGTACCAATAGTGTCACAATAGACAGTACTGCCCCGACGGCAAGCGTGACAACAGCGACCATTAAAAATACGACTAATGCTGTGGT
>CBDUDV010000099.1:0-1583 GCA_965366065.1 uncultured bacterium | reverse complement strand
ATGGCAAATAATAATTGAAAATAAACAGGGCGTTCTGACCATAATGTCCCGTCATTATCAAAGGTCGCAATACGCTCGGCAGGCGGCACATAATCAGGACTGGATTTATCAGTGACAGCGTTGACAAATTCAATAATATTATTCTTTGCCGCGCCTTCATTCCACGATGGCAAAGGGTCTTGTTTAGAACTGAGCGTTGCACACCCGCTTAAAACAAAAACGTACAGTAGTATAAAAAAAATTACTCTGGTTTTTTTCATCATTATTAAATCTCCATTCTTAAAAATAGTAAATTACCACGGGTTTATTGTTCTAATTGGTATTGCATCACCGCCTGCGCTTTTTTCTGATAACGCATAGCGTTAACATCATCACCTAATTTATGATAATAACTAGCTAATGCGCCGAGTGTTTCAATATGCCCACTATGTTTTTGCAAAGAGGCTTCGAGTATAGCGATCGCCTGTTTAGGCTGTTTTTCGGCCATTGCTATTGCATAGACATATTGAAATCGGGCATTATCAGCATTGAACTTAGCCGCTTTCTGTAGATTTCCCAGCCCTTGCTGTTGGTCATTATTGCGTACATACCAAAGCCCTAGAGCATGATATAAACTGGCATCATTCGTTGCTTTCAAACCGCTCTGTATAATAGTGAACGCTTGTTTTTCTCGATGGCTTTGCTGTAAAAAGTGCGCATAATTAATATAAGCAGGTACATATTGCGGCTGTAAAACTAACGCTTGCTTATAGGCAGACTCAGCTTTTTGTAACAAACTTTTCTCACTATAAAATTGCGCTAAAGCGACTTGAGATTCCGGTCTATCCGCTGAAAACAATAAACCCTGATGATATTCTTCGGTTACTTTCGCTAATAAATCCGCCTGCTGTTTATCCATTGCCCCTTTTGGCACGGCAGATAATATACGCGCCACTTCCAAACGCACACTTTTAACGGGATCTTTTAATAAAGGAAAAATCTGTGCGACGGTATGTTGCAAAGGAAAGCCTTGCAGTGCGACTAGGGCTTGTCTGCGTATATCGGGCTCTTTTGAGCGCAACATTTGCAAAGCCGTCATTAAAGTTTGTCTTGAAGGGTAATTACCTAAATAGCCTAAAGCTGTCGCTTTGGCAATGCTCGGCGCTTCATCCAGTAAGACTTTGTAAGCTAAACTTAATGCCTGATCGCTTTGCTGGTCTATCGCATGCAATGCAGGGGCAAAATTCTGATATCCTTGCGGCGTTTTACCAAACCATTTTTTAATCGCATCAGCAGCCCAAGAGCTTTTTTTATCTTTATGACAGTTGGTACACGCATCAGGCATGGCTAATTGCTCAGCCAAATCAGGACGTGGTATACGAAAACTATGATCGTTACGCTCATCAACACCCATATAAGTTTTTGCTGGCATATGGCAGGCAATACAGCTTGCCCCCGTTGATTCAGTTTTATGGAAATGATGTTTAGTGCTAGCGTAATCAGGTTCTAAATGGCATTGCGCGCAGACTTTAGAGACTGTGAAAGTATCCAAATGAATACCGCCCCTGAGAGTCCCTAGGTAAAAATTTTTAGCCTTTTAAAAT
>CBDUDV010000098.1:0-1586 GCA_965366065.1 uncultured bacterium | reverse complement strand
TGTTTACTCAAATAGTTATGCGGGTAAACCGCCGCTCTCTTTGGCGAAAACGTATCAGGGCGTAGAAGATATTTCCCAATACTGGGTGAGTGAGAAGTTGGATGGTGTTCGTGCTTATTGGAATGGGCGACAACTGGTCTCTAGGCAGGGCAATATTTATGCTGCACCGGCTTGGTTTATCCAGTCTTTTCCAAAACAGGCATTAGATGGTGAGCTTTGGTTAGCACGTGGAGAATTTCAACGCTTAGTGAGTATTGTTAGAAAAAAACAGGCAGTGGATGATGAATGGAAACGTGTACGCTATTTTGTGTTTGACCTTCCTCATTTAAAGCAAACATTTAATTTACGCTTAAAAGCACTGCAGGATTTGCTTGAGCAATCAGACAGTGTTTATTTGCAAATAGTTAAACAATATCGCTTGAATGACAAAACTGCATTGATGCAATCATTAAATCAAGTGGTTGATGCGGGGGGCGAGGGCTTAATGCTTCATCATGCAGAGGCTTTATATCATTCAGGACGTAACACTGATGTATTAAAAGTAAAAACCTTTTATGATGCCGAAGCGACAGTGATTGCCCATATAGCTGGCAAAGGAAAGTTTAGTGGATTATTAGGTGCTTTATTGGTCGAGATGCCTAATGGTTTACGCTTTAAAGTAGGGAGTGGATTTAATTTACAGCAGCGACAGAACCCTGCCAAAATTGGAGCGATAATTACTTATAAATATTTCGGAAAAACCCAGAGAGGAATTCCTCGGTTTGCGAGTTTTCTGCGGATTAGAAAAAGCGATATTGAAGGCAAATGAATTTATTTAGCTATGTCACCGTTAAGTGTGGATTTTTTTAATTACATTTGTTCTTAAAAGCCCTCTCCAGCAAGGGAGGGCTTTAAGAGTTGTTGTTTTTCCACACTTAACGGTGACATAGCCATTTATTTTGATTTCGAGTAGCATAATAAAACAACCCAGCTAACATAAAGAGTTAGCGACTATTAGAATATTCTGAGGATAGAAAAATTAGCTTGATTTTTAATCCGTAGAAGAGTCCGTGATTACTGATAAAATAGAGCCATAGTGCTAACGCCTGCTTTAGAGCTATACCCAAACTACATGAAGGTGCAGAAAATTCATTTCCCGTCACTCCCGCATGCTTTTAGCGGGAGTCTAGTGTTTTAAGTAGATCCCCGCTAAAAGCATGCGAGGATGACGGTTGAAAAAACTGCACATTCAAGTGTGATGGGTATATTCGCCCTGTATCATGACATACCATCGTCAAACTCTAATTCACCCTGCTTTAGCGGTTGGTTGTTTAGTAATCCATTAATTAACTGAAACTAAAACATAATATGACCGAAATCACTGACTACAAAAGCCTATTAGTTGTTGGAAAAGAGCAAAGTGAACCTCAGCGTTTTCTCTTTGTTTTTTTACAAGCTTCATTACCTGATGCGCATAAAGAGGAAGATAAAGAGAGCTTCCATTCTGGGAAGGGAGGCATGTTAGAAGCGATTATGTGTGTTGATAAAGATTTAGATGAGTTAACTAACTTTGAAGATTTAGTGACAGAATCTAAACAGATGGAACA
>CBDUDV010000097.1:0-1711 GCA_965366065.1 uncultured bacterium | reverse complement strand
TCACTCATACCTTTGGCTTCTAATTCAAAAGATAATTTTAGTAACTTTTCACCACGTATTAAAAAATCTTCGTGATAGGCTTTTAAAGCCATTAAGCCATCACTAAAATCAGTTGCGGGTTCGGTGTATTTAAATTCCATAATATTTATTTATTTGATTGTGTGTCTGAAAATGTATAGTGATATAAGGTTTTAGGCTCTATATCAACCTGCCCAGCATTAAATTCTAAGCAACCCCACTCACTATTTAGATGAGCTGTTACAAGCTCATTAACTGAAACATATGTCCCAATAAGTGCTTGCAAATCTACTTTTTTCTTTTTCTTATCATCAAAAAAAAGCGTAAAAACATAGTTCACATTATGTATAAATTTAACCAACTTCATTATGTTATTCCAAAGGTTCAACTTTATGAAAATTCTGGCTATTCCACATTTCAATTAACTCTTCTTGGTGAATTTCCGCCCACTCTCTTACTAGTTGCCGACATTTTTTAGGTAACTTACCATCAATAATATTAAGGTTAGTTAACTCCATTACAGCTTCATATTCTCCATACTTAATATGAATATGCTGCGGTGGGTGTTCACGGTCTATTAAATACATTCTAATAATAATCCCATAAAACCGACAAATTTCAGGCATCACTTAAACCCTCTTATTAAAACTTAAGCACCCTTAAGTTATTTAAGAACGACTAAAAGTCATTATATGCTGTAAAGCATAGCGTTTTACGCTACTTATGGATAAAAACAGCTCATTCATTACAGTTTTTTACTTATTTGATTAGCTCAATCAAAAGTATTACCATAAGGTATTACTTTTTAAAAAATAAAGGCCTATCTCAATGCGTGTAACCAGTAAAGGACAAGTCACTATTCCACGTGAAGTCCGCGAGAATATGGGCATCTTACCTGCCGAAACCGATATTGAATTTCTACAAGATGGCAATGGCCGTTGGTATTTAAGCAAATCCGCCTCAAGCACTAAAAAACTTAGCCGTTTTAGAACAGCTTATCAATCGGGTGAAATTAATCTAAGCACCGATGAAATTATGGCTTTAACACGGAGCGAATAATGGCAACTATTTTAATCGATACCTGTGTTATTACTGATCTATCTACGCCTAATAGCGAATGGTTTGAATGGAGCGCTTCAACATTAGAAAAATTAGACCCTAATAATACCTTTATCATTAACCCTATTATTTATACCGAGTGCTCGGTTGGCTTTACAACTATTGAAGAGGTAGAAGCCTTATTTAACGCACTCGGTTTCAATATATTAGAAATCCCTAAAGAAGCACTATTCCTTGCTGGTAAAGCCTTTTTGCAATACAAAAAACGTAAAGGCTCTAAAAGCAATGTGCTTCCTGATTTTTTCATAGGCGCACATGCTGCGGTTATGGGGTATTCTTTAATATCACGTGATAAAGGTCGATTTAGTACTTATTTTCCTAGTGTTGAATTAATTATTCCTAACTCAACACTCGGGTTACATTAAACCATTTTGTAGTGACTGGTAGAGTGGTGTGCCTAATTTTTAGGTATGCAATAAAACCCCATCACCTCTAAATAAGAATGATGGGTTTCGCAAAAAAACGCTCTACCCATCCTACAAAATGCTTAACGACGCTTTACAAACTTAGTTCTCACCAACTGATAAGGACGCCATATATAACTAAATGGCGCACTCCAGACGTGCACTAAGCG
>CBDUDV010000096.1:0-1730 GCA_965366065.1 uncultured bacterium | reverse complement strand
GTTACATCTACTGTTGTACTTGTGATAACTGCCGCATGCTGTCCTACTGATAAAGTTGTTGTAGCCGTCGCTCTAACTGATGCTCCATTTGCATCTTGTACAAAGTAAGTTAGGTCTAGGTTACCATTATAGTTTGCGTTTGGTTGCACTGTATATACGCCATTTACGGGACCAGTGATTGTTGCATGTGAAGATGTTATATTTCCTGCCAGGTGTAAGCTATCCGTTGTATCTATATCTGATGCATTAGATAATAATTCCGCTGCTGTTACTGTAAACGATGTATTTTCCGTTCCACTTGGTAATGTTACTGGAGCTGAAACCACTGGAATATCGTTTGTCCCGATAACTACAAGAACTAAGTCTTTAGCTACGGATGCCCCTGAATGTGAATCTGTTGCTATTATTGGAATTGTTATTACTGATCTTTCACCTGCTCCTAGGTGTTGGAAACTTGCATCACTTGGGTCAAGTGTATAACTACCATCTGCATTTAGTTTGAACCCTGCTTGAGTTGATGTTGTCGCAAATGTTGAATGATCACCTGTATCTATATCTGTTACTGTGATTTGTCCTGTAACTTTATTTCCATCTTCCATTGTACCTTGTGTAGTGATTGCATCGATTACGGGCTTATCGTTCGTACCATGAATCGTTACACTGACATCTTTCGCTGTTCCATCTGCTGAAGTCACTGTGATTGTATCTGTAATACTTTGACCTGCATTAAGGTTTTGTGCAGCATTATTATCCAGAGTATAAACTAACTCTCCTGCCGCTGTAATTGTTGCACTTCCGTGTACACCTTTAAGTGGTGTTGTTTTAAAGTGTGCTTCACCTGCATTTACATCTGTAATTCCTAAATGAATTGTTGCTGTTGTAGTGCTATCTTCTGTTACATCTACAGTTGTACTTGTGATTACTGCTGCATGCTGTCCTGCTGATAAAGTTGTTGTAGCTGTCGTTCTAACGGTTGCTCCATCCCTATCTTGTACAAAGTAAGTTAGATCTAGGTTACCGCTATAGTTTGCGTTGGGTTGCACTGTATATACGCCATTTACGGGACCAGTGATTGTTGCATGTGAAGATGTTATATTGCCTGCCAGGTGTAAGCTATCTGTTGTATCTATATCTGATGCATTAGATAATAATTCTGCGGCAGTGATTGTAAATGATGTATTTTCTGTTCCGCTTGCTAATGTTACTGGCGCTGAAACTACTGGAATATCGTTTGTCCCTATAACTACAAGAACTAAGTCTTTGGCTACGGATGCCCCTGAATGTGAATCTGTTGCTATTATTGGAATTGTTATTATTGATCTTTCACCTACTCCTAGGTGTTGGAAACTTGCATTGCTTGGGTCTAATGTATAGCTACCATCTGCATTTAGTTTGAACCCTGCTTGAGTTGATGTTGTCGCAAATGTTGAATGATCACCTGTATCTATATCTGTTACTGTGATTTGTCCTGTAACTTTATTTCCATCTTCCATTGTACCTTGTGTAGTGATTGCATCGATTACGGGCTTATCGTTCGTACCATGAATCGTTACACTGACATCTTTAGTAGTTCCATCTGCTGAAGTCACTGTGATTGTATCAGTGATACTTTCACCAACATTCAGTTCTTGGACCGCTGTTGAGGCATTATCAACGGTATAAATTAGCTCGCCAGTCGCACTAATACTCGCAACTCCGTGCGCACCTTGTAGTGCTTTTGAGTCATCAAA
>CBDUDV010000095.1:0-1756 GCA_965366065.1 uncultured bacterium | reverse complement strand
GATATTCTATGATTTATAGAGTGAATTTTTATTGAGAACTTATTTTTCTTAGGTTTCATGTTTTTCGAGGTTCCCTCCTGTATTTATTGGACTAAATTAACTTATACGCCCTTGGTGTATATAATTCCACACTTAACGGTGACATAGCCTTGATACTTGATATATTTTTTATACGTTTCTAAAAAATCTTTTGCAGCACTTTGGGGTGAAAATATGACCTCAAAGTAATTTTTAGAGCTAGTTAATAAAGAACCTTTCCAGCCTGCGTGTAAGCGTTCTGATAATCGATACTTATTTCTAGGTAGTAAATTGTATTTAATTTTAAGGTAAGTCTCACGATTTCTATACTGTGTATCTGGTGATTCCCCTTCAGATGGGTGGTAGATACGAACAAGAGCCCCGTCAGTGTTAGGATTAAGAGTAATATCTGAAGAGAAGATATGACAAAATTCTGATTTTCTAATCCCTCCATTATTAAGTAAGATTGTGATTGCTTGGGATTTGTAGTCGAACCTCTTATATTCAGGTGTATTGATATTTGAATATGCTCGAACAAAGCCAGTATAAAGAAGGTCAAAAAATCTTTCTTCTGGGAATCTTTTTATATCTTCATTTTCAACTTTAGGAGCAAGTAAACCTGCTACTATTCTTTGCTTAGTCATCAGCGTTTTAGCATCAGATATTGGTGATAGGTGATTTAAAAAAACATTAGCTTGTTTATTATAATAAGCGCACCAATTTAATCTTTGTTCTGCGCATGTGGCTGTACGAAATGGATTTACTCTATTGTCATCATACCCTTTTTGTCCGGTTAAAAAATCAGTGTATAAAGTAATGTGAAATAGAATGTTATTTGCATCCTTAATGGCTCGTTTGTGCCAATATAAGCCGCTGGGATCATACATCTGCTGATAATCAATAGTTCCTATATTTAAACAATCAGTAAAAGATTGTAGAAGGTTGGTTGTTTTGTTAAATGTATTTTTGTTGGTATTAATATATTCAATGAGTAATTTTATAGAAAAGGCAGACTTGTCTTTCCATGACTGACTTTTTCCTAACTTAGTAGCAAGAAACCTAACGTGAGAAATAATAATTCCACTCTCAGTAAAAAGTGCTGGTAGCTTAATTGATTTTCCAGTCCTATCATTTCTATATGTTATATTTCGTCTTACTACATACTCCATAAATACCTCTTTAACTAAGTCAGGTTAATTGACAATTAATTTAAATTTAACATCCATCTATTGTAATTTGCAAGTATTATTTTTAATTAAAATAATCGGTGTTTTAATGTAGATATTTTTATTTATTTTATTTTTTTTGTTTTTAAAAAAATAAAAATTTAACTATATTGTTTTTATCATATGTTATTGGTTATTATTGTAACTAAACACATTTTTATAAAATAAATAAAATTTTATTTTTAAGTTATTGTGTTGTTATTGTGTTGTTATTGTGTTTGTATGTTTTTTATTGAATATTTTTGTTAAGTATGATTTTTTGATATTTAAAAAGTTTAATATATATTGTTTATATTAGATCAAATATATAAAAATGGGGAATTATTTACAAATGGAAAAATAGGTGTGTGGTTTAAATGTTTAGATAAAAATACTTTTAATGTTGAAAGCATTGTTTTATTTTCCTTATCAAGCGCTATAAAGTTTTGCACACTCAAATCAGGGCTGTTCAATGCTAATTAATCAATTTAAAATAAGGTATTAATTTATCCATTTCAAGGAACTGTATTGAA
>CBDUDV010000094.1:0-1759 GCA_965366065.1 uncultured bacterium | reverse complement strand
TATTAGACGACAATTAGCTTGGCCGGTTCGCGACAACTAACTTGACCGGTTTTGGTAAACTTTCAGCATACTTAATCAACACGAGATTTTTATGCCTGGAAAACCCATTACTCAAGAACAGGTTAATTTATATATGTCTTATCGTAAGAACCCTAAACAATTACAAGCGACATCAGCCGCTAAGGCTGGCTTTTCGGAGCGTACTGCAAGGCGCATTGATACAGGTGAGCATGAAGTAAAGCAGGGGGTACGGAAGTACCGTACTCGTAAAGATCCTTTTAACGGATTATTTGAACAACATTTAGTGCCTTTATTGGAATCTAATCCTGCACTTCAGCCAATTACCCTACTTGAGGTGTTAGAGGAAAAAGCACCCAATCAATTTGATCACTCTCATCTGAGAACCTTGCAGCGTAAGGTCAAAAAATGGCGGGCTAAACTGGGCCCTGAACAAGAGGTGATGTTTTTACAGCGTCATATTGCGGGTGATATGGGTATCTCAGATTATACGTGGATGAATAAGCTGAAGATTACCTTAGCGGGTGAGCTATTTGAACATAAGCTTTATCATTATCGGCTTGTTTACAGTGGCTGGACTTATGTCCAAGTGTGCTTAGGCGGTGAAAGTTTTGAGTCTTTATCATCGGGTCTGCAAAATGCTTTTTGGCGTAGTGGCGGTGTCCCTGCAACCCATCGAACAGATAGCTTAAGTGCTGCTTTTAATAATCACAGTGAACAAGAGGTGCTGACAGAGCACTATCGTAAGCTATGCCAATATTACAGTGTCAAAGCGACGCGTAATAATAAAGGGGTGGCACATGAAAATGGAGCAATAGAGTCAGCGCATGGTCATCTGAAGCGCAAGGTAGATCAGCAGCTCTTATTACGGGGAAGTCGTGATTTTCTCACGTTAGGTGACTATGAGACATTTATCAATCACATTGTCGCCAAGATTAATCGCCGCTGTAAAACTCGCTTTGATGAAGAAAAGCCCCATTTACAGGCATTACCTAGTCGCCGAACAAATGACTTTAGTGAACAATATGTCAAAGTTACCAGCAGTAGTACCATTAGCGTTAAACGTGTCACCTACACAGTGCCCTCTCGATTGATTGGAGTGCAGCTACTGGTGCATATTTATGATAATCGCTTAACTTTATTTTATGGCCACGAAGAAACACTCCGCTTAAAGCGGGTCTATGCCCAAGGATCAACGAGAGGCCGCAGTGTTAGCTATCATCATGTTATCCACTCACTGGTCAAAAAGCCCAATGCTTTCAGATACTCCCTGATTCGGGATGATCTTATTCCTGCGGGTGATTTTACTTTATTGTGGCAACAACTTACCCATAACGGCATCAGTGATAGCGATTGTCGCTATATGGTTGATTTGCTAGCGCTTGCCCATAACTACCATTGCGAAGCCGCATTAGGGCGGTATGTACTCAAGGAAATCGAAAGACATCAAAAACCGCCTATCCGCCAATGCAGAGCCTATTTTAGCGATGACCCTATTGAAATCCCTCGCATCACAAGCCAACAACACGCACTCACAAGTTATGATGAATTAGTCGGTGGCGCACATGGCTAATATACAAAGTTTACCGCTATTACTAAAAGAACTGCGATTAACCACCATTAGCCAGCACTGGCAGCCACTCTCAGAAAAGGCTATTCAGGAAGCTTGGGAGCCTGCGCAATTTTTAGTTGAACTCTGCGAACTCGAAACCAACCATCGCTATGAAAACAAACTAAAACG
>CBDUDV010000093.1:0-2154 GCA_965366065.1 uncultured bacterium | reverse complement strand
AAGCTTCAATACAGTTCCTTGAAATGGATAAATTAATACCTTATTTTAAATTGATTAATTAGCATTGAACAGCCCTGATTTCAGGGCAGGATGAATACAGTGATGGCATGGTTGAGCATGACCGCCATATTGGGTTATTCCTGAAAAAACTCGATGATTTGAAAATTGCAGATAACACGCTAGTTTTCTACTCTACTGATAATGGCCCGCATATGAATTCTTGGCCAGATGCAGGGATGACACCTTTCCGTGGCGAGAAAAACACTAATTGGGAAGGCGGATGGCGTGTTCCTGCAATGGTGCGCTGGCCAGGAAAAATCAAAGCCGATACGGTTTCTAATGAAATTGTGCACCATATGGATTGGATGCCGACTTTATTAGCCGCAGCCGGTAATACTGAGGTTAAGAAAAAGCTACTAAAAGGTTATAGAGCAAACGGCAGAAAGTATAAAGTGCATCTTGATGGCTATAATGTTTTGCCGATGTTAACCGGTGAGACAGATAAAAGCCCGCGTCAAGAAGTTTTCTATTTCTCAGATGATGGTGATTTAACGGCTCTGCGTTATGGTGATTGGAAAGCGGTCTTTTTAGAGCAGCGTGTAGAAGGTACTTTGCAGGCTTGGGCAGAACCGTTTGTTCCTTTGCGTGTTCCATTATTGTTCAATTTACGCCGTGACCCTTATGAGCGCGCTCAGAAAACATCTAATACTTATTATGACTGGCTGTTAGATCGCGTATATCTGCTTTTACCAGCAGCGGATTATGTAGGGAAATTTATGGCGACGTTTAAGGACTATCCACCGCGTATGAAGCCAGGTAGTTTTACGCTTGGTGATGCGGTAGAAAAAATACAAAGCCAAGCTGGCGGCTCACATTAAACGGGGTTAATTGATACAAAGTAGTCAGGCCAAGTTGTTTTATGCAACTTGGCTTTTTTATTGATTGCTCTTTTTCCTAGTTCCCACGGTCTCCGTGAGAATTCATATGGGAACGCTCTACGTTCCGTGACGCAGCGCGTCACAAACTGCATTCCCACGCAGAGCATGGGAACGAGACTAATGATGAATTTATTTTTTTTACTTATAGCGCTCTTTTTTGGTAGCACTGCTTCTTATGCAACCCCTCATTATGTCGGTGAGCAAGCTTGTCAATCCTGTCATCTAAAAGAACACAAGCAGTGGCAAGGCTCACACCATGATTTAGCCATGCAAGAGGCAAATGCAAAAACGGTCTTAGGTGACTTCAAAAATGCTAAATTTAGCAAACAAGGCATCAACAGTACTTTTTTTATGCGTGATGGTTTGTTTATGGTCAATACCGATGGTCCAGATAATAAACTGCATGATTATCAAATCAGCTATACCTTTGGCATCTATCCTTTACAGCAATATATGGTGAAATTTCCACAAGGCAAAGTTCAGGTATTAGATATTTCCTGGGATAGTCGAACTAAAGAGCAAGGTGGGCAGCGCTGGTTTAGCCTGCACCCTGACGAAAAAATTAAAGCAGATGATGTTTTGCACTGGACAGGTCCGAATCTAAACTGGAACTATATGTGTGCGGATTGTCATAGCACCAATTTGAAAAAAAATTATAACGCGACGACTCAAAGCTACGATACCCAATGGGATGCGATTAACGTGTCTTGTGAGGCTTGTCATGGGCCCGCTTCAGAACATATAGCATGGTCAAAAACCGCTAAAAAATCGGCCTCCATAAAGCATAAAGGCTTAACCATTGATTTATCTGGCTCAAGCAAAAGGCACTGGAAAATTAATGCTCAAACACATAAGCCTGAATTATCAACTGATCCCAATGCGAGCAAACAAACAATAGAACTTTGTGCCAAATGCCATTCGCGTCGTTCTCAGTTAGGTGATGACTTTGTGCCGGGCGATAATTTCCGCGATCATTATTTACCCGCGTTATTGACCGATGCCCTGTATTACCCTGATGGCAAGATTAAAGGTGAAGTGTATGTTTATGGGTCTTTTGTGCAAAGCAAAATGTATCAAGCAGGGGTGACTTGTAGTGACTGCCATAACCCACATAGTTTAGAGCGCAAAGCGACGGGCGATAAAGAGGCTGTGAAAGTATCCAGCCTAGATAAGGTATAATAATAGCACTACTAAACCTTGTTTTTCTCAATAAAAT
>CBDUDV010000092.1:0-2327 GCA_965366065.1 uncultured bacterium | reverse complement strand
GATATTCTATGATTTATAGAGTGAATTTTTATTGAGAACTTATTTTTCTTAGGTTTCATGTTTTTCGAGGTTCCCTATTATTGCAATGCCGAGAGGCGCATCATTAAAAATAGTTTGATAACGTTTTTCACTACCTGTTAAAGCACGTTCTAATAATTTACTTACCGAAAGGTCACGAGCAATACCGAATAAACCAGTAATATTTCCAGACTTATCTTTTATTGGGTATTTTCGATTATCAACCCAGCCTGGATTGCCATCGTTATCAAGCGTTTGTTGTAATTCATGTGAGGCATTTGTCTGTTCAGAAAAAAGTTGTTTTTCTAAGCGGTAATAAGCATCCGCTAAAGCTTCAGGAAAAACATCATAATCTGTTAATCCTAGTAGGTCAGTCCAATGTTCAGAAGGAGATGTTAGAGCAACGAGTGTTTGGCTGGCACCTGTAAAAACGTGGTTATGGTCTTTGAAATAAATATAGTCATCACTGTTTTCCATCATGGCAGTGAAGTCAGTCGAAAGTAGATTATTATTGACTGCTTGTGTTAATTCCTTAGCATCGGTTAGTAGTAGTTTTAATGTTAAGGTCTTAGAGGATTTATTAGCTATTTTTTGATAACTAGCATGCAGACAGATAATTCTTCCATTTGCCTTTCTGCAGCGAAAGTTGAGAGTTTTAAGTGTTTTTTGAGGCTTTAGAGAAAATAATTTAAAAACGACATCTTGATCATCAGAATGAATTAATTCAGGAAAGCGTAATTTTTCATTCAAGAAATCGTCAGCTTTATAGCCTAGTAATTGAAAAACACGGGTATCGACAGATACAACCTTCTCATCATGCTCTTTCAGTGAGAAATGTAAGGAAACACCATTTATTGAATTTGTTTTTGACATAAATCTTAATTCCAAATAAAAGTTTAAGTCTGTTTACCATTCAAATTAAAGCAAGGGGCGGGCTAAAATTCTATTATCTTGATTCTACTCTCTTAAAAGTGCTATTCATAATAAGCGACTGCTAAAACACGATCCGACTATATATGAAGTAGGCATTACCAAAATAAAACAATAACATTATTGTCAAAAAGGATAAGTCGGAAGTAGGGCGGTAATTTCCTAGCTACCAGATTAAAGAATTTTAGGCAAAATAAAGCCCCGAAAAGATAAGTCTCACCAGGGCTTTATTTGTTTGGCTTTAGCATGGTGCCAGAAGCGGAATCGAATCCGAACCCTAGACACGAGGATTTCAATCTTCATTAACTCATAAAATCCTTCACTAATATTTCTAGCATTGCTTGGCGTGTGTTTTATATGGTGCTCACTTGGTTTAATGGAGTTGTGCGCTAATTTCTGTTTAATAGGTGAATATTTAAAATCACACCGCTAAGTAATGAGCGAATTATCAAAGTGCTTTCGGGATCGTATTCAAGCTAATAATTATTATTAGGGACTTGTATTCCTATGGATAAGCCTAAATAAGCTTTATTAATCAATGAGAAGAAACAAAAATAACCCTGTTATTTTCCATTGTGTTATTTGAGGATAACTAAACGCAAATCCTTTCTATACCACTAGTTACACACATTTTCTGTGGATAAGATTGTGTGTAATTTTTGCGTAACTAGCTAAGCCTACTGTATTCAAAGGCTGTAGTTTAAATTGTACAAAATATAGACAATTATTCTGGACTCGGTAAGCACTAGCTATCACCTTCTATTTTAGCAATGTCAGCATGGGGGTACTAGGCGATCTATTTGGAATTCCCTGCTTTTACTAGACTATTGTTAAAAGCGGTCATTAGACATGAGAAACTCAATAGCTCTTGGCTGATACCTAAAGGGGGGTAATAATAGGTGAAAAATGTATAGGCTTCGCTCACAGTTTTCTTTATTCAGTGCGCAGCTCTGTAGTAAATGGGAACTTTTCTACATCATGAGTCACTGAATCCCTATTAAAATAGAGACGTTATTAGGGCCTGAGTTACTCTTTATTTATGTTGTTCTAACACTTCATTTATGTTTTCCAAATCAAGCTGTAGCTCTGCCAAACCTTCTCTAGCTGTAAGCAAATCACCTGAGTTGTATTTCTGCATTAAATCAAATGCCAACTGATGCATCAGTTTATGAGTTTGATTAAGTTGATCTAACCAGTTCGCATCAAATAAGAGTAGCTGCTGTTCTCGGTCGATCCATGCACCGTTGTGACATTTTGCATGATTTATTTTAGGCCATTCCATATGGCTATCAGGTTCAGCCTGCATCCGGCTCTCAAACTGCTTAAACCAGTGTTGACTAATCAAGCTAAACAACAAGATCTTTTGTTCTTTTATACTC
>CBDUDV010000091.1:0-2368 GCA_965366065.1 uncultured bacterium | reverse complement strand
TCATTAGTAAGCCAGAATCAGAACCTACTAAATGGCATGGTAATGTTGGTTATGTCAGCGACTTAATAGATCAAGGGTTAATTGCTGAATCTTGGCATCAAGACTACAGCCCAGAAAATACCTCAATATTCTTATGTGGCAATCCTTTAATGATTGAATCAATGAACACTCGCTTAGAAAAAGAAGGGTTTACTCATCACACCACCCAAAATCCAGGCAATATACATGTTGAGAAATATTGGTAGGCTGCTTTACATCGAAATTTCTAGCTAACCCATTGATACTTATGGTTTTGTTATTTAGATTATAGCTGGCAGATTGCAACCTTCAAGGGTGGATTGCCATCTGGGCTAGGGAAGTCAGCATCCGGTATTAGCATCTCTATGCTTTTAAGTGGGCGACCTGTTTTGATAGCGCAACGCTTAAGTGATTCAATCCATTCATCACGATCAACTTGGGCTACATTATTACAGCAGATTAATTGTCCGCCTTTCTTTGTGGCCAGCAAGCTGGGCTTAAACAGTGATTGATAATCACGGATTAAATCAACATTACCAAAAGCACTTTTTGCCCATCGTGGTGGATCTAAAAAGACAATATCAAATTGCTCTGGGCCATGCTTTGGGTATTTTGGTAGCTTCTTGCCGCGACGAACGCTAATAGGCATGTTGGCAAATTGCTTAATGGCGGGGAATACATCGGACTGAATGAACTCTACTTGCTTAAGATCGTTCAGACGCGCATTTTCGATTCCTACCGCTAAAGACGACTCAGCGAAATCAACATTCACTACGCGCTTAGCTCCACCAACGGCGGCAGCAATACCGATACCACAAGTATATGAAAACAAGTTTAGTACGGTTTTGCCTTCGCTAATCGATTTAACATAGCGGCGGCCAGCGCGTAAATCCAGAAATAACCATGGGTCTTGACCTTGGTGACGAGCTTGAACTTGATATTTAATGCCAAGTTCATGTCCCTCCATAGGGATCGAGTCCATTTCACTAACATCATCATCCGTATTCTGAATACGAGAGTTGCCCTTGCTGCGATCGTTATAAACCAAGTGCAGGTCAGGGAATTCTTCAGATGCAAACTCACGCACCTGAGTAAGCTCGTCTTTTGATACAGACTGGTGGAAGGTTTGTAAGATTAACAGCGGGCCATAACGGTCTACCGTAGTGCCCGGTAAGCCTTCGTTAGTGCCGTGGAAAATACGATAGCAATCGGTTTTTTCTTCATGCCATTGAGCTTTTAAATCAGAGCGATTCTGCCAAGCTTGGCTGATTAGGTTTTTTAATTCATTCATCGCGCTATTCTATCAGCTTCGGTTAGTGGCTAGAAGGCTATGAGTAGGCTAAGAAAATTTACATTAGGCGGTAGTTATTTTTGCGTATTGCGCAACACATTCTATTGCCTTGATAGTGGGCCACTTGTTTTTTGTTAGTTTTTAACTCGATGCTGTTTCAAGCTGGCTGACCCCATGATTTCCTTCGTGTTTGATCACCCTTGATTGTTAAAGTATAGGTTAACCATCAATGGCAATGAAAGCACCCATAAAATCAAAGATATAGCCGTTTCAATCCCCAACTTTATATGCGGCGGTATATTTAGTAAACTGAAGATACTGGATGCTAAATAATCTATTAACACTAGTACAGCTACCATACTGGAGACCAAAACAGTTACTTTTCCCCGATTTTTTCTAAGGACTGAGACACTTGAAAAAATAGCCTCTAGGGGCCCTTGTAGGTCTTTAAGTATATAGATTGGTGCGATAAATGAAAGAGACATTATCATTAGCCCTGGTATCACTAATAGTATTACACCAAAAAATGTAGCCACACCAAGTACTAAGTTAGAAATTAGATAATTAATTAATATGTGTATGTCGATTGAAAGTTGAATACCTCTTTGCAAGTATAAACATTTTAGCCCCTCAAGAGCAACCAAGGCTTGTAGTACAATTTGAGATAAGATAAAGACAAACGGGTCTTTGATTGCAAATGGCCCAACTTCCATCGAAATCAATACAGCTACAGAAATATAGTGCCCTGTTGCTAATAACAGGGCACTATATTGAAATGTAAGTTCTTCCCATGAGTCCTTTATTAGTGTGCTCAATTCCATATTAATTTCCTGTATTAAAAGCATGTTGCAGATTTTACTTCCCACCTTACACTTGGAGGCTTTCCAAAATCAAGGGGAGCCTCAAGTAATCCAAGTCCCAATAATTTGAAAATCATAGGGTCAGCCAGCTTGATCCCTTGATATGCCTTGATGCTTCGGGTCGATTACCAGCCCAATAATGGCTTCTTACCTTGCTTAACAATCTCCACATTATCTTCCCAAACCGCTAAGCCGGTGG
>CBDUDV010000090.1:0-3042 GCA_965366065.1 uncultured bacterium | reverse complement strand
CGTCCTATCGCTGCTTTTGGTAACTCTGATGGTGATTTACAAATGCTGCAATGGACTGTTGCGGGTGCAGGTAAACGCTTTGCGCTACTAGTTCAGCATACCGATGAAGCGCGTGAATATGCTTATGACCGAAAATCGCATATCGGTAAACTAGATAAGGCACTGGATTTAGCCCCACAAAATAATTGGACAGTGGTGGACATGCAAAAAGATTGGAAAGTGATTTATCCTGAGTAAAGGACTTGGGAATGACGCTGCTATAGAAAGATGTGAAATTTATTGTTAATGACAAAAAGGATAATCATATGATCAAGAAAAAATCCATTCAGCAGTGTGGACCGATAGGGTATCAGCCGCAATATGCGGGTAATAATGTATCTTATGTTGTAATTTAACAGCCTTAGTAAATACTGGAATTTGGCATTGTCACTGTTAAGTGTTTGAAAAACAACGATGCTTAAAGCCTTCTCCAAAGGGAGAAGGTTGGATGAGGGGAAATAGATAAAGCCTTGATTTTATTCTCCTCACCCCAGCCCAATCATGTTGAGCTATCCCTGCTCAACACGATACGGGTAAATGCTGTCGGATTTGTCCAGTAGGAGAGGGCTTTTAAGAACAAAAGTAATTTAAAAAACGCACATGTAACGGTGACATAGCCTTCTATTTTGCCTCTAAATTTAAAACCGAAGCGAAGCGTAGGTTTTGAATTTCCACGTGAAATGCCTTGTTATATGTTTACTGACAATACTCGTGGCCTATATATTCAATAAGTAGGGTCCAATCAGTAAGGGCAGATACAACTTTTAGCCATCCTTTATTAATACTAAGCTAGCCTTTACTGTTAAGTTGTATCTAGCGCTACTTTTTTAAGTCCAAAGAATCACGACGAGCAACTAAGATGGGACAATCCACCGACCTCAAAGAACTCAGGCGGTTTCAATCGATAGTATTTATCCTCCAGGTCCTTCGACTGCTCTGAATATGGCTGTGTCATCACCTCCTGCAGCTCTCGAATTAGAGAGTAATTTCCCGCAGTTGCTTGCTGATAAGCCGGCATAACAAACCACTCTCGCAAAATATACTTTGGGTTGACGAGCTTCATCTGCCTAGAGATTTCCTCACTGGATCGGGGCGAAGTAGCATTCGTATCACTGGCGCTGTTGAGCAGCGTTTTCCATTTTGCGAGCCACTCTGTCCAGCGCCTATCCATCTCTTTGGGGTCTGACTCATGCGCCGAGTTATTGTAGAAGCTTTGCTTGAGTGGGCCAATGTTGTCGGGTATCGACGAGAGCTCGCGGAAGAAAATAGTGTAATCGACAGGTGTTTGCATCATGAGTGTTCCTAGCTCGCTGAACAGTACGTTGCAAAGTGCCTTGTCAGACGCCGTGTTCAAAGTGCTAAGACCCAGCTTGGCAGCCCACATCTTTTCCATTTGCGTGTGCATTATTTTCGAAAATCCACTTTGAATCTCGTCGAGCTCTAGCAAATAGTCCTGATGCGACGCCAGCAAAGGCCGTAACGCGGAACAAAACATGTCGAAGTTGCTTTGCGCTGCGCTGGGTTGATTCATGAACGAGAAGTGATGACCGCCACCCGTCCAAGGCTGATAATGCGGGTTAAACACATCGCAAAAGCCGAAGGGACCATAATCAAGTGTAAAGCCACCGACTGCGCAGTTGTCGCTGTTGAAGTTACCCTGGCAGAAACCGACGCGGATCCAGTTCGCCACCAGTAACGTGAGGCGGCTACGAAACTCGCGCGCCAGCAACACCACTTTTTCTGGAGTGGTGAGTTGCTTATCGACAAGGTCAGCGTACTCACGATCAATCAAGTGCAGCACAATCTTCTCGAGTTCTTCCATCGCTTTCGGGTGTTCGTTTTTACGGGTACGGCGAGCGAAAAGTTCGAGTTGGCCTATGCGGATGAACGACGGTGCGACACGTGTCGAGATGGCGACGGCCTCAGATATAAGTATGTCGGGATTTTCCGAGCGCGAGCCCTCCGCGTACCACGGTCGCTTTACCTTTTCCGTTTTTGAAACGTACAAACTCAAAGACCGTGATGTGGGCACGCCCAGTGCGTGCATGTGCTCCTGAGCCAAGAATTCGCGGATACTCGACCGTAAGACAGCGCGACCGTCCGCGCCGCGGCAATATGGTGTGCGGCCGCCACCTTTCAGCTGCATCTCCCAGCGTCGACCGTTGATGACGGCCTCAAGCACAGAAACTGCACGACCGTCTCCATATCCGTTGCCGGTTTGGAACGGGCACTGCTGGGTGTATTCAGTGCCGTAGATGGAAAGTGCATAGCCACTCGCCCAACCGACCTTGCGCATCGGCTCTGGAAGCTGAGAGATGTCGCCAGAAAACATGCGGACGAAGTCGGAGGACTCTGCCATGCTGTCGGCGAAGCCAAGCTCGGAAAAAAAGTTTTTGCTGTGCGCTACATACTCTGGGTCTTTGATTGCAGTAGGGTTGACGGGGACATAATGGCCAGTGAAGACTTGTCGCGGGGCGTGGTCGGCACCGTCTTCTGTCGCGTCAGGATCACAGTTGAGCGTGTCCATGAGGGAGTAGTTTGCCAACTTCGCAAGATCATCGAGCGTCGATATAGTCGAGGAGGTTTTCTGGGGCAGTCGGATTGTCATAGTTGTTTATACCAAGGCGCGTAAAGATAAATTTTAACACTTTGTATCTGCCCCCATAATTTTTCCAGTGACGGCGTAAACTGGTTTGGCGTAAACCAATATGTGACCTATGACATTAACGATGAATTAGCCATTGGTGTACGTGCCGAATGGTTTAAAGTTCGTCCAGAAATTCGCTATGACTGGGCCGATGAAAATGTATTTAATGGGAGCGTTGACCACGACCAAGTTGCAATTGCTATGGATATGATTCTTACATTCTAATTCAGCTTTTTTTATGCTTAATAATCTTGAAAACCTAGATATTTTATACCAGTCAGGGTACTATCAAAAAACGTGAGTTAGAAACAAGTTTTTAGCTTATCTCCAATACAGGCTTTCATCGAGCCATTAAA
>CBDUDV010000089.1:0-3171 GCA_965366065.1 uncultured bacterium | reverse complement strand
GCATCCGGCTCTCAAACTGCTTAAACCAGTGTTGACTAATCAAGCTAAACAACAAGATCTTTTGTTCTTTTATACTCAGTGTTTTACTGCCTTGCGCCATCCAGCTTTTATTCGGCTGGTAGTTTGCTAACCAGTCAGAAACTTCTTGTGCAGGCATAGGTTTGGCGATGCCATAACCTTGAGCATTTTTACAGCCCATAACCTGTAAAATCAGCCCCTGCTCCTCTGTTTCAACACCTTCCGCAATCACTTCGCGATTAAATGAACCTGCCAGACCAATAACACCATCAGTAATATTAAAGTCATCTGGGTCATCAAGTATCCCTCTGATAAAACTCTGGTCAATTTTAATCGTGTGAGCAGGTAAATTCTTTAAATGAGTTAAAGAAGAATAACCTGTTCCAAAATCATCCAAAGCAATTTTAACCCCTAACTCATCACGACTTGCTTTAATGATATTACTGATTGCATAAATATCACCCAGCGCGCTACTTTCGAGTATTTCTAATTGCAGGTTACTGGCATCTATAGAAGGGTAATTGGTCAAAGCAGTTTCTAGCTGAGAAATAAAGCGGGCAGACTGTAAATGATAGGAAGAAATATTAATGCTCACCTGAAATTCAAGTCCCTGTTTTCCCCATTGCTCAAGTTGTTTAAGCGCCTCATTCATAACCCAATGACCGACCTGAATTTCTAGCTCGGTACTCTCTATAACCGGTAAAAAACGTAGCGGTGGCACTAGGCCTTTTTCTGGATGTTGCCAACGAATTAAAGCCTCAAAACCAAAAACTTTCCCTGTATTCATATTCACTTTTGGCTGATAAAACAGACAAAATTCGTTATTTTCCAAGGCCAGTTGAATTTCGTGTAATTGATTATGCTTAACAATGCTTTGCTTATCTTCTTTGGTGTTGAATAGTTTAAAGCCATTTTTCCCGGATAGCTTAGCTTTATACATTGCCTGATCTGCATGACGTAATAAAGTATCACTATCACTGTCATCCAGAGGGTAAATGGTTGCTCCAACAGACGCCCCAATATTTATGCTTTGCTGGTCGATTAGATAGGGTTGTGAGAGTGAATCAACTAATCTTTCCAGCATCTGCTCACATCGCTCAACCTTATCAAGATCTCCCAGAAGAATAACAAATTCATCACCGCCTAGTCGTGAAACCGTATCATCGCTTCTAATATTAGATTTTATACGCTTAGCTACTTGAATAAGTAATTTGTCTCCCATTTCATGACCATGACTATCATTGACGGGTTTAAAATCATCCAAATCTAGAAAGCCAACAGCGAGTAAAGATTCAGTGCGCTTACTATGCGCCATAGCTTGGGTAAAACGGTCAGCAAGCAGTATTCGGTTTGGTAACTGTGTTAGTACGTCATAATGAGCTATTAATTCCAGCTCTTTTTGTTGTTGTTTACTTTTTGTAATATCAGTAAACAGCCCAACATAGTAGGTAGTCACACCATCTTTGCTCTTGAGTGCAGAAATAGTCAGAAGCTCTGCATATAACTCACCCTCTTTTTTACGATTCCAGATTTCACCCTGCCAATGCCCTTTTTCAAAAAGTGAATTCCACATATCTTGATAAAAATCAGGACCTTGTTTTCCTGAACTAAGAATATTAGGCTTTTTGCCAATAACTTCCTCAGGGCTATACCCTGTGATTCGATAAAACGCAGGATTGGCCTCAATAATAATACTGTTCGCACTGGTAATTAAAATACCTTCATGGGTCTCATTAAAGACTTGTGTTGATAATAAAAGTTTGTCCTCTACCCCTTTTCGTTCAGTTATTAAATTATTAAATGCCTTTGCCATATCAGAAATTTCATCATCGCCTGATACTCTTAATAATTGATTAAAATCCCGCTCTTTCTGACTCACGCGCATAGTATTTGCAATATATTTTATTTCCCTCACCAGTCTTGATCGTAAGCTAACACCAATAAGGCAGGCTGCTAAAATAATCGTAACCGTCAGTATAAAATAAATGATAAGTAACTGCTGAAGCTGGAGTTCAGTTTGTTGCGCTGATATTTTTATATCTTTTGCTATATCGGCTGAAACAGCAGAAATAAGTTTAATGCGCTCAGTCGCCCGTTCCCACCAATACTCTGGTTTTTGTGAGCCTAAGCTATGGCGCAAGAAATTAATGGCATCTAAAGCGGGTTGGTCATCAACAAAAACCTGTTGATCAATTTTGTTAATATCAACTTTATCCTGCTTCATTGCAGAAATAGTAGCTAGCTGAGATTGATATTGCTGAAAGGTATCTTTTATTCCGCTAAGCGCATCCTGCTCCTTACGATTCATATTGGGTAAATTTCGATAGTCCTCGATTTCACTGAGAGCAGCGTTGAGTTTACTTTGAAACCTCCCTATGTATTGCTTATCCCCTCTAATAACAAAATTTTTAAAATCATGAATTAAACCACCATAGCCAATTAAACTTTGAATACCATTTAAGGCATCATTTCTTAATCCTTTATTGAACACGATTTCACGTGAATATAGTACGAATTTACTAGCAGGGTGAGACTGTATATTCCTGATTTGTTGTTTATGCTTGTTTAATGCAATGTTATTAAAGCTTCTAAGTGCTGCTTCCTGCCCTGCAATATAACTAGAAATAGAACTAAACTGGACTGCATTAAATTGTTTAGAAGAAAACACACCATTTAACGCACCTCGTTCTTGCCCCGCATATTCCCCTAGCCATAAGATATCAATATAAGACGATGAAAGTCTGTAATATTCAGCAGAGACATTAAACGTTTGTAACAAACTGGCAGCATTTAATATATCGCTAATCACATGGCTATAGAACTGAAAGAAATCCTCTTTACGCTGATCAATTTCACTACGAATTAGTGCCAGCTTATCAAATTCGAGTTGCAGCTGAGCTAATCGATCAATATGTTTTTGTGATAAATAGCTTGTAAAGTCAGTAATATGTTGATTTAACAGGCTTATTTTTTCATCTGTTTGCTGCCGTTGCTTTGCTAGTGCGCCGTGATAAATCTTACCTTTACTACCAACCAGGCCAGCACTCATTCCTCGTTCGGCCTGGAGTTGATAGACGATATCCGCAAGTTGAGAGGCAACTTGCGTGTACTGCAAAGCATTCTGTGTGTTGAGTAATTGTTGGTATTTCTCAG
>CBDUDV010000088.1:0-3290 GCA_965366065.1 uncultured bacterium | reverse complement strand
TTTTATTGAGAAAAACAAGGTTTAGTAGTGCTATTATTATACCTTATCTAGGCTGGATACTTTCACAGCCTCTAAAGTTCTGCGCCCCATTGCGCTCAAGTTATTTCATGCATATTCCTAACTCAAATACAAAATAAATTATGGCAACACAAACACTTAAAATATCAATTGGCTCCTACAGTAATAAAGGCGTAAAAGCGCGTAATGAAGATTTTTTAGGTGCTTATGTGCCCGAAGGTTCGCAATTAACCCACAAAGGCATCGCTGTAGCCATTGCAGATGGAATGAGTGGTAGTGATGCAGGTCATGAAGCTAGCCATGCTTGTGTTGTTAGCTTTTTAAGTGATTATTACAGTACGCCTGATTCGTGGTCGGTAAAAAAATCAGGGCAAAAGATACTATCCGCAACAAACTCTTGGTTATATAGCCAAGGTCAACACCGCTATCAGTCTGCTAAAGGCATGGTCAGCACCTTAAGTATTGTGGTACTTAAATCAACAACGGCACATTTATTTCATATTGGCGACTCGCGTATCTATCGTTTACGCCAAGGAAACCTTGAGCAAATGACCCGTGACCATCGCGTATGGGTCTCTGATGAAAAAAATTATTTAAATCGTGCCATGGGCATAGAACCACGGCTAGAAGTTGACTACAAAACAATTCCTTTAGAAAAAGGGGATTTATTTTTCATGAGCACCGATGGGGTGCATGATTTTATTGCCGAAAAACAACTAAAAGCTTTTTTACAGTCGACAGATAACTTAGATAAAACGGCTCAACTTATCGTCGAACAAGCGATAACGAATAACAGCGATGACAATGTGAGCTGTCAATTGCTCTGTGTGGATGAAATTCCTTTAGCCAAAGAAGATGAAGTCTTACGCCAATATAATAACCTCCCCTTCCCTCCTCCTTTAGAACCTGGCATGGTGCTGGATGGTTATAAAATAGAAGCTGAATTACATGCCAGTAAACGCACACAAATTTACCGCGCGTTTGATACCCAAACCAATACCCGTGTTATTTTAAAAACGCCCTCTATTTTATTTGAGGATGACACCCAATACATAGAGCATTTTTTACACGAAGAATGGGTAGGAAAGCGTTTAGAACATGCCAATGTACTTAAAGTCTTTGGTTCTGATCGTACTAAAAGCTGTATTTATTATGCCACTGAATTTATTGAAGGCGATACCTTAAGAGAGTGGATGGATAAAAATCCAGCACCGCATATAAGCGAAGTAAAAGACATAATAAACACGATTGCTAAAGGCTTGCGTGCTTTTCACCGTATGGAAATGTTGCATCAAGATTTAAAACCTGAAAATATCATGATTGATAGCTCAGGTATCATTAAGCTCATCGATTTTGGTTCAGTAAAAATCGCAGGTATCAGTGAAATAACCCCCGTAGAACAACAAGAAGACAATCTATTAGGCACACTCAATTACACCGCACCAGAGTATCACCTAGGACAACGTGGCACGGTAAAATCCGACCTATTTTCGTTAGCGGTTATTTGTTATGAAATGATTAATCATGCGCTACCCTTTGGTGCTGATATGCCGGAAAAACCTAATAAAATAAATCTTGCAAAATTAGACTATGTCCCTAGTTTTACCCACAATACAATGGTGCCGATTTGGATTGATGGTGCATTAAAAAAAGCCACCTCTATTTCTCCTCAAGGCAGACATGACGAGCTATCAGAGTTCTTGTATGATTTATCCACCCCCAATGCTAATTTTTTAAAGGACCAATCACACAGCCCTCTCCTAGAGCGGAATCCTGTGCGATTTTGGAAAATAGTAAGCGGTGCCTTATTAGCTATTAATGTTTATTTGTTTTATTTGTTAAATATCTAAGATCCCTATCAAGCAAACTGCCATTTCTGCGCATTGACACAGCTTATCCTAGTGCTAAACTTGAGGGTATTAGTTAGGGAGTTTTGCCCGATTTGTCGGCTAATATCAACTTATCAAGGAAAGTCACCCTGATATTAAAAAAGACAGGTAAATGTACTTAGTAAGTAAGAGATATCAAGAGATATCAAGGGGTCGGATATCAAGGGGTCAGCCAGCTTGATTTTACGGATATCAAGGGGTCAGCCAGCTTGATTTTACAATTTAAACGACGTAATTTCTTGTCAGCTAAATGTAATTACATTATAGTTACTTTTATTTGTAACTGGAATTTTCATGGCTCATTTAGTTAGAATTGGTAACTCTCAAGGCATTAGAATACCTAAGCCACTTATAGAGCAAGCTCACCTTGAAGGCAAAGAGCTTGAATTTGAAGTGCTTAATGGTGGTCTTTTTATTGCGCCTATTCAGGAAGCAAGAAAGGGTTGGGCTAAGTCCATTGATGCTGTACTTGCTACGCATGGAGAAGAGTTAAAGGATAGTGAATGGCTGGATGCTGAATTAACAAATGAAGATGAATTAGAATGGTAGTTTCTAGTATTCGTCGGTTTGAGATATGGCTTGTTAGTCTTAATCCAACGCAAGGCAAAGAAATTAATAAAACTCGCCCTTGTGTTATTATTTCGCCCAATGAGATGTCTGCGTTATCAACAGTACTTGTTGCCCCAATGACAAGTAAGGGTTTTGATTTTCCTTGTCGAGTTGGATGTGACTTTAAAGGTAAAAAAGGGTTAATACTGCTAGATCAAATTAAAACGGTTGATAAAACACGCTTAATAAAGAAGTTAGGCGATATTGATGCTGATACTCAAGTTAAATTATGTGACTCGCTTCAAGAAATGTTTGTATTTTAACATCAGCTAACCAGAAAATTTCAAGGCAAACTTCAGGGAGTCAGCCCTTCCTTTGACCTCATGATTTACGTCATCTTCCTCTGAGCAAGTAACTCGATATGTCTGTTTTTTAAATTTATCCGTCATTGTTTTTCTCAATTTGCTCTATAGCAATTAAGACTTGCCGCAAGCAAAACCCTCTTAGTGCTATACTGCGCCCTATTCTCCTTATGACGACTTATCTAACCCTCTATGCCATTTTTAAAACTTGGATTATCTAACCCTATTGTAAAAGCTATTAAAGACTTGGGTTATACAGCCCCTACCCCTATCCAGAAAAAAGCTATTCCCCTTATTCTTTCTGGCAAAGACCTCATTGCCACCGCTCAAACCGGTACAGGAAAAACTGCCGCGTTTGTTCTACCGATTTTAGAGAGATTTAACAAAGAGCGTACATTGCGTGGTAAACGTATACGTGCGCTTATTCTTACCCCTACACGCGAATTATCGATTCAGGTTGCTGCGAATGTTG
>CBDUDV010000087.1:0-3622 GCA_965366065.1 uncultured bacterium | reverse complement strand
AAAAAATTCGGTAAACATTACTCGATTTTAGCGAAGTATGCTTATTATGACGCACAAAATTTCAAAACAGATACTAATAAATTCTGGCTACAAGGTAATGTTAGCTTCTAATAGCTAAATATATATACCTATCTAACTTCTCGGTTAGATAGACAAAAAGCTAGCCATTTTGATGTGTGAGCAAACTGCCCCCTCATCAACTTGGCTACCCTGCATAATCCTCAATAAATTTTATCGTGGCGTTCACTGGTATTTATTCGCCAATACAAAGAACAATAGTTTTACTCAAAAGTCTAACTCCCAAGATTAGCATCCTATTGCAAAAGAAATCTAACTCCTAGGGAAATAATTAAACTAACAACCTATATCCAAAACCTTTTACAGTTGTAATCCACATCGGTTTTTTAGGATTTTCTTCGATTTTCTTACGCAGTAAATACATATACTGATGCAAGTCAGCTTTTGTTGCGTGACTATTTCCAGGCCAAAGATAATCAATAATTTCCTCATCAGAAATGACTCGATCAGCATCACTCGTTCTTCGACAATTTGACTGCCCTCTGCGATCAAAAAAATCACGCCTATCACTACTTTTTCTTGCTGCATAAAAACTTGCACCCCGCTTAAACTTTCCGCCAATATATTGATCCAATTGGACTACATCAATCGGATCAATAAGTATCTCATCAAATTCAATATTCATCTGAGGTTTAGCGTGGGCATGACTTAAGCCACAAACGGGGAGATTACACTCGTAGTTTTTTCGTACTAAAATCCCGTGTTCTTTCTAATTCTATTCAAATTATTGATGATTTTAATCGCCAGCCCAAACCAAAAACCTTATGGAAAATTAATTAAGCTTAAGGCAACTATCAACTATTGATACTCACTCAGTAAGTCACTAGCCCAGCTAGGCAAACTCATTTTCTTTTGCATTTGAGAATTCTGAATGAATGCCACCTGCTGGAAAGGCTTATCGAAACTTGAGTTATCTAATATAGATACTCGGTCACACAGTGGTAATGTCTTTTTTATATTAACTAATAATCGAGGAATTCTAGCGGTAATCTTATCCTCAGGAACATTATGCCCACCTTCACTAACACGCTGCATGACCCTTGCTTGATTAAGCGCAAGTTCATCTAAATAAATAAAGATTAATATTATTTCATAATTCAAGGCTCTCGCTTGAGCAACAAAATCTATTTTTGAAGGGTGAGAGAATACTGTTTCAAAACAAAAGTTCCTGCCTTCATTCAGCAATCTAAAACGCATTTCAGTCGCTAATTTAGCCGCTTCATAACTATGTTCTTCTGGTGATTCTGGGTAAAGCTCTTTTGCTAATACATCCGTATTAATAAAAGGTAAGCCCAAAGGCTCTAGCTGCGCTCTATAAAAAGTACTCTTTCCTGAACCATTTCCACCCGCTAAAACCCACAATTGCTTATTATTGCTCAAGGTACTAACTCACTAACAGCAATAAACTCGCCCTCATTAAACCGCCCTACTTCAACCTTTCCTTGTTGGTCTATTTTTTCTAAGTAACCTGGGTGTTTCAAAGAAGATTGGTATTTTATTGAGCTTCCAGTGACTAGCTGAGTTAATACTCCCTCTTCCCTTTGAATATCGAGTGTTTTAAAAACATCATCAGGGTTAATTCTTACGCCATAAATGGGCTCAACCTTAACTCGTGTAAGCCCCATTGCAATACTAGATAGTATATCGGGGTCAAGTACCGCTGATACTCTTCTACCTATATCAGCCCAGTATTCAATTTGTTCCGCTGAGCTACGATGAAAACGCTCCCCTGTTAATTTTGCAGCTTGCATTAAATCATCTTGAAGGCGCACCGGAGAATTTGCTTTAGCCATTATTTTCACCCTTAAATATTATTTCAACAGCCTGATTGTAGCATAATGCTACATATTTATATAAGTAAGATCTCTCCTTACTCTCATCTAAACCCCCCCTTCTTAAGATGTTTCATAAAAATGCTTAATTAATTTTAAAATAACTTTATTTATTGACATTTTATCGTTGAAACCAACCTCTCCTTTTATATCTTCAAGCTCCATTATGGTCGATTTATCCAAGTAATTTGAGGCTGGTTTTATGGAGGGATTACACCACGGCATTTGCGTACTAAAAAAATCCTTAACGCTATGTTCCAAGTTCTGCGTTGCCCATTACACAAGCATCATAACATCGAAAAATCAATTACTTACAAATCTGCATGTTTTTGCACAATTGCCTATAACCCCTTATTTTACTGACTTCTCTATTGTTAGGCTATTTTCGCAAGTCATTGATTATTAGTCATTAAAAAAAAGGGGGGGGAGGAGATTTTTTATAGGACTTAATTTGTCGCATAGAAGCAACATAATAGATCATCCCTTTTATATTGCTTGAGCTTTATTATGAATACGCCCTCCCCATTAGCACCTAAAATACTAGATTTACCAGTGAGCAATAAAAATCAAGATCTCTTATCTGCCGATGATTTATGTATTGATCAATTAAAACAGCTTTGGTTCAGCCGTAGCTTGTTATTTTGCCATGGGGCTAAAAAACTGGCTAAAGAGCGGTTTAATCAAGATGAAACCTTTCAATTACTCGGCTTTAAAGAGGATGAGCTGGAGGATATAAAACCTTCTACACGTTATAAAGTCATTAAGAGTCGCTCTCAACAGTTTATAGAAACTAAGATTATTCGCCAAGGTGATTTGTTTACTAACCTACAGCAAATCAACCACCACTTTGGTATGAATACGGTTGAAACTGAGGTTATGTTATTTGCTACCTTGATTGAATTAGATCCTGATTACGGAGATTGCTACGATACTTTGGGTAAATTAAGTAATCGAGTTTTTTATTCTTATTTAGCCCGTATTATTAATATCCCTGAAAAAGTCATTATTAAGACTTTAACAAAAGAGGGGTTACTGTATCAATCGGGCTTATTAAAGGTTGATTCATCTGCCGACAATATAGATCGTAAATTTGATCTGTTATCAGGTTTTTGCAGTGCATTAGATAGCCCTCAACAAAATATTGCGTCATTATTTTCTTCTTTTATTACACTCGCACCTTTGGCGACGTTAACGCCTAAACATTTTAGCCATATTGAAAAAGACTATTCTCGTTTATACGCTTACCTACAAACCGTGTGTGATAAAAAAATACGGGGTGCAAATATTTTAATTTATGGATCACCTGGCACGGGAAAAACCCAATGGGTACGCACCTTAGCCGAAGAACTAAAGATTAAATTGTATGAAATTAGTGTGGAAGATAGCGATGGCGATATTTTATCGGGTAAAGAACGCGTAACCGCCTGTCAGCTTGCGCAAAAGCTGTTAGAAAAGGGCCAAAGGCAATGTTTGTTATTTGATGAAATTGAGGATTTGTTTCAAATAGATGCTTTTGCTCAGTTAATGGGTAATAGTAGCAAAAAATCACAGTCTAATAATAAGGGCTGGATTAATCAGCTCTTAGAAAATAATTCAGTGCCCACTTTTTGGTTATCGAACGATATTGGCAGTATGGATGAGGCATTTCTTCGTCGTTTTGATTTGGTATTTGAATTACCTGTTCCAACGCATTCGATTAGAAAACAAATGCT
>CBDUDV010000086.1:0-3843 GCA_965366065.1 uncultured bacterium | reverse complement strand
TAAAGCCTAAGCATTAAAGTTAGTGCAAATTGCTTGTAAGGGTTTACACTATCGTGTATTAATTTAACAAAGGCTGACTTCCCTAGCTATTGAATAGTAAGGAAAATTGAGCCACTAAATAACTAAGCGTTCGACAGGCTAGTTTCCTTGGTAATAGTTCCCGCTACCATTACCAAGGAAATCCGTCAGTCACCGCATGGTTAGTAATAAAAATAACGAGTTATTAAGAATTAAAAGGGAAAAAACATGAAAATAATTTCGGTCTTTAATAACAAAGGTGGAGTTGGGAAAACAACATTAACCTATCATGTAGCTAATGCCCTTTCAGAAATGGGAAAAAGAGTTCTTATTATTGATGCTGACCCTCAATGTAATCTCACTATATATTCACTAAAGCAAGAAAATATTCATCATCTTTGGGCTACGGAAGATTCTTTTATTGATGAAGGCTTTGAGTCATCAAAAAATAAATGTAGTCAGGATGAGTATAAAAAAATCATTTCAACCCCTAGAAGTCTTCATTTTTTACTAAAACCGACAGAAGAAGGTACTGGAGATCATACCCATCTCCCTCCTCCTGCTAAACTCAATAATAATTTAGATATTATTCCTGGTCGGCTGACTTTACATCTTTATGAAGAGAAAATAGCTAGTCGATGGACTGATATATACAGAGGTGAGCCTTTAGCTATTAGAACCGTAACAAAAATAAGATCTTTAGCTGAACAGTATGCTGAAATACATGGTTACGATTATGTGGTAATTGATACTTCACCAAGTTTAGGCTCTTTAAATAAGGTAATAATATCAACAGTTGATGGTTTTTTTATTCCCGCTTCGCCAGATTTATTTAGTCTATATGGAATTAAAAATATTGGTAAAGCTCTTACAGCATGGAAAGATGAGTTTGATATAATTTATAAATTAATATCGGATGAAAAAAGGCATTTATTTCCTGAAAATTTTGTTACATTTTTAGGGTATACAATTTATAACGCAAAAAAATATACAGGGTATAACGAGTGGGATTTAGCTAAAGCCCATATGAACTACGCAAAAAAAATACCTCAAACTATTGAGGAAAATATTCAAGATGAAATGAGGTCGCATTTAACCCCTCAACTGATGGCACAACCTATTGGTAACATATCAGTAATGCATACGCATAATACGTTCCCATCAATGGCTCAGTATTATAATAGCCCTATGTGGCAAGTTCCCGACCTAACGAATATAGATCAAGACCATAAGAGTACTCTTGGTGGATCTGGTGATAAATATAGGGCTACGAAAAATAGTTATATTGAGTTCTGTGAAGACCTATTAACTCGAATTAGCTTATTGGAGAGCTAGGGTGGATAAGGAAACTGTTGATAAAATTACTCTGTCATATATGAATGAAAAACACCTATTTGAGTGTTTTATGAATGCTGTTGTTGATATTTTTAAACTTGAGCCAGAGCTAAATCAATATGGACACCCAATAATCTATACAATCAAGAGTCGGCTAAAAGATGTTGAGCACCTAAGAGATAAAATCGAAAGAAAATGGAATGATGAAGACCCTTTAACACCACAAAATCTTTTTGAACGAGTAACGGATCTTGCTGGGGTAAGAGTTTTACACCTTTATCAAGATCAGTTTTCACAAATACATAATCTAATTCAAAAACAGATTGATAATGGAGACTGGTTTTTACGGGAAAACCCCGTTGCATACTCATGGGATCCAGAGTCAAGTAATTATTTTGAAGGTCTTGGGATTGAATCAAAGGTAAAAGATTCATATTACACCAGCATCCATTATGTTATTAAGCCAAAATTAGACTCTAATATTTGTTGTGAAATTCAGATAAGAACATTATTTGAAGAGATATGGGGGGAAATCGACCATACAATTAATTACCCACATCCAACAGAAAAAATTGCATGTAAAGAACAGCTAAGAGTTTTATCAAAGTTAGTTTCTACTGGTACGAGATTAGCTGATTCTATTTTTAGAACTCATAATGAGCCTAGCGTGCCACTGCTCGGCTCAACTAAAAATTTGGGGACTTCTGTCGCAAAAATCGATTCGTTAAATCTAGCTCAAATGGCTCTACGGTTCTTCAGGATAAAATTTTAGCCTCCCGAGCAAACTTCAGGAAATTTAAATGAATTACAAAGAATTTAAAGTGGTACATATCGTTGAAGGTGGCTGTGGAACAGTACTGCTTGGGTCTTCAGGTATCCCTATAAAAAAAATGGAGATAACACTGAATGAACTGGCTGCTGACGGTTGGCAGGTTGTTTTTCAAGTCATTGAAAGAAAACGTTTTATGCTTTTCTGGGTAAGAGAGGCTGTGATCGTTACCTTAGGCAGATGAGCTGGGCATCACGCTTAGCTGTTAATTGTATCGAGCGTTACCAAAATAACGGGGGAGGCGAAAAAGTATTTTATGTTAGCTGTAACTTTTCGCCCACTTGTTCGGAATATGCTAAACAATCGATTCAACGCTTTGGTTTTATTCAGGGTGGAGCCTTATCGGCTAAACGAATTTTTCGCTGTACTGATCGAGACTTAACGCAAGCAATCATAGATCCTGTTCCTGAATTTTTAAGCCATAAAAGGAAACGTTAATGCTAAAACTTTCTCAGGAAACTATCGATCAAGAAGAAGAGTTAATTAGGCAATCGATTAGCCAATTATCCGATAATGAACGAAAAGAATATTTCCATACGGTTAAATCACAAATTAAAGATCCAGATACCTATGCGGTATTAAACTGGTTCTTTATGGCAGGCTTGCATCATTTTTACTTAGGTTATTGGCTGAGAGGCTGCGTTCATTTGAGTGTATTTATAGTCGGCTTAGCGCTAATTTTTGCTGGTCTAGAGTTGCTAGGTGTATTAATAATAGTGGGTATTTCAATCATTGAGCTATATGCGCTGTTTCAATCGCAACTTATTGTGCAAAATTACAATAATCAAGTGATGCAAAAGGCACTGGATGAACTTAGGAAATTTAAAACTAAGTAGTAGCTGAGCCTAAAAAATTTTGGCTTTTGCGAAGGAAACTAGGATAAAGTCTGCATAATTATACCAACCCCAATAAGTTTTTATTTTAATCTCCTCATCCTAGCCTTCTCCAGCAGGAGAAGGAATAACAAGCGAATTTATTGGAATTGGTACTACTAAGCTTTAGGAGATAAATAGTGAGAGTTACTGTAAAAAAATTGAAGGAATACCCGTGGATACTACGGCCTTTCTTTTGGAATCAGAAAAGAAAATACGGTGCCATTCTTATCCCGGGCTTACTTTGGGCACGGGTTCCAAAAGTATTTGCATCAGTCGCGATGCTTTATGGCGCACTGGATAGAAAAAGCTCTCCGATAAACCCTGAGCTACGTTCATTGATTACAGTGAGGGTATCGCAAATTAATTGGTGTGAGTTCTGTGTTGATATCAATTCCGCTACTTTGGCTAAACGCTCTGGTTCGATGGAAAAAGTGGATAAACTGGCGCAGTGGAAGGATAGCGAGCTGTTCGATGAAAAAGAAAAAGTAGTACTTGAATATACCGAAGCGGTTACCTATACCGATCAACAGGTAACAGATGAATTAGTTAATCGGCTCAAGAATTTTTTTGATGATGATGGCGTTGTAGAGCTAACGGGGCTGATCGCCTTCCAAAATTTATCAAGTAAATTTAACAGTGCGCTAGACGTACCTGCCCAAGGTTTTTGTAAAATACCAGATGATCAATTCAACAACAAATCCTAACCAGCGATATGGCAAATAGAAATTATTTATCAGGCGATCACATAAATTGTGACATTATAAAAAACACTGTTTTAGATTCGGT
>CBDUDV010000085.1:0-3870 GCA_965366065.1 uncultured bacterium | reverse complement strand
CGCGCTTTATTTTTTGGAATAAAACTTTCTAAATGTAGATCAATCTTAATCTCCTCCCCTATTTTTGGGATTTTATCAAAAATATGATCATAAACCGGTGTCTCGCCAATTTCGATTAATAATGCAATAACGGCCAACTGACCATCAGCGGCTTCATGAACCAAATGCATTTCTGCAGGAAATTGATTTCCATTTATCTTATGTTCACTATCAGCATGAAAGTGCAATTGCTTTAATTTATAACGCTTATTATCAACAGCAATAAAATTATCTTCATCCATATCAAATTCAATAGAATGCCCGTTATTAATAATATGGGTATGAGTTGGCAAATAAGCGAACATTAATTCCTGAGCAGATGGCAATGCATCTTTGTTATGTATGTCTATTGGTGACTGATGATCACCTTTTTGACAAGTCTCGAATTCTTTGTTGAGGTCAGCCCAATGGTCAGGTGACTCTATTCCCTCATAACTCCAATGGTTATTATGGCTGCTACTGCAACCATTAAGAATAATCATGGCTACAACAAAAATTAGACGTTTTAATGCGATATTAAGTGGTTTCATTGACTTGAGTAAAGAGTTTAAAAACAAGCATGAATTATAGCCTTTAATCGCCGATAAAAACCACTCTCCTCATTAACTGCCCTAGTAAATGCGAGGGTAAGGTAATGAATATAATAAAGAAGAATATATCAGCTACTGAGTAAGAAACTGGCGCCTTAGACTGGGCTGAAAGTCTAGCCTCTCGAGCGGACTTCCCTGTCGCCTAAAATCATCACTTCGCTAGCTCCATTTCTCTGACTGTCAGCGTAGGTGGTTTTAAAAATCAAAGGCCTGCCCCTTTTTTCTTGTTTTCCCTTTTGTATTAGCAAGTAATAAAGGAAAGCAATATGCTATTATTCCCACCTATTTCTAAATTTTGTGAAGATCAATATAATTTACTCGCTCCACTATAATGCTTCAACCTAAATGATCACCTTTTGTAGTAACATTAAAAATCAAGCTAGCTAAGCCCATGACTCACGCTTAAGAGGTTTTTGGGAGTATGTATTGCAAAAAAGAGAGTTTGAAGTCATTTACCTTTCAGAAATGGAAGGAATTAGACTCACTATAAATAGTAAACAATACCTAACTTTAATACATAGTATTACCGGTTAGTTCCCATTAAAAATCCAAATTAAACTGACTCCTTAGTCACTTCCTATAATTACTGAATCGAAAAATGAATAAAAAAATTGAATTATTAGCACCCGGTGGCGATGTTGAAGCCATTAAAGCAGGTATTATTGCGGGTGCTAATGCCGTGTATTGCGGTTTAGATAATTTCAATGCTCGCAACAGAGCAGCTAATTTGTCTTTTGACGATTTACCTGGAATTTTACACTTAGCTCACCAGCATGATTGTGAGGTATTTTTGACCCTAAACGTAGTTATTTTAGAGCAAGAACTTGCTAGTTTAATTAAGCTTCTAAATAAACTCGTTAACACCAAAATCGATGGCATTATCGTGCAAGATTTGGGTATTTTCAATTTAGTTAAAAAACACTTCCCTAGCTTAAGTGTTCACGCTTCAACCCAGTTAACATCGCATAACGAAGGGCAAATAAAGTTTCTTGCAAAAATTGGCGCAACACGAGTTAACTTGTCACGCGAACTTAATATCAACGAAATAAAATCATTAACTTCAGTTGCGCATAAACATGAGCTATTAAGCGAAGTTTTTGTACACGGCGCTTTGTGCGTTGCTTTTTCGGGTCAATGCTATTCTAGCTCAGTAAGCGTGGGTAACTCTGGCAATCGTGGTAGTTGCAGCCAAGCCTGTCGCGATGAATATGAAATCACAGAAGCAGGCGCTAAGTACCCGCTTAACCTAAAAGATAATTCTGCCTATTTTGATCTTCCAGCACTGGTTGATGCGGGGGTTGACTCACTGAAAGTTGAGGGCCGAATCAAAAATGCACACTATGTCTATACCGTTGTTGATACTTGGCGTAAACAGATCGACGCGTTTGAAAAATCAGGGCAATTACAAAATGATGATACTAACTTACATCGTGTTTTTAACCGTGACTTTACCAACTCTTTTTTAACGGGCAATCTCACCAAGGATATGTTTATCGACAGCCCGCGTGATTACAGCCTTCAACATGCCGTAAAAGAAAGTAAGGTTGTTTTATTGAAAGATATAGAGCAAGTTAAGAACGATCATTACCAGCAGAAAAATCGTCTAGGTGACGAACTGGCTGAAAAAATTAAAGACATTAGCATCGCCAAACAAAGTATTTCGTTATCTTTTACCGGCAAACTAAACCAGCCATTAACATTAAATATCATAGTGGGTGATAACGAGAAAACGCATCGTCTAGAAACAGAATCCACGCTAAGCGCTGCCCAGCAATCGCCCATTGATCAGTCTGCCTTAGAAAAAAGTTTCAAAAACTTTGCTTTCAATAATTTTGACATTAACGACTTTAATTGCACAGGCTTGGATGAAAATTTAAGCATTCCGTTTAAAGAAATAACCACGCTTAAAAACCAAGCGACTTTATTGCTCACTGATTCTGCCAAGATAATTCCTCACGTTAATATTCCCGAATTAGTTAAGCACAAAAAACCATCTAACAAACCAAGTCTGTCAATATTAATAGCCGACGTAAAAGATCTGTATTTATGTGACTTAACCGATGCAGATGTGTATTTCAAATTACCTGAAAGCCTAAAAAAAGGCTGCAATAAACATATCGATATTTTATTGGATAATCCACGTTTGATTCCATGGTTTCCAGCAGTTTTAATTGGCAAAGATTATGACGAATCGGTACGAATTTTAGAACAAGTGCGCCCCAAACGTATAGTCAGTAATAACACCGGCATTGCCTACAAAGCGTTTGAAATGGGCATTGAGTGGATTGCAGGCCCGTTTTTAAACACCACCAATTCCTATGTATTATTAACCCTACAAGAAGAATTAAATTGTGCAGGCGCTTTTATTTCAAATGAAATTAACCGCCTACAAATCAAAAAAATCGCACGTCCTGACAACTTCAAATTGCTATACAGCATTTATCACCCTATTTTACTGATGACCAGCAGACAATGTTTCTTCCAGCGAACTGTCGGTTGTGAAAAACCCAGTATTGAAGATGGCTGTATGCTGAAGTGCGAAAAATCAACCACTATCACCAATGTTAAAGGTGTTTCTTATGCCGTTGATAAACAAAAAGGCGGCTACCCCAGCATCTACAATAATGAGCAATTTTTAAATGTCGACATCGTAAAAGATCTGGGTGATTTATTTGATGAATTTTTTATTGATCTCACTGATATTGGTTCTGGCTCTAAAGCAGCGCCAGACAAAGCACAGTTAATTACTCAATTTGAAAATATGCTAAACGGTGATGAAACTGCACCGCAAAACCTTGAACAAATCGTGGAACTGTCGACTAGAAACCAATATAGCAAAGGGCTGTAAATAGCCCATGGCTTGTGCACCGTTTATGACTCAGCCCATACTGTACTCCTTGCAAAACTGTCCTTATGCAATGCGCGCTAGACTTGCCATTTTAATGTCTCAACAAAGCGTATTAATTCGCGCTATTGTGATGACAAATAAACCGGCTGAAATGTTAGCACTTTCCCCAAAAGGCACAGTGCCTGTTTTAGTATTAAGCACCGAGCCTAACATTCAGGTTATCGATGAAAGCCTAGATATTATGTTATGGGCGCTTAATTTGAGTGACCCTGATAATTTACTTTATGCAGAAGATGCAAAAGCATTGCCTGAAATGCTGGCAATAATTAATGAAAATGACCAACAATTTAAACCCAACTTAGAACGCTACAAACGTGCCAAACGTTTTCATGG
>CBDUDV010000084.1:0-3970 GCA_965366065.1 uncultured bacterium | reverse complement strand
AAAGCTAGCCCATTTGTAAAAGAAACCGTTAAAGGGATGTTCGCGCCTTTAATTTTAGATATGGAAGTCGAAAGCGAGATTTCCTAGCAAGTAACTAACTTTTTCATACAGCTTCAATCCTCTTGAAACTCTCATTTGCGAGAGTTTCAAGAGCCTTATCAACAAATTTTTTTTACTTTTAGGTATACTCAATACCGGCGAACTCCCCTGCTGCCTACTGCGAACTAAAAACACATAATCCTATTTTCAACGCCTGACATTAAAACCTTCATTACATTAGCCCTTTTTACTCTAATTCGTTCACTATATAACATCAAGTATCCCGTATGAAGCTTGCGCAATACGGGGATTTGATGCACTATTTATCTCGTATTAAGTACCTTCATACGGGATACGATGGCTACGGTTACTTTGTTTTTAGCACCGGTGAAAAACTATTTTCACACGATATTAGATAAAGCAGACTAACGTCTGTGGCCCATTCGATATACTTAACTTAATGCGAATTTAAGTAAGACTACGTAACATCAGATATTTGGAGTGTTAGTTGTTGGTTTATGCGATTTGAAATTGTTAAAAAGAAAAATAAACTTGCACATTAAGACGACCGGTCGCATAATTAAGCCATGACTCTAGTGAAAAACAAACAACTTAAACGCGATAAATTACTTGATCAGGGCGTGCATATGCTTTTGACCAAAGGCTATCACGGTACAGGCATCAAGGAAATTTTAGATATCGTGCAAGTACCCAAAGGGTCTTTTTACAATTATTTTGCCAGCAAGGAAGAGTTTGCTGCTGAAGCGATTAATCATTATATCGAACCCTTTATCGTGCTTTTAACCCAACATTTACAAACGCCAGAAATAGATGCTTTAAGTGCTTTAAAGAACTATTATGCTGAATTGATTGCTGAGGTAGACAAAGGTGATTATAAAGGCGGTTGTTTACTCGGTAACTTGATGGGCGAGATTGGCGATACCAGTGAGCTATGCAATCAAGCTTTAAAAACTGCAGTAGAACGCTACAAGCAATTACAAAAAACAGCGTTAGAACGTGCTCAGCAACAAGGCACTGTACGCAAAGACCGTTCAGCCGAAAGTATGGCAGATTTACTCGTTAATAATTGGCAAGGTGCTTTATTACGCATGAAAATTGAACAATCTGTGCAGCCGTTGCAAGAGTTTTATGATACTTTGCTAGATGATTATTTCACCACTAAGTCCTAAGTAAATAAGCGTTATTTATTCAACATGGCTGTATTTTTAAAGCAGTCATATTTTTTTAACAACAAAAACAAGACGACCGGTCTATTATTTGGAGGAATTATGCCTAAATATATAATTGAAAGAACTATCCCTGGAGCTGGCGATTTAACAGCCAGCGACTTACAGAATATTTCACAAAAATCATGTTGTGTGCTCACTGAAATGGGGCCACAAATACAATGGCTAGAAAGTTTCGTAACGGCAGATAAAGTGTACTGTATTTATATTGCACCGAATGAGCAGGCAGTAAGAGAGCACGCTAAAAAAGGTGAGTTTCCTGCTGATTCTGTCGCTGAAATTAAAACTATTATTGACCCTACGACAGGAGAATAAACTGCGCTACAAAAACCTTATAAAAATAATAAAATAAAACGAGGAAGAGCAATGAAACTAACAAAATCGATTAATAGCTGGCAAACTTTAGTAAAAGCCTGTGCTTTCACGGTGAGCAGTTTACTGCTATCTGCACCGGTACACGCGGATGAAACCTGTCAGTCACCGTATATGGCCAAAATTGTCGGGCAAGAAGACTTTGTCTATGTCTGGACTTTAGGTATGGAAGGCTTGGGGGATGAACAAGATAAATTAGTCACTGTGGATGTGAATCCCAAATCAAAGAATTACGGAAAAGTGATTAATAAACTTTCAGTGGGTGGGCGCAACGAGGCTCACCACTCTGGTTTTACAGATGACCGTAAATATTTATGGGCTGGTGGTTTAGATACTAATAAGATTTTTATCTTTGATGTCCATACGGATCCCGCTAAACCCAAATTGACTAAAGTCATTGATGATTTTGTCAGTAAAAGCGGCGGCGTTGTCGGCCCACATACTACCTACGCCCTACCCGGCCGAATGATGATTACCGGTTTATCCAACAATAAAGATCATGGCGGACGTACCGCAATGGTCGAATACAGTAATAAAGGCGAGCATATTACAACCCACTGGACACCGACCGATGGTGATTTACGGGGTGCGGTTAAATCCGGTAACTATGCCGATGGTTATGGCTATGATGTGCGTGTATTGCCTAGACGTAATGCGATGTTTAGTTCGTCGTTTACTGGCTGGTCAAACTATATGATGGATTTTGGCAAGATGTTAGGTGATGGCGAGGCGATGAAACGCTTTGGTAATACCGTCGTGCAATGGGATTTACATGCCCGCCAGCCGAAAAAAATCTTGGATGTCCCGGGAGCGCCGTTAGAAATTCGTTGTGCCTGGAACCCAAATCATAATTATTGTTTTACCACTACCGCACTGACTTCAAAAATCTGGTTGATTTATGAAGATGATAAAGGGCAATGGCAGTCTAAAGCGGTTGCAGATATTGGTGATCCAAGCAAAATCCCTTTACCGGTGGATATTTCCATACAAAGCGACGACAACATGCTTTGGGTTAATACCTTTATGGATGGAAAAACGCGTGCTTTTGATATTTCTGACCCGTTCAACCCTAAACAGGTGTTTGAGCAAAAAATTGGTAAGCAAGTGAATATGGTGTCATCGAGTTGGGATGGTAAGCGCTTATATTACAGCTCATCATTATTGGCGAATTGGGATAAAAAAGGCGCGGATAACGAGCAGTATTTGAAGCTATTTCATTGGGATGGAAAAAAGCTAAGCGAGCAGTTTTCGATTGATTTTATCAAACAAAAACTAGGTCGCGCGCATCAAATGCGTTTTGGCGCTTATTCTTTATATGCAGGTAAATCAACTGAGCAGCCGTTGAATTTATTGGCTAAGTTGAATCCATAACTGATGTTACGCAAAATAGCTACGCAATAGAGAGGCTCTTATCTGAAAATTCAGAGCTTTAGTCTATTTTTGAAAAGACGGACTAAGGTCGGCGCTCCAATATTTGGGGCGAAGGCTTTAGAGGCTGTGAAAGTATCCAGCCTAGATAAGGTATAATAATAGCACTACTAAACCTTGTTTTTCTCAATAAAATGTCCTTACGTCGATATCAAAAAAGTTTAAATCGTCAGCAAGAAATGTTATTACCTTCACGAGTTGAAGATTATGTTAGCGATAAAAACACGGTTAGAGCGATAGACGCTTATGTTGACACGCTTAACTTACAGTTACTCGAATATACGCATACTGAAGAAACCACAGTGGCCGGTCAGCCTGCGTATGCTCCAACCGGGTTATTAAAGTTATATTTATACGGCTATATGCAAGGTATCCGTAGTAGTCGAAAACTAGAAAGAGAAGTCTATCGTAACCTAGAAGTCATATGGCTTATAGAAGGGCTACGGCCCAGTTATAAAACAATCGCTAATTTCCGCAAAAATAACAGTGACGCACTAAAAGCGACTAACCGAGATTTTGTACTCTTATGTAAAGAGCTTGATTTATTAGGCGGAGAAAGCGTAGCAGTTGATGGTAGCTTTTTTAAAGCAGATGCCCGAAAGGAAAGCATTTATACCGAAGCACGATTAAATAAAGAACTTAAGTCACTCGAAAAGAAAATCAGCGACTACCAAGAACAACTTGAACAGCAAGATTCAATGGACGATAAAGCCGGTATTGGTAGCATAATAGAAGACCCTAAGTTCATTGAAAAACTAGAAAAACTTAAAGCTCGCCAGGCAGAAAAACAAGCCTTGAAAAAAGCATTGGAAGACAGTGGTGAAAAGCAGATTTCTACGGTTGACAAAGAGGCTCGGCTGCTTAAAAAAGGGGTCGAAACCATC
>CBDUDV010000083.1:0-4415 GCA_965366065.1 uncultured bacterium | reverse complement strand
GAAGGCGTCACCGCTAATGCCTTTTTATACTTATCAATCGCATCTTGATAATTCTTTTGCCCTTGCGAAATCTTACCACTCAAGTAATAAGAAAATCCCTCACCTTGCGGTTTAGTCGAAATTAAATCAGCAACCTGCTGCGTACCCTGCCAATCTTTATTAAGCAGCCTAACTTGTGCCAATGCTTGTAAAGCACCGGCGTGATTCGGATTAATCTCTAAGGCTTTATTTAATACTTCATCCGCGCGTAATAAATCCTTACTCTGCACCATGCGAGAAACAACCGGCATTACCGCAGAAAAATTACCTGGATTCACATCTAAAGCTTTTCTAAAATTCTCTTCTGCTAATTCAGGCGATTCTTTTTTAAGATACGCTTGCGCCATTAAAACCATCGCTTCATCTGATTCAGAATAATCCCTTAAGATCCCTCTTAAATCTGTAATCGCCTGGTCATATTGAGCATCAATTAAATTCAACCGTGCTTTTAAAAGTAGCGCATCATAATGCCTTACATCAATCTCCAGTACTTCATTAACCAGCTTTAATGCTACTGCATTATCTTCATCTTTCGCCGCTAACTTTGCCAATACCACTTTAGCCTGCAAGCCTTCTTTGTCTTTTTCATGATGCTCAACCACCCATGTAAGTGATTTTTTTGCCTCATCAAATTTCTGTTCAGCAATAAAAATATTCGCTTGTCTTAAATAAAGCTCGACTTCATCCGGCATGTCTTTAATAAACTGAGCCAATAGCGCTTCAGCCGCAGGCTTATCAGTTTCTAGTAAATAATCCAATAGCACTAATTTAGGCGTTAACTCAATACTCTTATCGACTACTGATTGCAGTACGCTACGCGCCTCGGCATCACGCTGCTTACTTACGTAAAACTTAGCGAGTGCATACGAGAATTCTGGTTTATCAGCAAAATGCGTAATTAAATCTTGATAGGTTTTTTCAATCGCAGGCTCATTATTGCTTTTTACATACACCTGTAATTTTAATAAATGTAGCGTTAATTCATTGGGCTGACTGGTTAAGGCTTGTTCAATTTCAGAACTGGCCGCATCAAAGTCATCCTTACCCATATAAACAACAATTTTCAAACTAATAGCATCTAAATGCTTAGCATCTAAGGCCAAAGCTTTATCTGCCTCCGCCATTGCGCCGGTATAATTACCTTGCTTTAATAACAACGCACCTTTTAAGGCAATTGCATCAATATTATTCGCTTCAGCTTTAAGGACTTTATCGATTTCCGTCGCGGCTTTTTCATTATCACCCGACAATAAATATAATTTAGCTAATTTCAAACGTGCATCATAGTTTTCTGGATCTAAACCAATCGTCTTAGACAGGTTTTTATACATACCTTTCCAGTTTTTATCCTGCTCATCAATTAAACCTAAATGATAATAAGCACCGGCTAATTTATTATCAATCTGCAATGCATTTCTAAATTCAAGCTTAGCTTTTGCCAACTTGTCTTGTGCATAAAGCGTTTTACCACTTTCCATATATTCCGCAGAACGCTCAACAGGATCAGCACAACCCGATAAAGCTAAAGAAAACGCCAAACCAACTATTATTTTTTTCATATTAGTACCTTTTAAAAATATTGGAGCTTAATTAGGAATATATTCAGGTAAAACAGGGGATACCTGCTGATAGAACTCAGCTAAACGGCGATCCGCATCAGCAATTTTTTCCATGGGATTCACTGCTGTGGTAATTCTGACTAGCGCCCCATCTGTACGGCCCATCAACACAGCATCTTTAAATAAATACCATTTCATTAAATACTCATTTGCAAAAATGCGCCCGCGCTGTTGAAACCAATAATACACTAACTGCACGCTTTCGCCTTTTTTAATGACAATTTTATTAATAATAAGCAGTGTAGTGGTTAAGCTTTAATCGAGTAATTTTAAGCTACTTTTATTAGACCATTACACAACTTTATTCAAGCAAGCATTAATACCAAGCTCAATCAATATAAGCCGTTATAAGTGCCTACGACAATACACTTTTGCTAGATGAATAGAATGTAATCCCAATATATTCATATTTAAACTCATGCTTCTAAAAAACTCCGTCATTCCTGTATCCTCTTAGCAGGAATCTTTATATCTGCAGTAGATCCCCGCTAAAAGCATGCGGGGATGACGAAAATAGCAGCATTTATTTATTGGGGTTGGTATAACATCCGTTTTTTTACCGTGCGTAGTGAACCCCATCAATCCCACATAGAAAATAATGGGGTTCGCAAAAGGCGCTTTACCCATCCTACACAGAACCTGACATCAATATGAAAATAATCATATTTCGAGTTTTAAGTATTTTGACTTTATAAAAGCAAGAAAAAATATCCACCTTCTAAGAAGGTGGTTTTGTTTACCCCCTTGAAGGGGGCTTGTGTTATCCCATCATTTTAATTTATTAAATTGAAATTTACGACCTCCTGAATTCAGGCCTTGAGAAACACTGATAAAAACCTTTTATGATTTGTCCTTTTTCTTAATACGTCATGCGATAATATTACAAGCGGCGTTATGAATAGGTTAACAGGACAAACGGCATAGCCATTTGCCCAAGCCACCGCCTAAGGCGGTGGATATACAAGACTGATTATAACTGAATGGAGGTGTTTTTATATTGCTTTTTTAGGTGTGTGTGGGGGGGCAATGCTGTTGACTTAAGCCCTCTCTTGTTGGAGAGGGTTGGGTGAGGAGAATAAAATCATGCCTTTATAACTCCCCTCATCCCAACCTTCTCCCTTTGGAGAAGGAGATTATTCTTAAGTCAACAGCATTGGTGTGTGGGGGGGGGGATGAAATAGAACTTATGCCTTTGATATAAAACCAAATCAAGAAATGCTCTCGCTTTGGTTTTCTGATACGGTGTAGATTAGGTTTGCTTAAACATTTATTTTTCGATTAAACCCAAACATAGCTAACAAAGCCGAGCCGAACAACCATATCGCTCCCGGTAAAGGAACTGGAGAAATTTCCGACTCTCTAAAATAGACAGATAAGTGAGAGATCTCAGGGTACTTATTTTCAATTACCTTTCCATCCTTTAGTTGTACAAAATCATACGTGTTCCAGCCTCCTGCAGCATTAAGAACAACAGGCGATCCCGACAAAGTTGCTGAAAAAGGATTGAATACAAACCACTCAAATGCAGTACTCGTTTTAATAACAAATAATGCATCCATAGAAAAGTCCGTATCAATTACAGTTGGAGTAAAAAAATCAGTGACATTAAAGTCCTTTATCTCCCACTCTCCAATCGTGCCCCCAGCACCTGTAATTGTTAAGGCATCAGTAATATCTGATTTAAGAGCTGGCGGTAAAGCCCATCCACCGCCATTAATTGTATCTAACGTCCCACCATTAAGGTCACCATTGCCCACGCCTGATATCTTGCCTTTTTTTGCATCACCATAAAAACATGAATTTGCAGGGCTCCCATCATTAGTTAAGGAGGACACATCACAAGAATTAATTGTAAAACCGGCTCCCATCGCTGTTTGATAAAAAGAAACAAAGAAAAATAAAATCAATATAAACTGCTTTTGGTTCATTACGACCCCCTACGTAGAAAAAATATTTAATATAATTATACAGCTTTATTATATTTAAGCCACTGAACCTGAGTACAGTAGCTCATACTATTACTGAACCACTATATTTCATATCCTAATGTTACGCAGCCCCCAAATAAAATGCGAGCTGTAGCGTTTCACAAAAAGCGTAAGCCATTGATTCATAATAATCAGTGCGTAACATCAATTATTAAATTAGCATTTCTAATGTCACATGATCTACACACTAATCATTACCAAATAAATCACGCGTATAAACCTTATCTTTTACATCAACAATATCGTCTGATAAGCGATTCGCAATAATAACATCAGCCTGTTGTTTAAAATCGCTTAAATCAGTCAGTACTTTAGACCGAAAAAACTCAGCTTCTTTTAAAGCAGGCTCATAAATAACAACCTCAATTCCTTTTGCTTTTATTCGCTTCATTACCCCTTGTATCGCAGAAGAACGAAAATTATCCGAACCACTTTTCATCACCAAACGGTAAATACCCACGACACTTGGATTTCGCTTAATTATCGCATCCGCAATAAAATCTTTACGTGTACTATTGGCATCTACAATCGCTGCAATCAAACTATTAGGCACATTTTCATAATTAGCCCTAAGCTGCTTAGTATCCTTAGGCAAACAATAACCACCATAACCAAAAGAAGGATTATTATAATGACTACCAATACGAGGATCTAAACCCACCCCTTGAATAATCTGCTTACTATTTAAACCATGCGCTTCGGCATAACTATCTAATTCATTAAAATAAGCAACCCGCATGGCCAAATACGTATTAGAAAACAACTTAAC
>CBDUDV010000082.1:0-4508 GCA_965366065.1 uncultured bacterium | reverse complement strand
TTTATACCGTCCGCTTCCATCATTTCCAATAAATCGGTTTCTCTCGCGCCTTCCGCTACGGCTTTTGCCCATTCCGTGCGCAACTCAACCAACTCATATAAACCAATTCGTCCTTTGTAGCCTTTATTGCTGCAATAAATACAACCCGCTGGCTCATAAATCAGACTACCGGTTAAGTCAACGCGCTCTAAACTGATCGCTTCTAACTCTGTCATCGGGCGAGAAATACGGCAATAACCACATAAGCGACGTAATAAGCGTTGCGCAATCACCACGCGTAAGGCGGCTGCTACTAAATACGGTGCAACCCCCATATCTACCAAACGCGTAATTGTCGCAATCGCTGAGTTGGTATGCAGCGTGCTTAATACCATATGCCCGGTTAACGCGGCTTTAATCGCAATATCCGCCGTTTCTTTATCCCTGATTTCCCCGACCATCACCACATCAGGGTCATGGCGTAAAATACTACGTAATGCCGAATTGAAACTCACTTTATCCGAGTTTGCATCAATCTCACATTGCGCCGCGCCTGCAATTTCATACTCAATCGGATCTTCCACCGTCATAATATTCACAGCGCGCGTTTTTAATAACTTAGTCATCGAGGCATACAAGGTCGTGGTTTTTCCGCTACCCGTTGGTCCGGTTAAAACCATCATGCCTTGAATACGCTTTAAGAAATTCTCGATTAAATATTGATGATGCTCAACAAAGCCCAGCTTTGCCAAAGTCAGTGAATCATTTTGTGCGCCTAACAAACGCATGGTAATCCGCTCACCATACTTAGTGGGTAAAGTCGCCGCACGAATATCCACATGCTGCTGTCCACCCGCAAATTGATGCGTAAATCGCCCATCTTGCGGCGCTCTTTTTTCTGCAATATCCAAACCCGCAATCACTTTTAAGCGACTACTCAGTTCCACATAACTATCTTGTTTAATTTCCTGAAAGACTTCTAACTGGCCATCCACTCTAAAACGAATCCGTGCGCCTTTCGCATGCGGGTCAACATGGATATCCGATGCTTCACGTATATAAGCCGCATATAGTAAATCTTCTGCTAAATCGACCGCTTCATTACCTTCTTGCTCTTTTGCTTCTTTCTTTTTATCTTCTGCCGATTTAGGTAGGGCTAATGCCGCTGTATCATTTCCATACACACTACGTAAAACATGCTCTAACTTTTTTGCATCCACCTCCCAAACACAGGTGGGTGATTTGAGTATGCGCTCAACACTTTTTAAAATCGTTAAGTTTTTACTGTCCGCACAGGCAATATGCACCACGCCTTTCATATCCACAAAAGGTAAAACCTTACGCCGCATCGCAATACCCGACGGAATTTTTAAGGCAATACTCGGATCAACACGAACATTTTCAATTTGTAATTGATGCTCACTAGGAATCAGTTGAGCATGCTCAATATATTGCACCCCAAAGCGTATTTCACCCTGGCTATTATCCACCCAACGCACAATCGCCTTACGTGTAAATTCTTTTGCGCCGGTATTAATCGTCAGTGTTAATTCAACATTAGTCTCAATTAATTGCGGACTGCCTTTGGGTAAGACTAAACCTGCGCCATGACTAGAACTATCTTCCACATCACTGCTTAAAGAAATTACATCATCCGTAAACACACGCGCATTCCAGCCATCAACAGACGTACGCTCATCGCGTGTTGCAAGCGGGTTTTTAGGCATTGCTTTACTGGTTAATGCAAAATCATTCTTCATTAGCTCATAACCTCTTTAACATATTTCAACGTAACATCTCCCCGTATTCCGCAAGCTCCATACGGGCTACGGGTTTTATTTGTTCTTCATCATGTAGCCCGTATGAAACGTAATGGCTTGCAAAGCCATGTAGTGCAATACGGGATTTCAACTACATCCACAACAAAAGCTCCCACGACAATTCACTGGCCGATTCACTATCTTTACTATCCATTCTTAACTCCACCGGAACCGCCGCTAATTTATTTTCTTTCATCTCTGCCAGTGCCGCATATACCTGATTAAAACTCGCATGTAACCATAAATGCTGAATTCCAATACTGGCAGAATCCGCATTCGTATCACTTTTTAATAACGCACGGACTTCTTTTAAAGCCACTGGTAAATCACTCACCAAAAACTCTTCACTGACTTCTTTATTAACCCGTACAGCATGTTTAGCTAAAATATTCGCTAAATCCGTCGCGGTATCCATTGAATTGCCATCTGCTGATACAAACCCCGCCATTTTTTTAATTTCTAAGGCGTATTTCGCTTGCTCTGCTTTTAACTTGCTTAATTTTGCCCGTGCTTGCTCTTGCTGTCTGTACACACCCGGTAAAGCTGCGGGTGAAATGCCTTTACGCATTAACGCGGTATAATCATCCTGCGCTTTTATGGCCTGATCGCCCATAATATCGTTAATAAAAACAAAATAAATAATCGTAATAAATAACGCGGGTAACGCACGTTTTAAAATCTGTTCGCGTTTTTCTTCTTGTGTCATAACTTACTCATTTTGTACATTACCTTTCATTATCATGTAGCCCGTATAAAACGTAATGGCTTGCAAAGCCAGTAGTGCAATACGGGATTTTAACGCAACAAAACCCCGTATTCCGCAAGCTTCATACGGGCTACGTTTTTCTTCTTGTATTATAATCTGCTTAAATTTTTCGCGCCCTTACTCCTTCTCCAAAGGGAGAAGGCTGGGATGAGGGGAGTTATAAAGACATGATTTTATTCTCCTCACCCAACCCTCTCCAACAAGAGAGGGCTTTAAATCTGTAGCCCTCTCAGCGGGAGAGGGTTGGGTGAGGGAACATACCCCCTACTCTTGCACAAACCCCGCTAACCCCTGATCTTTCAATAACAAACTAAACTCCCACGGGCCACCTGTTTCAAATGCGCCTAAATCTGTTTTTGTCGGGGCTTCAACCTGCCAAGCCAATTTAACAAACTCGCCTTTCACTCCACTGGCTAACTGGTTAATTAAATGCGATTGCAATGCCACGCCTTTAATTTCTACGTATTTATCTTCATTAATCGTAATCGATTCAATGATTAAATCTTCCGGCGCTGCTTCCGCGAGACCTTTTAACAACAACATCGGCCGCTCTTGCAAAGCACTGACCATTTGCGGAATCACTTTTACATTACTGCGCAAAGTTTTTAATATTTTTTCTAATTTGTCATTTTGTGTCTGTGTTGCTTTACCACCGTCACGCGCCGCTTTTATCTCTTTTTCAGCCTTAGTTAACTCTTCCACTTTGTAAGTAAAATCATTCCGTTGATATAAATTCCACGTAAAATGCCCCACACATAAAGCCAAGGCTAAACCACCTCCACCCAGCATAAAAACCAAATCCATATTCACTTTACGTTCGGTATTTAACAGCGGTAAAGCAAGCGACTCTGCATTGATTAAATAATCCGCCCAGCGTCCTAGCCAGAATTCCAAAGAGCCATCCGCGGTTAAACGTAAGCTTTCATCGGTTAGCGGTAAATATTCCACCTTATTATTCATTAAGGTTTCTGAACGCGCCACTTCCCCCGTTTCCAGAATCCAATGATCGACTTCGGTTTGCCAGTTAGTATTTTCTTCCGATTGAAACACTTGCAGGGATAAATCATCATCCACGGTTTGATTGATGGCAAACACGGTGTTCGACCAGGTTTCTATACGCAACCAGCTCTCTGCTTTGTCACCACCCAGCACCACAGGCAAGCCACCGGGGTGTAATAAACCCGCTAATTTGCAACCTTTGCTTTTTAAGGCCTCGGTGATTTTAGTAAAGGTTTCTTTGGCTAAAACCGTCACCCAATACTCACTCATTTCATCCGCATCACCCATTAAGTGATACGCCAAATGGCTATGCGTCACGGATTCACCGCTTAAACTTTCGTATTCAAACAATAAGGCTTGTTTGAGCATTTCCTCTTCAGCACCGGCGACTTGTACTGACGGTAAACTAAACACCTGCGTGGGTAAGCGCACATACATCAGCCATACTTTTTTGGCTAAAGGGCGAGCCACTTCTAAAATATTTTCTAAAGTATTGGCTAATTGCCGTGTGCTATCACAACGTAACTCTAAAACTTCCAATTCGCCTTGCAACACCCCATACTTATCCATATCCACACGAAAGGTTTTCCCTTCGGTGATGTATAGCAGTGTGTTAGCGGGGCGAGATTTTAAAAAAGGAAGTTTCATATTGTGATCGGTGATCTCTTATGGGGTTAATTAGCCCTCTCAGCGGGACAAATCCGACAGGATCGGATTTGCATTTACCCGCAGGGTGTTGGGCAGGGATAGCCCCAACATGATTGGGTTGGGTGAGGGAGCATAAAACAACGCTCACCTTAAAACAGCTTGATTTAAATTCTCCTCACCCAACCCTCCCCAGCAAGGGAGGGCTTTTGATTACAATCGTAGGATGGGCAAAGGAGGAACGACGTGCCCATCTTTATACGCTTTGCATTTGATGGGCACGGGATAAAGCCCCTTTG
>CBDUDV010000081.1:0-4580 GCA_965366065.1 uncultured bacterium | reverse complement strand
GAGGGACTCAATTAGGGGAGTTAGAAGTGCTTTATTTTATCATTTTTCGGATGAGGTTTTTCGAGGTTCCCTATAGTTGAATTAGTTAAAATCAATCAAATGACTTATATTGAATTGCATTTATGAGCCATATTTTTTTCCCTTCTGGTGTACTTACATTTATCTCATCATCAACTGATTTACCAATAAGGGCTATCGCTACAGGTGAATTTATACTGATTGCGTTTATGTGAGGGTCAAACTCATCAGTACCGACGATTCGGTAATGGACTATTTTTTCAGATTCATTTTCAAGTTCAACCCAAGCCCCAAAAAAAACCTTTCCTTCTTGTTGAGGTGAATAATAAACTATTTCTAACACTTCTAAGCGCTTCCTAAGGAAGCGAACTCTTCGATCAATTTCTCTTAGTCTGCGTTTCCCCTCTTTATATTCAGCATTTTCTGATCTATCACCGTGTGCGGCAGCTTCTGTCACTGATACGGTTACAGCTCTACGTTCTGTTCGCCATAAGTAATCCAACTCAATTTCTAGCTTGGTCCTACCTTCACGAGTTATAAGGTTATTTCTATCTGTCATCTATCAAATATATAATTTTTTTTAACATTGTTACATATATGGTGGATTAATGAAGACTTCATCTTATAAAAAATTTAGTGCTTTCTTTATAGCATCTATAGTCGCGGATTTAAATAATAGTTCGCCGTTATTTATTGTCATTTGTCCTTGTTTTCCTTTTGTTAAATTTAATTTTTTTCAAATTCTGGTGATAAAATATGTTCCAAAGCTCTTCTTTCTAGAGGACTAAGGGGGGGATAAGGTTTTTCGCTTGTAAAGTCAGTTACTTCAATAATAGTTTTGATGGGGATAAATTCTCTTATTAATTTTTCTGCCTTTTTTAAATCAGCTTCTTGAGACCTCACTAATAATCTAGTATTGGGGTCTTTAATCTTCTCTATCCAGTCATTTTTTTTTGTGCTAAAAGTTGATGTATTTTTACCATTAGATTTGGAAAATGAATCTATTAAAGTTCTGTATGCATCACCTGTTGAATTTCGTATGCTCTGAGCTTTTGGAATGCCACGAGATGCTCCAATCTTGGCAATATTTGCGACAGAGAAGTTGTTTACTCCCGATTTTTGTTGATCTAGGCATACTTCGTAAATAAGTTCTAAAGATCTATGGCATCGTTCGTTTGTTGTTTTTTTTAGTTTTTCCAGCGTCTCTTTTGGTGTCATATTCTTATAGTTGAAAAAGAGTTATCTTGAAAAAGAGAGTGAATATCTTCTTTTAGACCTTTTTCATTATTAAGTAAATCATCTAACTGAAGATCTCCATCAACAAGTGCGGAAACCTTATCCCAAGACTTTAACCGTGCAAGCATTAGTCGCGTAACTTGATTTCCAGCTTCGAGCTGTTGCTGTTCGGTTAATTTAAATAAAAAAGGTTTTATTCCATTACTATCGACCATGTTGTCGAGAAGCTGGCTTCTCTGAGTAATGGCAAGATCCGCATTTGCAGAGTCATAAATTTCAGCATTTTCACAGATTTCGGATAACTGATGAAAATCACTGGTTTCTTCCAGAGAAACAATAATTTCTATGTCGGATTGCTTAATTAACATTAATTCATTTTCGTTACTATTAGAATGTTTTTTTAATAAATCTTGGCATTGAATTAAAAGTCGGTAGCTACACTGCAAATCACATAAAAACATATCCATTTTCGTTGCTGTTACTTCGAGTTCAGTATTTAATTTCCGTAATTCTCTTTCTAATAAAAGTCGTTTTGGGTCGTCAGTAAAAACCAGATTTTGAATTTGACTCTCATATTCTTCAATATCTAATTTATTTAGTGTCTCTTCATGCATATTAATTTTATTCGCAACTTTTGCATGAAGTTGAGATTGTTTTTTAGTTTGAAGAGAAATTTCATTATAATTGGATAATAAACCTCCCATGTATGCAGGGCCAGTTATAAAAAAACGACAACGAATGCAATTTTGCTTGCCTCTGTATCCAGCAGGAACAGGTGAATGTAATCTGCTGTTTTTTATCTCTTCTCCTCCCTCATAACACCGATCATTAGCAAAGGGGCAAATTCCTATATCTGAAAATGTAAAACTTGTTCCAGGGAAATCATTATCTAAATTAGCTAGTAACTCTTCAGTATTTGATAGAAGTTGACCTTGATTTTTTAATTCGTCTATCTTTTGTTGTTCAACATATTCTTGTATTGAATAAACTGCATCCTTAAGAGCTTTTTTTTCACCGTCCTCCATTCTTTTTGTAAGAGTTACAGAGCCAATTTTGGCATAATATAGTGTCATTACAATTGTACTGTGACCAACAATTTTCATAACTATTTCATGCGGTAAACCATACTCAAAAATAAAAGCTGAAATTAGACCAACTCTCATGCTGTGTGGGCTATAAAGAGTCTTATAGTGAGATATAGATTGAAGTTTACTTGTTGGGCAAGTAGCTAAAATTATTTCTAATGGTTGAGTGTGATAAAGAGCAACAGAAATTCTATCAGCAAGGGCTGCTTGAAAAGATAATGCTTCTACTTTATTGAAAGCTCTAAATAAGAAACAATTCTGCCCTTTAGCTTTGAGTTGTATGGTATTGAAATTCGTTTTAGTGCAATTAGCCCAAGGAGTAACAACTTTTAAAGCATTGTATTTTGATTGCCAATTACGTAGTCTAATTAACCAGTAGGCTACTTTAGTTGGGATCCAAGGAACACTAAAACCATCACCACTATTTGATGTTTTATTAGTAGTAGAATAATACCCTAAATGATCATTAGGGTATTTTTTAACAAAAGATTGATTTTTCGTTTGTCCCGCAAGAGGACCTTCATTTTTTTTCCAAAAAATATTACCATTTTCATCTATATCTGGAATTTCATAATCTGCTTCTCCGCTATCGTTATAAGCAATTTGTCGCCCTCTAAGAGGTAATTCCATTAAAACGTATGTATGTATCCAGTTAACTGGACACCAAATATAGTGTTTAGTAGACTTTTTAATAGTTATTTTTTTTGTAATACAGTTAGGGTCGCTCTTATCAATTAAAATTGGATCAATCTCATGCCAATCGGAGTCGAAATCATCATAAAGGTGATTTAAATCTGAAAAATATTTAGCGCTATCTGGGATAATCCATTTTCTTGCATTGTCTATAAATATAAATTGTAATCGTGGTTTAACGCTTTCGCTAGGTCTAGTTATTTCAGGCTGGTCTACATAATAATTGAGGAAAGGATTTTTAGCGTCATTGAGCCTTACAAGCTCTCCAGTTTCATCGTCTTCAATGGTTAATTCGCTTAATAATACATAATCTAGAAATTCATTTATTTCGGTTACAGCAGTTTTCTTTTGATCTAATGAAAAACTTGATTCTAAGAACTGATCAAATAAGTCAGTCTTTATTACCTTCCTACATAAAAATTCAATAGGACTAAACCCTATAGAGTGTTTTTGTATATAAAGTCTCACAAATTTACTTAATGTAGTTTTTTTTGATGTTCCACCTCTAGCTTTTTTCATGAATAAGTCAATTGATGTTTTCCAAGAAATATACTTACCTCTTATGTACTTAGGTTGAAAAGGTTCTTCAGTACCAAAAAAAACAAACCAATTAATCCACTCTTCATAATGTGCTGAAGGATCATTATAAAGTTTTTTATCTTTTGACTTAGTGCGATAAAGTGAATAATCATTTTGTTTGGTCACCCCACTAGCCTTTATAATTTCTGATGCTTCAGTATAGGAATAAAATGAATTGGGTTCAGTTCCTAAAAAATCATACCAATTAACCCAATCAGAGGCGAAGACTCTATTAGGATTTCTAGGTAAATTTTTTTTAATTCTTTATAACGATTACCATATTCTTTTGCACTTGATATTCCTGCCATTTGTACAATGGATTTGGCTTTAATTAAACTATCAGCATTAATGGGATTTAAAAAATCATCCCAGTTTGTCCATTCTTTAGTATAAAATTTATGTGGGTCCTTCGGTAGTTTTAGGTCTGCCTTGCATTGCTCTCTATATTCTTTGGCACTTTTAATCCCTGTTTCTTGTGTAATAGATTGAGCTTGTAAAAATGAATAAGAAGGTGTTAACTTTGTGCCTAAAAAATCAAGCCAAGTTGTCCAGTCAGAACTATAGAACTCTTTAGGATTTCGAGGTAATTCCTGATATTTTTTATAAATTTCTTGATATTCTTTTGCAGTATTTAAATTTAGCTGTTTGACAGCGTTTTTTGCTTCGATATAAGTTTTGTAGAAGGGTGGGGTTAAACTCAAATAAGCCCCCCAGTTTATCCAATCATGTTGATAAATAAGGTGAGGTACATATGGTAATTTTGGATCTAATAAGTGACCTTGTTGGTAGTCTTTAGAGTTTTTAAAGCCTAGTTTTTTACATGCTTCTCTTGCTTCTGAATATGACCTATAGTAATTCAGTGAGCTAACTAAAAAATCTTTCCAACTTGTCCATTGGGAACCTCGAAAAACCTCATCCGAAAAATGATAAAATAAAGCACTTCTAACTCCCCTAATTGAGTCCCTCTAA
>CBDUDV010000080.1:0-4934 GCA_965366065.1 uncultured bacterium | reverse complement strand
CGCGCCTGCACTGGTACCTGCAATCATGTCAATAATGATCCCGTTCTCTTCCAGCACTTTAAGTACGCCCAAATGAGCCATGCCGCGAGCCGCACCGCCACCCAGCGCAATACCAATCTTAATTCCGCGTAATACATGTACGATTCTCTCCAAACCGTTTAGCAATTCGCGACTTTGATGCTGTTGCGGCTGATCGAATGACAGTTTGAAATCTTGTTTGACCAGCTGCCTCAATGCGGAAGCTACAGGTGCCCACTGACTACCATCGTCGAGCAGCCACACAAGGTTAATTTTTTCGCGCCAACTAGGCTCCTTATTTTCAATCGCTGCAAGTGGGCTGACTGATGCCTGCCAATTATCTGGCGTGACACACCAAAACACCGTTTCACTCGACTCGACGACACTGGCTAACTTGCTGGTCTCGTTTGCTGTACTCATATCGATGAGTACGCGCTTTGAATCCGACCAACGATTAATTTGCTGACGTGCATCCTGCTCCGAAACATAATCGCCCTCTTTAAGCAGACAGTAATAAGGAACATTATCCATCGCTTGCCAGTTTTGCTCATCGCTAAGGATGCACACATCCTCCCCTAATGCCTGTAGTCGTTGAATTAACTTGCGTGTTAGCGATCGTGTGACTGAGGATTGATGAAAAATGGAGACCAGTTTGGGTTGCTTGTGATGCCGCTTTTTCATCAGCACGTTACGCACTGTATTGGAAATCTCTCGCAAAACATTCTGCTGAAACTGACTGTACTTGTTCGTTAATGCCAGTGCTTTTTGATAATTCAAGCGTAATATTGTGGTCGGGTCTTCAGCGATCACTTCCAGTGGTGATGGCTCGCCCAAAGAGGCTGCCAAGGCACCGATTTGTCCCCCTGCTGTTTGATACTGCTGTAACAAGACATTCCCTTGAATATCGATTAAAGTTTGTTTTACGCGCCCATGAATGACTAAAAATATCGAATTAAAAGGCTGGTTAGCACGGTGCAGATAGTCGCCTGAAGAAAGTTTCAACAATTCGCATTCTTCGGCAATTTCGAGTACCACCTCATCACTCAATCCATGGGAAAAATTATGCATTTTCAGCAAAATGAATTTGTCGTCAGTCATTGTTTATATTCCTTGCTTAAGAGTTAACGTATACTCAAAACACTTCAAAAAATATCAAGGGGTTAGCCAGCTTGATTTATAAATCAAGCCGTTGTATCTATGCATCATGGCTAGATTACCAAGAATAGTAGTTCCAAATCAACCTCTACATATTATGCACCGAGGTAATAATCGGCAGGATATATTTGAATCAGAGGATGACCTAACTCGAATTAAAGAAGATATTGAGCATTCTTTGTTAAAATCGGGGTGTTCTTTGCATGCTTATGTCATTATGACTAATCATTTACATTTGCTTGTTACCCCAAAAGACAAGGAACAGTTGACGGTATTTATGCAGTCAATGGCGAACAGATATGTTCGTTATTTCAATGCGAAACATAAACGAACGGGCACCATATGGGAGGGCCGCTTTAAGTCGTGTTTGGTTGATAGTGAGCATTATTTATTTGCTTTGTATAAGTATATTGAAATGAATCCAGTCAGGGCAGGTATGGTTAGGGAGCTTGCTGATTATAAATGGTCAAGCTATGCTCATAATGCTTTAGGGAAAGCAGATAAGTTGATTAGCGAGCATCCGTTGTATAAGGCTTTGGGAGATGATTCACAGCAGCGGTATAAAAACTATCAAAAGATATTTGGGAGGCTTGATATTGCTAAAGAAGAAAGCTTAATAACAGAAGCAACCATGCGTGGCGAAGTTTATGGTACTAATGGGTTCCATCAAAAGATCAGTCAGTTGGTTTCACGACCAACTAAGTTGGCTGCTCATGGCGGCGATAGGAAAAGTGAGATTTATAAAGATCAAGCTGGCTGACCCCTTGATTGTTCTTATACTTGGCTAAGGTGTTCGATCTATGTTGTTATGATTGCCTATTCGTCTTAGCCTGGCTTGATTTCCTATTATTTCCAGTGATATTTTATAATTCCCTGTAATGTGAATAGTATAAATATCAGGCTTATCATATCCTTTTAGTTTCTCGAATTTTAAGCCTTTAGGCATCGGGCTTGCCAATAGGTCGTGTAGCTTTTGGTTGGTTTTTTGTTGAATATCAGGGGATTGTTTCTTGTACTGCTTTTTAAATTTATCTGAAAAGCAAATGCTTGTGATAGTCACACCACCCGCACCTGATATGGTCATGAGTTAAGGTGGCGTATCAAATCATCTGCATCAGAGAAACTTTCAGAGTATTTATTTTCTACATCAATATCATGTTCAGCCATATAAGTTCTTATTTCATTGGCTTTATTGATGAACTTCTCTTGCTGTCTATTGATTATATTAATAAGCAGTCTGGATGATGTGAATGATTGATAAGTGGGGCTTAGTAATTCCTTTAACGACTTCATAGAGGTTATTTCTTTTACTATGATTCGGGATAATGCCTGATCCAATTCACCATCAGCATCAATAGCTATCGACTTATCTTGGCTAGAAAAGTCGGCATAAATAGAATTAGCATCCTTAGTTATTGCAATAGTCCCAAATAGCAATCCAAAAAGGCGAATATTTACCCCGTGTTGACTTTTAATAAGTCTAAATATATCCGTGATAACCGCATCTTGACAGTCTACAGACGGCTTTAGGTTTGATTTTATAGATAATGTCGCGCTCATAATTTTTACTTAATCATTGGGTTGATAGTAATTATAAATCAGCTAATTGCAATTTCATAATTTACCGTAACACCGACCACCAAAAAACACGGCCAAGTATCTTTATTTTATAAATCTACATGCTACTCTCATAAATCAAGGGGGCGGCCAGTAATGCCGCTACCAGTGAGATTAAATCTATCCGTATCAATTAGTTGCATATTCACTTCTTGGTTTTGTCATTAATGGGTATCCCTTTGGTCTGCGCTTTATAACTCTTGGCTGATTAGGTCGGTTTCGTTGCCCAACTTCAGTTTGAGCCATGGCTATTAAGAGAGGGTGTACTAATTTTCCTAAGGTTATTCCCGTTAATGTGAGACACAAACTTGCCGTGTTACGCATCAGTTGAACCGCTGACATAAAGCTAAGGTGTCGGGGCTCTTTATCATTAAGGCAGGCAGCTCTGGCAATATTTGCTCGTATAAGATTGTAGGTCAAAAGATGTACTGCAATTTCTTTTTTAACCATCTCAGCTGATTGACAACGCAACATTTCCATTCCCAACTGTGTTTTTATTGTTCTAAAATCGACCTCAATTTTCCAGCGTTGCAAATAGAGTTCGGCTAAAGATTGTCTAGAATACATCGTGGCATCAACAAGCGTTGAGACATAAACGGTACCTTTGACAGAAAACTCACGAATCGAAAGCTCATCGGGTAGATCAGCCCATGCTTCATCTGACATCCAGACCGTTTTCTTCTTCGGTTTTTTTAGGTGAATAATATGATCCTTTGTTCCAAGGCGCTTTCCTCGACGAAAATCACTTTTTACAGTACTGCGTTGCCTAAAAACCAGAGGCGTTCCCTGTCTCATCAATAGAGCGAAATTGGCATAAGAGGTGTAATAGCGATCAGCAAGCAGTAAATCATGTTTATTGAGGGATTGAACCAACAGAGAGAACAATGATGTTTCACCCGTTCCCTTGCCTTGATAAGGACCAATCGCATAGTCAACACAACTCCCTGTTGCTAATGACAGCAACCCCACCAAACGTACAATTGGAAATCCTAGTCCTGGTTTTTGTGCGCTTTGTTGAGGGTAGGCTTTCTGGTTGTCATTGGTATCGGGCATAAGCAAAGTCGTCCCATCAACCAGCATAACTCGATACCCATTCCATAACCATTTTTTTGAAGCTTGTTCGTGTAATCTTTGGCCTGAAGATTTAACCGCTTCTTCTAAATGAAGCAGTTTCAAGCGTAATCGGGCTTTACAATAAGGCCCTGTATTCATAGAGTTTGCACTGTAATCAAGTCCAATTCTCTCTATTAAAATATGTGCAACCGCTTCTTTACAAGCCCCCGTTGAACTAAGTACCTGAAACAAAAAAGCTCTTAGCGTTATTAGCGGCGTAAAAACTGTACTGCGAATATCGCCTGATTTATGAATAGCATCAATTAAACTATCAGCTAATAATCCTTTAAAAGGAAGGTCATGGCATTGAAAAAAGGTATTTTTGAAAGATCGAATTTGTAACCGAAGGCTTAATCGACTAGAATTTTTCATTAGTTAAGCTTTTCTCTTATGTATTGGGTTTATTGTTTTGTAGGAAATTCAATTATATCCAATAAAAGATTAAAGCTTAACTTATACTAAAGTCATTATTTTTCAAACACTTGATGTTTCACTGGTAGCGGCATTGGGGGCGGCCAGCTTGATTTTTAGTAATGCACCAATTATTGTTGTGATAATGCCTGTATGTATCTTCATTGGTAAAAGTCCTAAGAAAACCTAATAAGATGCTCAAAGGCTAATGTGTAGCCTCTTTTTGAAACGACCTAAGTTTCTAGAGAAGGTGGCTTACCCAGACTATTTTCTTCATGTGTCTCTAGCCATAACGGATATTGAAGCATAGCTTTGGAAAATAACTGGCTTTGTAACTGCTGATTTAACCAATGTTGCAAATGAGTATAAGGGCCATCTCGATAGTGTTGTCGATTGACTCGAGAGAACTGGCGTACAAAAGGTAATAATGCAAAATCAAGCAAGCTGGGTGTAGAGCCCATTAAAAAGGGGTGTTGTGACAAGCGCTGCTCTAATGCCTGGATAAAAGGCTCACATTGTAGGCGGCACGCTTCTTCATCATCGCCATGAAAACGTTTGGCACGTTTGTAGCGTTCTAAGTTGGGTTTAAATTGTTGGTCATTTTCATTAATTATTGCCAG
>CBDUDV010000079.1:0-5242 GCA_965366065.1 uncultured bacterium | reverse complement strand
TCTCCTATCATCAAGTCAATGACGATAAACTAAGAATATGCGTTAGTGATACGGGGACTGGCATTTCTGAGGAACTACTACCTAGCGTATTTGAAGCATTCAACCGCCTAGATAAAGGCAACTCTAATATTCAAGGAACAGGTATCGGTTTAACGATTTGTAAGCAGTTAGTTGAGCTAATGTCAGGTGATATAGGGGTGTTTAAAAACCCAGAGAAAGGACTGACTTTTTGGGTTGAATTTCAGTTAGCGTAAATTAAGTACCTATAAAGACAATATATCTCTGTAGGATGGACAAAGGAGGTACGACGTGCCCATTTTTACTCTCAATAATAGTGATGGGCACGGGATAAAGCCCCTTTGCCCATCCTACCCAGTTTAAAAGTGGCAGTGAGTGGGCAAATTATAATGCTACGATTCGCTTTCTACTTTATCGGAATATTTTTCTCTAATCGTTAACAGCTCAGGTAAAATTTTGCGTACTAAGGGTGCTAAGGTGGGATCAAAATGTTTTCCAGCTTCTTCTTCAATAAGCGCTAAGGTTTTTTCAACGGTCCAAGGCTTCTTATACGGGCGTTCAGATAATAAGGCATCAAACACATCAGCAATTGCGCAAATACGACCTTCGATGGAAATTTCATCCCCTTTTAAATTGTTAGGGTAGCCTGAGCCGTCCCACTTTTCATGGTGATGTAATGCAATTAAGCTAGCTGCTTCCATTAATTCTGATTGATGGCCTGATAAAATCTCCGCACCGATCGCGACATGAGATTGCATGATTTTCCATTCGTCTTGATCCAGTTTTCCGGGTTTTAATAAGACGCTATCAGGAATTCCAATTTTGCCAATATCATGCATCGGTGCTGCATTCAAAATAGTTTCAGCATGTTCTTCAGTTAGGCCGTATTCTAATGCTAAACGGTGTGAGAACTGACTCATGCGAATAATATGATTGCCGGTTTCATTATCACGGTACTCGGCTGCAAGGCCTAAGCGGTTAATCACTTCGCGGCGTGTATTGTAAAGTTCTTTAGTGCGCTGTTTGACGGTCTCTTCGAGTAAGCTATTTTGTTGTTTGACGCGTTTATGCATCAAACGAACTTCTAATAAATTATGGATTCGCGTGAGGGCTTCTAGTTGATCAAATGGCTTAGTTAAAAAGTCTTTTGCACCGGATTCAAGCGCTTTTAAACGTGTCTCTCTATCGGTTTGTGCGGTTAACACTAAGACGGGCATGTAGTCATCGGCAAAGCGTTTGTTGAGTATTGCCATAATGCCGTAACCGTCTATATGTGGCATTCGGATATCTAACAAAAAAGCATCAAATTCGGTTTGTTCGCATAGGCCTTCTACTTCGCGTGGGTCAGAAGTACCTTGTACGTTGTTATAACCTTTACGTTCTAATATTTTTTGTAAAAGAGTTACATTGACTGGTTCATCATCAATGATAAGAATATTAGCTTGGAAAATTTGTTGTTTTATATCCACAGGTTACAGACTCTGTTAATTGGAAAAATAAATTTGCTTAATTATAACGAGTATTTGTATCAATTATAAGTCACTACAAAAATGAAAGTGCCCAGGCCCATCTGCTTTACTTAAATACATGGCGTTATCGGAAAGCGTAATTAACTCATCAGACGTATTAGCATGCTTTGGGTAGAGGGAGATGCCAATGCTGGTATTGATACTAAGCTGTTGTTTAGTAATATTAAAAGGCGAGGAAATCGCATTAATTATTTTTTTGGCAACTTCCTGTGCTGCTGCTTCAGAGTCATCGGAATGCGTATTGTTTAAGATAACAATAAATTCATCCCCGCCTAGACGAGCAACTAAGTCACCTTTACGAATGCAGCCGGTAAGGCGTTTTGAGACGGCAATGAGCAAGTCATCACCGGTTTGGTGGCCAAAAGTGTCATTAACCGCTTTAAATTTGTCCAAATCAAGAAAAAGTAAGGCAAGCTGGGTTATTTTGGAGGTAGCCAACATAGATTGTAAGCTATCCATTAATTTAAGTCGGTTTGGTAAGCCAGTCAGAAAGTCATAATTGGCTAGGTGTTCATTTTTTTCATGCGCTTTCTTTTTTTCGGTAATATCGCTAACAATACCAATATAGTTTGAAACGATGCCGAACTTATCTTTTACTGCGTTAATACTTAAAAGTTCAGCATATAGCTCGCTGCCTTTTCTTTTGTTCCACAGTTCCCCTTGCCAAGCCCCAGTTTTGTGTAAAGTATCCCACATGGCCTTGTAAAACTCTTTGTCTTGTATGCCTGAGGAGAGCATAGCGGGGGTTTTTCCTGCGAGTTCATCAATTGAGTAGCCGGTAATATTTGTAAATGCTTTATTGACGCGGATAAAACGTAATTCATCATCAACTACAATAATGCCATTGACGCTATTTTCAAAGATTTGCTCAGTAAATTTTAGAGCGCTATTGAGTTCTACTTGTTCGGATAATTGATGATCTAAGCGCTCTGCTTTTTTAGCTAATGCAGCATTAGCTATTTTTAGGTCTTGCTCTGTCCGATGCAGCCTAAGAAATATTTTTATTTTATTGCGTAATAAATCAATATCGATAGGGCGCAAAATATAATCATAAGCGCCTGAGCTAAAACCTTCTTCTATATTAGCCGTTGATTTGCATTGAGAGCTGATAAAAATGATCGGGGTATTACACGCAATTTTTGTTTTTTGAATAATATCTGCTGTTTCAAAGCCCGTTAGCCCCGGCATATTAACATCCATAATGATTAAAGAAAATTCCTGTTCCTTTAATATTTTCAGCGCTTTTTCACCTGAAGCTGCCGTATGCGAAGCAATATTTTCACGTTTTAAGATCGTTGCAATCAGAGTGACATTAGCCTTATTGTCATCAACGATAAGTACTGTATCGGGCACGCCTGTCAAATCGCTGGGCATTTGATGCTTATTCATGGAGGCCTTAATGTGTTACGGATTAATGTTTTAATCCTAAATTAACTAATAAAGTGGTTAGAAAAATAATAAATTAGAGTTTTATGCGCTAGTTACTATAACGCTAATGCGTTGTTAATTGTACTCAATAATTGTTGTTGGTCTATGGGTTTTGTTAGATAAGCAAAGAAATTATCTTTTTTGCTCTTTTCAATATCCTCAAGCATTGCATTAGCAGAAATGATGATGACTTGAGATTGCTGTAAAGCATCCATTTGTTTTAATTGCTGATAAATTTCATAGCCGTCTATATCAGGTAAATTGATATCTAATAAAATAATATCTGGTTTTAGCTCTAAAGTTGCTTGGATACCTGTGTGGCCGGTTGTTGCTTCATGGTATTGCAAGTTAGTTTTTGAAGTAATGATTTTTTTAATTAATAAGCGGTTAATTGCATTATCTTCTATATAAAGTAGTTTTATATTTGCCTGCTCTTGAGGGTGTGGCTGCTCAATAGCTTGTGGCGTTAGTAGGGGGGTTTCTGCTGGGTCTTGCTGTTCATCAAGCTCTACCCAAAAAGTGCAGCCTTCCCCAGGAATATTTTCAACGCCAATTTTTCCCCCCATCATTTCTATTAGCATTTTGGTAATCGTTAGTCCGATGCCGGTGCCCTCAATATCAGATTGTTCTGCTCCTAAGCGATTAAAAGGGACAAATAGTTTGTCCATCATATTTTCTGGAATGCCTAACCCTGTATCTTTAACAAACACACGTACTTTATTGTTATTTTGCGATAAATAAACAGAGATACTACCTTGCTTGCGATTGTATTTAATGGCATTGGTTAAAAAGTTAGATATAACCTGGGTTAAGCGCAGGGCATCGGCTTTCACAAAAATAGTTTGCTGCTTGGGAATTTGGCTGTTTAAGCAGATGTTAGCCTTATTAAGTTGCGGGGTTATGGAGGACAGCGATTCTTGTAATAGCTTAATTAAATTAATGCTGGTTAGTTTAATATTGACTTCGTTGCTTTCTATTTTTGCTAGGTCGAGGACTTCGTCAATTAAAGTTAATAAATGCGCTCCTGAACTATGTATATGGTGAACTGATTCGAGTTGGTCTGGGTTAAGTGGTGCCTTATCATCGGCTTGTAATAGTTGTGAGAAACCTAAAACCGCATTTAAAGGGGTGCGTAATTCATGGCTCATACTCGAAAGGAAAGATGACTTAGCTGTGTTGGCTGCTTCGGCAGCTAATTTTGCATTAGTTATCGTTTCTAAGGTGTTTTTTCGTTCGGTTATATCGTGCAAAATACCCACAAATTTTCTTTCGCCATTGGTGGACATTAGCGAAATACTGAGCTCCATAGGAAAGTTGGAGCCATCTTTACGAGTGCCAGAGACCTCCCTAGGTTTATTGATGATTTTTGCGGTGTGAGAGTCTGAGCTGCTAAGGTATTGGGCGTGATTGTCGCGCATTTCTTCTGGCATTAATAAGGTGATATTTTTTCCTTCTAACTCACCTTTATCATAAGCAAAAATTTGATAGGCTTTAGGGTTAGCCATTTCAATAATGCCTCTTGCATTGATTGTGATAATACCCTCTGCTGAATTAGTGACAATTGCATTAAGGTTTTCTTGCTGATTCTTGAGTTGGTACTCCGTTTCTTTGCGCTGTGTGGTATCTCTAATAATGCTGGTAAAGAAACGTTCTTCACCTGAAAGCCATTCGCTATAGTTAAGTTCAATAGATATTAAATGGCCATCTTTGTGTAAAGCTTCGCTTTCAATTGAATTATGTCCAGGTTTGGTGTTTTTTGAGATAAGTTTTTGGAAGCCTTTACGGTGAGCGTCTCGAAATTTGGAAGGGACAATAATTTCAATTGACTGCCCAATAAGTTCGATTGCTTGGTAGCCAAAAATCTGCTCAGCTCCTTCATTCCATAAAATAATTAAACCATCTTTATTCAATGTAATGATGGCGTCAGAGGTCGAGTGGCTAACTGCCTGGAAGCGCAATTCATCCTTTCTTAGTCGGTTAATAACCGCATGTAGTTCTTTAGAGCGTTGGCTTTGGGTAATAATATGGTTAATAAAGGTATTTCTATCTGAATTTTTATGCACAAAGCAATTTCCACCAGCTTTTAATGCAGCTATTTCGCTTTCCGTATTATCATCGGCGGATAAAAATATAATAGGCAGATGAGCGAAACGCGTATCTTGCCTAATGACTTGTGCCACCTCATAACCGCTACAGTTTGGCATATGAATATCAAGTAAGATGATGTCGGGCTTAAATGAACTCAGCGCTTCAATGACTGTAAGGGG
>CBDUDV010000078.1:0-5287 GCA_965366065.1 uncultured bacterium | reverse complement strand
TAGGATGGGCAAAGGAGGAACGACGTGCCCATCTTTATACGCTTTGCATTTGATGGGCACGGGATAAAGCCCCTTTGCCCATCCTACGGCACTACGTGTTTTATATTTTCTACACACGCGTAAATACGCAAAAACCTCAGGTTATGCTGTGTGTTTTACACAGATAATCCTAAGGTTATATTTTTTATTCCAAATAGTTCTATTGCGAAAATCATTAGGAATAAAAAGAAACGAGCAATCCTTGCTCGCTTCTTTTTAATCATCCTTGATAATAAAATCCTTTATGTCATCCAAGTCCTTGTTAGAAACGTAGTGAACGATGGGTTTCGCAAAAAGTGCTATCCCCACCCTACGGCACTAAATATTAACCACCAACAGTTTGATAATGTGAAGCTAATGCACCACCCAAACCTTCAAGTTTCATCATAGGCATCACAGTAGTTAAAAACCTTGCTTTCGCTTGTGTCATACCAGACCACGTAGTTGAACCAATTGTAGTACCACTCCCACCACCAGCACCAGCATTTGCAGCTGCATCAAAAAATTCAGCATCAGCAACAGTAGCGGCAGTAGTACAGTCTGCTTCAACAGCATTAACCACTACAGTAGCAGACGCACCAGAATTTACTGTATCTGGATCCCAGTAGCTAACAAACCCTTGGCCATTTGAAGCAATACAAGTGCTAGTTTTAGGTGCTTCATACACTGCTATCAAACGATTATATTTATTCGCTGCGCTCATAGCACCTGTTTTAGCGAAATGTACTGGTGCTTCTGAAATTGTTTTTCCAACCATTCCAGAATCTTGACCAATACCAAACACAAAATAATTATTAGCGCTTGTATTAACTGTACGACCTAATATTTTTGATAAATCAGCATCATTAGAAATACATCCCATCGCATCAGTCGACATACTGCAATCAGTACCTTTTACATTAATAGCTGCTAGTGAATAAGTTGTACCATCAGCAATCCCTACTGATGAGTCTGTAGCTGCAAAAGTTGCATCAGCTGTTGCTGTCTTCATAACCATCAAGCTAGATATACCAATATCAGTAAAAGCTTTTCCGTCAACAGACACAGTTTTTAGATAGTCATTTGGAAGCATAGTCCCAAGTCCACCCATCATCTTTGTATATAAATTTCCGCCCGTTAAATTAGTATCCATTAATGAATCATAGTTACTTGGATGCCCCATAAACTGAACATCGTAACGTTGAATTGCAGCATTTGATGCAGCTAAACTATCTGACCCTGTTGAATCATGAGTTTTAGATATAAACCCACCGACATAAGGAATCATTAAGCCAGCTAGACCGATTAATACTAATAGTACAACCGTCAGTTCAATTAAAGTCATACCCGCTTGGCGGGCCATTTTGTTATAATGTTTCACGAAGGGTTTCTCCCCATTTTTTCGTTAGTTAATGTTTAAAGTTCACACCAACGAAGTCGCCACAGTCCGGTTTTCTCAGAACCTTGTGCGACGGGGGGGAAGCCTTTCCCCCATGTTCGATAATTCCTATTTTCAGCATCCCGCTTCTTTCTTCCGTGAATCGAACTAACTTGCTAGTTGCAGAGACTAAAGCCAATACCGTGCCAAGTTTGTTTTTTTAATCTTTGATGTCGCTCACAGAACCCATAAACAACTGATTTTAAAATTGTTTATTTTTGCCGCTTACCTACGCCGCTAACTGTTTAATTTTCTGCCAATTCGTGCACAAAAACTAAACATAGGTTATATGACACACATGAATAGGTTATATAACATATTCTTATATTCGCATATTCGTACCCCCCCCCACGTAGGATGGGTAGAGCGCTTTTTGCGAAACCCATCATTCAAAAACAAACGCATGGAAACAACGCATTATTTGATAAACCGGCTTTGTGCTGATGGGTTTCGTAGCTCTACCCATCTTACGTTACTATTCCCCTCACCCAACCCTCTCCCGCTGGAGAGGGCTTTAGGCTGGCGATGATGAGAACAAAACAAGCACTTATTGACCTATCGCGACTCGCAATTCATAAGGCTGATAAACATTAATTTTAGCCGCTTTGAAGTCTTTTACATTACGGGTAACGATGCCATCCGCATTAACTTGTAGGGCTGAGTTATAAATAATGGCATCTTCGAAATCATTAAACCCACAAGTCAAAGAGTCTGTGAGTGTAATCCTATTCACAGCGGCAACTTCAAACATTTCCAGTAATAAGGCAATATTGTCAGCTGCAAACTTTTTTCCTTCATGCCTTTGTAATAAATAAGCGATTGTTAAAATTGAGTTAGCGCAAACGAAACCATTAATAGCAGACTCTTCTACTGCGTTAAATAATTTAACTGCATCTGCGACAAACAGCTCTCGCTTCAATAAAACATCGAGAATCACATTGGTATCAAATAAAATATTCATTTATATTTATTCAACAAATGTGCTTTGTAGTCCCGCTCACCTAATTCCGATCCACTCATGCAACCTAATAACTTTTTAGTGGTAGGGCTGATTTCAGCTAAACTCGTATCCTGCGGCTTTGCTGATAAAACCGTAAAAAATTCCGTTACAATTTGAGAGACTGACTTACCATTTTGTTTTGCATAATCTTTAGCTTGTTGTATTAGTACATCATCTAAACTTAAGGTTAATTTTGTTTGCATGTTACCGCCCTATACGTATTAAGTTAAAAAAATTATACGTATGACATTCGATCTGTCAACTTAGCTGTTCTGATGGGTTTCGTACCTCTACCCATCCTACGGGAATCAAGGCACACCTGTTTCTGCGTAGGATGGGTAGAGCGGCTTTTTGCGAAACCCATCAACCAAAAACAAACGCATGGAAACAACGCATTATTTGATAAACCAGTTTTATGTTGATGGGTTTCGTACCTCTACCCATCCTACGGGAATCAAGGCGCACCTGTTTCTGCGTAGGATGGGTAGAGCAGCTTTTTGCGAAACCCATCAACCAAAAACAAACGCATGGAAACAACGCATTATTTGATAAACCGGTTTTATGTTGATGGGTTTCGTACCTCTACCCATCCTACGCAGTTATCAATCATGTAGCCCGTATGGAGGCACGGAATACGGGAAGTTCAGCGCATCAAATGCCCTGTATTACGCAGGCTTCATACAGGCTACGTTTTAGTGTTTATGTTTGATATGTAATTGATTAACAGCTTGTTTTAAACGCTGCAATAATTCGAGGTTATGCCCTTGTCTCTCATAACGCAATTGGCTATAAAGCTGGGTAATGGTTTGAAATGCGACTGCAAACTGCGGCTGCTCTTTACTAACGCGCTGCAAAAAATCGTGTTCGCCTTCGCTGGGCTGTTTAATTAAATCGAATGGCGCTAATTTATGGCACGCTTTTGCGTAATAGCGTTGTGCTGGGGTTAATTTTGGTTTTTGCTTGCGTAAAACGTATAAACCTATGATTAAACTAATCACTATCGCTGAGCCTATCAACCAGTACAGCATAGCCGTTAGACTTTTTATGCCTAATCCCGCTAAAAAGTTGAGTTGGTTTTTGCGCGTGTAGTTAATAATCCACCGTTGCCAGCTGTAATCAACGCTACTCCAAAGTTGTCGTGCGGATTTTAAAAAGCTAATGGTTTGGCTATCGAGTTTTACCGGTGCAAAGCTAATGGTTTGCTGGGAAATTTGCTGCTCTATATTGACGTCATTTTCAACACGGTCGGGTGCGACGGCGGTGGTCGGGTCAAATCGTACCCAGCCTTTACCTTTTAGCCATACTTCTGCCCATGCGTGTGCATTTGCTTGGCGTACTTCTATAAAGTCACCGCTTTCATTATAAAGCCCGCCTTGGTAGCCGGTAACTATGCGCGTGGGAATGTTTGCCGCACGCATTAGGTAGGTAAAAGCGGTTGCATAGTGGCCGCAAAATCCGGCTTTGCTATTAAATAGGAAATCTTCTATGGGATTGTCATTTAATAATGGTGGGAATAGGGTGTAATGAAATTCATTCTGGTGAAAGTGTTTAAAGATATTATTGATGTAGGTTTCTGCTTTCCCATCAAAGCCGCCGAGTTGTTTTACTAGCGCCTTAATACGTTCTGATGCCTTGGGTCGTAGCTGTAGGTTATCTTTGTATTCGGTTTTGGTGAGGTAGCCGGTATTGTATTCTGCATAAGAGCTGATATCGTATTCGGCTCTTTTGTTAAAGGCTTGTTTTGTGATTAATTGATGAACGGTATTAGTGCGCAAATAATAAGGATATTGCGCGGGCATGTCTAAAGCATACACCCAGTTTTTGGATTGTGGCTCCATGAGTAATTTGTATTGGTATTTTTCACCTTTAAAGCTGATTTTATCGAGATAGCGTTTGAAGTAGGTATTTTTGCTCGGCGACCAGCGTTTACCATCGGTATAAGAAAATACCGGGCCGCGCCAATAGCGTTGTTCTGGCGTGGGTATTTTGCCGGTAAATTTTGCTCTGAAAACGATTTCACCGGATAACCCGAGTTGGCTGATAGACCCTGGCTCTAGGCTATCGCTTAATCCTGATGTGGCTTTATTATCGTCATCTAAAAAAGACCAACGCGGCAGTTCTACTCTAGGAAAGAAAATAAAGATAACAATCATCAGCGGAATGGCTTGCATTAAGATGATGGCTGATTTTTTGAGTGCTTGCTTATTGTTGAGTGTGCCGCTATTAATAGACAGTAAGGTGGCGAATAAGCTAATCGACACCATTAATATATAGCCCGCCATGAAAATATTTTGCAGGTAGAGAAATTGCGAGGCTGCCACGATAAAAGCGAGGAAGCTAATCAGGTATAAATCTCTTTGAGTTTGTATTTCTAAAAGCTTTAAGCCGAGTGCGGTGATAAACACCATCGTGCCTGCATCGCGCCCAAATACGCCGCTGTGCATAAATACCAAGAGGCCTATTCCGGTGAGTAATAGACAAAATACGATAATCGGCGAGGGTAAATAATGCGGCTTCCAGATAGCGGTAAAGCGCCAGATTAATAAGCCAAAGAAAAACGCCATGATCGGTGCCGGTACATGCAGTACGTGCGGCAAGCTCATGAGTGCAATGGAGCTTAGTAATAGAATTAATGTGCGTGGGTGTAGGGTGTTGGTCATAATTTCATGTATTGGTTTTATTGTCCGTAATCTAAATGTAGCCCGTATGAAATGGAGTGGCTCGCAGAGTCATGAAATGCAATACGGGAATTTAGCGCATAAAAACCCCGTATTGCGCAAGCTTCATACGGGCTACGTGTTTTGATTCCTATTCTCCGTCATGTCATATCT
>CBDUDV010000077.1:0-5439 GCA_965366065.1 uncultured bacterium | reverse complement strand
GGCAAGCTGGACAGACATCACCAGTAAAGTCAGCAGCACAGATATCACTTGGAATACGGCAACCTTAAGTGGCAGCAATAATGTGCTATTTAAAATCACCGATGCAGCGGGTAATGACAGCGCCACAACGGGCAGTACCGCTTATGAACTGGATACGACGATACCGACGCAGACCGTCAGTAGTGTGGACATCAGTGCAGATACCGGTACCAGTGCCACCGACTTTCTGACTAAAACAGCCGCGCAGACGATTACCGGTACGCTGTCAGGTGTCTTAGCAACCGGTGATATTCTTTACGGCTCCGTGGATAACGGCAGCAACTGGACAGACATCACCAGTAAAGTCAGCAGCACAGCGATCACTTGGGATACGGCAACCTTAAGTGGCAGCAATAATGTGCTATTTAAAATCACCGATGCAGCGGGTAATGACAGTGCCACAACGGGCAGTACCGCTTATGAACTGGATACGACGATACCGACCTTAACCGTCAGTAGTGTGGACATCAGTGCAGATACCGGTACCAGTGCCACCGACTTTTTAACTAAAACAGCCGCGCAGACGATTACCGGTACGCTGTCAGGTGTCTTAGCAACCGGTGATATTCTTTACGGCTCCGTGGATAACGGCAGCAACTGGACAGATATCACTAGTAAAGTCAGCAGCACAGCGATCAGCTGGGATGGTGCGACCTTGTCGGGCAGCAATAATGTGCTATTTAAAATCACCGATGCAGCGGGTAATGACAGTGCTACAACGGGCAGTACCGCTTATGAACTGGATACGACGATACCGACGCAGACCGTCAGTAGTGTGGACATCAGTGCAGATACCGGTACCAGTGCCACCGACTTTTTAACTAAAACAGCCGCGCAGACGATTACCGGTACGCTGTCAGCGACACTGGCGAGCGGTGACATTCTTTACGGCTCCGTGGATAACGGGGCAAGCTGGACAGACATCACCAGTAAAGTCAGCAGCACAGATATCACTTGGAATACGGCAACCTTAAGTGGCAGCAATAATGTGCTATTTAAAATCACCGATGCAGCGGGTAATGACAGTGCCACAACGGGCAGTACCGCTTATGAACTGGATACGACGATACCGACGCAGACCGTCAGTAGTGTGGACATCAGTGCAGATACCGGTACCAGTGCCACCGACTTTCTGACTAAAACAGCCGCGCAGACGATTACCGGTACATTGTCAGCGACACTGGCGAGCGGTGATATTCTTTACGGCTCCGTGGATAACGGGGCAAGCTGGACAGATATCACTAGTAAAGTCAGCAGCACAGCGATCAGCTGGGATGGTGCGACCTTGTCGGGCAGCAATAATGTGCTATTTAAAATCACCGATGCGGCCGGTAATGACAGTGCCACAACGGGCAGTACCGCTTATGAACTGGATACTGTTGCTCCGACCATTGCGATTACCGATGATACCGCTAGTACGGCTAGCGCTGATATTACCTACACCTTCACGTTAAGCGAAGCAAGTACGGATTTTACCGTAGGGGATATTGAGGTGGTAGGTGGAACTAAGGCTGGTGCCTTTGCTTCAGGGGTTTCAGGAGATGCAGTGTACACTTTAGTGGTCACACCAGCGGCCAACTCAACCACTGATATCACTGTAGATGTGGCGGGCAGTACCTTTACCGACGCGGCTGGTAATAATAATACGGCCGCGACTCAAAATGTGCAGGCCGTGGATACCAGTACGCCTTCTACAACGACGGTTGTATTCGACTTTACCGACAATGCGCTAGCAAACTTAACAGGTACCTTCGGTGCTGGTGATTATGATATTTACATTAAAATCCCAGGGGACGATGGAAGTTGGCAAACTAAGGATTATAATTGGTCGGGTGGTAGTACGCTTGGAACTGGCGACAAAATTACGTTGGTTGCACCCAATGAGGGGGAGTATGCTTTTAGGTTTAGTATCACTAAGGTAACGAATAGTGGATTCAATACTGGTGGAAATCTCCATTTTTGGTCAGGTAGCAGTAGCCCCTTTATCGTTTTAACTCAGGGTGGATCGTTTACTATGACTTATGACGCTAATACTAGGGGCGATACTGGTTCTGGCTCTAATTCTTATTCTGGTTTGTGGACAGGTAATGCAGCGCTAGCCCAAATATCATTCGCCCATGTGCTGACCTACTGATTTTTCTCGGTGAACATGAGTAGCATCAAAAATTGGACGAAATGCAAGCTGAAAAGATACGCCTTTTGATAAGCTGTCGAATATGCTTTTTTGTATCACGTTACAATTCAGGTTTACTCGGTTGGTAGAGGCTTGCTGCATTATTAGCTAACATCATATTGGCGCTTAGAAAGTGCAGCTAGCGAATGTAAATTAAATTTTTCGAGAGAGTTTTGATTTGTCCTATGTAAAAATTCTCCGTCAATTGGCGGATCAGCAACAATATGGGCTTTTACGTGATAATGCACGGAGTTATTTGATAGAGTCGTGCAATGTTCAAGCGCTCCTGCTACTGGCACTCGCCCATGTGCATTTAGGTGAACGGGCTGAAGCGATTGCGGTAAGCCAGCAAGTAGAAGCTCAGCTTGATGTGCTTGACCTTGATGCCCGTGTCGATTTAGCCGCTGTATATTGTTTAATGCAACGGTTAGACGATGCGATTATTTTACTTGAAGCGGCGTTAATGGTTGAGCCTGAACATCCTTTGGCTTTAGCACGCCTTGCTTGGTGTCGCATGACAGAAGGCAAACTGCTTGAGGCTCGCGGCCTTTATGAACAAGCTGCCGAATTAGTGCCTGAACGTTTGTCTGTTTGGAGCGCTTTAACCCGACTCTATTTAGAAGAGGGCGATCATGTTGCCGCCCAACAAGCTTTAGAGTCGGCCATTTTCCAATTAGGTGAGCTGCATACCGAACTACCCGAATTAGCAGTAGAGCAATTTACCGCTCAATTTCGCGGGTTGCAATTAGAGCTTTGGATAGCCAGTGATAAGCTGGCACAAGCCGAGCAATGGCTAACTGAACGTCGTGAAACATTGAGCGAAGCGGATTGGGTTGGGTTAATCACCGGTTATGCGAATTTATTAGCAGGGCAGGATAATCATGCGGCGGCGGATGAAGCGTTACGTGATGCCTTAAAGCATTATTCAAGCAATCTAGCGTTAATCTCACAACTAGCCGAACTGGCACAAATGCAAGGCCGCACTCAGCAAGTGATTCATTTACTGCGTCGTGCTATTGCATTATCTAAAGAACAAGAAAAACCGGAAGTCGGCTTGTGGGTGCGTTTATCAAGCGCTTGTTTGCATAATAGGGAAGAACAAGCGCGTACCGCCGCAGAGAAAGCTGTGGAATTAGCGGACGGGCTGGAAATTAGCGACGACGTGCCAGAACTAATGATTCGCCAATACCGCCTACAAGCTAAAAATGCACTGGCACAGGTGGAAAGCCAAGAACAACACTTTGATATCGCCGAAACCTTATTTAATGAAGTGCTAGCAGACAACCCTTATTTTTTACCAGCCTTGCAAGGTTTAGGCCAGCAACAGATGCAATGCGGCAAGATTGATGAGGCGATTGCCTTGTTTGAGCGCATTAAAGAAATTGATCCTGCTAAAGGTTATTCCTCATTAATTAACGCACGGCAATTTCCTGAGGATGAGCTTACGCTTATTCGTATGGAAAAAGCCGCTAGACAACCGAGTATGGAAGGTCGTGTACGGGCGGGTTTGTTATTGCAACTGGCGAGTACTTGGGAAAAGCGCAAAGACTACGATAAAGCCTTTGCGCTGGCGGTTGAAGCGAATGACTCTAGTAAACAACACTTGCATTATGATGCCAAGGAACACCGCAATAGCTGTGCGCGTATTCGCCATGCGTTTAGCAAACCGCTGTATGAGCATCGCAAAGACTGTGGTTATCATGGCGAAGATGAGTCCCTGCCTGTTTATGTACTCGGCATGCCACGTTCAGGCACCACTTTAGTCGAACAAATCCTTGCTGGGCATAGCCAGATTTATGGAGCGGGTGAATTAGGTGTGATACCACAGCGTATTCAAGGCTTAAACCGCTGGGAACGTCATACGGGTTCAGGGCGTACTTATCCCGATTGTATTGATGATTTAGGGCCGTATGTGACCGAAGGGATTGCCAACGGTATTTTGGATGAACTGCGTGAATTAGCGGCTGAAGATAAACCAGGGGCATATTTTGTGGTGGATAAGCTCCCGCATAACTTTGAGAATATCGGTTTTATTAAGTTTTTATTCCCGAATGCTAAAATCATTTCGGTGCGCCGAGACCCACGTGATATTGCCTTGTCCAATTATTTTACTGATTATCAAGCCAAGCATGGTGGGATGGGCTTTGCTTATGATTTAACGTATATTGGTGAACAATTAGCCGACCATAACCAGCTGTTGCACCATTGGAATCAAGTATTTCCTGGTGAGATATTGGAAATAAATTATGAGGCGATTGTAGAGGATTTAGAAGGTTCAGCACGTAAGATGTTGGATTATATCGGTGTGGACTGGGAACCACAGGTGCTAGCATTTAACGAATTAGAGCGCCCCGTTAAAACCGCCAGTGTCTGGCAAGTACGTCAGCCGATTTACAAAACCTCCACCGCCAAATGGATGCGATACCAAAATCATCTTGCGCCCTTGGTCCAAGGCACGAATAAAAAATTGGAATGGGATGCAATTGAGATGATTACGCTACCTGAACCGGATTGGCTGAATGAAGGTGTGGCTTTATACAAAGAAGATAAGCTCGATGAAGCCGAAGTTTGTTTTAAGAAACTACTGCATCACCTTCCCGAGCATGCGGCCGCCAATTTTATGCTGGGCATTATCTACGCACGTAAAAACCATCTGCCAGAAGCCATTGAACTCATGGAAAAAGCGCATAAAAAATGCCCTTGGAATCCCGAATGGCGTAAAGATTTGATTCAGGCGTATGAAATGGTCGGTGATACCGAAAAAGCAGAGGCGCTAAAACAGAAGGCTCGCAGGAATCCAGATGAAGAGTTAAGTGAAGAGGCTTTAATGACACATGAGCAGGATTTTGTGACGAATTGAATGGTGGCTGCGTTAAGAATAATCACCTTCTCCAGCGAGAGAAGGCTGGGATGAGGGGGGTATAAATGCATAATTTTATTCTCCTCACCCAACCCTCTCCAACAAGAGAGGGCTTAAGTCAACAGCATTGTGGGTAGAGCTGAGGTGATGAACATCCGGGTTTTTATCTTATTTTTGTAAAATTCAAATGATGTGTTTTTATTCCCAACCAGATGAACTTTAGTGCCATCCAATAGTTAAGAATAATACAAAGTGGGGCGCAGGTCTTTAGAGGCTGTGAAAGTATCCAATAATAACCTGTAAAAACAGATTTCGTAGGTTGTGGCTGAGCTTGCGAAGCCCACGCAATCAATGGCTTATCTAGCAT
>CBDUDV010000076.1:0-5463 GCA_965366065.1 uncultured bacterium | reverse complement strand
CCATTACCAGCATTAACCGTCAAACTATCAAAATATAACGTTGACGATGTAGCTTTAGGTGTCTGTAAAACAGGTGCCGAAGAAGCTGGAGTAACAGAAGTGAGAACCAGCTTATCAGAAAAAAAGTTTGAATTATGGCGAGAAATAAAAGTCTGAAACATGATTAAACTCCTAAGCAGAAAACCTACCGCGCTTCGCTTGGTCAACCCCTCAGCGGCAAAAATTAAAATTTTTACCGCTTCGGCGTTATAACCTCACACTCAATCTTTTATCACGAAGTCATGATTGAATCGCGAGTGGTCGGCAGATTGCGATAAACGGTCACATTAAATTTAACCTGACTATTCCACTGCAACAACTGAACGGACTGGAAACACTGGTCATAATCATGGTGGCGAATAAGTACGCGTTCTTGCAAATCACCAGAAGGCGGTTCCTGAATGAATGGGAAGCCTTCAAGAAGGTGATAAGCAGGAGAAACATACGAAGGCGCATAACGATACCACTGACCCTCAGCAATCTTAAACTTCTTAGACGAATCACCAGAACGGAAAACATCCTTCATAGAAATTTCACGCGGCGGCAAGTTGCCATACAAAACAGGGTCGCCAGCAATATCGGTATAAGTCAAAGCACCTTTAGCGTTAAGGTACTGAATCTCTTTAGTCGCAGTAGGCGGAAAACGAACAAGCGCAAGAGTAAACATAGTGCCATGCTCAGGAACAAAGAAACGCGGCACAGAATGTTTATAGGTCTGTTGAACACGACCAGAAAACTGGCCTAACGACGTTTGGTCAGTTCCATCAACATCATAGCCAGATGCCCAGAGATTAGAGCGCATGACAAGTAAAGGACGGTTGTCAGCGTCATAAGAGGTTTTACCTCCAAATGAAGAAATAACATCATGGTAACGCTGCATGAAGTAATCACGTTCTTGGTCAGTATGCAAATTAGCATAAGCAGCTTGCAGACCCATAATGTCAATAGATGTGGTAGAAGTCGTCATTTGGCGAGAAAGCTCAGTCTCAGGAGGAAGCGGAGCAGTCCAAATGTTTTTGAGATGGCAGCAACGGAAACCATAACGAGCATCATCTTGATTAAGCTCATTAGGGTTAGCCTCGGTACGGTCAGGCATCCACGGCGCTTTAAAATAGTTGTTATAGATATTCAAATAACCCTGAAACAAATGCTTAGGGATTTTATTGGTATCAGGGTTAATCGTGCCAAGAAAAGCGGCATGGTCAATATAACCAGTAGTGTTAACAGTCGGGAGAGGAGTGGCATTAACACCATCCTTCATGAACTTAATCCACTGTTCACCATAAACGTGACGATGAGGGACATAAAAAGTAAAAATGTCTACAGTAGAGTCAATAGCAAGGCCACGACGCAATGGAGAAAGACGGAGAGCGCCAACGGCGTCCATCTCGAAGGAGTCGCCAGCGATAACCGGAGTAGTTGAAATGGTAATAAGACGACCAATCTGACCAGCAAGGAAGCCAAGATGGGAAAGGTCATGCGGCATACGCTCGGCGCCAGTTTGAATATTAGACATAATTTATCCTCAAGTAAGGGGCCGAAGCCCCTGCAATTAAAATTGTTGACCACCTACATACCAAAGACGAGCGCCTTTACGCTTGCCTTTAGTACCTCGCAACGGCTGCGGACGACCAGGGCGAGCGCCAGAACGTTTTTTACCTTTAGACATTACATCACTCCTTCTGCACGTAATTTTTGACGCACGTTTTCTTCTGCGTCAGTAAGAACGTCAGTGTTTCCTGCGCGTACACGCAAGGTAAACGCGAACAATTCAGCGGCTTTAACCGGACGCTCGACGCCATTAATAATGTTTTCCGTAAATTCAGCGCCTTCCATGATGAGACAGGCCGTTTGAATGTTGACGGGATGAACATAATAAGCAATGACGGCAGCAATAAACTCAACAGGAGCAGGAAAGCGAGGGTATCCTACAAAGTCCAGCGTACCATAAACGCAAGCCTCAACGCAGCGACGAGCACGAGAGCGGTCAGTAGCAATCCAAACTTTGTTACTCGTCAGAAAATCGAAATCATCTTCGGTTAAATCCAAAACGGCAGAAGCCTGAATGAGCTTAATAGAGGCCAAAGCGGTCTGGAAACGTACGGATTGTTCAGTAACTTGACTCATGATTTCTTACCTATTAGTGGTTGAACAGCATCGGACTCAGATAGTAATCCACGCTCTTTTAAAATGTCAACAAGAGAATCTCTACCATGAACAAAATGTGACTCATATCTAAACCAGTCCTTGACGAACGTGCCAAGCATATTAAGCCACTTCTCCTCATCCAACGCGTCAGTTTTTGACAGAATCGTTAGTTGATGGCGAAAGGTCGCAAAGTAAGAGCTTCTCGAGCTGCGCAAGGATAGGTCGAATTTTCTCATTTTCCGCCAGCAGTCCACTTCGATTTAATTCGTAAACAAGCAGTAGTAATTCCTGCTTTATCAAGATAATTTTTCGACTCATCAGAAATATCCGAAAGTGTTAACTTCTGCGTCATGGAAGCGATAAAACTCTGCAGGTTGGATACGCCAATCATTTTTATCGAAGCGCGCATAAATTTGAGCAGATTTGTCGTCACAGGTTGCGCCGCCAAAACGTCGGCTACAGTAACTTTTCCCAGCCTCAATCTCATCTCTCTTTTTGCGTTCTGCTTCAATATCTGGTTGAACGGCGTCGCGTCGTAACCCAGCTTGGTAAGTTGGATTAAGCACTCCGTGGACAGATTTGTCATTGTGAGCATTTTCATCCCGAAGTTGCGGCTCATTCTGATTCTGAACAGCTTCTTGGGAAGTAGCGACAGCTTGGTTTTTAGTGAGTTGTTCCATTCTTTAGCTCCTAGACCTTTAGCAGCAAGGTCCATATCTGACTTTTTGTTAACGTATTTAGCCACATAGAAACCAACAGCCATATAACTGGTAGCTTTAAGCGGCTCACCTTTAGCATCAACAGGCCACAACCAACCAGAACGTGAAAAAGCGTCCTGCGTGTAGCGAACTGCGATGGGCATACTGTAACCATAAGGCCACGTATTTTGCAAGCTATTTAACTGGCGGCGATTGCGTACCCGACGACCAAAATTAGGGTCAACGCTACCTGTAGGAAGTGTCCGCATAAAGTGCACCGCATGGAAATGAAGACGGCCATTAGCTGTACCATACTCAGGCACACAAAAATACTGATAGCAGTCGGCGTGTGAATCATTAGCCTTGCGACCCTCGGCAGCAAGAACCATACGACCAATATCACGAAAATAGTCACGCAAAGCATTGGGATTATCATAAAACGCCTCTAATCGGTCGTCAGCCAACGTGAGAGTGTCAAAAACGATAAACCAACCATCAGCATGAGCCTGTCGCATTGCATTCATCAAACGCTGAATAGCAAAGCCTCTACGCGATTTCATAGTGGAGGCCTCCAGCAATCTTGAACACTCATCCTTAATACCTTTCTTTTTGGGGTAATTATACTCATCGCGAATATCCTTAAGAGGGCGTTCAGCAGCCAGCTTGCGGCAAAACTGCGTAACCGTCTTCTCGTTCTCTAAAAACCATTTTTCGTCCCCTTCGGGGCGGTGGTCTATAGTGTTATTAATATCAAGTTGGGGGAGCACATTGTAGCATTGTGCCAATTCATCCATTAACTTCTCAGTAACAGATACAAACTCATCACGAACGTCAGAAGCAGCCTTATGGCCGTCAACATACATATCACCATTATCGAACTCAACGCCCTGCATACGAAAAGACAGAATCTCTTCCAAGAGCTTGATGCGGTTATCCATCTGCTTATGGAAGCCAAGCATTGGGGATTGAGAAAGAGTAGAAATGCCACAAGCCTCAATAGCAGGTTTAAGAGCCTCGATACGCTCAAAGTCAAAATAATCAGCGTGACATTCAGAAGGGTAATAAGAACGAACCATAAAAAAGCCTCCAAGATTTGGAGGCATGAAAACATACAATTGGGAGGGTGTCAATCCTGACGGTTATTTCCTAGACAAATTAGAGCCAATACCATCAGCTTTACCGTCTTTCCAGAAATTGTTCCAAGTATCGGCAACAGCTTTATCAATACCATGAAAAATATCAACCACACCAGAAGCAGCATCAGTGACGACATTAGAAATATCCTTTGCAGTAGCGCCAATATGAGAAGAGCCATACCGCTGATTCTGCGTTTGCTGATGAACTAAGTCAACCTCAGCACTAACCTTGCGAGTCATTTCTTTGATTTGGTCATTGGTAAAATACTGACCAGCCGTTTGAGCTTGAGTAAGCATTTGGCGCATAATCTCGGAAACCTGCTGTTGCTTGGAAAGATTGGTGTTTTCCATAATAGACGCAACGCGAGCAGTAGACTCCTTCTGTTGATAAGCAAGCATCTCATTTTGTGCATATACCTGGTCTTTCGTATTCTGGCGTGAAGTCGCCGACTGAATGCCAGCAATCTCTTTTTGAGTCTCATTTTGCATCTCGGCAATCTCTTTCTGATTGTCCAGTTGCATTTTAGTAAGCTCTTTTTGATTCTCAAATCCGGCGTCAACCATACCAGCAGAGGAAGCATCAGCACCAGCACGCTCCCAAGCATTAAGCTCAGGAAATGCAGCAGCAAGATAATCACGAGTATCCTTTCCTTTATCAGCGGCAGACTTGCCACCAAGTCCAACCAAATCAAGCAACTTATCAGAAACGGCAGAAGTGCCAGCCTGCAACGTACCTTCAAGAAGTCCTTTACCAGCTTTAGCCATAGCACCAGAAACAAAACTAGGGACGGCCTCATCAGGGTTAGGAACATTAGAGCCTTGAATGGCAGATTTAATACCAGCATCACCCATGCCTACAGTATTGTTATCGGTAGCAAGCACATCACCTTGAATGCCACCGGAGGCGGCTTTTTGACCGCCTCCAAACAATTTAGACATGGCGCCACCAGCAAGAGCAGAAGCAATACCGCCAGCAATAGCACCAAACATAAATCACCTCACTTAAGTGGCTGGAGACAAATAATCTCTTTAATAACCTGATTCAGCGAAACCAATCCGCGGCATTTAGTAGCGGTAAAGTTAGACCAAACCATGAAACCAACATAAACATTATTGCCCGGCGTACGGGGAAGGACGTCAATAGTCACACAGTCCTTGACGGTATAATAACCACCATCATGGCGACCATCCAAAGGATAAACATCATAGGCAGTCGGGAGGGTAGTCGGAACCGAAGAAGACTCAAAGCGAACCAAACAGGCAAAAAATTTAGGGTCGGCATCAAAAGCAATATCAGCACCAACAGAAACAACCTGATTAGCGGCGTTGACAGATGTATCCATCTGAATGCAATGAAGAAAACCACCATTACCAGCATTAACCGTCAAACTATCAAAATATAACGTTGACGATGTAGCTTTAGGTGTCTGTAAAACAGGTGC
>CBDUDV010000075.1:0-7199 GCA_965366065.1 uncultured bacterium | reverse complement strand
AGGTCAATATCAAGATACCAAGACAAATGTACCTGGTAAGTAATAGTTAGCTTAATAAAGCTCTTTATAGAAAGAATTCGAATATTCTATAACGGCCAAACAAACGGCCATTTAATATTTATTTGATCGTAAATTAGTTATGATATGCTATGCATTATAACAACTTACAGACATCATTAAAGAGGCCAATAGAACGGCCAAATAACATTATGGTAACGACAACTCATAACTTTACTCCATTTATTCCAAGTGACTTATCTTTACAAAAACTTAATTTGCAAGATAAGGTTATTAAATTAACGGCTGATTCAGCAAAGCTTGCAGGAATTCCTTTAGAAACTAGAGATGCTATAAGTGGGCATATGGCGGTCATAAATTCATATTACTCAAATCTTATTGAGGGAAATAGAACTGAACCCCATGAAATACGAGAGGCTCAAAAAGGAAATTTTTCAGAAGATCCTGCAAAACGAGACCTACAGCTGGAGTCTATTGCTCATATAAAGGTGCAAGAATGGTTAGTAAAACAAAATTATGATGTCGATACACTGTTTACTGTTGAAACTATACAATCAATACATCGAGAATTTTATACCAATATACCTGAATCTTTAAGGGAGCTGAAAAATGAAGAGGGAAATATAGTTGATATCGTAATCCCAGGAGAATGGAGGAAAAAACAGGTAAGAGTTGGGAAACACATAGCCCCCCCTCCTGAAGATCTATTGTCATTGATGCCTCAATTTCTTGATGTATATAATCCTAATTCTTATTATGGCGATAAAAAAGTTATTGCTATTATGTGTGCACACCATCGTCTAGCATGGTTGCATCCTTTTGCTGACGGAAATGGAAGGGTCGGTCGACTATTTACTGATGCTGCTATTAAAGCAGTTGGAATAGATAGTGTTGGTGTATGGTGCTTGAGTCGTGGATTGGCAAAATCATCTGCTCAGTATAAAAATCTTCTTGAACGAGCTGACTTTCCAGGACAAGGAGATCTTGATGGTCGCGGGTTACTGAGTGACAGTGGGCTCAATAATTTTTGCAATTACATGCTCGATACAGCAATAGATCAAGTCAGTTATATGTCTAGTTTATTGCAGCTGGACAAAATTCAAGAGCGTATTATGAGCTATATTCAAGCAAGAAATGATAATAGAATTAATGGACTTGGAGCTATAAAAGAAGCTTCAGGTATTGTTCTTTGTAGTGCCTTTGTTAATGGGAAGCTTAAACGGCCTATGGCCAACGAATTAACAGGGATGCCTGAGCGAACAGCAAGGCGCTTAATTGCACAACTTAAAGAAGAAGGGCTTTTGATGGAAACAAGTACTCGATCACCTTTATATTGGGGCATCCCTGACCATGCAGAGTCTTGGTACTTTCCTGAGTTAGCACCTAGGGTTTAGTAATAAACCAGTGAGGGCGAGACTAGACTCGGTTGAAAAAACATATTTAGCAATTTTTCAATTCCTTTCAAAAATTGTTCTAAGTTTTCTTCTTATTGCTAATTCAAACGTTAAATAATATGAATCAAAAAACATGCCCTTTCTGCAAAGGACAAAATAAATGTATGGCTCACACAAAATCAGCTTGCTGGTGTAATGGTATTGAAATTCCAACTTCATTAATTGATTTGGTTCCCCAGCAGCTTAAACGTGAGTCATGTATTTGTCTTTCTTGCATAGAGGCATACAATGCTAACCCAGATGAATTTACAAAGAATTATTTAACGTAAAACCAATGGAGCGCATGATGAGATTAAAGTATTTATTAGTACTGTGTTCCGTATCAGTGCTCTTTTTATCAGGCTGTAATGGTTCGCGAAAAAGTTACGAATCTCTACTTACTCCAGACTCAGAAAACCCTGTTGCTGTGCTTAAACTCGGAGCAAAACGCGAGGTACTTGCTGTTGGCGATGGCTTCCCTGGATGGTGGGGCTATTATCCAGGAATAATATCGTCTGACCGGAGCATCGCAAGCATTGATTGTGAACCGGGGCGGAGTCTTATTCCGTTTCGTGAACCTGGCATAGTTTTTGGTGGAGAAAGCTGCTATCTCAAGGCAAATAAAATCGGTGTTACTTGGCTGTTCATTGGAAATAAATACACTCTTCAGCACGATATCAAAGAGGTCGATTCAGATAATCTATCCGAGGATAGACAGTTTTCAGCAAAGCCAGATACTGCAAACAGGATTATAAAAGTGAAAGTTATATCGGGCTCAATTAAATAACGCCATGGCATCGATCATGTATATTGTATGTACAATTTTTGCTTAGCACTCCATTATTGTTCCGGTGAAGAAGAATAAACTGTCATTGTTACTTACCTCTACGATATCGGGCTTTGCTTTGCTCTGATCATATGAGCCTTCCATCGCCAAGGACTCAGTCTTTAAAATCACTTAATATATCACTAGGTGATATATTAAGTGATACAGACATTAATGATAAAACAACTTTCAAAGCAGGCATCCAAGCCAAAATATTTTTTCAGCTGCGTTATTTGAAACAATATAAGAGATCGGCGGAAGAACAATTATCGACTATAAAAATTGCAGCCTATATCACCAGGTGATATATTTTATGTTGCAGAAATTAATGACAAAAAAATTTTCAAAGTGAGCCCCAATCCAAATATTGTTTCAGGTGAGTTATTTGAGGCAATAGGAGAGGAGCTTACTTTAGCTATTGAGAATGGAAACTTTATTGGAGTGAAGACATGAGAGATTCAATGGCAGAATCAATACGCAGTACAATTTCAGATTTAAATAAAAGTGGTCTGGCTGATGAAATAACAATGAAAAATATTGAAGTTTTATGTATTCCTGAGGTTAAAGAATACAGTCCAGAAAATATTATTTCTATTAGAAAAAAATTAAAATTAAGTCAGGCTGCTCTTGCCAGCTTATTTAATATTAGTGCTTCTACTGTTCAAAAGTGGGAACAAGGTAATAAGAAGCCTACGGGCGCATCAAAGAAGTTACTTGATATAATTGAAAGAAAGGGATTAACCGCGTTAATCTAAAATAAACATAGCCACTAACCTAGAAGGGAAGATCACCAAAAAAAACGCGCCACTTTTCGCGGCGGCTTATTTTGGCGTTCTGGTGCAAAGATCTCATAGCAGTATATTTCCGCTTAACTACCCAATAATCCGATTTATAGGCTAGTAAATTAAGTACATTACGAGTTTTACTAATGACGACACATAAACTCTCAATACCCTACATTTTTATTTTCTCACTATTAATTTCAGCATGTGCGAGTAACCCTGCCAAGATAAAAACCACTGCCCCCCATCTTTCTAGTAATGTAACGCAAACCTTATATACTCAATATGCAGAATGGAAGTCAGTTAAATATAAATGGGGCGGCATATCAAAATCGGGGATCGATTGCTCTGGCTTTGTGTATCGAACCTTTGCTGACAAATTTAATATCAAATTACCTCGTACCACTAAGCAACAAGTTAATCGAGGTACAACAGTTAAGCAGCAGTCAGAACTAAGCGCAGGTGATTTAGTCTTTTTTAAAACGGGGCTTTATCAACGTCACGTCGGAATATACCTTAAGAACAGAAAATTCTTACATGTTTCTACCTCAAAAGGAGTCACCATTTCACATTTAGACAATTCTTATTGGCGAAAAAAATATTGGACGGCCATTCGAGTACTATATAGCCCGTAAGCTAGGTTACATTTTCTGCGCTCCGCTTGAAGAACCAACAAGATCAGACTCAATTGAATAACTGCACGGCTATCTCAATTAATAATAATCTCATATCAATCCTGACTCTGTGATTGCTTAAATAATAAAAAGCTGTAACCATGTAATCTCAAAAAGTAATAATAAACTAATATTCTTGCTTGGTTTCTTCAATGCGACACAGGCAGCGCTAGGTCGAATTTGAAATCAGTAGTGAAAAAGGACTTATGCTAAGCACACTAAAAATATTTACAAGAAATAGCTTATGCGTACTCTTTAAATTACATTATTAACCAAACTATGCAAAAGATACTCCAGTATATTCTTCCATTTAAGTTACCACGAGAGTTTCCAGATAGTGCCTCAAGTGCCCTCTACGAAGAATGGGATAAGCCTTCCCGACAAGTTCAGATTTCTGCAATAAGTTGCTTAACAGCACTTTTATACATCGCCCTTACATTCATTGACAAGTCTTCTTGGGTACCTGAGCCTGTTCAAATATTGATGCTAACGCTGCATCTGTTCATTATTGCCCCCATGATGTTCACTATTAGTTTTCTCGCCTATAAACAGAGATTCTACAAACTGGTGATGTTTGCGCTGGCCGCTTCTCCAATTATAGCGAGCTTTTGTCACGTTTATATTGCGAGTCAGCTGAGTAATTATGCTCCGTCCCTTGCAGAAGGTTACTTAATGGTATTTTGGATCTTTGTCGTTTCAGGTATGACCTTTAGATTTGCTTTAGTCAGTGCCATCTGCTGCTCTTCCATTCTGCTTGTTTCAGCCTACTATTTCATGTATCAGTCTGGCACCTATGCCATGCATGTTTTTTGGATACTGTGTAGCTTCTCATTTGGTTTTCTTGGTGCCTTAATATTTGACCGCTCAAGAAAATCCATATTTATGAGCCAACAAGAATTGCATAGTTTGGCTATTACCGATTCCTTAACAGGCGTATTTAATCGTAACCAATTGAATATCGTGCTCCCTCACGAAATTGGGCGCAGTACACGATACGATAAAACTTTTGGTCTTTTGATGATAGATATCGATTACTTTAAGCTTGTTAATGACACATTGGGACATGCTGCAGGTGATAAGGTTTTGCAAAAAACTGCGAAATTATTATCAAAATTCATACGTGAAAACGACACACTGATAAGGTGGGGCGGGGAGGAGTTTGTTGTTCTTGCACTTGATATCGACGAACTAAGCCTTATCAATTTTGCCAATAAGCTACGCAAAAAAATTGAAGATGAACATTTTGCTGAGATAGGTAAAATCACTGTCAGTATTGGCGCAACTTTGTTTAACAAAAATGATTCTCAAGATGAATTACTGTCTCGTGCCGACAAGGCTCTTTATGAGGCAAAAGACAAAGGTCGAAACAGGATTGTCTACTCATAATGTATATGAGCCTATAAATGAATATTGAAACAAATAATCCTCTTATTGAGGAGATTATTCTAGGATGGCAAGAGCAGATCTATGCGTAATAAGACATTATTTACAGTGCTTAGAATGTTGAAATTTCACCACTAGCCTGTAATCTTGGCATTAAAATCCTAGGTAATTTAAGTCACGAAAGTGCATGCAATCACTTTCGTGATGTGGATTAAATAAACTATTAATCCACATCCTTCAGAAATACTGCATTTTTTGAAGCTAAACTGCTAACGACTGGATTTATGCCACCTATTCATGGGCATTTAAACTCGATAGTGAAACGCCGTTATATTCCCCAGTTAAGGTTTTCAGAAAAGCTACCATTTTATCAATCTCGTCTTCACTGAAATGCTTTCCTAGCTGAGTGACACCCATGATACGAACGGCTTCTGATAACTCATTGACAGACCCATCGTGAAAGTAGGGGTAGGTTAATTCAATGTTACGCAGTACGGGAACCTTAAAAACATGACGATCCATTTCATTTTTGGTCACATTATAACGACCATTATCCACCTCGGTTAAATCACCACCGCGCATTGCAAAATAATCTTGCTTAACACCCATTTTTTCATAAGATAAGCCGCCTAGTACTGGCCCAAAGTGACAAGAAGTGCAGTTATTTTTAAATAATTGATAACCTGCTTTTTCATCCTGATTCAGGGCTGCCTCATTACCCCGTAGATACTGGTCAAAACGTGAGTTAGGTGTTATTAATGATTCCTCAAAAACAGCAATCGCATCCGTTACGGTTGTTTTAGTTAAGCCTTGCTCAGGATAAAGTTTACTAAACGCATCGGTGTAATCACTGACTTGGCTTAATTTAATGATGACTTTATCCCAATCCGCACCCATTTCAATCGGGTTAGCAACAGGGCCAGCCGCTTGATCTTGCAGGTCTTTAGCACGTCCATCCCAGAATTGAGCTAAATTGTACATGGCGTTATACACTGTAGGTGAGTTAATCGGGCCTTGTTGTCCTCTAATCCCAATGGAAACTTGAGCTTGATCAGTTCCGCCTTTATTTAAAGCATGACAAGATGCGCAGGACAAAGTGTTATCTCCCGAAAGGAGTGTGTCGTGAAACAGCTGATTACCCAGAGCGACTTTATCAGCATTCAATTCAACACTTAAAGGAAGTGGCTGAACCGGTTCACCTTTATAGTTTTCCGCAGATTCATGACTCCTTCGTTCCGTGGCTATCCACGTGAGAATCGTTTGTTTTTCATCTACACTTAAACTGCCATTCCAATGCATAGCAAGGTATTGAATCGGCGGCATTGTATTATTGCTAACCACCTGTTCCAACCTCGCCAGCATAAGCGGTGTAAAAGCCTCTTCGCCACTATATATCTTCAGACTTAAACTAAATCTTTCGCTACCCTGTCGAATATCTTTTTCGATAAGTTGACGAGCAATAGGCCATTGCGAATATATTGGCATTCTAGTCATGCCTGGTGAATGACAATCGACGCATTTATTCTGCAATATGCTGGAAACTTTTACATAACCCTTGGAGGCTTGAGGTTGGACAGCAATAGGCTTATTTTCACCATTAATACCCAGCAGGTTGGCTAGTGAAAAAAGTAAAAGACCTGTTAAAACTAAAACCACTATAAAACGTATTATTTTCATTATTAACCCTGGGTTGAATAACTCGGTAGACTGTAAAGAAGTTTAGCATATCAATCGAAGCTGACTCTTTTGCTTTTACTGACTCAGCTATAAGCTGACAAACGTATAAACTAATATTACATTGAAAGCTAGATATCGTCCCACAGCGATCACTTAAAGTATGGACATCGTGACAATGATTAGGACACTCAGTTTAAATTACACTCGCTTATATGCGCCACTTTCTTACATTAGCTCCATTACAATCGCCAGATAATTTGAATAAAAGGAACACCACCCGCCAAACAACCCGCATTAGTAATCCTTCAGCATTTTCAGCTACTCACACTAAAAAATGTAGGCAAAAGAGGACGAATAACATACCATGACACATCCCTAATCATTTTGATTCTGGGCATAAATCTAA
>CBDUDV010000074.1:0-7365 GCA_965366065.1 uncultured bacterium | reverse complement strand
CATGATCGATATGCTTTAATTTAAAACACGAATATTCATCTGCGTTAATTCAGAGTCCAACTGCTGTTGAATAGAATCATATTTATCAGATTCATTATTCTTAACCACTGCAATCATTCCAATAGCGACCACCGCTACCAATGCCACATATAAAATACTATTATCTTTTTCTATCTTTTCTTCAGTCATAACAAACCTCGAATAAATTTAAAAAATACCAACCTTAATAAATACAAATAAGATATCGAATCGATACTATAATAAAATTACAGCAAAATATCAAATAAATATCGATACGCTACTACCCTCCTTATTAACGCCAAAATAATTCCGCTATGGTAAAATTTTCGTTTTAGTAATTTCTATCATTGAAAGGTGCATGTTTCGCTTTTTCATGGTTTAATTCAAAACAAATATCGATTCAACATCACCCACACCTGCATAGGCCTCTTTATGACAATAAAAACAACAATCAATAAGTCCTTACTTGCTGCAACTATCCCTCTTCTATTAAGCGCTGGCTCTGTTCTAGCAAAATCAGACAATCATGCAATGCATAAGCTATACGAAGAAAATTGTGCCAGTTGTCATGGGTCTGATCATGGTGGTTATTTAGCGCCCGCATTGAATTCAGAAACATTAAAAGGTCGTAGCCCGACTGCTTTACGTAGTTTGATTATGACGGGTAGCTTCGAGACTTTAATGCCTCCATTCTTTGGTCGCCTTTCTGATTCTGAAATTCGCGACATGGTGAAGCATTTACAAGCGACGCCTAAATTAGCGAACCCTGCCTGGAACATTAAAGAAATGAAAAAATCTTTAAAAATCTATGTGAGAGATGAATCTAAATTACCTGCAAAACCAAATTTTAAAATAGATAGCATGGATGATGTTATTGGTGTTGCTGCTCGAGGTAAATACGGGCGAGGCCAAGGTTCTGAAGCGGTTTTCATCAATAGTAAAACCCATAAAATGATCGCTAAAGTGCCGACTAATACTGCCGCACATATCATTGAATTTAACCCAGCTAACGAACGCTGGGCTTATGTAAAAACCGATGCTGCAGAAGTTTATAAAGTTGATTTATATACCATGCAAGCCGTACGTAGCATTAAAACAGGGCTAAACGGCCCTGCTATCGGTGTTTCACGTGATGGTAAATACCTAATGGTCGGTTCATTTGTGCCTCATAACGCGGTTATTTTAGATGCCGACACATTAGAGCCATTAAAACAGTTTGAATTAGAAGGCATAGATCCTGACGGTAAAATGGTTAGCTCTGATTCAGGCATGATTATCGGTACGCCATTTGCAGATATTTTTGCGATTGCACTAGAAAATGCAGGCCAAGTTTGGGTAGTTGACCTAAAAGAAGGCTTTCCTGTTACTAAAATCAAAAATGTAGGTCGTCATTTACACGATGCTTTCTTAAGCCATAAAGGTAAAAAACTGATGGTGGCATCTTATGATGACAGCATCGTTACCGCGATTAATTTAGAAACTCGTAAAATCATCAAAAAATTACCGGCTGGCTGTGTTCCGCATGTTGGTGGTGGTTCAGTGGTAAAAGTTGATGGTCGTACTTTAGGGTTTGGCACTAACTTTGGTACTTGTGATGACAATACCGTGGTCAGTGTTTGGGATTTAGATACCATGAAACTGGTCAAACAAGTGCCTGTTTCAGGCGGTACAGAATCACCAGCAGCTCATGCTAATGCACCTTATGTTGCTGTTGATATTATTACCAAAGACAGACGCGCGCGTACTATTCAGCTGATCGATAAAAAATCATTAGAAGTCGTGAAAACTTTAGATGTTGGTGGTCATGCTTATTTCCCTGAGTACAGTGCTGATGGTAAGTATCTTTACGTCAGTGCCGGTTATGCGGGTGATGAAGTGATAGTCTATGATGCCAATACACTTAAGAAAACAGCAAGCATTCCGATGGAAAGCCCTGCTGGCATATTCTCTCGCGGCCGTGTTAAATACATGACGCGTGGTTTATCACCTGACGAAATGGAGTAAGCAGATGAAGTTATTTGTGTACTCAAGCGCAGTACTCTTAATCAGCATCAGCACTAGCAGCCTTGCTGCCAGTGCTTTTGCAGGTAAAGCTAAAGCCGCGGCAGTTTGCTCGCAATGCCATGGCATTACATCACCCAGTGCAGAAGCACCTTTCCCGCTGCTGGCAGGAAGAGATGAGCTGTATTTAGAAAAGGCTTTAAAACAGTACCGTAATAAAACGCGTCTTTCTGAGGTAATGAATAATATCGCGGCGGGTTTATCTGACCGTGATATTAATAATATTGCTGAATATTACAGCCGTTTAAAACCTTAACTTTTAAGGAATATTACCCTGATGATTAAATTTGAATGGCATTATGGTATTTTTAATTACCTGTAACTAACTGATGTTACGTAAAAAAATTCTTATCTGGAAACACAGCGCTTTAGACTATTTTTGAAAAGTCGGACTAAAAACCACGTTTCAATATTTGGGGCGAAGGCTTTAGCCTTCATATAAAGCAGACTAAAGAGGCTGTGAAAGTATTCAATAAAACAACTAAAAACAGCAAAAAACATGCTATAACTTATTGATTGTTCGTTGCCGAAGTAGATTTTTTAACCTGATTTCGGAATACTTTCACAGCCTCTAAAGTCTGCGCCCCACGTGATAATGCTTAATTTAAGGCAGTCTGCGTAACATCAGTAAGTAATGAAAATTACGAGAATTCTATTCAACTTTATGACTCCAATAGTTCAACGACTAAATTTACATTTTACTGAGGTACTTCATAATGAAAAAAGAATATGATTTATCTACAATGAAATCTCAGAAGAACCCATACGCAAGCAAATTAAAAAAACCTGTGGTATCGCCATAATGCGAATACTAATCTTAAGCTTATTAATAGCCTCACCAAGCTTATTAGCCGAGCCTTCTGAACAGCGAAAAACTGAGCTTACCAACCTGCTTAAGCATGATTGTGGCTCATGTCATGGACTAACGTTAAAAGGCGGCTTAGGCCCTTCTTTATTAGTCGATGATTTAGCTAATAAATCGGATAATTTTTTGATTAATACCATCCAAAACGGCAGAACAGGAACGCCCATGCCACCTTGGAAAGACTTCCTAAATATTGATGAAACTCAATGGCTAGTACAGTACTTAAAAAATCAGCTTTAAGCTAACACCTAATATTTTATACCCATGAAAAAAATCCTGCCCTATATAGCTCTCTGCGCAAGCGCTTTAAGTTTTAACGTGTCTGCTGAAGAAATTGGCTGCATCACCACCTCTTGGAAATTAATTGGTGCCAATCATAAAGTATGCATTCAAGCCTTTGATGACCCTAAAGTTTCAGGCGTCAGTTGCCACATCAGCCAAGCTAAAACGGGCGGTGTCTCTGGCTCTTTAGGCTTAGCAGAAGATCCTTCGCAATTTTCTATTGCTTGCCGGCAAGTTGCAGAAATTAATTTACCTGCTAACTTACCTACCCAAGAACTCGCGTTTAGCAGTGATACTTCCTTATTTTTTAAAGAAACACGCATTACTCGAATATTTGATAAAAGACGCAATACCTTGGTTTACATTGCTATCAGCCGAAAATTAGTTGATGGCGCACCCGCTAACAGCATTTCTTCTGTGCCCATTATGCCGTGGACTAAATAATGCGTTTTAAATCATTACTTGCCTGCCTCTTATTTAGCCAAATCAGTCTTGCCGAATTACGCGGCACAGGCGATTTAGGACTTATTATTGAAAGAGAACCCGCAGCTGTACAAATTATCAATACCAGCACACAATCATCACTCGCGCGCATTGCTGATTTAGGCGACCTATCTCATGCCTCTGTGGTTTATTCGCGTGATGCACGTTATGCCTTTATTTTTGGGCGTGATGGCGGCTTAACAAAAATTGACCTATTAACCGATAAAGTCGCCAAACGCATTATTCAAGCGGGCAATAGTATCGGCGGCGCTATCTCACAAGATGGACAATTTATTGCCGTGTCTAATTACACCCCAGGCGGTGTTAAGATTTTCTCCAGCGAAACATTAGAATTAATTGCAGATATCCCCTCAACCTATGCTGACAATAAACGTTCTAAAGTCGTCGGCTTAGTTGATGCCCCTGAACAAAAATTTATTTTTAGTTTATTTGATGCCGGTGAAATTTGGGTAGTCGATCTAAAACAACCTAGCAAGCCAAAAATACAAAAATTCAGCAACATAGGCAATCAGCCCTACGATGCCCTGCTCTCACCTGATGGCCGTTATTATATTGCTGGGCTATTTGCCGATAATGGACTCGCTTTATTAGACTTGTGGGCGCCGGATAAAGGCGTTAAACGCATTTTACCGAGCTACGGTAAACTCGATGAAAAACTCCCTGTTTATAAAATGCCACACCTTGAAGGCTGGGCAGCCGCAGGAAACTTAATGTTTGTACCAGCGATAGGCCAGCATGAAGTATTAGTCATCGACCAAAACACCTGGCAATTAATCAAACGCATCCCCGTTTTAGGCCAGCCTGTGTTTGTCATGGCACGTCCTGATGGCAGACAAGTGTGGATTAACTTCGCCTTTCCTAACAATGCCAATCTGCAAGTAATTGACGTAAAAGACTTGAGCATTACGCAACACTTACAACCCGGAAAAGCCGTGTTACACATGGAATTTACCCCGCGTGGCGAACACGTTTGGGTTTCTACGCGAGATGATAATCAGGTTGTCGTTTATGACACACAAAACTTTAAGCAACTCGCGCACATACCCGCAAATAAACCGAGCGGTATCTTCTTTAGTTCTCGCGCACATAAAATGGGTTTGTAATGCTCCCCCCTTTGCACAAGCAACTGCTTAATGACTATCAGCAAGATTTCCCCTTAACGCCACGACCTTTTTTAAGCATTGCAGAAAACCTTGGCGTTACTGAAGAGCTGGTTATTAGTGCCTTTGCACTATTAAAAGAACAAAAATTCATCAATCGCATTGGGCCTATCATTCAGCCTAACAATATTGGTGTGAGTAGTTTAGTTGCCATGATTATTCCCAGCGATCAACTGGAAAGCTGCGCAGAAATTATTAATCAATATTCTGAAGTTAATCATAATTACGAGCGCGACCACCAGTTTAATTTATGGTTTGTGGTGATTGCTAACGAGCAAAATCATCTAACAAAAACACTCAGCAGTATTGAAGAAAAAACCGGATTTAAAACCTTTAAATTCCCTTTATTAGAAGACTATTTCATCAACCTTGGCTTTCAGCTTGATTTAGATGATTGATGCAGACGATTTAGAACTCATTGTTGCAGTGCAAAATGGCTTACCTTTAGTAGCACAGCCTTATGCGCAACTTGCAGAGCAACTTAAGCTAACTGAAGCCAATGTAATCCAACGTTTACAACGACTAAAACAACAAGGGCTTATTAAGCGTTTAGGCGTTATTGTTAACCACAGACAACTCGGTTATCAATCTAATGCGATGGTGGTATTTAATATTCCCGACACGCAGGTAACGCGCATCGGTAAACAGATTAGCCAATTTGAATTTGTTAATTTATGCTATCGCCGCCCTCGCCATGAAGAGGTTTGGGCTTACAATCTTTTTTGTATGATCCACGGAAAAACACGCGAAACAGTCTTGCAACAGCTCAATTCACTAATTCAAGAATGCGAATTAGAAAGCTATGCGCATGATATTTTATTTAGCCAGCGCTGTTTTAAGCAACGTGGTGCTATTTATTCTAAGAAATCATAAATAGACAGCTAATTCCTTTTCTGCAAATTTTACCGCCTTTAATATATAAAACCCTTGGTTTTTCATAGGCCCTTCGCTTATTGCAACTTGACACCATTAAACCTAACGAATAGACTCAAGAGAAATTGCAGGGTAATTTTTCCTGCCCTCCGTAGCCGTAGTATTAAACTCTACAAATATTTTCCCTTTTATTGTAAAAATAGAGCTAATTTTCATTTTTAGGTTATTAGTGATGAAATGCTAGTTAATATTATGATACAGAGGCGAAATTACTTTAGAATTAATAGTTATGCGCAAAAGCCAATCGGCTACTAAGAATCAAATAGGGCTATGGGTAATCGTTATATTAAAGTATTACAGAAGTTTAGGTCTGATAGAGACTCAAATACTTACCTGAGCTCTTTCTCTTGGGAAATGGATCTTCAGAATTATTTTATCCATTTTCAACGGAGTAAACAATCTGATTGGCCTAATACCCTTAATTACTATTGCTCATCTAGCGTTGCAAATAGCATCATTGGGGAGGGGCGTGTGTGGCTCAATGATGTTAGGAAAATGAATGATAAAACGGAAATGACTTTTGCAATAGATTATATTCAACAAGAACTATCGAGAATAAAAACTACAAATAAGTTTCATCCTGGATTGCTAGAGGCTATTGAGGAGTCATATATTGATTTAACTGATAGTGCCATCTGGAAAGACACGATTACGTATAATAATAAATTAATTTTAGCTATGTGTCTTTCCAAATCGAAAGATGATGCTGCGATGTGGGACCGATACGCAGAAAAAGGAAAAGGTGTATTTATTAGCTTTAATTCGACGAAGCTATTTGCAGCGCTTAAAACTGCAGGCCACTTTTTCCCTAATTCGAATACATCTGAACACGGAATAATCCCAATATGCTATGGAGATGAAAGTTGCAACTGTATTGAAATTTTGCACTCTCACTCATTAGAGGCATACTTGAGTGCAAACACAGATGATGAGAGAAGCCTCATAAGAACTCTACTTCACGCTAATGTATTAGAACTTCTTGTTTCACATAAGCACGGGAGTTTTTCAAGTGAAAGAGAGTACAGAATATATTCTCGTGCGCCATCAGTTAAGACATGGCATGGTACTGATCATATTTTTGAGCATAAGAAAGGAAGTAAGAATAGTGTGCATGCTGAAATATTTCTTCCGCATCAAGCTCTAAATCAATCTGAAGAAGATTTCTGGAATGAAATAATTGAGAGTGTAACTTTGGGACCTTGTTCAACAGATAAAACCAAAGAAGAGCTAAAAAGGGCTTTAGAAAGTAGAGGGATTGGTCATAAGCTCACTAAATCTGAATGTCCATTAGTAAATTTTGAATAAATTACTAAATTCTCGCATCAAGAGATCAACCAGATTGAAAAAGTAATACCCTCTCGAATCAAGTTGATTGCCCTTTGGTTTTTGTTGACTATCAAACCCCAAAAAGTTCACAACACGCATACTAGCAATTAGTTGCTGGTTGTTTCATCCATGATGAAAAGCACTTTAAACACTTATTTGGAGCAGTAAAATGAATTTTATTAAATTTTTAACGGCCTTGATACTAGCGGTTTT
>CBDUDV010000073.1:0-7406 GCA_965366065.1 uncultured bacterium | reverse complement strand
TGGATAACATAATCGGCAGCAGTTAAATTTAAACCCGAACCGCCTGCTTTTAAGCTAATTAAAAACACATCACCCTCGCCGCCTTGAAACGAATTAACCGCTTTTTTACGTTTTGCTACCGAAGTACTACCATCTAAATATTGATAGCTAATCGATTTTTTATCGAGCAATTCTTTAATAATCGCTAAATGGCCAACAAATTGGCTAAAAACCAATACTTTATGCCGATTTGCGATTAATTCATCCACTAACTCTTCAAACGCCTGTAATTTGGAGCTACCTAAAGGACTATCTGCAATGACTAATTTAGGGTGGCAACAAGCGCGACGTAGTTTCATAATTTCAGCGAGCACTTGAAGGTGCTGCGCGCCGGCTTGTGCGCCTCCTTCTTGTTGCGCTTTTAGCATATTTTCCATCGCATTACGTCTAAGTGCCTCATAAAAAGTACGCTCTTCCGTGCTTAATTCCACATGTAAGGTAATTTCAGTTTTTGAGGGTAATTCTTTGAGTACATCGGTTTTTAGGCGGCGTAATATAAAAGGACGTAATAACTTTTTCAGACGTAGCTGTGTTGCATGGTCTTTATCATTTTCAATCGCTTGTGCATAACGCTCATTAAATTTTTTCAGTGAGCCTAATAAGCCTGGATTGATAAAATTAAATAAATTCCACAGCTCACCTAAATGATTTTCAATCGGTGTGCCTGTGGTCACCATTTTAAAATCACCCCGCAATGCCATTGCAGCTTTAGAGCGTTTGGTTGCGCCATTTTTAAGTGCTTGCGCTTCATCAGCAATAATTGTGTGCCACTGCTTACTAATTAATAGCTCAGATTCTGTTTGTAATAGTCCGTAACTACAGACTATGACATCAAACGCATCCGCCTCATCAATAATTTTTTGGCGATCACCTGTGCCGAAATGACTAATATTTAACGTGGGAGCAAATTTTTGCGCTTCTTCTAGCCAGTTCATACATACGGAAGTGGGTGCTAAAATTAATGCAGGGCCTGTTGGTGCACGCTGTAACAATAAAGCTAAGGATTGAATGGTTTTACCTAAGCCCATATCATCCGCTAAACAGGCACCTGCGCCCCAGTGCGCTAATCGCGCCATCCATTGAAAGCCTTCTAACTGGTAATCTCTTAACTCACCTTGTAAAGTAGTCGGTAATTCGGGATTTAAGTCCGTCATGGTGGTGAGTTTTTTAAGCTGATCTGTCCACTGCTGACTTGCATCAACCTCCATTCCCTCTAGTGCTTCGTTCAATGCTGGGGCGGCTAAAGAATGAAATCGAACGCTACTACCGTCTTGCTCACCTAAGCCAGAAATATCATCCAAGCGCTGGCGTAGTTCATTGGTTAAAGTAACAAATTGACCGTTATCTAATTTAAGAAATCGTCCCGTACTTGCGTTTAATAAATTAATTAAACGTTGCATATCGTAAACTTCGTCGTCACTAACTTTTAATTCACCTTCTACGCTAAACCAATCTTTTTCTTTGCGTACCGAAAAATGTGCATCAACAAGGTTTAACTCTCGCGTGACTTTTATTCGCTGTCCTTTCGGCCACTCTAAAACAGCAAAATCACCCAAATCTTGCAGTTGCATTAAGGCATTCAATGCATTTTCTGGCTCGCTTAAATCCCATTTACAATCTTTTGTCGAATAGAGTTCAGTGCATTGCGCTTGTAACTGTTCTAAATACTGTTGTTCTAAATCAAAATCACGTTCTGTTTGGACTTGCTTATCATCTATCTCAGCTAAAACAGTTAAGCCACCAGATGCCGGTTTATAAATAGGTCCGGTATTATTAAACGGTTGCACAAAGGCATCAATTTGTATGCCTTCATCTGCGGGTAATAAGTGTAAATGTAAGCGTGAATCGGTGATTACACTGTCAATATTTTGCGCCAAACCACCTAAATCAGACTGTACGGTGAGTGTTGATGAAATCGTCGCAATTGAATCGATGACTTGCTGTTTAGCACTTTTAGGAACCAGTAAGCCTTTAGCACCTAAAATATCCGACACGTGTTGATGCTGTTCGTTAATTGAATAAATCAGTAGTTCATTGTCAGCGGTACGATCCAGCATGATATTGCCCTGACCACTAATATCAGGATATAAAGAGATCAGTAAATTATCGTCTTTTTTCTGCACCAAAAGCTGAGGTTCTGCCTTCTTAATCGTAATTGGGGTAATATACTGATTCGCATCTGCCCAATAAATATGTGGATGCCCTTCAGCTTGCAATAAAACCTCTTCACCCGCCGTATAGTCATCATTGTTATAACCATAATAGTAATCTCGATCTACCTCAATTCTGCCACACATGCTTCTGTCTTGCTCGGTTAGGCTTTCCACCGTTTCAGGTTCGTTAGATAAACGCTTTAAGGAGACTGCCCGTCCTTTAGACCACTTACCTGATTTGCCTAATTTTTGCTCTCGTGGTTCTAAGCTAATATCTCCGTGAGTATGAATCGACAATAACCAGATCAAACGTGCAGCTGATTTATGTGCGATTTTTTCAGTTGTATTAAGAAGGCTTAATGCTTGCAAGGCTTTTTCCCAACGTTCCACACGTGGCAAAAAATCTATTAAATGTAAAAAACTAGCCCCTTGATAGCTTGCGGCAGTCTTTACGATTTTCTTATCGTTTGGCTGTAATTTGACGAGTAAGTTAGCGCTCAACCCGGCATACAGTTGATTACCATTTTGCTCTGATTTGTGGCAAAAAATGGATAAAGCAGTGATTGAAATAGGTTCAATTTCATCACTTAAATCAAGCCAATAAAGCAGTAATAAATAAAATAACTGCTCATAATCTTTTGTCAATGCATGCTTATAGTAATAAGTGTCCATAACATTGATTCTTCCTTGATAAAAATCAACGCCTCCATTCAAGCAACGATTAAGTGCAAAAAAACCATCTCCACCGCCTTTAGCTAATATTTGTATTTGTGATTTTAGCAATGCAATATTTTCAGCCTCTAGGGTTTTAAATAGCGCTAAATGAAAAAAGTAACTATGAATACCGGGTAAAGCGACATTACGTTTTCGGGTATTTTTTTTCATCGCGGCAATCGTCGCTTGATATGCCGCGACCGCTTGATCATTATTACCACTCAAAAAATAATAGCTAGCTTGAATACACTCAGCTCTGGCTGTGGAAGCGCAATCCTTTCTATTGGCGGCAATCGTGTCTAAATTTCCCTGTATTAAATGATATTCTAAATAGATCTCTAGTGTGTTTTGATAATACTCGAAGTGGTCGTCTTTAATCGCATCCATTGCTTCTTTAAGTCGTTGAGCATAATCACTTATATTTGCTGTGCTAAATATCTGCTCTCCAACATAAATACTTAACATTAATAATTTAAGGCCGATAGAACGCGTATTAAAATAGTCTGCATCAAAATCTGCAAAGGCCAGAATATCCATTACTGCTACAAACTGAGTGGGCGAATGGCTGGCAATGCGATTAAAAACTTCAGAAAACTTTTCTAAATCATCCAAATAAAAAGCCAAGCGCAATTGACGAATTAAAAAAACCAATTCTAAATTAACCGCAATATATTCAGTATAATTATTAGCATGCTGCATTATTTCTAGCAGTAGTTCTTGATGCTGAACCGATGCTATTTTCATTAACGGCTCTCGAAGACTTTCAGCACAACGCCAGCCTTCTCGCGTTAGCTCTATCATCCCTAATCTATCTAATTCCAGCCTTAGATTTTTATCTATACCTGTAAAGAGCGCCTGCTCTACATTTCTCAAGCCTTTTAAAACTCCTTTAAACCGCTCCTGCCCTATCGGCACATGAATAGCCGCTAATACTGTCAAAATTTCTTTTTCTTGGCTATTAAGCTTATGGAATTTTTTTAATAATCTTTCAGGAGTTGTCATAGTTAATCTATAAAATGCTATTCGTTAATTTTTTGTTTAATCTATACCCAAGTTACTTGAAGATGCCGAGATTCCACTTTTCGTCACTTCCGCATGCTTTTAGTGGGAGCCTAGTATTTTAAGTAGATCCCCGCTAAAAGCATGCGGGGATGACGGTCGAAAAAACTGCATCTTCAAGTGTGATGAGTATACAAACCTGTTTAAACAAAAAAAGCCCTATACATTATAAAACGTATAGGGCTTTTATTTTAAGAAAACCTAATTGTGCTAATAAGCACTAATGTTAAGCCTCATCAATAATCTTCTGAGATTTTGCAACCGCTGCATGAGCTTCGGCTGCTTTTGCTTGCAACACTTCCATATGCGCTGTTTCAAAAGCAATTCTTTCTTCTCTTTCTTGCTCTGGTGTAAATTTCAAAAAGAAAGTTAAAAATGATGCAATAGCAACCACGACACCAATCACAAAAAACACATCATTCCACTCCATAGACCCTTTAAATAAAAATCCTGCAGCCACAGCACCGGCATTTCCACCCGCGCCAACAACACCAGAAACAGCGCCTAATGCTTTTTTATTCATAAAAGGCACGACAGAGTATGTAGCTCCTTCAGCCATTTGAGTACATAAAGAAAAAATAATTAAAGTAGGAATTGCTAAAAATAAAACACTCATTTGTGAAAATAACATGAGTGCAAAACCTTCAGCTAATAACACAATAAACAACCAGTAACTACGTCCTCTCAAACCCCATAAAGAAGCACAGTTATCAGCAAAAATTCCACCTAGCGTACGTGCAAAAATATTCATCAAACCAAAACAAGCGGCAATCAACCCTGCTGTCACCATGTCAACATGGAAATAATCAAAGAAATAAAGTGCCGCAACGTTATTAACGGTTAATTCGATACCAAAACAAGAGCCATAAATAATGAATAATATCCAAATACGGTAATCTTTCATTGCTTGGAAATAAGTGCCAGTGACTTCCTTTTTCTCTGGCAACATTCCTTTTTCACGCAATTCTTTAAAGTTGCCATCTGGTGCATCTTGAGTAAGGAAAAAATAAGCAATCCCTGTAAAGAAAATTACTGTTCCTACTACCACCATTGATGCACGCCATGCTTCAGCATCGGTAAAACCAAAACCAATAACAAACGCAGAAAACATAAGTGGCATAACCATTTGCGTAACACCACCCCCTAAATTACCCCAACCTGCACTGGTTGCATTGGCTTGACCAACGACATTCGGTGCAAACATAACCGAGGTATGGTATTGCGTGATAACAAACGAAGCACCAATAATACCAATTAATAATCTAAAAACTAAAAAGCTTTCAAAGCTATCAGCTAGCCCGATACCCGCAACGGGTATTGCACCAAAAAGTAATAAATAAGTATAAGCCAATCTTGGTCCAATGCGATCACAAAGCCAGCCTATAAAAAATCGCGCAAAAACCGTCGCTGCAACGGATGCAATAATCGTCCAACCGACTTGGTCTTTGGTTAAATGCATTTCTTCACGTATCACCACCATCATTGGTGCAATACCAAACCACGCAAAAAATGCAGAAAAGAAGGCAAACCAAGTCATATGGAAGGTACGAATTTGTACCATATTCACCTTGAAGAAATTCCCCCAAAGACTGGTGGCTTTATGTTGTAGTTCCAATTTTAAATCTCCGTTAATAAAAAAATAAGTTAAAAATAATTAATGTTGTGTATGGCTGTCTTTTGCTGAATCCATTTTACTTGAGGAATCACCGTGATAAAGCTTATGATCCTCTTTTCCTGTGACCTTCAGAATACCCCATGCACCACGATCAATACGAGTTAAGGCATGATCAACTAAAACATAATTCCCAGGGTAATCGACTTTAAATTCAAGCATTGTTGCTCCACCCGCTGGAACTAACGTTGTTTGTACGTTTTTAAGCGGGTTACTTAATGCAGCTTCTGGGTAAACCGTATCAAATATCTCGCCAATCACATGAAATGAAGAGATTTTAGACACACCGGCATTACCGACGAATAAACGTACTTTATCGCCCACTTTAGCTTGCAACTGTCCATCTTCAACTAAAGCACCAGTACGGCCATTAAATACAATATATTCAGGGCGTTCATTAATCATTTTATAGCTATCAAATTTTTGAAAGCCTTTTTTACCTAAGCGTCCTTTGGTATATAGCTCGCCTTGCATCACATAGAATTCATGATCTACTTTGGATAAGCCTTGTTTAGGCTCAACTAAAATCATGCCATACATGCCATTAGCAATATGTGTTGCCGCATTGCCTGCTGCGCAATGGTAAACATAAAGACCCGCGGTTGTTGCTTTAAAATTAAGTGTTTTAGAATCGCCCGGCTCTACTTTAGTAACCGCTAAACCGCCACCAGGCCCTGTTACCGCATGCAGATCAATCCCATGTGCATGTGTACTATTTTTTTCATTATGTAAATTTAGCTCAACTGTATCGCCTTCGCGTACTCTTAAAAAAGGTCCGGGAACCGTTTTATTAAAGGTCCAGTAATGATATGAAATGCCTTTTGCAATTTCACCGACGACTTCAACAGCACGTAAGTTAATTTCCACATGCTTTGCTACATTACGCTTTAAAGGCCCGGGAATTTCATCTGCTGCATGGCTAATATCATCCACTTTAATAAACTTGGCTGGGTTCACTTTCATGCTATGCGCATAATGATCACCTGGCCCAAAATTAGTCATATTTTTTGATGAATGTTTGCTATGGTGCTGTTTTTTTTCACTCGCATAAACTGGGCCAGTAATTAATGTTGTCATTAATACTGCTAACGCTATTTTTTTAATTTGCATGGTCTTCTCCATCAAAATTGATATTTCTTTTGTACAAAAGTTTGTAACTTCTCATGACTTGCAAGTACTCAGAAATACCTAGCTCGTCATTTCTGCATGCTGTTAGCAGGAATCTATATTGCAATAATAGATCCCCGATAAAAACCTCGGGGATGACGATATTTTTTGCAAAATAATGAGACCTTACGAAATTTTATTTAACTAACTGCTACATGCCTTAATTCAGCCATCTTAGCGCCTACTTCTGCACGTTGCTTATCGGTTAATTCAGCTTTTACTAAAGGTGAGAAATCTTCATCTTCACGCGTTAAATGTTCACGTTGGATTTTCTCAAAAGCAAATGCTAATATTTTTAGTGCTGCAAAATCGGTTATCGATTCTGGGTTTTTAAGTTGCGTGGCTAAAGCAATCCACGCGGCTTCAATTTCTTCATGATCCAACATTAATCGCTCAATCATGCCATCAAACAAAGCTGACTTTCCGACTAATAAGGGAAATAGTGCTTGTTCTTCATCTTGGTGATGTAAATGGTTCGCATGCTCATAATGACAAAATACCGCCATACATTGATTAGCGTATTTTTCACTCATACCTTTGGCTTCTAATTCAAAAGATAATTTTAGTAACTTTTCACCACGTATTAAAAAATCTTCGTGATA
>CBDUDV010000072.1:0-9339 GCA_965366065.1 uncultured bacterium | reverse complement strand
AGTGTCACAATAGACAGTACTGCCCCGACGGCAAGCGTGACAACAGCGACCATTAAAAATACGACTAATGCTGTGGTACAAAGCAGTGAAACTGGCACTGCGTATCTAGTGAAAGACAGCATCACGGTGACAGATGGTACCTCAATTACCGGCTCTGGCGATACCAATTACAACGAAGTGACCATCAGCACGGCAGATACGGATACCAACTTAGCCGCGACCGGTTTAGTGGATGGCAGCTATAAAGTCTATACAGTAGATGCTGCTGGTAACTTAAGTGGTGCTAGTACCAATAGTGTCACAATAGACAGTACTGCCCCGACGGCAAGTGTGACAACAGCGACCATTAAAAATACGACTAATGCTGTGGTACAAAGTAGTGAAACTGGCACCGCATATCTAGTGAAAGACAGCGTAACGGTGACTGATGTCGCCTCAATTACCGGTTCTGGCGATACTAATTACAATGAGGTGGCCATCAGCACGGCAGATACGGATACCAACTTAGCTGCGACCGGCTTAGTGGATGGTAGCTATAACGTCTATACCGTCGATGCGGCTGGGAACTTAAGTAGTGCTAGTATCAATAGTGTCACAATAGATACCACCGCACCGACAACAACCGTTACTGGTGCAAGCTACGATGCAGCGACAAACGTATTAACCTTCACCGGTACGGCTATGTCTACGCTTTTGTCGGGGTCGGAAACAGCATCGACTGATATCAAAGGGAATTTAGATTGGAGCAAGTTACAGTGGGATATTGATAGTGATAACACGGGAAACATCACTTTTTCGGAAGGCGATATAGCATCGGCATTGGCTGTAGATGCCGCGACGCTTGAAGTCACTTTGACTTCTGCAAAGGCAGCCACGCTGGAGGGTGCAACCGGTTTTGATCCACTGGACACAGATGATACAGTGGAAGTAACTACAGGTTTTAGTGGGGATACAGTAGGAAACACGTCAGCAACGGACGCTTACGATGGGCCAGCATACGTTAACGATTCGATCGTTGTATTTGATTTGATCGGAGGTACAAGTTCAAATCATTCATCTAGGGTGTTTGACGTAAATACCCAGTATGTAATTTATTTCGTTACATCTCCTGACCTTGTTACAATGAACATAGATGAGAATTCAGGTGTGGGAACTTTCGGGGTCTGGACTGGCGGAGAGAACTTAGGAAGTGACGATGCAGTTAGGTTCGTAGGCCCGGCGGGCAACATCGTCACCCACATGGGTTTCTTGGGTAACGATGTCAATGGTATTTTTCTCGGCAGTACCCGCATACTCCTCGACACTCTAGCTACAAACGCTTTGTCTTTGAAAGAGGGGGGGGAGTTAGTGCGGAAATATAATTTTGGCCAGGTGCAGGTCACTGTCATGAGTGGCGCATTCCATAGCCCAGGGGCGACCCCGGGCGCCACATTTGGGAACGTTTATTCTGTTGCTATCCCTGATGGAATCATGACATCCCAAGGGCTAGCATAAAATAAATTCTCAAACCCCGGTTGTGATCTAACTTGTAAACCGCTTCTTGCCCAAGGGCACCAGCGGTGACTATAATCCGCCATCTTAGTGTGAACTTGATTGAAGGTTAAATCAGGTCGCGCTGAGGATTGCTCATAAAGCTTGCGGAGTTTATTCAAGTGATTTTCTTTACTACGCGGTGAGACATCAATTAAACCACTTTGGTTAAACTGATACCCCAACCAATCAAAGCCCTTTTCAATTCTACCGATAAAGGTTTTGTCGGGGTGTTGCTGGAAGCCAAAGTGATTAAAAAACTGATTGAGTGTTTTTACCGCTTTGCGGCAATGATGTCGTGTTTTACATAGAATAAGAAAGTCATCCATGTAGCGAACATAACGCAGCTATTTTTGTTGGCTAAAATACGGGTCGATACAATATAGCTGAAAACCAGCAATTAGCGGACTTAATGCACAACCACGCGATATCCCTTTAGTCGGTGTATGAAAATTACCGCCATTCTCAACGCTGTAAAATAAATGCTGGCTGAGCAGGTTGAGGATAATGGGACAGTGAATGTGTGCAGCTAACTGCTCCAGCAATTGATGTTTATTAATATTGGCATAATAGCCTTTAATATCTGTACGCAGCACATCGTGAAATTGTTGGCTTTGAATGCGCTGATGGCTGAGAGCTTACTTCTGCCATGACTTTTTGGGTGAAGGCAATTTTTATGCGCGGGTAAGGTTGGAGTGGTGAGTTGGTTTATTAATGGTGCGATAGTATTGTTTAGTACGAACTCCGTTACAATCATTATGGCTAAGCTGAAAGGCGAGCCTAGTCGCTGGCTGTTTCACGTAGAGACCTAAATAATAACGTATTTTTGGCTGGCTACGTGTCGTGTTTTATAAGGCATAGCCATGCTATTTTAAATTTTTTTGTGAGTTCTAATGATAAAAAAGAGTGATCGCCCACGGCGTCATCCATTATGTGCTGTGGCGTTGCTCAGTTTACTGTTACCAGTACACGCTGTTATTGCTGAGTCCAAAGGGCTTACTGCGGCTTTACAGGCAACGTTAAGCCAACACCCCGCTTTAGCAGGACAACGAGCACAAGTCGAAGCTAAAGGCTTTGCGGGCGATAGTGCACGCGCACAACGTTATCCCTCACTTTCTGCGCAGGTCTCTGCACAACATACCAATAACTACCCGATTGGTATTCGGTTGCGTCAGCCTTTATGGGCTTTTGGGCGTATTGATAATGGCATAGCCTATGCCGACACTGATATGTCAGTAGAAACGATTGCCTTATTGCGTTTAAAGCGCCAACTGATTGATGAAACTGCCGTCGCTTACGCACAAATCCAAGGCGTGCGTGAACGTTTGATTGTCGCCAAGGAAAATGAAAGCGCTTTAGATGCAATGTATCAACAGATCAGTCGGCGTGAGCAAGGCCAGTTGGCTTCCACGGCTGACGTGCGTTTAGCGAGAGCGCGTTTATTACAAGCACAAGCGCGCAAAGAGCGTATCATTAGTGAACTACAAGTTACCGAAAATGAGTTATTGTCCTTAACCCAAACAGGGGTAGCAACCACGGAATCGGTAGCTGAAACATTAACCGATTTACCTGATGTATTAGAGTTAATGGATCTAGCGCAGGATCAGAGTGCGGATATTCGCTTAAAAACAGAAAATATTGCCTTAGCTAAAGCCGATGTCGATCGTGAACGTTCTGCTCCGATGCCAACCGTCTATTTACAAGGGGATTATTTTTATAATGACCAAGCCGCCGGTACCAGTGACTTTCGCGTTGGGGTGAATGTGGAAGCCAATTTAGAAGGTATGGGCTTTGCTGCTTATGGGCGTAATAATGCCGCGAATGCGCGTTTACGTTCCGTCAATGCAGACCTTGATGCCACGCGTAATGAAGTCAAACGTTCTATTAATAGTCTGTATACCAACCGAAACGCACAAAAAATCATCGTGGAATCGCATCGTTATTCGGTAGATGAACTCAGTGAAATTTTACTCTCCTATCAACGTCAGTATGAAGCAGGACAAAAGCCGTGGTTAGAAGTGTTGAATATGCAACGCGAACTGACTGAGCAAAAGCATCAACTCTCACAAGCCAACAATGAATGGTTAATTTACTCCTTGAAATTAGCCGCTTTAGTGGGCGCATTGGATACTATTTCAGGCGAAAAAACAGCGTCTGATGAACAAACTGTGACACAGGAATAGCAATACAGCCGTATGACTGATCAAAATAAAACAATACCCATAGATGTTACTGCATCCGCATCACCTGATTCATTTGCGACGCCTAATCGATTACCTGCGGAACTATTACAGTCACTGCTGCAAACGTTAGAGGTAAACATCGAACACAGTGTGCTACAAGCCGCTTGTGATAAGGCTGAAGAAACCCTGCCGGCTGATGTCGCACCGGTGGATCAAGCGCGTTATATTTTCACCCAATTACAATTAAAAACCGTTCAGCCAGTGCAGCTCCTTTGGCGTCGTTTTGATTTACGTCGTTTACCTGCGTTAGTGTTCTATCAAGAGACTTGGTATTTAGCAGAGCGAGTAGATGCTGAGCAAATTCAGCTACAAAATGCACAAGGACAGGTTGAAGTTCTCGATGAAACTCAATTACAAAATGCACGGGTCTTATGGCTACGTGCCGCCAAGCAAAATACCCGTACTGCCACCGGTTCCTTAAAAGGCAGTATTGCTGCGCGCTTAGTGTTTAGAGAGTTAATGCGAGAGCCCGCGTGGATTGCAAAAGTCTTAATTGCCACCTTGATCATTAATGTCATGGCGGTTGCGACTTCGTTATTCGCCATGCAAGTGTATGATCGCGTGGTACCTACTTTAGCGTATGCGACCTTTACCACCTTAGTGGTGGGTATGTTGCTTATTGTTAGCATTGATTGGTTATTAAAAACCCTACGCGCACGTATTTTAGACAGTGTTTCGATTGCGGTTGATAAACGAGTCTCGCAGCAAGTGTTTGATCATTTATTACATTTACGTTTAGATCATCAGCCTAAAAGTCTCGGTACACTCGCCGCACAAGTGGGTGGATTAGATTCTGTGCGCCAGTTCTTTTCATCAGGCGTGGTGTTTAGCCTGATTGATTTACCCTTTGCGGTGATGTTTATTGCCTTTATTGCGGTGATAGGCGGGCAAGTGGGTTGGGTGTATACCTTATTATTACCGATTGCATTGAGTTTAGGATTAATCACTCAAATGCGTTTGCGCAATTTAATGCGTAAGCAATTAATGCGCAGCAATGAACGCCAAGGAGTTTTGGTCGATGCGATTCGTGGCGCTGAATCTATTCGTGCGAATAATGCCACGTGGCGATTCTCAGAAGAATGGCAGGCGATTACCGCGTCGATTGATGGCTACAATATTCAACAAAAAGCGATTAATAACTTCTCTACTGTGACTACCGGTAGTTTATCCACCTTAGCGTATGTGTCTGCGGTGGTAGTGGGTGTATGGCAAATTGAAGCAGGGCTGTTAACCATGGGGGGCTTAATTGCCTGTAGTATTTTAGGCGGTCGCGTAATTGCGCCTGTTGCTCAAGGCGTGCAATATCTAGCGCAATGGCAAGGCGTGAGTCAGTCTTTGCAGATGGTTGATCAAGTATTAAATCTTGAACTGGAGCGCCGTGAAGATCAAAACTTATTATTACCGGATAAATCACCAGAAACACTTGAATTAGAAAAAGTACGTTTTACCTATCCCGAATCACCCGTACAGCAAATTAATATTAACTCACTTTCCTTTAAAGCCGGCGAACGCGTGTTATTAGTGGGGCCCGTGGGCTGTGGAAAATCCACCTTATTAAAAGTCCTAGCAGGGATGTATCGTCCCAGTGAAGGACGTGTGCGTTTAGGTGATGCTGATTTATGGGAAGTTGATCCGCAAGTGGTTGCCAGCCAATTAGGCTATTTACCACAAGCGGTGCACTTATTTAAAGGCACTTTACGCAGCAACTTAGCGCTATCAGGTAATGCCAGTGACTCACGGCTATTAAAAATAACGCGTGATTTAGGAGTGGATAATATAGCTGCGAATAGTCCACTCGGTATGGACTTAGTGATTAGCGAAGGTGGTGAAGGTTTATCCGGCGGGCAACGCCAATTAGTGGCTTTAGCTCGCGTGGTGATTGATCAGCCGCGTATCTGGTTATTAGATGAACCAACGGCCTCCTTAGATGGAGAAAGTGAAGCTAATGTCTGGGCGGTCTTAGAAGAAAATATTGCCCCTAAAGATATTCTGATTGTATCAACTCACCGCCCTATGCAAGCCATGAAGCTGGCCACGCGGGTGATTGCCATGCAGCATGGTGAAATTGTTCAAGACGGACGACCTGAACACATCATGGCGCAGCGTTTAGGGCAAAAAAATCAACAAAAATCAGCGAACAATGCAGCAGCACAGCGACAGGCAAGAGGAGCATTAGATGTGGTTTAATCACGAAGAACAAGACGACAGTGCAGCGATGCAAGCTAAAATCGCACGCTTAGAAAACTACCACCATCGTAGTCACAGTTTATTGTTAGGCGTTCTTGCATTTGGCCTGATCGGGTTTATTGCTTGGGCGACGAGCTTTTATATTAATGAAGTTGCTAGAGCTACCGGCGAAGTGATTGCTAGTAGTCGTGTACAAATCATTCAAGCCGTCGACGGCGGTGTAATTTCAAAAATGCTGGTTAAAGAGGGCGATCGTGTAAAAGCCGGACAAGAACTTGCACGACTCGATCAAACTCGTGTAGGCGCAACGGTAGGCGAAGTCGAAGCGCGTTTGTTTGCGCTAAACGCCAAAACAATTCGTTTAAGAGCGGAAGTGATTGGCGCTAGAAACTTAAGCTTTCCAGTTGATACCCGTGACGAATTTCAAGATATTGTCACGGTAGAGCGTGCGCTGTTTAAACAACGCAGACGTGGATTTAAAGAAGAGCTGCGTACTCTGAGAGTTGCTGTGAGTCTTGCAAAAGATGAAACGAAATTAGTTGAGAGTCTAATGAAATCCGGTGATGTCAGTGGCTCTGAGCTCCTGCGTGTACGACGCGCACTGAATGAAGCACAAGCCCGTTTAGCCAACCGTCAAAATAAATTTATGGAAGATGCGCGAATTGAGCTCTCAAAAGCAGAAGATGGTATTGCGCAAAATGAGCAAATATTAACCCGTAACACGCAAGCGCAGAAAGACAGTGTATTTACTGCTCAGATGGCGGGTATTGTAAAAAACATTCGTGTAACCACCGTGGGTGGGGTTTTGCGCGCAGGTGAAGAAATTATGCAGATCGTACCCATTAACGACGAGCTAATTATTGAAGCCAAAGTCATTCCCGCAGATATTGGGCGTGTGCAATCAGGTCTAGAAGCTAGTATTCGATTTGACCCATTTGATTACACCATTTTTGGTGGCGTTAAAGGCAAGGTGATCTATGTCAGTGCCGATACCTTAAAAGAAGACTCCTCACGAGGCCAAGAAATTTATTACCGGGTGCATATCTCTTCTTTATCTAACCCCGTTACAACCACGACGGGTAAAGTGCTGGAAATATTGCCTGGTATGACTGCGCAAGTCGATATTCGTACTGGAGAGCGTACCGTAATGGATTTTTTGCTTAAACCATTGCGCAAGACTTTATCTGAATCTTTTGGAGAACGCTAAGAAGGGCTGGGATTCTCCTGTTTTACTAGTCCCGGCGCTAGAGGCTTCCGTTGAAAATTAGGGAAACGGAGCGTACGAAGTGATGATTTTTATTCCGGCAGCCAGTCGTTAAGTCAATGAGGTAGGTTTAACGAAACAAATATTTTTTCAAATTCATCAACAGCTACAGCTTTGGAGAATAAAAATCCTTGTGCATAATCGCACCCTACATCAATTAAAATTTGTTGCTGTTGTTTAGTTTCTACCCCTTCAGCAATAACTTTCAAGCCTAACTTATGCGCCATAACAATGATAGCTTCACATAAAACACGTTCATTTGAATTTGATGATAATTTTTGAATAAAAGGGCAGTCTATTTTTAAATAGTTGATACCTAGTTTATTAAGGTGAGAAAGTGTTGAATAACCAGTACCATAATCGTCCAGAGCAACTTGGATGTTGTTATCACGAAAATATAATAATTGATTGTCCACACGGTCTGAATTCTCAAGAAGTGTATTCTCAGTAATTTCAATAATAAGGTTATGCGCGCTCACTTCGTGTTGTTTTAAATAAGCTAACCAGTCACCGTGGTCTTTATTATCTCGAAATTGAATTGAAGATTTATTGATACTTACCTGGAAGTCAGGAGCAATGCTTACTTGCCAGCGTTTAATTTGCTGTGCCGCCTGTTGGAAAACCCAATTACCAATATCGACAATCAGTCCAGATTCTTCAGCCAATGGAATAAAATCAGCAGGATTAACATTACCTCGTATTGGATGATTCCATCTTAATAAGGCTTCAGCTTTGGTGATTTTCCCTGTATTTAGGTCAACAATGGGCTGGTAATAAAGCTGAAATTGCTCCTCCCTCAAGGCATTGCGTAAATCATTCATCAATTGATGTCGATATTGCGCTGAAACTTGCATTGATTTGGTGAAAAAACTAAATTGGTCTCGACCATTTTCCTTGGCTAGATACATGGCCTGATCTGCATTATTAACTAAGGCAGACATTTTTTCTGTATCACTAGGGTAAAGTGAAATACCAATACTGGCTGATACATAGACTTTTTCCATGTCTAATATAAAAGGCTGATTTAAACTATGAAGAATGTTCTCAGCAATTTTTTCTACTCCTAAAGTATCGTCTAACTCGGTCAAAATAACCGTAAACTCATCACCACCGAGTCGTGAAACCGTATCAGATTCTCTCAAGCAATTCTGAATGCGTTGTGCAGTCTCAATCAGTAACATATCGCCTTTATCATGGCCTAGAGCATCATTGACTTCTTTAAAATGATCAAGATCCATAAAAAAAAGTGCTAACGGTTTTTTTGTCCGCTGGGCAACTTTAATTTCATGCGCTAATCGATCATTGAATAAATTACGATTGGGTAGTTTTGTTAACGGGTCATAGTTAGCTTGGTTCCATGTTTTTTCATCAGCAAGTTTCTTTTCAGTGATATCAGAGAATACCGCGATCCGCTGGGATACGTTTCCATTTTCATTATAGATAGAGTCAATGCTCAACCATTCGGCAAACTCTGTCCCATCCTTCTTTTTATTCCAAATCTCGCCTTGCCAATGTCCATTTGTATTAATGCTTTTCCACATGTACTCATAAAAAGAAGATGTACTTCGACCTGATTGAAGTATTTTAGGGTTTTGACCGATCACATCCTCTGGACTGTATCCAGTTAAATTAGTAAATGCCGGATTAACGGCAACGATCACATTATCAGTATCGGTTACCGTAATTGCTTGTGTGGTATTTTGATAAACCGCTTCAGTCAGTTTAAGTTTAGCCTCTATTTTCTTGCAAGCGGAGATATCTTCGATCATGCAGAGATGAAAAGGTTTGCTTGAATCCTCTACATCTAAAGGAGCAATAGTCATATTTATCCAAACAACGGTCCCGTCTGGCTGAATATAACGCTTATTCATTGATCTTGCCTGAATTCATCAATGCCATATTATCTGAATCTTCTTGCACATCATCAGGATGGGTGATTTTCATCCAATTGATTATTTTTAATTCTTCTTTTGATCGCCCCACTGTTTTTTCATAAGAGGGATTTACATCATAAATATTCCTCGTCAGTGAATCTATTGGGAACCTCGAAAAACCTCATCCGAAAAATGATAAAATAAAGCACTTCTAACTCCCCTAATTGAGTCCCTCTAAAAT
>CBDUDV010000071.1:0-10091 GCA_965366065.1 uncultured bacterium | reverse complement strand
TCAGGCCTGATCTTTAGTCTTTGGGGCTATCTATTATTGTCTGGGTGGTTTTCCAGAAAAATAAAATATATCTTGGTGTCATTAATACTGATGTTTTTTTATGGCGGGATGATATTTAGCGTTTTACCTGGAAAGGCAAGTGTATCCTGGGAAGGACACTTGTTTGGTTTTATTGCTGGGGTTTTTGTTTCTTGGTTGTATCATAGGAAATCAACGGGCTAGCTAAGCGAAAACAATAAGCGTATTTCATTTACCCAATAACACGCCATCTAATAAATTATTAAACGGATGGTTATTTTTCCAGCGATACGTGTGAAAATCCCGTCTATCCGTAGAAACAATACGTCCATCCCCTAACTCCTCAGCTAAAATAACGAGTGAAGCATCCGCCAAATCCATTGGTAAATCGGCATATTGAGTCATGAGATTAGAAATACGTGATAAATGTTCTTCATCAATTGTAAATAAACGAAATAAATTAGCCTTTTGTTGCGTTTTTAAGAAATTAACCGCTTTATGTGGATTGCACCGTTTTTGTAACAAATAACATACTTCAGTTATCACGGGGAGTGTTGTTATTAAGGGTTCATTGATCGTGGTGCATAATCATAGACCGCTTGATGATGGTTATCTCTAGCATCAAATAAAGCAACCCAAAATCCTGTATCAGCAATAATCATTCACTATCCCACAAATGCTGCTTATAATTTTCTGATAATTGACCATCGCCCTTTTCCATACACCCTAAAAGTTCAGCGTCTTTCAGTGCTTCAAGTATTCTTGCTCCTTCCGTTTGCTGATCTTGGACTGTTATAAGGCGTTTAGCTTGTTTACGCGCTAATTTAACTTTTAAAAATTCGACAAAGTCAGCTACCTCTTGCTGTTCCTGATTTGGCAGCGTTAAAATATCATGGGCAATTTTTTGAGCAGATAGATTCATTTTAAAGCCTACTTAAATTATATATTTTAAGGTTATCTTAGATAAAAGCACGACTGAGGTCAGGTCTTTCCATAACATATTACTGTCAAGAATCATTTAATGGAAGTACGAATAAATACTTTACGCTTGATATTGCATAGAAAGACCTGGTTCCTAATATTTTTCATAGCTTAAAATAGTATCATTTATGATAACTTTATCAACTAGGTTTGTTGATTTTAGACTAATGTAGCTAATCCTTTTCTTTTTCAAGCTGGCTGACCCCTTGATGCTTCTTTCAAGCTGGCTGACCCCTTGATGCTTCTTGATGCTTGTGAGTGACGGCTCTCTAAGATTTTTTGTACCATAAGAAAAAACCGGAAGCATAAGCAAAGCTCATACTCCCCGTTTCAGTCTTTATTTTAGGCTATGTCACCGTTAAGTGTGGAAAAACAACAACTCTTAAAGCCCTCCCTTGCTGGGGAGGGTTGGGTGGGGAGAAGTTAAAATAAGATATTGCAAGTTTCTCTTAATTACTGACAAAGACATGAAAGAAATATTGATAACATACTTTCTATTTCCCCTCACCCAACCCTCTCCCTTTGGAGAGGGCTTTTAAGAACAAATGTAATTAAAAAAATCCACACTTAACGGTGACATAGCTTTATTTTATGACTCTTTTTTATATCGATCTAAAATAGAACTGGCTGACGATTTACTGCCAATCACGCCCGCTTCTGCAAGTTTGTCTTTTAACTCACCGCCACTGTTTTCTTTGTCAGGCTGACTGACGCCTTGATACTCTTTTCGGAATTCAAATACCTAATAAACTAAATAGTCAGCCGGATTTTTTTGTTAGCATTTTTCTTTGATTTTCAACATAATCATCAAGTAATTGCCTGATGATTTTTTGATATTGCATATGATGTGTTTCAGCAACATCTTTAAAATAAGAAAGGCTATCAGAACTAAGTGAAATAGTGATTTTTGTATTTTTATTTTTTAAAGCCAAGTCAGAGGGAGAAGGTAAAAAGTCTGTTACCAATTTAAACTCGTCAATGGGTTCATTGCTATATTGAATTTGTTTGCTCATAAGTTTTTTTCCCTTTTCGCCAATACCTGGTGACAGGCGATTCCCCTGTCGAGCGCTTAGTTATCTTGGCTTGTTAGAAACGCAAAAGAGACATGACCAATATTTAGCTGTAGGCTAGCTTGCAGCAATAAATTATTAAGAGGTCAGGCGGAAGCATAAGCAAAGCTCATACTCCCCGTTTTAGTCTTTATTTTATGACTCTTTTTTATATCGGTCTAAAATAGAGCTGGCTGATGATTTATTGCCAATCACACCGGCTTCTGCAAGTTTGTCTTTTAACTCACCACCGCTATTTTCTTTGGCTAATTCACGGGCTGATTTCATTTTATCTTTACGTTTTTGTTGCTTGGCCTTAATGCGTTCCATAGAGGCTGATGCAGAACGTAAAGAAGAATTAGTGCCTGAAAATTGAGCTGCTGTGGCTTCACTCGCTTTTTGAGCCGCTTCAGTTGACTTGACTATCGCGACCTCTCTTTTGAGTGCTTCCATTTGTTTAGCAGAGTCTTTAATAATCACTTTCAATTCTTTAACTTGTTCGTTATAAGAATCTAACACCGCTTGATTACTATCTAGCTCAGTTTCCAATTCAGCTAATTTCTCAGCCGTTTCCATTGCAAGATCTTCATTACCGGCATCTAATAATTTACCAATAGCCTCGCCATATTCATCAACAGACGCTTGGAGATCATTCACTTTACGCGCGATACCTTTTTGCTCGGCCATCACTTCAGTGAGTGCTTCATTGGCTTTACGCTGACTTTCTTGCGCATCACGAATTTCTTGTTCCATAATACGAATACCTTGTGAATCAACAAAGACATCATTCGCTTCGTTGCCGTAGCCTTTAATTGTTTTAAAAACGTTGTTTAAAAATCCCATCATAATCTCCGGTTAGGCTTTAATTAAGTAGTTTTGACACACTTCAAGCGCATCCATAATATTTTCAGATAAAACCACAATCTCTTCTTGTATTTGACTTGCTTCTGAATCGACAGACATTGCGCCAAAAACTGAGTAATTCGCGCCAGAGAGTGCAAATGATGACAATGGCATTGCCATATTAAGCTCTAGCATCATTTGATTTAAAGCGGGCGCTTGCCCCTCAACAATTTGGGATTTATCAAATAAAGGGACATTAAAAAGCAGTTGGCTCTCACTCGCTGTCGCTAGAATGGCAAATTCTTCAATATCTTCACGAATGATGGTGAGCATGGAAAGGTCATCATTATTCGTTGCAGTGACACTAAAACGGCTACCGTCTTCTGCGGTGTAGTCAGCTAAAGCAGATTGAACTTTTTTTAGGCTGTTGTTCATAGTTGGTTCCTATTGTGAATAAAAAATGCGCTCATTGTTTTGGCTAAGCCACCGTTAAGTGTAGAAAATACAGCTTTTAAAGTCCTCCCTTGATGGGGAGGGTTGGGTGAGGAGAAGTTAAAATAAGTTGCTGTAAGCTTCTCTTAATCTTTTACAAAGATATGAAAGAAATCTTGAGAAGATACTTTCTATTTCCCCTCACCCAACCCTCTCCCTTTGGAGAGGGCTTTAAGAACAAAAGTAATTAAAAAAGTCACATGTAACGGTGACATAGCCTTATTTTTTGTCTACACCCTATTTAATTGGGCTATTTATTAAAGTTTCAATGCCTGGGGCTCCACGTTGTATTAATGTCGTGGTTTCTGAACCGCCAAAATACTGCTTAAGAATAGCGATAGCCTTTTCAGGCTGTGCCTTTCCACACATAAAAACATCAAAAGCCGCAAAATTATCTTCTGGCCAGGTATGCACAGAAATGTGCGATTCAGCTAAACAAGCGATGCCAGTAATGCCGGAAGGCTGGAAATGATGATAATTCTCAAACAACAAGGTGGTATTGGTTTGTTTAATAATTTCATGGATAGCCGTTTTCATTAACCCTATGTCATTAAGATGCTGTGCATCATAGAGATCAATAATAAGGTGCTTACCATTGGGTTGTAGCGTTTTGTTATGCACAATAGCCTTTGAGGTTTCAGGGTTGAAAATAAATTTTACACTATAAGTAGCGGATGTTACGCAAAAAAGAACACGCAGCTAAATAGTAAACTTTTACATAATACGGAGTGAAAAAACAACGTAAACGCGAGCATATCGTAGCCCGTATGGAGGTACGTAATACGGGATAAACAGCGCATCGAATTCCCGTATTGCGCAAGCTTCATACGGGCTACTTGATGTTACCTATAAAATTAATTGTAAGTCTATTTTTTAAATCCTCTGCGTAACATCAGTAAGTAAATGGTGAAGATTGATTATTTACATGCTAAAAGCATGATATATAATTGATTTTTACAGAACATAAAACTATTGGTTTTATCACAATGTTATGATGACTCTTTAATCGCCAACAACTCGTATTAAGGGACATCGTTGACAAATAAACAATTGGATTTTGCTGTACTGACCATTCTAGCAATAGGTGCAGGCTGTGGCTTAGTTTATGAATATTTATTATCGCATTATGCCGGGCGCGTTTTAGGCGCTGTCGAAGAAGCTATCTTTGGCATTATTTCAGTAATGATGATTTTCATGGGTGTCGGTTCATTTTTAGCTCGAAATATTAAAAACCCATTCGCTGGATTTGCATGGCTAGAATTGTGTCTGGCATTAGTGGGTGCCAGTAGCGTGTTACTGATTGGGGGTATATTTTCTTTAGCCGCATTATTTCCTCAAATATTAGCTGAAACATTTTCCATTCCACCGGATTTAATTCCTAGTGGTGGCCTGATCGAAAGTATTGAATCACTTGCCAGTTGGTCGCCTTATTTAATTGGCGCGCTCTTAGGAACTTTAATTGGCATGGAGATTCCCCTAATTGGTGAGATTCGTAGCCAGATTTATGCGGATAACTTAAAAAATAATCCGGGATCTATTTACGGCATAGATTATATGGGCGCAGGCATAGGCGCGCTACTCTGGGTTTTTCTGATGTTATCGCTGGAAGTATCTTTTGCAGGCGCTTTAACCGCGTCGGTTAATTTACTGATTGGTGCGGTGTTCTTTTATTTATTTAAAGATAAAATTCCTTCCGCCGGTTATTTATTACTCGGTCATGCCATTGCCGCACTCTGGATACTGCAAGTTTTCAGTTATGGTCAGGACTGGTCAGCTGAAATGGAGGATATGTTATATCGCGATAAAGTGGTTTATCATGCTAATACAGCTTATCAACATTTAATCATTACCGAACGCATCACCAATCCAGAAAATCCCAGCATATTAACTTTTTTTATTAATGGTAGAACTCAGTTTGCCAGCAATGATGAGCATATTTATCACTCCATGCTGACTTACCCTGCATTAGCTGCATCAGCACGCCATAATAAGGTTTTAATTGTAGGTGGGGGGGATGGATTGGCTTTGCGGGATGTGTTGCGCTGGAATCCTAAAAAAGTGGTGTTACTGGATTTAGACAGTGATTTAGTCAAATTATTTAAAACCCCAGAAATACAACAGGGTAAAGTACTCAATCAGCGTTTAATCGCGGCAAACCAAGGTGCCTTTAATGATAAAAGAGTGCAAACCATTTTTGGTGATGCCTTTGTGAGTATTAATGCCTTGATTCGAGCTGATCAACTATTTGATACGGTGATTATTGATTTACCCGACCCCAGCCATCCTGATTTAAATAAACTTTACAGCACCCGATTTTATAATAAAGTGCTTAATTTATTAGCCGGTGATGGGGCAATGGTGGTGCAATCTACCAGCCCTTACCATGCAAAAAATACCTTTATTAGTATCGGAAAAACCATTAAACAGGCGGGCTTTAAGCATGTTCAGCAATACCATCATAACGTGCCTTCTTTTGGCGAATGGGGTTATAGCATTGCCACTAAAAATGGTTTGCCTGCAAAGCAACGTTTACAGAACTTAACTAGCTGGCCGGTTGATGATGGCTGGACAACCAAGGGGCTGTTGTTAGCCTCCTTTGAATTTGGAAAAAACTTTTATCAACAAGCGGGTACTGTAAAAATAAACCGCTTAGGGTCTATGGTCGCTTATCAATACCACCATTCTGATTGGCAAAAAGAAAACGGCTTATATACACAATAAATAAGGAATAACATGGGATTATTTGACCGATTTAAAGAAAAAGCGCCGGTTGCACGGAAGTTAGAGCACCCACAGGATTTACTCATCGGAGATATGCTGGATTTTGCGCTAATGAGTCAAGCGGATTTAAGTAACAAAAGTTTTCAGGTGTCTGATATTTGGACTCTGGATTTAGGCGGTGAAAAGCATAAACGCATTTACTTTCAATTAGAGGATGTTGATTTCAGTATTCGCTTACGCGTGGTCGACAATAACACCCTTGAATTGGGCTTAGAGGTTTTCCCCGAAACCTTGCTGAAAGTTTTTTCTGAAGAGGATATAGCAAATATTCTTGATCCCGATTCAGGGGTAAATCACCAGCTAAGTGCTAATGTGTCTATGGATGTTTTACCGCCGGAAATAAGCGGCTGGGTGGCTGAAACTTATCGCCAAGAAGGTTTTGAGTTAGCTTATCGATATGACGATGATTTTAGAGACAGAGCATTACCTGAACATGAAGATGGCAGTGAAGAGGCTTGTGATTTTGCTTGGTTATTTTCTGATAATAGACAACACAGTTTAGAATTTAGAGTGTTTGATGGCGGACGTACTGAAGCGCATCTTTGTGCTTACCTTCCGATACGAAAAATAGATGCTTTATGGCCTGCTAAACAATCATAAGCTATGAATCTTTTTTATCGTTTTATTAATCGGCGGCGTAACACTCAACTGTCATTTGAAGAAGATGTCTTAAAGCATTCATTATTTCGCTCTGCGTTTTTATTATTGAGCATAATAATCGCGCATGTTTACCTAATGACTCTGTTTGAAGAGTTCAACTGGCAAGATGCTTTGTGGCTAACATTAACAACCCTTTCAACAACGGGCTATGGTGATATTAGTGCGACTACATTAGCCGGAAAAACATCGACGGTAGTGTTGTTATATTTAGGTGGGATTTTTATTTTAGCGAAAGCCGCCGGCGATTATTTTGAATATCGAGCGAATATTAGAATTAAGAAAATGCAGGGTAATTGGGAATGGCGCATGACAAATCATATATTAGTAATCAATACGCCTTCGCAACAAGGTGAGCAATTTTTTTTACGTTTGCTAAAACATTTGCAGCAAAGTCGGTTGAAATTGAGTACTGTACAAATTTTAACCAATAAATTTCCTAAGGGTCTACCGAATCAATTATCTAAAATGCCGGGGTTGGTTCATTACACAGGGAGTGGAACTGACCCGAAAGATTTGGCTGCGGTTAATGCGCAGCAGGCGAAATACATCATCATCTTGGCAAAACAAGAAGATAATCCTGAGTCTGATAGCAGAACCTTTGATATTTTGCATCGCTTACAGGAGTTAAAGTTACGCGATGATGCGTTAATATTAGCTGAATGCGTTGATGATGCTAATCGGCAGCGATTTCGACTTGCGGGTGCTAATGTTATTATTCGCCCTATGCGCGCTTATCCTGAAATGTTAATTCGTACCGCTGTCGCACCCGGCGCAGAACAAATTATTGAAAATTTGTTTTCTTCAAGCGGTGATTTATATTTGCGCTATGAAGTGAATATTAATGCGTTAAGTTGGAAGGACATTGTTTGCCAATTAATACAGCAGGATTTGGGGACTGCCGTGGCTTATATCAATAATGAAACAGGGCTATGTGATACTAACCCGCATGCCAATACTAAAATTACCACATCCAGTTTATTTGTGATGGCAAATGATGATAATTCACCAACGGCTGAGGCAATTCAACAAGCTCTGGCAAATATTAGCCAATCAATATGATTATATTAAGGAGGTTTTATGGATTACTGTAATTCCATAGCGAGAAGACTCATGCCATTATGGCTGCTGATGTCTTTATTGACGTTAACGGGGTGTGGCAATAATTATTCCGAGCAGCTGAAGGGGGAATACTTAAACGTCGAACGAAATTTATCGACCTTAGAGTATATTTTATCTAGCCGACAGTTGACCAATGCCAAAATCGTCAATATTTATGCCCAAAAACTGGCACAAATAAAACCGGATTTTAGACCCATTGCCGAATCAATGGCGAAGGATTCAACTGAAAACGGTGTTTTATACACCGGGCTTGTAAAGCGCTTAGCAAAAGTTAATCGAGAGCCTGAAAATAAACAACAATTTCAACAGGCGCAACAATCTCTGGCTTCAATTGATATTGCCGCTGATCCCACTGTATTTAATGATGCCCTGCTTGATTTAATCAACACTATGGCCGAGTTGTCTGGTGGGCAATTAGACACGGTTAGTATTCCTAAAGACAGTCAAGCGGCCAATGTTCGTGGGGAAACGATAACGCCAGGTAGTTATTTAGTCGGTAATCCCAGCTATGGAGAATATCGCCAGAATAGTTCTGGTTCTTCGATGTGGCAGTGGTATGGTCAGTACGCGTTTTTTAGTAGTTTAATGAGGGGCAGTTCATACAATCAGTCGCCTATCTACTATAACGACTGGAACAGACGCTCGCGTTATTCTTATTACAATGACTACGGCAGAAATAGCTACGGCAGTACTGCTGATCGTAATCAAACGCGTCAGCGCAACACCACCATGCGTAGCCAAGGCTATACTCCGGCAAAACCAAAAAAACAATATGGTTCAGCTAAAGGTCGGAAGCGGGTAAGTACTTATGCTCAGCAAAGATCAACGCAAGCGAGGCACTCGACTAAAAAATACGGCAGTAGCAACAGCGGTGCTCGCCATGCAGATAAAAGCAGCAACAAACGTAGCTCTAGCTATTTGAGTGGCAATAAATCCTCATCGAATAACAGACAGCCTGTCGCCAAACGCAGTTCCAGTTTTTTTGGTAGTAGCAGCGCACGAAATAGTTCGCGCAGCTCTTCGGGTAGTCGTAGTTTTGGTGGAAAATAACATTTAATAAAAGGTCAAAGTAATGGAAAATTTAACACAATTGATTATGCTCAGTGATGCATCCTTAGCCTATTATGCGATTGATTTTGTCATCTTAATGGGATTTATGGCAACGCTACGCCTATTTGCTGCCAGTATTGCAGGAATTTCTTTAAAAGAACTTTTAGCGCAACAAGATAATTTTGCCGCTGGCATCGCATTAGCGGGAGCTATTATCGCGGTGGCTGTTTTAATGATGGGCGTGGTCGCAGGTGAAGCCGGATCTACTTACGTGGAAGAAATTACCTTAATGGGCAGTTATGGAATCGCAGCAATGCTGTTTATGGGTTTTACCCGCAAAATCTTTGATAAGATCGGTTTGCGACAAATTTCAATACACGATGAAATCATGGATGGCAACGTCGCCGCCGGTATAGTCGATGCCTTTAATCTGATCGCCACAGCGATTATCATTCGTGCCGCTATGTCTTGGGTTGATGGTTCAACTTTCTTGGGGCTGGCTATCGTCGTCGGGATCTTTTTAATCTCACAAATTATTTTGATCCTCGCAACGCTATATCGTAATGCTGTTTTTAATCGCCGCCATAAAGGCAACGGTAAAACTTTACAAGGTGAAATAAAAGCGGGCAATGTCGCTTTGGCTATTCGCTTTTCAGGCTATCGTTTAGGCGTTGCATTAGCCATGACAGCCACATCAGGTTTAGTCATTTATGATCCGAGTATTTTAGAATGGTCTGTATTGGCTTGGGTGATTATGGCGATTATTATTTTTGTTTCACAAACGCTATTATCAATCATATTAAGACATATACTACTGCCTAAAGTTAACGTTGCAGAGGAAGTCGGTGAGCAACAAAATGTTGCAATAGGATCAATTGAAGCGGCAATCTATGTGGGTATCGGATTTGCGTTTGTTGGTTTATTTGCTTAGCTTCGTGCGCCAAATAACTGATACATTCTCAAGTGGGGCGCAGGACTGTAGAGACTGTGAAAGTATCCAAATGAATACCGCCCCTGAGAGCAGGGCTGTTCAATGCTAAATTCCTTGGTAGCCTAAAACGCGATCTAAACTTAGTGCATTATCATATAAAGCCAAAC
>CBDUDV010000070.1:0-10406 GCA_965366065.1 uncultured bacterium | reverse complement strand
CATCGAGGTGAGGGTAGTAATCATTACAGGTCGCCACATTAAAAGCATGGTGCGTATTACTAGTTCTCGCTGTGTTTTTTCAGGGTGTTCAGCGAGCTCCTCATAATATTGACTGAGTACATGAATAGAATCTGCCACTGCTACACCGACTAATAAAATAGGCATGCTGGTGGTAATCACATAAATGGGGATACCTGCCGCTGCCATAAGCCCTAAAGCGGAAGCCGTTGCGGATAAAATAATCACAGTTGGAATCATTACGCCACGCCAGGTACGAAATGAAAGAATACATAATAAGGTAATAATTACCACTGAAATAGGCACTAAGCGAGCAGAATCCGCATTAATATAAGTGACTAAATAACCGGATACAGCACCATCACCCGCGACATGTAATTCTTCACCATGTGTTGGCGCACGCTGTATCAATTCTAATAGTTTTTCATAAACTTGAGGGGCGAGAGTAGCATCATAAACTTCAGTGACAATTAAGCTCGCTGAACCATCGCGTGCCACTAAGCTCCCAAGATAAAGTGGGAAATCCATTACCGCCTGACGAATATTATCGGCATCTGTTTGTGTGTTTGGGGCTGTTTCATAAAACGCCTCAACCACCATGCCTTCCTCGTTACCGGTAATATTATCTTCGGTAGCGAGACTCACCACACGATCTCGGTTAATTTCGGGAATTTTCATCACTTCATCGGTGAGCCATTGAATAAGCTGTAAGGAGTCGGGATTAAAAATACCTTGTTCGCCTTTATTAACCACCGCGATAACCATGGGATCTTTAAGTCCAAAAGTGGATTCGACCTGATCTCGATATAACAGCGCCGGATCATTTTTAGGTAAAAATGCTTCTGATCTGGAATCGATTGTTAACGTGGGTATAAAAGCACCCGTGGCAATAATAATTAAAAAGGCCAGTGCCATAATGGTTTTAGGCATGTCGGTAACGGCATTAAAAAACCGATAGGGCAGTGAATTATTAACTTGCATGACACACCTCTTTTTTGTAAGAAATAGATAGAGCACGTTCAACAGCTGGTCTTTGTTGTAATTGCTGTAGCCAGCGTTGAATATGGGGGTAGTCAGCAACGAGCTTTTCTTGTGCGCTTACGGCAGGGAGCATGGTGATATCGGCAATGCTGTATTGAGAGCCTGCGATAAATTCATGTTGCTGTAATTGCAGATCAAAATACTGATACAAATCATGAATACGTGCCTTTAATTGCGTGGCAGCAACAATCTGCTTAGGTTTAGTTCTGCGCTGTAGATAAAAGGCACTGAAAATTACCGAGCCTATATCCACAGCATGAAAATGCATCCATTCATACGTTTTAGCTCGTTCTGCTAATGACTTAGGTAATAGCTGTCCTGTTTTTTCTGCTAGATAATGCAGAATGGCTGTTGATTGCGTTAATACCAGCGGCTTATCTAAATCTGCTTCATGATCAACGATCACAGGAATGCGACCACTCGGGTTAAGCTGTAAAAAATCTGCTTTATGCTGTTCTTGCTGCGCTAAATTAACAGGGTGTACTGTATAAGCTAATGCCGTTTCTTCTAACATAATGGCAACACGGCGACCGTTAAACGTATCTGCGCTATAGAAATCAATCATCATTCTCTCCCAATAAATAACAAACCAACTAGTCTGTTTGTTAAAAAGAATGGTACAAACCAACTAGTCTGTCTATAATATTCGTAAAGTAATTGAGAGTAATGACCATGACAAACGAAGCCAAGCCAGAAAATTCACGTGATAGGATTTTAAAATCTGCCTTTCAAGAAATGCATCAACATGGCTATCAAGGCATGCGTATTGATCAGGTATTAAAAAATACCGGTTTAAAAAAAGGCGCGTTGTACCACCATTTTCCGAGTAAACAAGTATTAGCCTATGCAGTATTAGAAGAACTGATACAGAAACGTATTACGGAATTATGGATTGATCCATTAAAGACTTTGAATAATCCAATCGATGGCATTTACCGTTTATGTCTATCTGTCGCTGACGCGTGGTCTAATGACTTTTTTAATAAAGGCTGTCCATTGAATAATTTGGCACAAGAAATGTCGCCTATTGATGAAGGGTTTAGAGAGCGTATTCAGCCATTTTTTCAGCATTGGCAAAGCGAATTATCAAGCGCGCTAAAAAAAGGTCAAGAGCAGGGCTTTGTTGATAAAAATATTAATACCGATAACAGTGCTTTATTTATTGTATCGTCTATAGAAGGCGCATTTGGTATGGCTAAAAATTATCAAAATAAAACGCTGTATTTAAGTTGTATCGAAGAATTAAAGCGCTATTTACAGAGTTTAGCGCTGATAAGCTAAGCGTAAAATTAAAAGAGAAAAGTTACGTAATATGAGGAACTGACGATATTTCGTAACTATATCTCAGTTGAGACAGGGTGATTTTTTATACGTCTTTGTTATCTATTAACTAATTTGTTTTATGGAATTTGGCACAGCTCCTGCTCTATTTTTTAGAGCTATGTCACCACTATATGTAGATTTTTTAATTATTTTTTTAAAATACCTCTCCAAAAAGGGAGGGCTTTAAGAGCTGTTGTTTTCCATACTTAACGGCGACATAACCATTTTTTATGTCATTGTTTTGCTTGGTAGATAATAAAGCATGGCGATCATTTGATATGTAGAAAACCACCTAATTTTTTTTAATTATAGGATTTAATACAATGAGCAATTCCTCAGTTAATACAGAATTAAAAGAAAATTTATTTAGTTCACTGCAAGTTGGTAATTTGCAGCTAAAAAATCGTATCGTTATGGCACCCTTAACGCGCTGTAGATCCGATGATAAAAATGTCCCCACGGACATGAACCGAATTTATTATCAACAACGTGCAACGGCAGGTTTGATTATTACCGAGGGTACTCAAATATCTCCCCAGGGTGCAGGGTATCCGAATACGCCAGGTATTTATAATCATCAACAAGTGAAGGCGTGGACGAAAATTACCGATGCCGTACATGAGCAAGGTGGGCGCATTTTTCTGCAGCTATGGCATGTGGGGCGAGTGAGTTATCCAGGAATTCAGCCGAATGATGAGCCTTCACTTGCCCCTTCAGCAATTAAAGCAGACGGTGCCTATGTGCAACCGCGGGCTTTAGATTTAGCTGAAATTAGTGATATTGTTGAGGAGTATAGAATTGCAGCGGGCAATGCGATAGCTGCAGGCTTTGATGGCGTTGAAGTGCATGCGGCGAATGGCTATTTAATTGATCAGTTTTTACGTGATTGCAGTAATCAACGTACTGATGAATACGGTGGTAGTTATGAAAATAGAACGCGTTTTTTATTGCAAGTGCTAGCTACGGTCATTAAAGAATGCGGTAGTGAACGTGTTGGTGTGCGTTTATCGCCAGTGAATGATTTTAATAGCATGTCGGACTCTAATCCCGAAGTGTTGTTTAGTCATGTTGTTGAGCAATTAAACCCTTTAAAGCTTGCTTATTTACATATGGTGGAAGGGCAGATTCATGCGGAAACTGAAACGCATATTGATGTAGCCTTTGATCCTAAACGTTTACGTGAGCTTTATCAGGGTGTGTATATAGCCAATTTAGGTTATAACAAGGATTCAGCCACTAATGCGATTCAAACTGCACAAGCCGATTTGGTCTCGTTTGGTGATTTGTTTATTGCTAACCCCGATTTACCCGAACGTTTTTTACGTAATGCCGAGCTGAATAAAACCGATCTTGATACGCGTTATGGCGGTGATGAAAAAGGCTATATCGATTACCCTTTACTTGCTGCAACAAAATAAAACGTATTATTCAAATACTATCGTTCACTAAAAATGCTTATTTATGACTGACTCTACGAACATATTATGCCGTTACGAACTCATACTGACTTCAGCGGGAGAAGGCATTTACGGCTTAGATGCAGAAGGCAGGGCAACTTTTGTCAATCCAGCAGCACTGGAAATGACGGGCTGGGTAGAAGACGAGGTATTAGGCGAGTCCATTCATGCGCAACATCATCACAGCCATGCCAATGGAGAGCATTACCCACGCCATGAGTGTCCTATTTATGCGGCTTTAAAGGACGGTGAGATTCACCATGTGACAGATGAAGTTTTTTGGCATCTAGATGGTAGTAGTTTCCCCGTACATTACACCAGTACCCCGATTTGGGAGCATGGAGAAATCATTGGAGCAGTCGTGGTGTTTCAAGATGTGAGTCATATTAAACAAGCGGAAGCAGAACTGGCTGTATTGCAACGCCGCAATGCCTTGGTATTAGCGGCGGCTGGTGAAGGAATTTGCGGTTTTGATTGTGCTGGTAATGTTACCTTTAGTAACCCGATGGCGTCTGAAATGTTAGCTTGGCCGCAAGACTCAGTGCAACAGCAAAGTATTCATAATATTTTTGGGCGTGATGAAGTCAACTCGGAAGAATATTGCCCTGTTGGTAATATTGTTGAAGGTAAGAGCTTATTTAAAGCCAGCGATAAAGTATTTTGGCGTGCTGATGGCACAAGCTTTCCTGTCGATTTTGTGAGTACACCGATTATGGATAACGCTGAACTGCAAGGCATTGTTATGGTGTTTAGTGACATTACACAACGTAAATTGGACGAGCAAAAGTTAAGGCAGGCGATAGTCGAAATTAAACAGTTAAAAAATCGATTACAAGATGAAAACACCTATTTACAGGAACAAATTAATGATAATCATCAGTTCACCGATATTCTTGGGCACAGCGATAATTTAAAAATAGCTTTACGCCAAGTAGAGCAAGTGGCTCCCACTGAAACCAGCGTCTTAATTTTAGGTGAAACCGGCACAGGAAAAGAATTGTTTGCACGGGCTTTGCATGATTTAAGTAGCAGAAATCAACGTCCTTTAGTGAAAGTTAATTGTGCGGCACTGCCTGCTAACTTAATAGAAAGTGAATTATTTGGACATGAAAAGGGCAGTTTCACTGGCGCGATAAGTAGGCGAACAGGGCGTTTTGAGTTAGCTCACGAAGGCACGATTTTTTTAGATGAAATCGGAGAAATTCCTTTAGAGTTACAAGCAAAGTTATTGCGTGTATTACAAGAAGGCGAAATTGAACGCTTGGGTGATTCTAAAACCATTAAGATAAATGTTAGAGTGATCGCGGCGACACATAGAGATTTAAAGAAAATGGTGGCAGAGGGTGAATTCAGAGAAGACCTTTATTATCGCTTGAGTGTCTTTCCTTTAAGCATTCCTGCTTTGCGCGAGCGAAAAAATGATATTGCTTTGTTGGTGCAATACTTTGTTGGTGCAATACTTTGTTAATAAATATGCGCAAAAAATGAGCAAAACAATTAACCAGATTCCACAAACTGTGATGGATAATTTGCTCAACTATAGTTGGCCCGGGAATGTACGAGAGCTAGAAAATGTGATTGAGCGCGCGGTTATTTTATCGCCAGAACATAGCTTAAAAGTGCCTGAACTGCTTAATGTTAAACAGGCTAATTCAGCCGAAGAGCCGCCCTTAGTTTCTTTAATGGCGATGGAAAAAGCGCATATTATTAAAGTATTAGAAAGTGTGCAGTGGAAAATTTCAGGTGAAAATGCAGCGGCCGCTATTTTAGAAATGCACCCGAATACCTTACGTTCACGTATGAATAAACTGGGTATACGGCGAGCGATAACGGCATCTTAATAACGTTATAGCATATCGTAGCTCGTATGGAGGTACGTAATACGGGATAAACAGCACATCGAATCCCCGTATTGCGCAAGCTCCATATGGGCTACTTGATGTTAGCTATTGTCTAAACACTTATTCAACTGATTCGCAAAAGCCTGCCGATCATTTTGATTAAGCGCAGATTGCCCGCCAGTCTCAACACCACTCGAGCGCAAACTATCCATAAAATCACGCATATTGAGTGCCTCGCGAATGTTTTCAGGTGTATAAAATTCACCCCGATGATTTAAAGCCAATCCACCTTTCTCAATCACTTCAGCCGCCAAGGGAATGTCCCCAGTAATTACCAAATCATCCGCTTCTAAGCGATTAACGATTTCATTATCTGCGACATCAAAGCCCCGTGAAACTTGGATAAATTTGATATATTTCGAAGGAGGTGTACGCAGAAACTGATTAGCCACAAAAGTCACCACGGTTTCTGTGCGCTCAGCAGCGCGGTGTAATATGTCCCGAAGCACCACAGGACAAGCATCAGCATCAACCCAAATTTTCATAGTTTTAATTTTTTTAATATAGCTGTCAGGATCTAATAATCTTGGAAGGGTTTATAGACTCTGACAGACAGGTAAAATAGAATTTTCTAAAGTAAATCCTTACTGGCTACCCACTTGAAACTCAAAAGAGCCTATAAGATTACATGATTTGTGCCCATAATAGCATTGACACACCACTTTGCTAGTAAAATGATGCGTGACAGCGGGTACTTGCTAGCATAACTAATTCTCAACGGAATATTCGTTATTGTAATGAGAGGGCTTATTTTGTACAGTCAGTTTCACCAAATAAAAATCAAGGAAAATAACGATGCTAGAAATTTCTAACAATGTTTCTATTCCAGACAATGAAATTGAAATTTCAGCGATTCGGGCGCAGGGCGCTGGTGGGCAGAATGTTAATAAAGTCTCATCGGCGATTCATTTACGTTTTGATATTAATGCCTCATCCTTACCTGATTTTTATAAACAACGGCTTTTAGGCTTGCGTGATAAACGCATCACCAAAGAGGGCGTTATCATTATTAAGGCGCAAAGCTATCGCACTCAGGAAAAAAACAGAGAAGATGCGTTTGAACGGCTGAAGGAAATGATTAAACAAGTCACCGTTGTGCAAAAAGCAAGACGACCGACTAAGCCAACCAAAGGCTCTCAGAAAAGACGTATGGATGACAAGACTAAACGCAGCAGAACAAAAGTCTTGCGCGGTAAGGTATTCGATTAATATGGCCATATCACCGTTAAGTGTAGAAAAACAACGGTGCTTAAAGCCTTCTCCAAAGGGAGAAGGTTGGATGAGGGGAAATAGATAAAGCCTTGATTTTATTCTCCTCACCCCAGCCCAATCATGTTGAGCTATCCCTGCCCAACACCCGGCGGGTAAATGAAAATCCGATCCTGTCGGGTTTGTCCAGCAGGCGAGGGAGTAACTGAGCGCTGTAACTCATTGTATTTTATTTGGAAAAAGCTTGTGTAGATACCTGTACCTTGGGAGAGGGCTGCTAAGAATAAAAGTAATTTAAAAAATCCACATGTAACGATGACATAGCCATTAATAATGATAGATTGATAGAAAAAAATGAAGAAAACAGATAAAAAACTAGAGAAGAAAATTTGCCAAGCATTGACCAACGCCTGTGAAGCTGCAAAAGTTGAAGTGCAAGGGTTTCAATGGCTCACGCACCGGGTCAATTACAATCAATTTCCAGATAGTCTATCGGTTATTTGTTTTTTTGATACCAAGGCTAATTTAAAGCAAGCGCGTGAACATAACAAAGATCAATTTATGATTGCTTTAATTAAAAGTGAATTGGAGCAAATAAATATTAGGTTTAAAGACATTAAGCGGCATGTTTCTTTTGATATAGAAAAGGTAGATTGAAACGCAATATTGCTAATGGGGAATTTTTTAAATTTCGAAGATTTCAGCGATTTCATTTACTGTTTCACTATCGTAGTAGCATGAGTTGTTATTATTTAGTTATCCAGGCTCTACATAAAACTTGTAATAATTTCATGTTATCCCGCTTACAGTTACTGGTATTAGCTATTCCTCATTGACAAAATATTACACTAGCGCGTATGTTATGTGGTTATAGATAATAACTTGTTATGTATCAAAGGATGATTAGAGAGTGATACCAGAATTAAATCAATCGGGAGTACTGCCTCCTTTTATTCCTGAAAAGGGTCCTACTGAGCCTGCAAGCATGGCTCCTTATCGTTCCACTATAAGTGAATTTGTATTTCGGTATGCTCAAACTCCAGAAAGAATAACTATACTTAAAGGGTTATTGAAATATCGTCAACGACTGAAAGATATTGGTGTTGTAGAAGGCTTTCAATGGCTTGATGGAAGTTTTGTTGAAAACGTAGAGCTAAATTTAAATCGTCCCCCAAATGATATTGATATAGTAACTTTTGCAACAAGGCCGACTCAAACCCTTGAAGATTGGCGTAGCTTAATACAAAACAATCAGGAGCTATTCGTTTCTGATGTAAGTAAAGAGAAGTATTGTTGTGATGCCTATTTTGTTGATTTAAATACAGATCCGATTCATATTGTAAATAGTACTAAATATTGGTTTGGTTTATTTTCACATCAAAGAGAATCATACCTATGGAAAGGAATGATTGAAATTCCTATTGTATGTGACGATAATGAAGCATTAAAAATACTGGAGAAGGAGATCGGAAATGCCTAAAAAGCTAACCATAGATAGCCTTTCTTCTGAGATCACTACAGTGAATGGTCTTTTAGCAAGTGCTCGTCAATATGGTGACATTGTTGGGGAGTTGCAGCTTGAGCATAGGATAAAAAAATTAACAAGAAAAGTTGAAATGCTAAAAGAAAACTACCCAAAGGATAATAGCGCAAGTGTTGCGTTGTTTTTTGGTGGAAAACCCGTGTTAGGTTCAAAGGGTATTTCGGCTGAGTTTGCTGGTACAGCTCTAGAGCAATTTCAGAATTTAATAGCTAAAACATTCGCGATTAATGAAGTGGGAGAGCTCGGGGCGAGGGGGAAAATACCATTTAAAGCTCAATCAGAATTAATGGTAACAGGGTTAGCTAGAGGATCTTTTGGGTTTGTTTTAGATGAGATGTCTGAGCAAATAGAAATTGAAGCATCAGAATTGACTCATATTATTGATAAAGCTACCCACTTGCTTAGAGATACTGCGGCTCATGATGACGCTGTATTTGAGTCATTGTTAGAAGAATTGGATCCTAGAACGCTAGTTGCGTTAAGAGATTTTTTTTCAAATTTGGATTCAAATAAAGCAACTCTTCGAGTAGTTGAGGAAGACTTAGATATTATCTTAGATAGTTCTGCTATTCATCGCGGGAAGGTTCGAACAGAAGCTACTTCAATTGAAGAGGAAACTACAGAAATCGAAGGTGTTCTTGTAGGTTTTCTACCTGAACACAAAAAATTCGAGATTAGGGATGAATCAGGGAATATCCTCTATGGGTCAGCGACTAAAGAGTCTGTAGACCAATTTGAAAAGGCAAATGAAACTGTAATTGGAAAGAAATGTCTTGTGAAAATTACAATTAAAACGGTGTCACCTCTAAACCGACCTTCTAGAGAAGTTGTTCGATTAATTGAATTTCTTCGTTTTGGTTAAAAATACAAAAAACCACTTGATAATTACCTGTAGGATCAGACTCGATTGAACAGCAAAACAAAAGCCTTGCGTTGTAAGGTGTTCGATTAATATTGATCGCAAACAATAAAGAAAAAAGATAAAAAACTAGAGAAGCAAAGCTGTGTAATGGTAAATTTACGAGATGGACGCGTTATTTAAGAAAGGTATCTAATAAAATAAATGGTTTTATGTGCTCAGTAAGGAAACTAGGTCAAATAACATAGTCATCAAGTTAAATGACATTAAAGTGTTCATTAAATTACCGCATAGATATTGATTTTATTGATGGCATGGTACTTGCATAATTTTAATTTCAAGTTATCACTTTATCAAGGAGCGGAGTTATGCCAACGTGCGGACAATTTAATCACCAGTTTACTAATGCAAATTCAAATGACGATGTACCAATTAAAAGGAGATTACGAAAAACTAAGCTTGCAGAAAATAAAATTATGAAGAAGGAGGCAGCAGCTAGTAGTTTGATGCCTCCAGTATTAGTTGCTTATCAGGCTGAAAATAAGTCTTATTCTATCGCTGAAAATCTGGAAAACGTAGCGTAGCGAAGTAATTATTTTTAGTTCACAATAGTCGACAGGGATGTCGTCAATTTAAAGTGAGCAGGAAGCTCACAGGGGGAAGCAAGTAGTTTCCCAAAAGCCACGAAGTTAATGCGGTAGATTCACGAAGCGGGTTTTGTGCATAGTTGAATCGAACTCAGGGCGAGATGAGGCTGCTATCATTCGTTTCGTAGGTGAGTTAATATGGTGCAGTTTCTATATTTCATGAACTAAGGTAGCGCATAGCTCCATCTAGTCAACGTACAGCTCCCTAAACCAACTAGACAATTATTCGAAATGCCATAAAGCGGTATTTGAATACTTTTTTGTTAGGTACTTAAGAAAATTCTTTGTATAACGCTAATGCGATTTTAAAAGTTGCATATTACCACCCTAAAGGGAACCTCGAAAAACCTCATCCGAAAAATGATAAAATAAAGCACTTCTAACTCCCCTAATTGAGTCCCTCTAAAA
>CBDUDV010000069.1:0-10733 GCA_965366065.1 uncultured bacterium | reverse complement strand
ACACCCTTACTAACTTAAAGTTCCTAGAAAACCTATTATCCAAAATATTTTAAAATCAAGCTGGCTGACCCCATGATCTCTTTCTTTTGATATTCCAGTGAGTCGTTTAAATTCATCAGGGCTAGCTGTTTGTAGTTGATTAAAGAGTTTCACGTTGTTTAATTGTTTTTAAATTAACTTAATTCTATTATAACGGAAAAGAGTTAATCTTAAATTTACATGATTTATTTAGGAAAGATGTCTATTACCGACCGATACCGTTACTGGACCAGTGGATACGACGACGTATCAGGATGTGCTATTTAAAACAATGGCGCAGGATACGCACACGTATTCGTAAACTGATGCGACTCGGCGTTTCCGAATCAACAGCGATTAGGCTGGGTATGAGTTCAAAGGGGTATTACCGTCTAGCGAAAACCAAGGCGGTACAGCTTGCTTTAAATAACGAGTGGCTCAAATCGCAAGGTTTAGTCTCGGTTAAAGAGCAATGGGTTAAGTTTCATTATTCATAATGACTGATGAACCGCCCTGTGCGGAGCCGCATGCAGGGTGGTGTGGGGAGAGCCAGAGAGAAACTGGCTCTTACCCGATTTGGCTGTAGTTTGGGTCTAACAGCTCACGTACACTGTTAATTATACTTTGTTTAACTTGTGGTACTTTATTATTGATAACGTCTAAAGCTTCTGGTGTCGATGTTGAACCCATAAAACCAGAGGAACTTGTAGCTTTATCAGTTGCAGCTTTCATTAACACTGAATATATATGCTTATCAATTAGTAGTGCCAAACTTTCAATTTCAGTAAATAATTCTTCAGGTATCCACATCTGCTTTAAACTAGAGTATGCAATAAATTCTTCTGTTGCAATTTTGGCTGATTGAAACCCATTATTCTCACTCTTCGTATAATTAGCGCTTACTATGAATTTTTTAGCAGTATTTTCTAAAGCGACTAAATGAGTATAAAGCCCTTCGATGGCTTCAACTTGCTTTGCATGATAGCTTTCGAACTTATGCCTATACACATGGCTTTCTTTATTTATCTGATCTTTAATGCTTTCTGTGATTTTTGTTGTTTCTTCAAGTTTATCTTTAACATCGTCAAATGCTTCATTTAAGGCTTTATTTTCACCTTTCTTTTTTAAATATGCACCAAAGAAAGCACCAAAACCAGCTGAAATAAAACCTATAACACCAACCATAATTTGGCTATTAACATCAAGGGTAAGTCCAAGCTCTGATATCTGTTCTATTAATTTATTTAGTTGCACTTCTGTCATTATTTAACCTTTGAAAATAGCTAACACCGCATCAAGCGAACTAAAATTGTTCGTTGTAATGTGTAGCGGAATCTAACCAACTGTTTTAATCCAGTTAAAATCCTTGTTATTAGCTTTCTTTTTCGCATGGGAATGCTATTTTAAGAGCATCTATAACCAATTTGTCAGCATTTTCATGTAATCGCTCTGGATGAGCCTCTAAATACTTAGCAATAATTTTTGGAACTTGTCCTCCTTTAACCCTCCGAGGTGGGCACCAAAGAATATCAATAGATAGATCAGCTACACCTTTAACATAACCATCGAAGTAACCACTTCGGTAACTAATATCATCTTTTTTTTGACCTTCTAATGCCTCAAGTAACCTATTGCCATCGGTAAAACCTGCAAAAACATTTAACGAAAACCAAAATAATAAGCACGTAATCCATTTATTCATTATTTCTCCTAAAAAGCTAACACCGCGGTGACTGGCGGTTTTCCTTGGTAATGGTAGCGGGAACGCGGACGATTACCAAGGAAAATTAGCCTGTCGAACGCTTAGTTATTTAGGTTCTGGAGCAACGCGACAGAGACTTAATAACTGAGCATTCGACTGGGCACCAGTCACCGCGGGGTTATTGAGGAATTGCCGCGCAGCGGCAGTTCCTCAATAACGCCTCAATCAGAGGCAAAAATCAGTTGGTTAAAATTAGCGACGAAGGAGCAAAACCAACTGTTTTTTGTCCTGCTGAATTGACTTGTTAGCTGGCTTTAGCTCTCAATCCTGCCATATATTCTTTTTGGGCTATTTGTTTTCCCTGCTCAACTACATCTCCGAGGCATGTTAGGATAAAGTGTTGTTCGATACCACTTTTTGCATTTTGTAACTCATCCGATAACATAGAAACCTTTTCTTTAACTTCCAAAGGTATATCTCCATAATCTGTAAATTTATATAAGAAACGTAATAAACCACAAATTTCAATAGTTTCTTTTCCTTTAGAATCTAGCGGTATAAAAAACAACGAAGACTTCATGATTTTCATATGTTTTGTATATACATCTAAATGTGGATGTATAAATATATAATCATCTTTCTTTGTAGGTAACGTTTTTCTCTTTTTGTTTTTTAAAACATCTTTATTCAACTTAGCCAAATTACAATCTTTGCAAGAAACACATAAATTTAATGGAGAAAACAAAAACTGAGGAAATTTATCTTTTGGTATTATATGTTCAGCATCCCAGACGGCATTATGATCAACTTCAATTTTCTGCTTACAATAAGGGCACGTATAACCTTGAGACTCGATATAAAATGTTTTAATATTTTTTTTGATTTTCTTTAGATCTTGGCCGTTACTATCGTCCCAATATTCCCCGCTTTTTCTATCTTCATTTAGATTGTTATAAGCATCAACTTTCAGCTGGTCTTTAATATTATATTTTATCAAAACATTGGACATTACAAGCTCTCCAACAGAGCTTCCTGAGCCATATCCATTAGTTTTAATACAGGGTCTAGTTCACTAATTTGATCTTTTAAAGATAATAAAAATTTAAGCTTCTCTTTGGTAATGTCGTCTAATTTTCCAGTTTGTCCAAACGAAGATAATACAGATATTAATTCTCTTGTTAAATATTCATTTTTAAAACCAGGCGTACCAAAAGTATTTACAAGTTGAAAGTCAACAGACCTATTGTTAACTTGTGACGCATTAGTTACTTCACCATTCTCCATTTTCATTAAATAACAATTTCTATCGTTAAGTTTAGATACCATCAAGGGAGAATGTGTTGCAATTAGAAAATGACAACCTCTAAAACTTTTAAAAGTATTAATTAAAATATCTATATACTTTTCCTGCCATTCGGGATGAAGACATACTTCAGGTTCATCGATACAAATCAAACTATCGTCGCATATTTGGCTCGCAATTCCGAGAATTGCTCATTACAACACTTTGTTCACCTGAACTTGCATCACCGATGCGAAAACTCTTCCCGTTATTTTTTTCTAAAGTTATCTCTCTTAATTTTGCAACACCGATTTCGGCTAAAAAGAACAAGTCATTCGCATCATAAATTACATTATGAGGAAACAACAATCCGCTCCCCTCAAGAAATACTTCTAATTTAGGCTTTAAATTAGAAGGATCAATTTTTCGATATATATCAAGAAACCTTTCAACTTTAGAAACATCTACATTTCTCTCTTCATCAAGAAAACCTCTCGTTCTATTTCTATGTGATGGATGGTGTTCATTTGATATAAAATTTTCGATAAAATACTCAACTGGATTAGAACTAACTAAAGCATCTTGAATCCTTCTTCTAGAAAACTCCAAGTGGTACCGTGCTTCAATTCTTGGTGAATAACCCAGAAAACCCAGTACCTTACATATTTTATTCGTTCTACCAGACTCATTTACTACTGATTTCAATAAAGATATATAAATATTAGCCATATATGCCATACCAAGATCTCTTGATCTTAAATCTCGGAGACCTAAATAAGTGTATTTTTTATCTAAATGGCCATAAATATCTAAGGGAAATTTATCAAAAGGACTTGTAGATACAGCAATAATTTTTTGAGGCTCTTTATCTAGTTCAATATTATATATTTTGTTCTCTGGAAGTAATCCTTCAAAGGTCTGCTGTCCTCTTAAAACTCCATTTCTATTACTTTTACCTATAAGCGATTCTATTACTGATTTCATCAAGCGACTTTTTCCAGTCCCATTTTTTCCAACGATAACAGTAAAAACGTTTTTTTCTTGTTCTTTATCTCGATTAGAGAAATGAAAGTCTTTTTCTTTGAATCTATATTTAATTAACAAATTTTCAATCCTTGAAGGTTGAGTGATATGTACAGAGACAGCTAACACCGCGGTGACTGGCGGTTTTCCTTGGTAATGGTAGCGGGAACGCGGACGATTACCAAGGAAAATTAGCCTGTCGAACGCTTAGTTATTTAGGTTCTGGAGCCATGCGACAGATCCTTAATAACTGAGCTTTCGACTGGGCACCAGTCACCGCGGTGTTATTGAGGAACTGGAGCGCAGCTCCAGTTCCTCAATAACGACCAAATCAGATGCCATTTTAAGTGGCAGTTTTTTTGCGGTTCTTTTGCAAAAAAAATGACGCTTTAAATGGTCAGCTGGATTTTTTGGTTAGGTTTGGTTTACAAGTAAAAACCATAGTCACCACTTGTTAGCTTTTTAAAACCATCCATACGGCGCAGTGACAAGCCATATAACAAAACAGAAAGGGCTCAAGGGGCGCTTAGGTGATAATTTCGCTAAGATATTTGCTACATTTATAGTAATAAATACAATAATAAGTCCACTCGCAGCTACAGGTATAAACATTAGACTTGTCAGTATCCAAGTTGTAAATATTATACATTCAAATATTGCTGCGATCAGTAGCCCATCCTTCCAAAGCACACCTGTAGCAGAAATATCCAATCCTAGAATATTTACAGGAATCAACATTTGATTTACCAATAAGCCTGTTAAGTTTGAACCTGGTGACAAATAGTCCATTACTGGAATAAATACAGAATAAAGGGCTAGCAAACCATTATCTTTTATAAATTTAAGAGAAAATTTTTCATACGAAGTAAACCATTTAATTGAAAGCCAAACAAAAACAGAATAAATAAATGTAGTTGATATATATAGAAGCCAAACTTTATTATCCAAAGCGGCTAATGTGCTAAAAATAAATAGAACAAAATGAATTAACCCAATGATACCAAAAAAACCTCCACCAATATCAAGAGCAGAACGAGCTTCACCATTCTTCATTTTTGTAATTAAGCTAAGGAATCTAGTATCTAGTTTCTCTATTTTAGCACTGAGATCTGGATTAAAATCAAGAGAGTACCTTACTAATAAAAAAGCCATTAATACGTTAATTATAAAACTAAATGTTTCCATACTGTAATTCATCCTAAAAACCTAACACCGCGGTGACTGGCGGTTTTCCTTGGTAATGGTAGCGGGAACGCGGACGATTACCAAGGAAAATTAGCCTGTCGAACGCTTAGTTATTTAGGTTCTGGAGCCATGCGACAGATCCTTAATAACTGAGCTTTCGACTGGGCACCAGTCACCGCGGTGTTATTGAGGAACTGGAGCGCAGCTCCAGTTCCTCAATAACGACAAGCTCAGATGACACAGGAAGATATACGATGAACTTCAACAGCACCACTAAACTTTGATATAAAATGACCTTTATAAAAAAACTACGCTTCCTGTGGTCAGCTGGAGCGCCTTGTTAAATTACGATTAATCAAGATTACGTCCCAACACTTTAGAGGCTATGGTGACAATGCTCTTTTCAGTGTAACGAGCTTCTTTACTAACAAAGAAATTTCGAATAGAAAAGAATACTCCTACCAAGAAACAAGCTATTCCAACCCATTCGCAGACTCTAACAATCCGGCTTAACCTAACTTCAATAATGGGATAAAACTTACTACCTTCTTGTGCTGCCAACTGAGACTCAATATACCCACCCAGCATTAAATAAATTGCAATATAAGAAAACATCCCTGTCAATAATGCCCCCCACCATGGTAGTTTTGCAGCAATATAAACAACATCACTCACAATTGAAGTAATACTATTATTCCTTCTTTTATATCGTCTTCCCATTATTTCAGGCTGTTTTTAGTATCGTAACGATTGCTTACTGGGCTGATTTTTTAGTATCAGCGGAAAACCAGCCCCAATTGACGTAGCTGTTAAATTTCTACTACACATTACGAATATGCTTGGCTAAGTTAGATACCATAATTATGAAAGACATTGCATCCTCTTCACTCAAATGTAACTCTTCAGCGTGAGCTGCTTTGTTACGCAAACGCCGCAGTCTTCGGAAAATACGTAATTGCTTATCATCAATAATTTTGCATTGATGTAAGTACTCTCCTAGCCTTGGAAAATTACGTATAGTTCCACTAGCCGATTGATTCCAAAATGAGCTAGCTACCTCAACGGCTACTGTTTCAACTTCAATCCACGCTTCCATGATGGCAGCACGGGGTGACAAAGCAACCAACTCAAGTGCTTTTGAAATAGTTGGTTCTGAAATATCTTCTTGGGGCACATTTATTACTGGAGCCACCTCAGTTTTCAAAGCCAGTACTTCTTGTGAAAACTCAAGTTCAAGCTCTTTGTACTTAAGCTTTTTCATAAGAGGAACCAATTCAATGATTGGCTTTCTTAGCAACCAAACCATGGTGATCGTTGCTAAAGGCCATGCAGTAGCCTTAATGATTTCTGATGTAAAAGTAAGTTCGTCCATAATTACTCGATAGATGGTTTAGTAATTTAACACCGCGGTGACTGGCGGTTTTCCTTGGTAATGGTAGCGGGAACGCGGACGATTACCAAGGAAAATTAGCCTGTCGAACGCTTAGTTATTTAGGTTCTGGAGCCATGCGACAGATCCTTAATAACTGAGCTTTCGACTGGGCACCAGTCACCGCGGTGTTATTGAGGAACTGGAGCGCAGCTCCAGTTCCTCAATAACGCCAAATTCAGTGGCCGCTGGCAGATATACGAAAAACTCAGCTAGCACACTAAACTTTGATAAAAAAATGATCGTTAAAAGCGAACTGCGCTGCCAACGGTCAACTGGAATTTTTTGTTAGCTATTATGTTACTACTATTGTTTTTAAGTATGTATTAAAACAAGCCCAAATTAAAAGAAGAATAGATGACAAAATAATTAACAAGTAGCCAAAAAACTGAGTTACAACCATTTTTGTGTAAAAGTATTTATGCTCAACTCCTTTCGTGTTGGATACATAATAATCAATTTGGTCGTGAACTAAGTTTCTTTCTAAAATTTCAGAGTAATTTTTACTTTGAGCTTCATATAAAGTCTCTTTAATACTGTCATCTTCATCTTTTTCTATTAAGTGCTTGAATGAGATTCTAAGTTCATTTATATCCATCGCTTGCCGTCTAAATTTATCAGCTTTTAATGAAAAATCACTTTTATGAATAATTATAGAAATGACCATTGCAAAGATTGATGAAACTGTTATTGAAAAATTAAAAAAACGTATGTATTCAATAATAAAGGCATTATCAGAATAAATCTGAGTTAGTAGAGAAATAACAATTAAACTAAAGGCAAGTGTAGTAAGCGACCATAAAGATAAATTATTATGTGTTTCAAGTCTTCTGTTTGCATGAAAACAACTTTCCTTTGTAATTCCAGCTCTTCTATATAAATTTTCTAATTGTGATTTCATATGTTTTTTTAGCTAATACTGCGGTGACTGGTGGTTTTCCTTGATAACGCCAAAACTAGGTACGCTCAAACGGTCTGTTGGACTTGCTTGCTAGCCCACCATTTAACTAAATTCCAAGAAACTAAAACCAATACACTTGTAATAATGAGTAGTTTCCAAAAAACCTCAGTATTTAGATACCATAATGTGCCATAAATTATGGTTAAATATAGAGTAATGATTATTGGCAACATAATTTGTTCAATTTTAGTTTTTGCAAAAAGTGTACGTTGCTGAAAATAAATTGGAATAATAAGAAAAGCAACTAAACTAGCTATTTTAAAATTTTCAACAACCAATTTATGAGCGCCTTCTATATTTGAGCCAAGTATAGAAAAGTAACTCATTATACCCATAGACATTCCAAGTATAATAAACCCAGTGGATAACCCTACTTCACTAATGGGAACAAAAATATTTCTCATAAACCAGCATTCAGCCGCTTTTTCTTCACTCATTCCCAATGAAAAAGAACGAAGAGATACAAGTACAAACCCTATTGTTGTAATAAATACAAATGCTTTAACTGAAAAAGGTTCGAGTAGTATTTTTTCTAGATCATATAGGGAAGCTTTTTTAGTTTCATATCTTTCTATAAACCACGAAACAATACCTCCATACATAAAAAAAACCCATAAATCATTACAAAGTGGCTTAAAAGGTATGGGCGTGAACTCTTTACTCATAAATATCCTTGAAAATGGCTAACGACCAAATCAGCGGCCGTTGGCAGATGTTCGATGAACTCTGACAAAGCACTGACCTTTGATATAAAATGACCGTTTGAAACGAACTGTGCTGCCAACGGTCAGCTGGATTTTTTTGTTATCTTTTTAAAACTTAAAACCCATTAACAACTACGTTTAAAAAGGGTTATAAATTATAACTTTAGATATTACATCTACTTTTTTTAAAAAACATTCAATATCTTCAAAAAACTTTTCTTGAGGGTCAAAGCTAATTTCATCAAAATTAATAATTATATAGATAATATTCTTTTCACTTTTTTCAAAAAACTGTAGCTCTGCACTTTGAATAACTTTACTCAGTTTATTAAAGAATTCATCTGGTAAGTCATAGCTACACCTCCTAAGTTTTGGTTTTTTTCTTTTTTCAATTTCACTTTCTGAAATATTGATTGTCTTAACTTCACAATAAATATTTTCCTCATCAAGCTTACCTTTTAAATCTGGAGTTTTTTCCCTACTACGCTCAATAAACTTAACATTTGAGCACCCAATATTTTTTAAATAGATAAACCCCTTAACTTCATTAAGTCTATTAAATAGTTGAAACCATCCTCTATTCTTATCATAAGTTGCTATTTCTGAAATAATATCGCTCTTAAAAAAATCCCATGAATTATGATCTAACTGAAATAATTCATCATCTAAACACTTATAAAAGTCTTTTGCTAATGAACTATTAGTAATAATATTATCAAGTCGATTAAAATAAGAATGCTCTGTATCGTTAGTACATAAGTCTTTTATTTCATAAATTCGTGGTAATAAACTACGATACATTTTTATTCAGGAAAAAACAGCTCATCTAGCCTACTAAGTAAATCATGGTGAATTAAAACTACATTAGTTGAAGAAGCTAACTGTTTAGCAGAATTAGTAAAGTCAGCATTTGAAACAACGACCGCAAAATCTGCTTGTACAAATTCTTTACCTGCGATTATTTCTTGAACAGCTGTATTTCCTACGTTACTAGAATAAAATTTGCATTGAACAGCTATTTTTACTCCTTGTTTTTCAGCAAGAACATCAACTCCTTGGTCATTAGAAGCTTTTGTTGTATGTGCATTCCAACCATAATTACATAAAGAATTAGCAACAAACTGTTCATATTCAACTCCCGTCATTTTATCTGAAAGAGGTGCCGCTTCCGATTGAAAATTTATAGTTATCTCATTAATTTTATCATGAAGAAACTCCAATATGTCTTCATCTTCACCCTCATCTTCAAGAACATTAATAATGAAATTGTTTATCTCATTTTGCCATTTATCATCATCAATTAAACCGTAATGTGACTGAACTGTAAGTTGATTTCTTCGGACTGATAATTCTTTGGCATGATTATCAATTTCTTTTCGATACCTTGTTTTCTTACGTTCATACATTTGCTTCTCAAATTCATCCTGATTTTCAGCAACCCAATGACTTATTTGAATCTCCCAAGGAACTATTTCAAATTCAGGCTCTGGCTTGAAAAGCTTAATAACTTGTTCTTTAACCAACTCCAATATAGACGCTTCTTTTTCTACTTCAAAGTTATCTTCTATTGACTCATCAATTATTTTAAGAATCAAAAAATTTTCTTTTTTAAGTCTTGAAATAACTTCCTGTTTACCTGAGTAACCAGCATTCCATTCATTTATATTTATCTCAAATTCCATTCGCTTTTTATTTGGACTAAGAGTCCTTACCTTAAATGTCATTTTTATGCTTTATGCAATATAAGTAATTGAAAAATAAATAATCATAGGCAATTTTTTCTTTTGTAATTTCTATTTACACTTAGTGTGTTCAATAAGATAACTATTACTTCTAAAGTAATTTCGCCTTACTATTCTAATATTAGTTACTTTTTACCTGCTATTGGAACATAAAGGAAAATAACCTCTATTTTCTTAATAGCAAGGCAAATAAGCCGCTTAATTCGATATTAGCCTGTAAATCAGGCAAGATTACTCTAATATTCTTAACTGAGTTTATCCACTAGGTGATGTTGTGTCAAGTTCTGATGGTCGTAAGCTTACAAGCCCTGCGCAGCACTGCCCTATACTCCCTATTACAAAATTTGACTACCATTTTAAGACGGGGTAAGTTTATGTAGAGCATGCATTATACCAATCCCAATAAATACTCACTGCAGTGCAGCGATCGTCATTCCCGAAGTCTTTAAATCGGGAATCCATGCGCACACGATAGATTCCTGCTAAGGGCACGCAGGAATGACAATTTTTGTTATATGCGTTTAAGTATAAACATATTGGGATTGGCATTACATACTTTATGACCTGAAAGGTACGCAATGCGTACCCTAACGTAGCCAAAATTTTCTTTCAGGCAAAAAAAAACCCCGCTATATTTGCATATAACGAGGTTTCTAAATATGGAGCTGATGATGGGAATCGAACCCG
>CBDUDV010000068.1:0-10958 GCA_965366065.1 uncultured bacterium | reverse complement strand
GAGGTACGGAATACGGGAAGTTCAGCGCATCGAATGCCCCGTATTACGCAAGCTTCATACGGGCTACTTGCTCTCGTCATGAATACCGAGAATGCATTCATTACCAGCTTACATTTGTAATTATGTTAAAAGGCAAAATGGTAATATTTAAGGCATTTCTTAACAACAAGCCACCAGTTCCATCAGTACCTGTTGTGCACTCGTTAATAGATACATCATCACATAACCCATTATTTAATAATGTACCCCCTATTTTTAAGCAATCCGAACTAAATGCATCCGTTGTATTTGTATCACTATTTAAACCCGAACAAGAGGCAGGGTAAATATCTGTTGTTCCTGCTTTAAATACATTTAATGTAGCCAACCCTTGCGGCATATTGGTTGCTGCGTTAAAAGCGACATTTTGATTTAAACCATTTTCATCAATCGCAGCAGGAATTGTAACCGGGAAAGTTCCATCTGAACGGGCTAATACAATATTTACCATCTGAAAAGGCACCACCCAATTTCCTCCTCCTTTTTGGCAGTTAAACTCACTTGCTGATGAACTCCATTTTGCCGGAACAGCCTCACAAGTAGCCTTATCTCCAGATGCCCCATCATCACAACTTGCCGTTAATTCAGAACCAACTGGAGCAATACACTCAGAGAGAGTGGGATAACTTTGATTGCTACACACGCCAACTGTCCATATTTTTGTAGCTCCTACACAAGTTGCCTGAGTAGTATATGCAATATCACTACAAATACCCGTAGCAATAGAAACATCCGTCCAAATCAACCCAGTACAGCCAGCCTGAGTATGTCCAATAAAAGTCCCTCCAACATCAGTACAGTTTCCAACAATCCAAGTTGCATTCTTTGCAGTAGAACAGCTAGAAATATCATACGAAGGGTTACTGCAAACAGAGTCATTACAATACCCATTGTTTGGAGGTGTAATATTAATAGTAATATTATTGTTTATGCTCACTTGCCACTGATTAGCATTGATTGCTATTGGGTTAACTGGAAAATCTTCATCATATGTATTAACCGAGCCTCCAGTAACCTGGTTTTTACCTTTACTTAATATGAGCAACTCATTCACTCCAATTACAGGACTTGAGGTATAGCACCCTCCAACCGCCATAGAACCCAAACAAAAAGTCCATCCATAATTATGGTCAGTTACGCTACTAGCTTCATTCCCCCAGCCATCAGAAAAAGCATTAGCTTTATAATCTGGTTTTTGAGTCGTAAAATAAGGACCTTTCCAGCCCGACCAAACTTCACTTGCCGCTTCACAAAGTGCCTGAGTTTTTAAAGTGGTATCTGAACCAGTACAATTAGCGTCATCACTTTGCTCTTCCCAATCACCCGCAGTATTTGGCGAAGCTTCACACCATGCCTTATGAGTTGCATGAACGCTAGGAATAATACCGGTACCTGGATTATTTTGTGAAATAGTATAGTTAGGCATACAATAATTCTGCACCAACAATTCCTGAATATTCCTCGGCAACCGCCCCATATCCGCCACAAACCCCGAAATATCCGGCTGGCCATTAATTAATACATCGGGCCGACCTATAATCGCGCGTTTGATTTTGTCATAACGATCTTTAGTGACTTCATAGCGACCTTGAAAAGCAAAGTCTTGGGTGAAATCTAAGGTAATGGATGATAAGGCGACGAGCACTAGCATGACGACTAACAGTTCAACTAAGGTAAAACCTTGGGTTTTATTACTATAAACTCTCTTCATACTAGAAACTCCTTCTCTATTTATATACCGATAATCATTCAATCTGCAGGTTTTTTCAACCGTCATCCCCGCGTGCTTTTAGCGGGGATCTACTTAAAACACTAGACTCCCGCTAAAAGCATGCGGGAGAGACGGGGGAGTGGAATTCGGCTATTAAATTATAAACAGCTATCCGCCGATGTTAATAAGCTATCCATAATGGTTACATCATCACCATTAACAGTGCCATCACCACTTAAATCGTAGGTTGATGCTGATAATCCAGAACGTATTGCTAGTAATAACATGGCCTTATCTTGCTCATCAAAACAGCCATTATTATTGTAATCACCCACTAATATAGTTGGAACGTCTGTTGGGCTAGAGCCACCTGTCGTTGTTCCTGTATCTGTTGTGTCAGTCTCACCCGTAGTTGATCCGCCCGTATTATCAGGTACTTCCACAACCGGTTCCTGTATATCTGCGACTAATGCAGGATTCGATGCTGCTGTGGCAAATATTTTATGTGCTTGAATCAAGCCACAACCCGTTCCCCAATCAAATGTAACACCACTACTACACGGATTTACGGCCGGCAAGTTTGCATCATTGCTTGATGCTCCTGCTGGGTCTGATAAATCTACTGTTCCAGTCATCATTAGTATTTTGACTTGGCTCGGTAGCAAGTGTGGATATTTTTGTAATAATAAAGCGGCAACAGCGGCTGCGTTAGGTGCTGCTGCTGAGGTGCCTTTAAAATTAGGGAAGCCATTCAAATCAGAATCCGTTGCTGTTAAGTTATCAGCACCAAAAAAAGTAGTGTCCACATCATCCACTGAAACAATTTCTGGTTTAGCTCTATATTCTGCTGCAGATAAGCGAGCGCCATCTTTATCAAAAAAGATAGGCGTTCCGCCTGCCGATGAAAAAGGCTCTATTCGCTGAGCACCTTGTGGGAACCAAGGCGTTTGTTTGTATGCCATTGCACCAACTGCTATTGCGCCTGCCGCATTAGGATGCCCATACGAAGTACTACTTTTGGTTGCGTATTCCGCAATACGTACATCGACTTGTTGTTCTTGCTCTGCATCAGGGTCACGAATTAAATCAATCGTAGTATTATCATCTGCTAATAATGCAATAAATCCCTCTGGAATTAGGAAAATAGGCAACTCAACTGTATCAATTTCGACAAATGTTGTAGCGTCAAGAAAAATACCATATGTTTGAGTACTTGGCTTCTCTGTAATAGCGCTACCTCCAGCACCTACTTTATATAAATCGCCTCCTGGCAACCAATTACCTCCACAAACAATGCAGCCATTCGGCATAATAATAACCGCCTGCCCTGCCGTTACAGGCTCACCGCCCTCTTTAATCAATTCACCATTATCATTAAGTTTAATTCGTTCAACTATTGGTAAACTTTGCTGTCCCAAAACCTCAGCGGGCGCAGAGGAAAAAATCACATATTTCACATATTTCGGGTCTGGCCCCGCACTTTTTCTAATTAATAAATTACCTTCTGCAACGCCATCACCAAAATTAGTGCTTGATACCGTAATAATTTCAACGGGATCATGTCCTTTATTGACATCTTTTCCTGTTGCAATAATGTTATTCATATCACTATCTAATAGTATCAAATCTAAATCTGTTTGCGCGCCAGCAGTTGGACCACCACTGACTTCTGACGGATCGTCCCACTGTAATACTATCGTTAAATCAACATTCGCAGGGACTGTTATTTTTTGGTAAACATCAGATGCACCGCCTGCGGCTAACCCGAAATCATGTGCGTCTGTACCAGAGGCTAATTGAGTGGGTTTATACGCTTTTTCATACGACAAACGTGCATTGTTTCCTGCGGCAGAAAAGTAAACCACACCGCGTGCTTCAACTTCTGTCACTGATTGTGCGATAGGCCCTTCTTGAAACATTGGCATGTTCAACCAACCAATATCATCGACAATAATGTCCGCGCCAGCATTAGCCAGCTCTTGAATTCCTAGCGCAAAATCTGCTTGGCTCTCGAACGCCGTATAAAACAACAACTCTGCTCCAGGCGCAATATCATGAATCAATTGCAACATCGCGCGACCTTCATCGGCCTGTGGATTAGAGAAACAATAACTATACTCTTTAATTACTGTAATATTAGGTAAATCACCCGATAGAATGTCGTCTCTCGCGCCGCCTAAGCAATCAAAACTATCAGACATCACACCAATTTTTACGCCCGTTCCATCTACATTTTCCTGCTTTTTTATAACGTCAGTAAATAGAGCAACATCCGCAACGTTATACGCAATTCCACCAGAACTATCACGTCGTGTTGCTTTCGTACTATTAACCCAGCTAATGCCTTGAACAGCGCCCAGCTTATCTAAATCTTTAATAGGAAATGCACCTGAAATTAAATGCTTATACTGCGAAACATTGATCATTCCTAAATTTTCTAAGCGCGCACGTACTAACGAGGTTTCTGTAGAGCTAGTTGTAATTGTTAATAAAACAACGCCTTCATCAACAATATTTGCAGGGGTGTTTCTTTTATCAACATTTTGTGTGCCACCTGATAAAAAATCACTTCTCAATTGTGTTAAATGAGAACTTAAAGTTAGTGCAGAATTTGTATTGACCAATTCATCTGGGTTATCTGGTAAGGATGCAGGCAAACCAGCATCTCCAGTGTCCTTATCAGAAGAACTAAAGCAGCCTGATAAGGCTAGCACTGTTGTAATTGCCATTACTGTTTTTAATTTAACATTCCTAGTATTTCTCTTCATAACACCCACTAACTCCATTTTTAACAACACACATTTTGGCTACCATTTTAAGACGGGACAACACTATAAAATGTAGGATGGGTAGAGCGTCTTTTTGCGAAACCCATCTCACTACACGTCGTATTGATGATGGGTTTCACTGCGCACCTAAAAACAGGTGCTTCACTCTACCCATCCTACTTCTGTCCCCTCTTAAATGTGTAGCCCACATTTTCAAATTATTTAAAACGCAACATTAACGCCTGCGTTTACACCAAAAGACTCACGTACCGCTGAATTAAATTGTGACTTCACAACCGCTTGATTAGATAAGGTTAAACTCTCGGTACCTGATCCCGTATTCCAATATTCATAAGCAAAAGCAAAACTAAATGCCCATGTAGCATTAGGCTTATACTGATAGCCTAATTGCGTTTTGTACCCATGCGCTTGCGCATGATGCTCTAAATGATTTTCCTGCCAATCACCCAGCCCTCTATAGTCAGCCCAGTGATGTTCAAAAGAAGTAAAAATGCCATGTCGCTCAAATAAATTCATACCGGCATCAAACCCTAGCCATGGGCCAGCCCACCCCGCTAAGTAATCATTATTCAGGTTAGCTGGTGTAGAGTCTCCACCGCCGACGGTTTGCACGCCACCCCGCATAGTATATTTTTGTTCTTGAAAAGCAAAACCAACTAACGGCGTTAAGTACCCAGAAAGATCATTTTCTACTTGATCGCCCCAATCAAATTGATAGCCTATCGCTCCGGAAAAATCAGCGGAATACCCTGAATCAGCAGAGCCATTTGACTGTATAAATGGGTCGCTATTATTCTGAATATAACCATTTTCTTGCGTCTTACCTGAAAAAGTAAACGCATAAGCAGCATGCCCTTTAGCAACAAATCCCATCGGTAATTTAAAACCTAAATCTGCCTGAATTTGCCATAAATCTAATTTATCCCATTTAGCCTCGGCAAAAGGACTAATCCCCCCCGCCGGTGAAGCCGTTTGCCACTGGAAACTATCTCGTTTATATCCAGTTTGAAGCGCGGCAGACCAATAACGGTGCTTCACATTAGTTGGCTTAATTTTTTGACGATTTGACCCAGCAGACACTTGAGAGCTTTCCCCCGTCTGCTCATCAAAAATAATCATATTCAAACTCTTATTTTTATGAGCGCCGGCCTCAGTCTTTTCAACATCAAAAACATGCATCTTCAATACCGCATCATCCGCAATGGCAGCAAGCGGGGCTAATAAAATAAGACATACAATTGGCTTCATCTTAACGTCCCAGAGACTGCTCAAAGCTATTGGCAGAAATCACATACAAATAGGTACTCTCATTCGCTGCTAAGCTTTCTTTTTCTACCGTTGAAGCTAACCAACGACCATTTAAAGCACGGTAATTAACCGGCAATACTTTATTACTCTTGTTCGATATCTGTAATGCCGTGACATAGGTGCCTGCTTTACGCCAACTCCCCATCGGTTTAACCGTTAGCTGACTATTCTTCAGTACCTTAACATTTTGATTCGCTAGCCTTAATGGAATATCAATAATCCCTGTTTCTGGCGGTCTCATATGTTTAGGAATTTTGACTGTTTGCGCGGCATATTGCGTTAAATCCATATAAAGGGCTTGGCGCTCATCTTTGGGGATGAATACCGCTTTCGCGCCCTTACCTTTTTCATGATGATCATCAAAACTATCTTGGCCTTTATAAATTTTATAATTTTCTTGGACTTCAAAGCCTCGATCCAAATGTTCTGAATTTTTATAAATGCCTAGGGTATTTAATTTATCCGCACTCGGGTGTACGCTATTTTCTTCTAACCAAGTTTTATTAACATCCGCTTCAGCATGACCATTACTCATCACATAAGGGCGGATCAAAATAACCATTTCCGTACGCTTTCTGACTTTGACAGTATCGGAAAAGAAGAATCCTAAATAAGGAATATCACCTAAAATCGGTACTTTTTTCTCAGAATCTTCTGAGCGCTCATTAATTAAACCACCCACGGCAATCATTTGGCCATTTTCGGCAATAATATCGCCGGAGAAGGTTTGTGTATTAACTGTATCAACGTTGTAATTGACCAAATCTCCTATCGCATTTGGAGCGGGAATTCGTCCACACCCAGAACAAACACTAGAATCTTCCACTAAGATTCTAATATCCACCGTTCCATCAGCACTAATATTAGGAGTTAATAACAATGTTTTTCCTATTGGTCTAATCTCTGTATCAGGGGCTTGAATACAAGTACTTTGATTTACAGGAGTCCCTATTACTCCTGTTTGCTGCGCAATAGCAGGGCATGTCACACTCATGCTAGTTGTAATCGGTCGCTCTTCACCAATAAAAATACGACTCACTTCTTGATTACTAGTGGTTAACATCGGGGTTGCTAACGCGGTTACTCGTCCCTCTTGTTCCATCAACTTTAATCGTGCATCAAAATTTTTGCTAGCTACGGCAGCGACCATAGACGGATCACCTAATCCCGCTCGCACTAAATCACTGACATTACTTGCATTACTAACAAAGCTGTCATCGCCTTTAGTTACCTGATAATCACCCGATTTAACCGAAAAATCAAAACTGGATTCATAACCGTCATTGAGCGATAACTCCAACACCTTAACTTCCAATAACAGCGTTGCCATATCAATATTCAATTTTTTATAAATGGCATGAATATCTTTCATCGCATCTTTATCGCGGGTACGGATAAGCACGCGATTTTGCCGACGTATTAAAGTGACATAAATAGGAGAGATATGTTCAATCAACTCATTTAATGCGCCGGTAGAACCACTAAATTGTCCTGATAGCATCGCTTGCGCTTCAGATTCCGGTAGCATCTTCAGAAGATCTAATGATTGCCCTCTGCGCATAGTCATCTGCTGGTTTTGCCCATTTTGGCTATTATTACTGCCATTTCTGTTGTTATTCTGGTTACTATTGTTATTGCCGTTACTACTGCTATTTTGACTACTATTACCACCACTGCCACCCGAACTACTAATGCCAAAACCACTTTCACCACCCGTGCCACTTTGGTTAAAAGTATTTCGCGCAATAATATCAAACCGCTCCATACGATCATTCAAATCATCAGTGACATCATTTTCATCGGCACCCCGGCTAAAGGTCACACGCTCATAACCAAACAGGTCACGCACCATATACGCAAAATCCAAAGAAGTCCGCTGATGTTTAAAGGTAAAAATTTCTGTTTTTTCATTGCGATAATCCACTTTTCCTAAGCGAAATTCACGCACGGTATAAATGCGAATCACCTTGGATTTTTTATCTTCCTGATACCAAAGGTTATAGGTTTTTGCCATCGCCTCCAGCACATCGCGCGGCTTAATATCGCGTAAATACATGGTCATCTTAATTTCAGCCGCCGCCTTAGATGAAATAATATTTAAACCCGCTTGTTTGGATAAAATGCGCAGCGCATCACCCACGGTTATATCTTGAAAATCCAATTCTGATATTTTAAAGTTTGTTCTATTGGCAGAACTTACCGACACAGAAAAACTCAGTAGTAACACCCAGACTATTAAACGTAAACTCAACATAATTCGCATACTTTAAAAAATTAAGATTTTATTAAACGGCATCACTAAAACACGAACACTATGTTTACTGATTTCCAACACTTTGAATGTCATCACTTTATGATCGACTACTTTAGTTAGGCTTTCACCTTCTTCAAAATGATAATATTTATCATTAGCTTTAAAAACAACGGTGGAAGTCCCCTCTTTACTAATGACTTTTCCGACCATTTCTATATCCGGTAACAATAGCTCGCCATTGCTACTCGGTTTTTTCACCCCATCAACTGAAGGAGCGTTCGATAAATTACCTAACGCTTTCCTAAAATTATCATTCATTACCGTTGGGTCACGTAATACCTCAACGGCTTTATTAATATTCTCTGCAGTTAATTGCGAATGCTTGTTATAAACTTGATTTTCTTCCGCGTGCAACAGCACACTAAAACCATATAAAAATAAAAATACCCATCTCATGAAGGGCTTCCTCCTGCTGCTGAAAACATCGCCGTCAAAAAAGCGGCATAAACAAAGCCAATTAAACCACCGACAAAAATAGTCATAAAGGGCGCAATCATCCCGGTTAATTTGGCGATAGCCTCTTCTAAAAGCTCACTATGGTACTCGGTCATTTCTATTAAAATATCATCCAAGGTTCCGGAGTTTTCACCCACGCGAATCATTTGCAAAACTAATGGCATATAATACGATTTCTCTGCTAAAGGGTCGCCTAATGAAGAGCCTTGTAATACCCTCTCTCGCGCAAAAGCCACATGCCCTGCCATAAATTTATTACCATGCAACGCCTCCATAATTTTCAGCGCCTCAATAATTAAAACACCACTACTCAATAACAAACCCATTCCCCGACAAAACAACACCGTTCCAGACAGCCGAAATACATGTCCCAATAAAGGAATACGTAAGGAAAAACGATCTATCCACCAGCGCGCGGGCGGCCAGTTATACAGCACAATAAACGTAATTATCGACGCCACGGCAAATACACCGATATACGCACCATGACTAACAAACCAATCCGAGGTATCAATCAGCGCCTTCGTAATCGGTGGCATGGGTTTACCCATAATTTTTAATAACTTTTTAATTTCTGGAACAAGACTGGTTAACATAAAAACCACTAAACCAATCGCCATCAATAAAGTAAACGCCGGGCCCTTTACTGCTTTAGTAATTTGTTTCTTTAATTTACGCGTCGTCGCCATCTCCACTGCCGCTTGGTTCATTACCGTACTTAAGCCACCGGTTTCTTCACCCACCGCCACTAATTGAATACTTAAGTTAGAAAATAGCCCCAACTCTTTCATCGCATCACTTAGTCGGCCACCTTGTTGAATACGCTCGGCAATTCTTACCCAGACTTTTCGTGTACCAATTCGTGCATGTTTACGTGTTAATTCCACGGCATCTAATAAACTCACACCACTACGCAACATCACCGCTATTTGATGAAACGCATCCTCCACATCTTGCGAACGAATAGAGCGATAATCAAACGGGTTTAAACTGTATTCTTTTTGATCAGATTTCTTCTTAACCTCATCAATTTTTATAACCATTAAGCCATCGCCACGCAACTGCATAATAGCCACATCGCGCGAGCCAGCCTCTACAATATCCGATAGCTGCTGCCCTGTTTTGCTTCGCGCTGTGTAGTTAAAAATTGCCATTTATAAAGTTTAATAATTTCGTCTTGATCATAAATTTAGTGTTTTTATATCTGTATTAAAAGGAGGTAATTTTATTTTATTCTCCCCACCCAACCCTCCCCAGCAAGGGAGGGCTTTGATAAACTTAAATAACGCACGTGTTTAGCTCCTTCTCCAAAGGGAGAAGGCTGGGATGAGGGGAAATAAATCCTAACTCTTCTCTATTAACGCTTTAACCGTTAATGCAATTTTCTCCAATACTTTGTGTAAAGATTGTTTTTAATCTCCTCCCCCAACCCAATCATGTTGGGCTATCCCTGCCCAACACCCTGCGGGTAAATGCAAATCCGATCCTGTCGGATTTGTCCAGCAAGAGAGGGCTTTAATACACTTAAATAACACACCTGTTTAGCTCCTTCTCCAAAGGGAGAAGGCTGGGATGAGGGGAAATAAAACCTAACTTTTCTCCATTAACTCCTTAACCGTTAACCTAATTTGCTCTAACACTCCCTCTAAATTCGTAAATACATCATTATTCCAAAAACGTACGACCTTAAATCCTAGCTGAGTAAGAAAGAGTGTTCTCTCCGCATCGACTTCCTCATTATGCTGTGATCCATCCAGTTCAATAATCAACTTTAAATCTAAGCATACAAAATCAACAATATAAGGCTCAATAACAAACTGCCTACGAAACTTATAATTTAAAAACCGCCGGTTACGAAACTGTAGCCATAAAACTTGCTCCGCATCCGTTTGATTTTTTCGTAAATTCCGCGCTAATTGTGTAAAGGTCATGTTTCAATCTCCTCACCCAACCCTCCCAGCAGAAGAGGGCTTTAATAATCTAAAATAACACACTTGTTTAGCCCCTTCTCCAAAAGGAGAAGACTGGGATGAGGGGAAATAAAACAATCATTACTCATCCATTTTTTTATTCTCCCCACCCAACCCTCCCCAGCAAGGGAGGGCTTTAATAATCTTAAATAACGTACTTGTTTAGCCCCTTCTCCAAAGGGAGAAGGCTGGGATGAGGGGAAATAAAACAACCATTACTCACCCATTTTTTTATTCTCCCCACCCAACCCTCCCCAACAAGGGAGGGCTTTAACTAAACTTAAATAATTCACCTGTTTAGCCCCTTCTCCAAAGGGAGAAGGCTGGGATGAGGGGAAATAAAACAACCATTACTCACCCATTTTTTTATT
>CBDUDV010000067.1:0-11351 GCA_965366065.1 uncultured bacterium | reverse complement strand
GCCCAACAGCTGAGGCTAGATAAGCTATTGATTGTTGGGCTTCGCAAGCTCAGCCACAACCTACGAAACCTGTTTTTTAGGGTTATTATTGAATACTTTCACAGCCTCTAAAGGCTGCGCCCCGTTCAATCTTTAATTTAATATGAATTTAAGTAAGGCTACGTAATTTCAGTTAAGTAATATTTATGTGTGTATTCACTGTGAGCAACCACAAGGGATTGCCCGTACGGATGGAGCTCAATTTTCTTGGGCTATTGTATTTTAAGGGCTTACCCCCTTACGTTCCTGTGAATTTTAAGATTCCGACAATTAAACTCCCTACGCCAATCAGCATGCCAATATTCCAGCGCATCTGATTTCTTATTTCTTGATGTATATTCATTGTCGCTTGGTATTGCCTTTCTAATTGTTTATCTATTTTCTCAAACCGCTTATCTACTTGCTCAAATCGCCTATCTACTTGATCAAAACGTTCTTTATTTTGTTGCTCAGTTTGTCTAAATTGTGCCGTCATTTCTTCGCGCGTGACAGCATGCTGTGATGCCTGTAGCAGGTCTTTTTGCGTGAAGGTATTTGGGTCTATTTCTTGTTGCATCTTTTTGTTTTATTTATCTATTTTAGGCTGATATTTTGCGCTTTTCAGAATGGAATGTAAAGTGACGGAAAAACGTGACCACTAAGTAGCTTAAGAGATATACCCAAACTACTTGAAGATGCAGGGATTCCACTTTCCGTTACTCTCGCATGCTTCATGTCAAGTGTGATGGGTATATAAACTATAAATTTTTGATTTAATGTTTAGTTGTTGCTTTGTTTTTTATATTGACGATATCAGAGATGGTAATACCAGTTAGCTCTGACACTATTTCGGCTGTGTTTTTTTGTAACATCTGCAGTATTACTTTTTCCATACCTTTTTCTATGCCCTTCTCTATGCCTTTCTCTATGCCCTTCTCTATACCTTTTTCCATTCCTAGCTCATAAGAAGGTAAGTTCTCAACTTTTACATTTGTAATCACGGTTTCCGCCTCTTTTATTGCTACTTTTAAGTTTCGATTATCGGATAAAACTTCTAGCATGTACATGTATTCTCTAAACCTTTTAGGATTATCATGTAATCTTTTGTGCAATAATTGCACTATTGTATTAACTGCGACACTGTCTGTATCTACATTAAAATCACATAAAATAGCCAAGACCATTGCATCAGGGCTATTTTGCGCTAAAAGTTTTTTGTAATCAATGTTATGCATGTCAATCATATTGTATTGATATTTCAAGCCTCTATCCTGCCTTTCTGGATGCATTGCTAATTTGGCTTTACCTATATAAATTACATACTGTCGAATACTGATATTTGGGTAATTAAACGCAATATCGGTGTAATAGCGCAACATACGTAGTGCCATTTCTGGATCATTGTTATTTTGAATTTCAATATGCAAAATAAAGATTTCATCTTTTTGCGTTACTTTAGCAACTAAATCTGCACGGCGTTCTTCTACCCGCATATTTTCGCTTGATAATAACTCTAATTCATCAAATTCTATGTCTAATTTTAATAAGTAGACTGCTAAATCAACCGCAATACGCTGAATTAGCTTTTTACTAATCACATCTTTTTGTCCCATTATTCACCTAGCTATAAAATTTGCGGGTGCCCACGAGAGGCACCTCTACAATCGTACGTGCAATCCCTTGTGATTGCCCTCATTAGCTCAACATTCACAAAGAACACGAGCCATTAGGAGATAACCCTATAAATGGAAAATGGAAGACTAAAGTCTTCGCCCCAAAGCAATCCTTCCACTCTGCACAGGAACTATAAGATTACATGGCAATCAATTAAATCGCGTCTAAATCAATTGCATATTTATCAAGCACTAATTTTTTTATTTTTTGCCCGTCTTCATTGGTTTGCGCAACTAAGGGAACAATACCTCCGGTCATTTTTTCTTTGATGACATCAATGGCGATTTCTAAGCTTACTCTGAGATCATCTTCTGCATAGCTAAACGCGAGGCATAAGTCACATAGATTATTGATTAACCTTGGGACGCCTCCGGTAAAATAATAAATCACCGCACAAACAACACGCGGAAAAATATCAGCACTACCGCCGGCTATTATTAGGCGATGAGAAATATAGCCTTCTGTCTCTTTATAATCTAAAGGCGTTAAATGAAATTCTATAGAAATTCTTTGTGCGAAATGAATCAGCTCCGGAGTTTTTAATTTATCAATCAGCTCTGGTTGCCCCACTAACACCAATTGCACCATCACTTCGCTATCGATATTAATATTTGATAATAAACAAAGCTCTTTGAGTGTTTGCGTATCCATATTTTGTGCATCATCCACAATCAATATGGCTCTTCGTTGCTCTTCATGTAAGCGCTGAAAAAAGTCTAATAATAATTGATAACGGTCTGCTTGATTATCAGCTCTTTCTTTAATTTTAAATGCTTGTAATACCCAAGATAATAAATCACCAAAAGCCGCATGCGTATTGGTGATTAAGCCAACGGCGCATTCATCGCCTAATACATTAAGTACATGACGAATAACCGTGGTTTTACCTGAGCCAATTTCACCTGTGATAACAGTGACACCGGCTTGACTCATAATGCCGTACTGCAATATGGTCAGCGTTTTTTTATGCCGTGGACTCAGGTATAAAAACTGCGGGTCTGGAGAAAGTGAAAAAGGTTTTTTTGTTAAGCCAAAATGCTGTGTGTACATGGTATGAGTGCGGGTAGTGTTGGTGTAAGTATTCATACACCCAAAAAAATGACATATTTTGTAGGATGGGTAGAGCGCATTTTTGCGAAACCCATCAACTTGCAAGGTATTGATGGGTTTCATTACATGCCTAAAAGCAGGTATTTCATTCTACCCATCCTACGTAAACTCATATGCCAAAAGAAAATCGTCATTCCTGCAGGCTCTTAGCAGGAATCTATCGTGCGTGCATGGATTCCCGATTAAAGATTTCGGGAATGACGGACATTACAGTAATTATTTATTGAGCTTGGTATAAGTCATTGCTTCCCGTATTACGTAAACTTCATACGGGCTACATTTGGTTATTAATATTGCCCAATATGTTCTGGCATTTTTTCTGCTTTATTGAGCACGGTTCCTAATAAGTGGGTAGCTGATAATAATTGGATTGCCTTACTAATATCAGCGGGTTTGCTTTCACCTTCTGCAACGACTAATAAGGCAGAATCAAAAAATTCCATACTCACTAAAACATCATCACCGGTTAAAACCGGCGGCAAATCAAAAATAATAATCCGTGACTCATAGCGCTGCTTAAGGTCTTGCACTATTTCGCGCATTTTATGCCCTGTTAATAATTCTGAGGTGCCTTCCATCAAGCCCGCACCGGGTAAAATCACTAAACGTTCGATACTGGGATTAACTAACACATCAGCAACAGGCACATCGTGTAATAAACAGTCCTGCAAGCCTTTGTCTACTTCAAAATCAAAGTACTGCTGTATTTGAGGCTTTCTTAAATCTAAATCGACTAATAAAACGGTTTGATTGACTTCCATCGCCATCGCTATCGCTAAGTTCACTGCCACCATGGTTTTACCCGCACCTTGTGAGGGCGCAGTGATGCCAATGCTGTTCCAGTTATTATCTCGAAGTTGTTTTAAAACTTTAGTGCGCAATAAGCGAAATGTTTCCGACTCAGGCCCGAACTTTTCTAATGAAATTACACGGCGCTGACGCATTAAAAGTGGATCTATTTTATGCGTTTTGGTTTGCGTATAACTAATATTATCTGTTACTTCTGCTTTTACATTTTTTTCTATAATTTTTTCAACCGGATCCTTAGCCACAGGTGGCTGAGTCATTTTTTGTATTACTTTTTCTAATCGATCCATTTTCTTATCTCGTTTTATCTCTTTTATTGATAGGTTAATGGGGACGTTTCTCACCCAACACTATAATTTGAGGGTACCCACGAGGGACAGCCCTTCAATCGTACGGGCAATCCCTTGTGGTTGCCCTGATTACATCAACATTTACAAATAACACGTATCATCAATTCTGTGGCTTGCGACACTTATCACGTAGCCCGCATGTAGCTTGCGTAATACGGGGATTCGATACGCTGTTTATCCCGTATTCCGTGCCTCCATACGGGCTACGACATTCTAGTATTTATATTAAAACATATTCAATCTATTTAACACTTTAAACCAAATCATATCTAAAGGTTGATACCAAAAGTGCACGGCAACGACCGCACCTATCAATAATAAGCTGGATATAATTATTAAGCGTCGTATGTTTTTCTTGGTACTATCAATATCTGCTTGAATTTTAATATAAGGAATCACCACCAAAGGCTCAACGCCAGTTAATCTTTCTAGAGACTTATACCCTCTCAAACTGCCATCAAACATTTCAGCTAAAAAACCCAATCCTAAACCAACGGCTATTGATAAGGCAAAACCCATCCCCAATATTTTAAAACGATTTGGTTTGACAGGTTTTTTAGGTACCCTAGCTGGTTCGATTAATGAGAATTTTTCTGCTTTTTGCTCTTCTTCTAAAGTTTGCGATAACTTGGCATCTAATGATTTTGCTTTGAGCTCTTTATATTTTTGCTTTTGGTTATCTAGGTCGCGCATTAAATCATAATAACCGCGTTCTACTTGATGTGTTTGCGAGACTCTAACTTCCAGCTCTTCTAATGATTTTCTTAGCTTTTTTCTTTGCCCATAGATATTTTGTAATTCAATTTCAGCAATGCTTTGTTCACTTTTTAATTGCAAATAAACAGGGTTATTTGCTGTGATTACTGATTTCGTAGCCCCTGCTTCTGATTTAGGTAAGCTATCTATTTTGCGTTTAACCGCCCTGACATCAGGGTGAGACTTGGAATATTTACCGAGTAAGTATTGGTACTGCGCTTCCAATGCTGCTAAACTTTCTGCCCCACCGCCTTGCTGAGGACTTGCACTAATAATATTAGCACTGGTGCTATTGAGTTGTGAGCGTATGCTAATGCGACGTTCACTCAACATTTTTTCTTGTAATTCTAATTGTTGAAGGTTGTTTTCAATGCGGCTTATAGAGGCAATATTCACGGCTAATAATTCAGGCAAACTGTTTCTATAAGTTTCTTTATATTCTGCAATTTGATTTTCAGTTTTCTGAATTTCTATTTTAAATTTTTGTGCTTCATCCTCTAAGAACTTAGTGGTATCTGCGGCTCTTTCTGTTCTATTGGCAACATTCGCACTCAGATAAAGCGTGACCATTTCATTGGCAATCTTCTGCGTGATAATCGGATCTTTATTATTAAACGCTAGTTTAAATGCTAAAGTGGCCTTTGCTCCGCGACCTTTCCCCATAACAGCAGCAGTTACTAAATTTAACTCTGTATTTTCTCTAAATACCTCCGCTAAATCGGTTTGACTAAGTTCTTTGCGTTGTTTTTTATATAAACCGTATTTATTGATAATTTTATTAACATTATCAATGGTCATTACTTTTTGTTCAATTTGCATGATACGCTCATCTGCAAAACTGACAACAGTCGATTGGATTAAGTCAACAGGAATATGCTGTTGCTCGATTAGAATAGTCGCTTCTGAGCGATAAACTGCGGGTAAAACTAAGGCCACCGCGACACTTAACATACTAAGCAATATGATAGGCAGTATGATCAGAAATTTCTGACGTCTTGCCATTTGCACATAATCCATTAAGGATTTTATATCTTCTTCCATTTCCATGATAATTACCTAGATAAACTTAAACCCTGCCAATTATAGCCGAGTGTTAACATAATTCGATTAGAGTCTGGGTTATCCGCCACGCCATTCAATACTTGATCTGCTATTTGCTTACGATAGGAATAACTTGCATTTAAAAATACAAAGGGACTTACTTTCCAGCTTAATGCAACGTTGGCAGTAATATTGCTACGATCATTCGTTGCGATAAAAGTACTAATCGATTTTGTTTTCTGATATTGCGTACCCGCTTGTGCCGAAAGAGTTTCTGTCAATCGATAAGAGAAGTTCAAAGCAACTTTCGATTGCTCGTTTAACTCACCATTCCCCCCTGGATTCATTGATTGATTAAAACTTAAACCCGAACTAATCACTTCCCCTGTATAGTTCAGTGCCGTGTTAATCAAAAAACCTTGTGATGTATTGTTAAAGGCAAAACCCGCCAGCGTATTCTCACTATCGGTATATCGATACCCCGCATCGAAATTCACATTCCAACGTTCGTTAAATTGATAGCGATTGCCTAGCGTAAGGGAATAACTTTTATTATTGGTTTTTCTTACATCCCCATCAGATTGATAAAAATTTGCTGCAGCACTCAGTGTTGTCGTATATTGCTCGCTCCAGCGATGCGCCCAACCTAGATTAAAACCGATATTATCATTATCGGCCAATGAATCGCTCACGGTTGCATTATCATCCTTAGAATATAAACTCTGGCTATACTGCACACTAGCATTCAGCGTATCTTGCTCTGTCAGTGTATAAGCTATAGTCGGTGATATCGACCAACTGGTTCTTGCTGCATCTGAATTAAAATTACCCGTGTCATCTGCCGCTACATTACGCGCTGGCTGAAGATTATAACTTACATTTAGCCCGTAATTAACCGATTGGGTTTGGTAACTTCCTGAGACACTACTATTAACTTTATGCCGTACTGTTTCTAACTTATTGCTATAAACTTCTACACCGTAACCTACGTTAGCAGTTACCTGAGTAGCGCCTGATTTATAGCCTGCATTTAATTGCGGTAAAAACTCATAGATAAAGGAGCTGCGCTTATTCTCACCGCTCTGCATCCTAATATTATCATCATAAGCCATTTCTTGATTGACCCGACCATCAAGCGTCCACTCTGCCGCTTGAATGCTACTGGCTTGGGATATTATTATAGCGTATGGGAGTAATTTCTTTATCATAAGTAATGAGCTTGGCCTTAACCTTTTAGATAGGTGAGGTAGAGCATTGTTTGCGAATTCAATACCTGTAGGCTGGGTTAGATTTTTGTTGCAAAGCAATAAAATCGTAACCCAGCATGTCTAAATATGCATAAATTTCTGGGTTACGTTTGCCGCGCTACGCTTACAAAGCTAACCCAGCCTACCTATGGTATCAACTATGGCACTACTATCACATCTCCACTTTTTAAAACTATATTACTAGCTAATTCATCGCCGTCTTCTAGTTCGCCGTATTCAAATTCGATTGACGTTGGGCCTTGCTCCGTTCTACGTAAAATACGGATATCGTTGGCTTTTGCAAAGGTCGTTAACCCACCAGCTAAACTCAATACCTGCATAACATCCAAGGGCTGATACATAATAAATTGGCCAGACTGCTTTACTTGGCCGATCACGTACACACTATTGCCTTCAGATGATTTAACTGAAATATTCACCACCGGATCAGTGATATACTCTGATAATTTTTTAATCATCCGCTCTCTTACTGCGGTTAATGTATTGCCTGCAACAGAAATCTCACCCACCAAAGGAAAACTAATATTACCATCTGGTAAGACTCTTATTTCTCTTTGTAACTCTTCTTCCTTCCAAACAGAAATATCGAGTACATCACCTGCATTTATTTTATAGACTGCCTTAGCCTTAGCATTAACATCAGCCGCATAAGATAAATTTTGATTAAATACGCATAGAACCAATAACGCTATTTTGACTATGTGTTGCATGTGATACGCTCCTATTTTCTAAAACTATTGCTGAAGAATAGCAGTTATTCTTGTAAATACAACGTAAGTTTGATATTTGTTGAGACACATTGCTTGTGGCACTGATTCCAAATATAAGAAAGATATCATCTCAACGCAGGTGGTATCTTCATTTCAACCCTCCCCCTGACCTTCATGCTCTCATCACACCTAGACTCACCCTTAATTCGGAATGCCTCCCCTTTAGCAGTGATTTGTTTTAAGCAAAAAAAAGGGAGCCAAAAGCCCCCCCCTTTTCTTTAAAACACGATTTAAGCTTAAAACTTAAGCAGCTACCGCTGTAGATTTACGACGTGAAACACCGACTAAACCCATTAAAGCAGAACCGAACAACCATACAGCTGCCGGTACCGGAACAGCAGAAACTCTAGTTGAATAATGAACACCATCTGATATTGCTGTACCAGCCACAACAATGGTATAAACCTCATCAGCTATAACGTCAAATACTCCTTTATACAAATAAGTAAACTTCACTGAATCCACCCCACCAACAGCAGATATTGGGGCTGCTATCCCAAAACCGCTGATTGTAACAGAAAAAGGGTTAAACTCTGAGTGGAAAAACTCTTGAGTAAGTGAAACCGCCTTAATATCGGTATCAGACTTAAATGTCCAAGTCTCCGAAAACGCTGTACCCTTATCAAAATGCTGACTTGAACCAGAAATAACAGCCGCATTATCAGCCACAGCAGAAACTCCTGTCGGGGTTGACTCCCAGTTTAATATTGCTGCATTAACTTGAAAAGCAAACATCGCAAAAAACAAACCTAAAAGTATTTTTTTCATTTTAAAATCTCCAAAAGATCAACAAATTATTTTATATATATAAATAAATTTGCGGTCCAGCCACCTTAAATTAAGTAAGGTCTGTAACTTTCCGTCCCTGCTTCACAGCAGGTTTGGCATGCATCCCAGCAACTATAAAGTCCATTTACAAGCTTTGAATAAAAAGTCCATTTATCCTAACTTCGGAATCCATTATACCTAACACTTTACATTCGTCCACTGTACCTAAGTACATACTTGTAATTAATAAACTTTATCGCCTGCAAAGCCTTTAAATACAGTAAAAAAAACAATTTTAAAATCACTCAAGAGCGACCAGTTGCGGATATATTGCAGATCATACTTAATTCTGCCTTCCATTTTATCTAAGGTATCGGTTTCCCCACGAAAGCCACTAATTTGCGCTAAACCAGTAATCCCCGGCTTTACTTTATGGCGCAACATATAGCCTTGTATCTGCCCTCTATAGATTTCATTATGCGCAACCGCATGCGGTCTTGGGCCTACGATAGACATACGCCCTTGCAGCACATTAATAAACTGCGGCAATTCATCTAACGAAGTACGGCGTAAAAAAGCACCGAGCTTTGTGACGCGTGGATCATTCTTTTGTGCTTGCTGTACCTTATCGCCATCTTCTGTGACTGACATAGAACGAAATTTCCACACGGTAATTTCTTCACCTCTGAAGCCGTAACGTCTTTGTTTAAATAGTACATTCCCTGGGGAGGTTAGTTTTACAGCGATGGCAATAAAAACCATAGGAATCGCTATCAACAGTAAAATAAAACTGCCCACGATAATATCAAATGCACGCTTAGCCGCGCCATCTACGCCATAAAAAGGCGTATCGTACACACTGAAAACGGGTATGCCTTTTATATAGTTAATATTGGATCTTAATAAATCAAATACAAACAAATCGGGTACGTAATAAACGGACGCAGTGGTATCAGCAAGCTCCGCTAAAATTAATTTAATTCTATCTTCCGCTTTTAGCGCCAGAGTAATATAGATAATATCGACTTCGCCTGTTTTCGCTTGCTTAATTAAGTCATTGATTTTTCCAGAAACCACTTGCTTAACATTATCGCGAGATGGGTCTCTATCATCAAAAAAACCCATAAAATCCAAGCCCATCCAATCTTCACTACTAAATACATCCAGTAATTCGCCGCCTAAACGCGTCGCACCGATAATGGCTACTTTGCGTGTATTGCGCCCCATTTTTCTGGCTATTCTGACGGTTCTATTTCTAATGATATGCCATGAAAGCAATTCAATAGGGACAGCTATCGCCCATAACAGAAAGTTTTCTTCATTTAAAGGGCTAATCACACGGCTAAATTGCGCCATGATAGCCAATACGGTGAGCGAACATCCCCACGCTATGATGATTTTTCTAATTTCTTGGCGTAAAGGTAAGCTTCTATTTTCTTTATACAGCTCCATGAAGCTGGCAAATAAATAAAAACTAAAGATGCTTATTAATAACCACCAGGTATGTTCATCAGCCCATGCAACGGCCCTTATATCTAATACTGCCCACAAGGTGAAGCCGATAACGAACATATCGATCAACTGCCCTACAATCAACAACTTTGAGTTGTATTCCCTGATTAATCCATTACTATCCGATTTCATTTTTGCCTTTGTAAAGAAAACTCTTTTTTAACACTATTCGTTTTAACTTAAACGTACTCGTGGATCTACTAATGTGTAGGAAATATCAGTTAATAATAAACCAATAATATACAAAACTGAACCTAAAAAAACCATCGCGCGCACAATAGCGAAATCTTGGCTATTAATTGCATCAATAGTGTAACTCCCCAGACCAGGAATACTGAAAAATGATTCTGTTATGAGACTCCCCATAAATAACAAAGGTAATATCACTACTACACCAGTCAATATAGGAATCATCGCGTTTTTAAGTACATGCCTAAATAACACTTGAGTCTCCGTTAAGCCTTTTGCGCGTGCTGTACGCACATAATCCTGTTCGATTTCTTCTAAAAATAAGCTACGATACCAGCGTGCACCAGAACCTACACCCGCAACTACTGAAATAATAACGGGTAATATTAGAAATTTAATGGCATTTAAGCCCGTATCATAGCCAGAAATAGGCACGAGCATTAATAGCTTACCCACTAAAAATTGCCCACCTATAATATAGAATAAGGACGATATCGACATAATAACAACGCACAATAAAATGCTACTGAATTCTAAATAGCTTTGCCTAAATAATACCATCATTAGTGCTACGCTAATATTCAATATTAAGCCTAATATTAAAGACGGCAATGCAATCGCTAAACTCGGCCACATGCGCTGCTGTATATCTTCACCTATATTTCTACCGCTATCTGATATACCAAAATTAAAGGCAAATAGACGTAAGGATTTTTGGTAAAAAATAGTCTTTTTTATGCTATCTAAACCTTCTGCTTGTGTATTAATTAATAACGGTAAGTGATAGCCTCTTTGCTGCTTCCAGTTGTCTATGGCTTGCTCGGTAACATGTTTTTGCCCTAGGTGCATGCGCGCCATATCATTAGGACTATTAACCACAAAGAATAGTGTAAAGGTTAAGACGTTTACCCCAAATAATAACGGTAGCGCGTACAGTAAGCGCCGTAAAATATAATTGAACATGATTTTAACTCTCTTTCATCTTATTCTTATCGTTCCCTCGCTCTGCGTCACTGCCATTAAGTTAAACATTTTTCTTTTTAAAAACAATGCTTTTTCTGCCGTTTATGAAAGTTCAGCAATCGCCT
>CBDUDV010000066.1:0-11403 GCA_965366065.1 uncultured bacterium | reverse complement strand
TTTGAAACCAAAGCCAGCTACAATTTTACCGTTGTCGCGACCGATGCTGTGAATAATAACAGTGAACAAGCGGTTAGCTTAGCGATTAATAACCTGGATGAAATCGCCCCAATATTTGATACAACACCGCCTGTCATCACAGCGGTCTCTATCCCCAATGTAGCAATGAATGTTGGCGATACCGTGACGGTAACCTTAACGGTTGACGATGATGCAAGCGATACCTATACCAACTTATCAGGAACAGTCGGCGGCTTTAGCCTAAGCAGCTTAGCACGGACAAACAGCACCACCTATACTGCGCAATTTACAGTGGCAGAAGGCGGAACTGATGTCGCTGCAGGCAGCACTATCCCCGTCTCATTAACTTTAGATGACAGCGTTGGAAACACCAGTCTTAGCTATACGATCGCGATCACACAAACCACCGATGCCATTGATGCCAACAGCCCAAGTGCGCCAGTTATCAGCACGATTGCAACGAATGATGTAGTCAATGATAGCGAAGCTACCACAGGGTTTAATATCACCGGCACAGGTGAAGTCGGTGCCACCGTTACATTAAGCTTCGATAGTACGACAACGCTAGCCTCAGGCAATACAGCAACCGTGGATGGCAGTGGTGATTGGAGTATTGCCGTAGCCGATGCGGACGTTACCGCCTTTGCAGAAGGCTCGGAATCCATTACCGCAACGCAAACGGATACAGCCGGAAATATCAGCGTAGCGAGCAGTGCAAAAGTTATCAATATTGATACGGTCGCACTAGCCCCGACGATTAATGCCATTGCGAGTGATGATACCGTCAATGACTCAGAAGCCAGTACTGGAGTTAATATCACCGGTACCGGTGAAGTCGGTGCCACAGTGACATTAACCTTCGATAGTACGACGACGCTAGCCTCAGGCAATACAGCAACAGTAGATGGCAGTGGCAACTGGACTATTGCCGTGGCCGATGCTGATGTCACCGCCTTTGCCGAAGGGGCAGAGTCGATTACCGCAACCCAAACAGATACGGCAGGAAATACCAGTGTTGCCAGTGGCGCAAAAGCATTTACAGTCGAGACAGTTTTACCAACGGTACACGGCTCAACCCCCATAGTGAAAGTGGATACCGATACCAGTAATGGCTATTCTGCAACCGATACCGTTACCTTAAAATTCTCAGAAGCCATTACCGTGGCCTCATTGAGTTTAAGTGATATTAGCGTCAATAATAGCCATAGTTTAGGAACTGACCCTATTTTAACTGCGATAGGCGACCAGACCTATACCGATACGTTTACCATCACACTAGGCAGTGGTGGCGGAATTACCTTAGTAGCAGGCGATACCTTAACGGTTGCCGCAGCGAGTGTAGTTGATCAAGCAGGTAATCTAGCAGCAAGCGACTTAACGTTTACCGCTCCCGCATTTGATACCACACCGCCTGTCATAACAGCCGTCTCTATTCCTAATGTCGTGATGAATGTTGGCGATACCGTGACCGTGACCTTAACTGTAGATGACGATGCAGGCGATACCTATACCAATTTATCAGGCACAGTCGGCGGCTTTAGTTTAAGCAGCTTAGCACGGACAAACAGCACCACCTATACTGCGCAATTTACAGTGGCAGAAGGTGGAACTGATGTCGCAGCAGGCAGTACTATCCCCGTCTCATTAACTTTAGGTGACAGCGTTGGAAACACCAGTCTTAGTTATACGACCGCGATTACACAAACCACCGATGCCATTGATGCCAACAGCCCAAGTGCGCCTGTTATCGACACAGTTGCAACGAATGATGTGGTCAATGACTCAGAAGCCAGTGCTGGATTTAATATCACCGGCACAGGTGAAGTCGGTGCTACGATCACCTTAAGCTTTGATGGAAATCCGACGTTAGCGTCAGGTAATACTGCTACGGTGGATGGCAGTGGTAACTGGAGTGTTGCAGTTGTTGATGCCGATGTCACTGCCTTTCATGACGGCTTTGAAACCATAAGGGCCATACAAACAGATAGCACTGGGAATGAGAGTGCCAGTGACGCAAAAACCATTACGGTTGATACCACCGTACCGACTACTACCATCTCAGCGATTGATATCTCCACCGATACAGGTACCAGTGCGACAGATTTTGAAACTAAGACCGCATCACAAACCATAACCGCGACTTTAAGCACTAGCTTAGCCTCCGGTGAAATCCTGTATGGCTCAATAGATAATGGAGCAAACTGGACCGACATCACCAGTAAAGTGACGACAACAGCCATCAGTTGGGATAGTGCGACCTTATCGGGCAGTAGTTTGATTGCGTTTAAAGTGACTGATGCTGCGGGTAATGAGGGTGCTATCGCCAGCCAAGCCTATGTGTTGGACACTAGTGCACCCTCAGTAAGCGGTGCAACAACTCCGGCCGATAATGCAACTGATATTGTTATTGGTGCTGACCTTAGTATTACTTTTGATGAGAATGTTCTACTCAGTAGTGGAAATATTACAGTTAAGAACCTAACCGATGTTACGGAAACGGTAATTGATGTTACAAATCATTCAAGTCAGTTATCAATATCAGGGAGCACGTTAACTATTAATCCGAGTAGTGATTTATTAGCAGGTAAAAGTTATGCAGTACAGATTGATAGTACAGCTTTAACCGATACTGCTGGAAATGATTTTGCAGGCATTGCTGATGATGTTATCTGGAATTTTGATACTGCGGCTGGAAGCTCTGAAGATACGTCGATCGTCGTGTTCAATACGGTGGCGAATTTAGGTAACGGCGTTGGGAGTTCAGCGCATAGCGGAAGGACATTTGATGCAAATATATCGTACACCATTTATATAGTTATCGATTCGGATGCTAACTCTTTGGGAACATGGACGGATGACATTAACCCGGCCGTGCGTAACATATGGCATGGAGCGGACAATTTAGGGGATAACGATAGGTTGATTTTGGTGGGTGACAACGGAAAAATCGATGCTTTTATTGGGGGCGCTCCATGGAGCGCTTTACAAGGCATACTCGACGGCTACCCAAGCTCACCTCAGCCGTTCGTCGATATTAAATCGACAACATCAACGTCGGCAACCGTGGGGCGAGTGTTCTCAGTGGGGGTTGATATTAACGCAACGGGGAAATTGCAACGATGGGAGCAAACATTCACGATGGTCACATCTAACGGCACGCGTACGGAAGTCACTGCCAATTTATGGACAGGAAGAGCTTTGAACTTGGGCGGAACCAGTATCGCAAAATGGGCTAGTGGCGATCATTATTTAACTGGTATAAACACCGTAGGAAGCCCTACCGGTGCAAACAAAATGACCTATGGCGTATTAACGTCTCAAGGTTTGGCGTGATTAGGTTGTTTTAAGTTAATTTTTTAATGTGGATTTATTTTGTCATATCTTACAGTTTTACGTCGCCTTGTTGATCAACAACAATTTGTTAGCTTAAAAAATAATGTTCAAGTCTATTTAAATGAGTCGGCTGATATTCAGGCATTACCGCTTAAAGCCTTAGCGCATGCGCATTTAGGTGAGCGTGTTGAAGCCGAGCAAGCCTTAGTTACAGCGCTGCAATCTATTGCAGAACTTGATGAAGATGCACAAGTAGATTTGGCGGGTGTGTATTGTGTTATCTATCAAATAGACAAAGCAGTTGCCTTATTAGAGTCGGTACTGGCTAGTCATGCCGATCATTCTTTAGCCTTAGCGCGACTCGCGTGGTGTCGGTTGCAGGTGGGAGAACTGGATGGCGCGCTGACGCTGTATCAAAAATCAATCGCGCTTAATCAGAATCGCCTGCCGGTATGGAGTGCTTTAGTTCGGTTGTTTATTGAAACAAAACAAGGTCAGTTAGCACAGGAATCTTTAGACAGTGGTATTGCCTGTTTAAATGAAACCCATACTCAATTGCCCGAATCCGCCGTTGAACAATTCACCAAACAGTTTAGAGGGCTGCAACTAGAGGTTTGGATTGCTAATCAAGAAATTGCCCAAGCCGAGCAATGGTTAGATGAGCGGCGCACAACACTGAATGAAGACGAGTGGGTTAATTTAGTCGTCGCTTATGTGCAAACACTCGCTGGCTCTAATCAGCATACCGAAGCGGAAGAAGCCTTAAGGGACGGCTTAAAACATTACGCCGACAACCTTATTTTAATTTCACAATTATCAGAACTCGCCCAATTACAAGGCCGTACTGGGCAGGCGATTCAATTACTCAGACGATTGATCCATCTGGCAAAACAACAAGGTAAGCCTGAAGCTGGGTATTGGGTACGTTTATCTAATGCCTGTGTGCATCAAAATGAAGTGCAAGCCCGTAAAGCCGCTGAGAAAGCAGTCGAACTGGTGGATGAGATGCAAGAAAGTGAAGCCACGCCTTTGCAGCAGATTACTGCATTACGCTTACAAGCAAAAAATGCATTGGCCCAAGTAGAAAGCCAAGAACAAAATTTTGAACTGGCTGAAAGCTTATTTAATGAAGTGTTGGATGAAAATCCGTATTTTATGAATGCACTACAAGGGCTCGGCCAACAACAAATGCAACGCGGACAGCTTGATGAAGCGATAGCGTTGTACGAACGCATCAAAGCCATTAATCCAGCGAAGGGCTATTCCTCCTTAATTAATGCACGGCAATTTCCTGATGATGAAGAAACCTTGGTGCGTATGGAAAAAGTCGTCCGCCAGCCCAGTTTAGAAGGCGATATTAATGCTAGTTTGTTATTACAAGTTGCCACTGCTTGGGAAAAGCGTAAAGACTATGAAAAAGCATTTTCTTTAGCCCGTGAAGCCAATGAATCCAGTCAACAGCATTTGCATTATGATAGCAAAGCGCATCGACAAGCTTGTGCACGCACGCGTTACGCCTTTTCTAAACCTTTATATCAACACCGTAAAGACTGTGGCGTAGACTCTAAAATGCCCGTTTATGTCTTAGGCATGCCACGCTCAGGCACGACCCTAGTCGAACAAATCTTAGCCGGCCATAGTCAAATTTGTGGTGCGGGAGAATTAGGTGTGATCCCCAGCCGCATTCAAGGCTTGAACCGTTGGGAACGACATACCGGATCAGGGCGTAGCTATCCTGATTGTATTGATGATTTAACCCCTTATGTGGTGGAGGGAATCGCGAAGGGGATATTAGAAGAGCTACAGGAATATGATACGGATGCCTTACATATCGTCGATAAACTGCCGCATAACTTTGAGAATATCGGCTTTATCAAATTCTTATTCCCTAATGCAAAAATCATCTCAGTGCGTCGTGACCCGCGTGATATTGCGATATCCAATTACTTTACCGACTACCAAGCCAAGCATGGCGGCATGGGCTTTGCCTATGATTTAGAGTGGGTGGGTGAACAACTCGCCGATCACAATCTATTGATGCACCATTGGCAGCAAACCTTTCCCGGTGAAATTCTAGAAATTAACTACGAAGAGGTAGTCAATGATACCGAAGGCATGGCTCGCAAAATGCTGGACTATATCGGTGTTGAATGGGAGGCTCAAGTACTCAGCTTTAATGAGCTGGATCGCCCCGTAAAAACCGCCAGTGTTTGGCAGGTGCGCCAACCGATTTATAAAACCTCACAAGCCAAATGGAAGCGCTACGAAAACCATCTAGCGCCTTTAATTGCAGGCACCAATAAAAAAATTGAGTGGGATGCCATTGAGATGCTGTCACTGCCAGAGCCTGGATTTTTAACCGAAGGCGTGGCATTTTTTAACGATAAAAAATTAGATGATGCAGAGCGTTGCTTTAAAAAGCTACTACATCATATCCCAGAGCATGCCGCCGGCAACTTTATGTTGGGCTTGGTTTATGCTGAAAAAAATCACCTAACAGAAGCCATTGAACTGATGGAAAAAGCACATAAACTTTGTCCGTGGAACAAACACTGGCGTAAAGATTTATGTCAGGCGTATGAGATGACGGGAAATATAGAGAAAGCAGAGGCGCTTAAACAGCCAAAGTCGGTTGATATTGAGAGTGATGAAAGCTCAGCAGACGAGTTTATGGCAATGACATCATTGACGCAGTCCAGTGCCGAGTAATTATGCCGTTAATTGGTGTGAATCATTGAATTTATGACCCTACCAATAAATACAGTTAAACCGTGGACGGTAGTGGGAATTGGAGTATTGCTGTTGCAAGTGCTGATGTTACCGCTTTTGCTGAAGGCTCGGAATCAATGACAGTAGTGCAGATTGATGTGGTGGGCAATGCCAGTGTTGAGAGTACTGCAAAAGTCATTAGCATTGATGCGGTCATTCCTGTCGTGACCGTTACCTTAACCTTTGCTAGTGGTGTAGTTGTCATTTGTCGAAAAAGTCGAATTAACACTGGATTTGGTATGCTGCTAATCATTCAGAAAATACTATTCTGGCTTATGAACGATATGTTGACGTTGAAAAACACAAAATAGGTAAGCGTAATACTCAAAAAATAGAACGTAAATATTTGACCAACTACCTAAATCGTTAACTCTATGTGGCAGAACATTTTGAAGAACCTGATTATTTTTTGCATTTCTTTGATGAGTAGCTTTACCTATGCGGGTGATATGACCGTTAATTTAACGGAGGCGGAGCGATTATTTGTTGAAGGCCATCCTGATATTGTATTGGGAAGTGGTGATTCATTTGAACCTTATAGCATTCTAAATGCTGACGGTAGTATTAGTGGTTTTGATATTGACATAATGGCATTAGTCTCAAAAAAAACAGGTTTAAATATCAAATTTTCTCTTGGTAATTGGGTTGATATGCAAGCTAAGGCAAAAGCAAGGCGAATCGATGGGCTTAGTTCTTCTGTAATCACAGAATCACGCAAGCTGTATTATGATTTTAGTATGCCTTACTTGAAATACTACATGATGGTGATTGTTAAAAAAGATAATCCACACAAAATTACTACAAAAAAAGATCTTAATGGTAAGCGCATCGCGCTTCAAACAGGAAATAAGGCCTTCGAGAGGGCCGTTAAAGCTCTAGGAAAGGATATAGAATATGTTTATTTTGATACTATTCATGAGCTAATTAAAGCCGTCGTATCGGGTGATGTGGATTTCACAATCTTAGATGAAACGGCTAACTACGTTGCTCAATCGGTGGGGCTAGGTAATTCAATTGAAGAAGCTTTTATTATTAATGATAAGCCAGAAGAACTTGTTTTTGCCTTACGAAATGATCAGCCTGAACTTGTTAGCATTATTAACAAAGCATTAATGACGCTAGAACCAAGCAAATTGTTTCAAATTCGACAAAAGTGGTTTGGCCATAATGGCGGACCAGAAAGAGGCTCTTTTACAGAAGAAGAGAATGATTACCTTGTAAACAATCCAATAATAAATTTATGTATTTCATCGTCTGATCAACCTTTTTCGAGCTTCGATAAAAAGGGTAACTATGCAGGCATGGTAGTTGATATTGTGAAGCTGTTGCAACAAAGGAGTAATAGTTCATTTCAATTAGTGCCTAGTCGCAATGAAACTGAAAGTATCGAGTTTCTTAAAAAAGGAATATGCGATTTAGCCTCTTTGAAAGAAAAGCAGCGTAAGTATAAAGGGGTTCAAACATTAACAGAAGCATATATCTCATATCCTCTTGTCATAGCAACACGAACAGAAGCGATGTTCATTGAACGAATAGATAATCTTGTTGATAAAAATTTTCTCATTCTTAAAGGGAGTAATAAAAGCGTGAAAACGCGTTACCCAGAAATAAACCTAACTGAAGTTAATACGGTACAGCAAGGTTTGCAGTTGGTTGAAAACAACAAAGCTTATGGTTTCATAGGTGCGTTGCCTCGATTGAGCTATCATTTGCAGCAAGAAGGACTTATAAAACTGAAAATTTCAGGCAGGCTTGAGGAGGGGGATGGCCTAACGTTCGCAATGCGAAATGAAAATTTGATATTGCGCTCTATTGTGCAAAAATCATTAGCGTTAATCAGCGAAAAAGAAAAAAGATACATTTATAATAGTTGGTTTTTTACGCGCTTTGAGCAAGGTATTAACTATCGTCTTGTGTGGCAGATTTTATTAATATCAGGGCTGTTATTGCTAATAGCTATTTACTGGAATCGAAAACAAAAGTTATTAAATAAACAGCTTCAGAAGGCTAAAAATAAAGCGGAAATCGCTACGCAGGAGAAAACCAACTTCTTAGCGAATATGAGCCATGAGCTTCGAACGCCATTAAATGGTATTGCCAGCATGGTGCAGTTAACATTACAAAGTGATTTAAACGAAAGACAGAAACAGTATTTAGAAATTATTATTCGCTCAGTCAATGCTTTAAATACGATTGTTAACGATCTTTTAGAGCTCAGTAAAATAGAATCAGACAAGTTAGAGCTTCATTATGTTGACTTCGATTTAGTGGAGCTCATTAACGATGTGATGGTAATAAATGTAGGTGAAAAAGAGGGTGGAAACATCAATTTTAAAATTCATTATCAGGGCATCGTTAATAATAGGCTTTATGGTGACAGCTTACGGTTACGGCAAGTTCTTAATAATTTAGTGAGCAACGCAGTAAAATTTACTAAAAAAGGACAAATCACCCTCAATGTATCAAAAGAATCATCACTCATGTATCGATTTGCAGTCAGTGATACGGGGATCGGTTTAGATAAGAGTGATCTGGAAAAAGTATTTAAACCGTTTACCCAAGCAGAATTAACGACTACCAGACAATATGGTGGAACGGGGCTCGGACTATCAATTTCAAAGCAATTGGTTGAAATCATGGGTGGAACAATTTGGCTGAAAAGTCAGCTAGGAAAGGGCAGTCAATTCAGTTTTGAAATTCCCTTAAAAGACGGTGAGAAATTGAGTCAATATACACCGACACATGACCGCACATTAATTGCCAGACTAAAAACAGAGTTAAAGGCATTTAGAGGACAATCTATTTTATTAGTCGATGACGAGGAAACGAATCAAGCTGTCATTCAATTACTATTAGAAGAAAGTGGAATTCATATTGATGTCGCGAACGACGGGCGGGAAGGCGTTGATAAGTTTGCACTCAAACACTATAGCTTAGTCCTGATGGATATACAAATGCCCATTATGGACGGCTATGAAGCGATGTATAAAATGAAAGCATTAAACAGTAAGGTTCCAGTCATAGCATTAACAGCAAGTGTATTAACAGGTAAAGCCAATAATAGTGCTGGTATGGATGCCTGTTTAGTAAAGCCGATTAATGTGAGTGATTTTTATAGCCTATTGCTCACTCAGCTTAAAATTAATGATTAATATTTGCGATGATGTTTAACAGTAAGGTGACAACCTCTTAATTGCTTGAATTGATATCCCTGAGTTATTCAGAGATTATTCTAACTCTGGCTATAAGTCAGCTTGTTCAAGTTTAAGTGCAATTATCAAGGCTGATACCGACTAATGTTTTAAACTCTTTATTTCTAATGACTATACTACCAGCAAGTACTTGCTCAATAAGTCTTTTTGCTTCAGTTAAAGCAATCACTGACTGTGATGATGGGTTGCTGCTATGGATGTCCACATTGCTTTCGATGCTAAGAGATATCAGAGAGTTTGATTGGATTAAAGCAATAGTAATAAGAGGGTTAGTTGTTTCATGAGAGATAAAAGCATCTCTCATGACAAGTAGAATACTAATAAGCACATGCAATAACTCCACTCTATGGTTGTGAAGAGAAAGATGGGGATTTAGATCAGCATTAATCTCAATTTTAGAACGTTTGAAGTTGTCACGTAAGAGTAAAATAGCACCAGTAATAACCTGTGCGGGAGTGAAAATTTCCGCTGCCTGATTATCAACTATACTGCTATTAAACGTGTTTAGTGTTTCTGCTAGAAATTGCAAGGTATCATCCGCTTCTTCGGTGATATCTAAAATGGCATTGCTAATGCGTTCATCATGATCAGCTACTTGGTTGATTCGCATTAACATGAACCCTAAGTGATTAAGTGGCTGCTTCCATATGTGGCTTAGGTCAGCCGTTATGGCGTGCAGGTTACGTTGCTGATTTTGTAGTGAATAAAACTGGCGTAATGTGATTTTTAAGCGATAAATACAGGCGATAAGCGCCAGACAAAGAACAAGCAAGATAACAGTGAATAATATTGCCCAATCAAACATAATACGACTCAGTCAGAAGCCAATTTAACATTGCTTTTGAGCCTCCAGCCCTGTGATGGAATATTTTCAATTAGACCGTAGCCTAGTTTCTTACGTAAGGAATTAATCAAGCTTTTAAGAGTAGAGCTACTCACATCATTGTCTGGCCAAATTGTCTCCTCAATCAATTTTTTAGGGGATGGGGTGGTTTTGTTTTTTAGTAATAACTCTAATAACAACGTTTCTTTTTTCCCTAGCGAGGTAGGGCAATTATCAACGGTGAGTATATGACTATTTGACTCGTAGAACACTGCTTCACCGAGTTGGTGATCCAAACTTAGCAAGGGAAACCTCAGGCTAATTTTTTGTAAAATAGGTGTTAGTGTTCTTTGGCGAATGGGTTTCATTAAATAGCCATCAATACTTAAATTAGCCGCTTTAAATAAATAGTCTTTTTCAGCATAAGCACTCAGAATAACAATAGGTAAAGAGGGGTGGGAGCACCGTACTTTTTCTATGAAGCTTAAGCCACTTTCATTCGGCATTTCAATATCGGTCATGATGAGATCTATGTCATGATTGATAAGATGGGACATCGCAGATGTAGTGTCATGTGTCAAGGTGACAGAATGGAATAAAGGACTGAATAAAGCATACGCTTGGGCGCAGGTGTCTGTGTCATCATCAACAAAAAGCAAATGCAGTTGCTGCAAAGTTTTTTTATAATCCAATCTACACTCCAAATAAGGTAATAATTTAACCTCCTAACTCTCAATTCAAACCTGTTTCAAACTTTATTTTTGATAATATTCTTAATATTGCTTACTTGTAGCTCTTGGGTTTATAGCGATTGAAACGAAGGGGGACAATGTCGTGGTGCTAAATAAATCTAAAATATATTGTTCGGCTCTGGTCCGATGTCTTTAGCTTCACTGCTCATTATGGCACAAGGCTTACATAAAGTGAGGTCTGTTTTGCGAGAGAAAGAAGTGTCACAGCCTCGCCAATTACAATAATTCCCACTAATTGAATTAGAGAAATACAGCCACAGTTAGAACCCCCATCAGGAGCTAAATGAGCTGGTAGCATTGATTAAATAGATGATGAGGGCGGTGTATCACTAACAAGCTCATCACTGCATTTATAAAAAACAGGAAGAAATCTAGTTATTAAAGGCTTAAAGAAGGAGTTACCAATGAAAAATATTATCTTACGTATTACCTCAGCGACTAAAGTAATTAAAGACATTCCCCTTGAACAGCTGCTCACACTGCAAGCCGAGAT
>CBDUDV010000065.1:0-11865 GCA_965366065.1 uncultured bacterium | reverse complement strand
GTTTGGCTTTATATGATAATGCACTAAGTTTAGATCGCGTTTTAGGCTACCAAGGAATTTAGCATTGAACAGCCCTGACACTCAAATGGCTCTCTATAGAGGTACTGGAATATAATTCCATATAATGATGATCAAAAAACTCTGCATTGTTATTTTGTGTAGTGCTAAACCAAAATAATAGGCATTTTGGTGCCTACTGAACAAGCCTGAAAATTTATGATGAAGTGAAGATTTTTCAGAGTTAATTGACCAAGCAGAAGGCAATATTGGTGGGGGTATACTTGTATGGAAAATAAAATTTGTGAAGTAAATAGTAAGGCTTGTGTTGTAGAAAGAAAATCCATTGGGGGAATGGTAAAAAAGGGATAGTAACGTGGAAATCTGGGTCGGGTTATTACTTGCATGGCTTATCTGAAAATAAAATGTACCGGTTAAAGTGACTTTTTGGTAATGCTTAGATCTGCTGGGGTGAGGGTTCTTTTGGCTAAAAATAAAGACTATACGCCGTGTTATACTTTTTAAGTGATTGATTTATATGAAATAAGCTATATTTCAATGTAAAATAATGGTGGCTTTTAAGTACTTTTTACAATTTAACCGTTAATCTTTTCAAAAAAATTGGAGGTTAAAATAAAATCACTTATTTATCAACTAGTTAATTTTCAATAAAGTCGAACACGGCGTAGACTATATAAATGGATGTGGATTGCAGTTTATTTTCCTGCATAAGGTTAAAACCTTGGCCTGTTCAGACGAACAGATTTATCTCCAATGTTATACTTAATGAATGGATTATCGCTATGCCAGTCATATAGTTTATAACATCGAATACCCTTTTTTGGCAGGTGTTGTTAGTAAGGATCATGTGCATATAGTGGTTGCTGCTTCGCCAAATATAGCCCCAGTGAAATAATGCTAAGGGTAAAAGTACGTAGTGCAAGAAAGCTTTTTGAAGGGTTCCCTAAATTGAAAAAGCGTTATTGGGGAAAGCATTTTTGGGTAAGAGGGTGTTTTTGCGTCAGGGTATGGTGAGCATACATAGCAGGGACTATTTGCCCTGTATCCCGATTTTTAGTCAAAAAACTCTCTACCCCATTCGTCTTTAGTGGGTGGTTGTTTAGTTTTGTAATCACGCCGCTTTATTGTGTACTATATAGTATGCAACTTAGGGTTATTTCATGAGAAAGAGCCAGGTAAGGAAGTTGGAATATGAGGTTTTTAGCTTAAAAACATAATAAATAGTATGTTTCAGTGTGGGGTTCTTATATATCTATAGAAAGAAAGAACTGCGCGGTATTGATGGGCGCATTCATTTTTTGCAAAAACGGCTGGGTGTTTTGAATGTGATTAGCGAACAACCAGCGGATCAAGAGCGTATCTTTTTTGCTGCATGGGTGCAGTTATTAAATGAAAAAGATGAGACGGTTTTATATCGACTTGTTGGCGGTGACGAATTTGAAATGGATAAACGCTATATCAGCATCGATTCACCGCTTGCACAGCAGTTATTGAAAAAGACCTTTGATGACACCGTTACAATCAAAACTAAACTCAATACACTCAACTTTTCAGTATTAGATATTCAGTATGGCTTAGAGTTTATAGAAGACTAAAGCGTTTATCTGGTGGGCTATTTGTTGATTTAATCCTACGACTACGGCAGTTGTTAAATCATGGTAAAATTCGCGATCAATTTAGCTGTGAATATTAGCTATTTATACTGTTGTTTTGTAACTTCTCATTATAGTAGGACCGTCATCCCCGAGGTCTTTTATCGGGGATCCATTGCCGAAAACATAGATTCCTGCTAAAAGCATGCAGGAATGACGTTTTTTGTATTGTTCTATACCGGTGGGTAATGAGACGTTACGTTAATTTTTAAAGGTAATTTTCCGCGTGTATACAATTTCCAAGCAATTTAGTTTTAGTGCAAGTCATATTATTGAAGGCTTGCCTGAGAATCACCCTTGTAGTCGACTGCACGGACACAATTATGTGGTTGAATTAGCGCTTGCAGCAGACACCTTAAACGAAACAGGTTTTGTTGTGGATTATAACGAATTAATTTCTTTTAAAAGTCTGATTGATGATCGCTTAGATCATCGGCATTTAAATGATGTGCTTGAAGGCGCTACGACTGCAGAAAGTATTGCCAAGTACCTTTATGATCATGCAAAAAAGCTATGGCCAGAAGTGGTTTCAGTAAGTGTCAGTGAAACACCTAAAACTAACGCAATTTATCGCCCTTAATAACACATAGAGTTATGCAAAAAAACGAATTTTCGAATTTACAGTTTATACGGGAGAGCATGAATCGCGTCTTGCCCAATTCACAAGCGGTCGCTTTAGCTGTTATTTTGGTTGGTGGTTTTTTCTTAATAACCTCCTTAGCTGATGTTTTAATGCCTGTATTTATTGCTGTGGTATTGGCTTATTTATTAGAAGGCTTGGTGAAAAAACTGGAAGGTAGAATGAAACGGTTGCCAGCCGTTTTTATTGTTTTTACGATTTTTATGGGTATTTTTTCTTATTTATTATTGGGTTTATTGCCGATGATATTTAAGCAAGCAACGCAATTATTACAGCATACCCCTGAAATTGTTAAGCGTGTACAAGGAGATATTTTAAAGCTCCCTGAATCTTATCCGCAATTTATATCGGTCGATAAACTTAAAGATATTATTTTTGCAGTGCAACAAGAAGCGCTTTTATATGGGCAAGAATTGGTGAGTCTATCTGCCTCATCTGTTGTTAGTTTCATTAGTGTTTTGATTTATCTGATTTTAGTGCCAGTTTTGGTGCTTTTTTGTCTAAAAGATAAAGCAATATTATTGAACTGGTTTATGACCTTTTTGCCTAGAGATCGCTTATTATCAACCAATGTTTGGACAGAAGTTGACATGCAATTAGGAAACTATATTCGTGGAAAATTTGCCGAGGTAATGATCTTAGGGTCAGCCAGTTATATGACTTTTGCCGCGATGGATTTAAACTACGCTATATTACTTGCCGTTTTAATGGGACTATCGGTTATTATTCCTTATGTAGGGGCTACTTTAGTCACCTTTCCTGTCTTGGGTGTGGCGATGTTTCAGTGGGGTGTGTCGGGTGATGAATTTATGTATATTGCTATCGCATACTCTATTATTCAAGCAATCGATGGTGTGGTACTCGTGCCATTATTATTTTCAGAAGCGGTGAATTTACATCCTGTCGCGATTATTGTCGCTATTTTGTTTTTTGGTGGACTTTGGGGTTTTTGGGGGGTGTTTTTTGCTATTCCTTTAGCTACTTTAGTGAAAGCCGTTATTTTTGCATGGCCTAATATTGATGAAAAAAGTCATCAATTTGATATGTAATGAGTGATTAATATGCAACGTTTATTAAAAGTAATGGCGGATTTACGCAATCAAGAAACCGGCTGTTCTTGGGATAAAAAACAAGATTTTAAAAGTCTTATTCCTTATGTGTTAGAAGAAGCTTACGAAGTAGTTGATGCGATTGAGCGTGAGGATGCTCAAGACTTATGCGCTGAGTTAGGTGACTTGTTGTTTCAAGTAGTTTTTCAGGCACAAGTCGCTAAAGAGCAAGGCTTATTTGATTTTGATCAAATTGTTACTGCGGTGACTGATAAATTAATACGCCGGCATCCGCATGTTTTTTCTGATGTGAGCTATGCTAATGAAGCGGAGCAAAAGCAAGCGTGGGAAGCGTTTAAAGCCGCTGAGCGAAAAGACAAAGAGCAGGAAAATCACCGAATTTTATCGGGTGTGGCAAAGAATTTACCGGCATTGGTGCAGTGTGAAAAAATACAAGATAGAGCGGCTCAACACGGCTTTGATTGGACAGAGATAGAGCCTGTTTACGATAAGGTATTAGAAGAACTGGATGAAGTTAAAGAAGCTTGGGAATCAGGTGATCAAGCGCATATAGAAGAAGAAATTGGCGATTTAATACTGGTTGCCGTTAATCTTGCGCGACATATGAATGTTAAACCTGAGCAAGCATTAAAGAAGAGTACCGATAAATTTAAACGACGTTTTGAATATATAGAAAACGCAGTAGAAAATTCAGGGCGAGAAGTAAAGCAATGTGAATTAGATGAACTGGATGCTTTATGGAATGAAGCTAAAATGGCATTTAAACAATCAACCTAAAAAATTAATTAACGTAGAGAGAATAGATGACAACTTTTAATAATGTAACGGTGGTAAAAAAGGCCAATGTTTATTTTGATGGCAAAGTAACTAGCCGTACCGTTGAATTTGCAGATGGCACTACAAAAACATTAGGTTTTATGCAAATTGGCGAATATACCTTTGGTACTGAAGCGAAAGAATTAATGGAAATTTTAGCAGGGCAGTTAGATGTTTTATTGCCTGAATCAGATGAATGGAAAACAGTGAGTGCGGGTGAGTCGTTTGAAGTCGCGGCTAATACAAAATTTAAAGTGAATATTAAGCAGCCGACTGATTATTGCTGTTCTTACTTTAAGTAAAGCGTATGACAGATCAACGCTTAGTAGAAATAGAAAGTAGAATTGCTTATCAAGATGATACGATTCTACAGTTAAATGATGTTGTTTGCCGTCAGCAAGATCAGATTGATCGTTTGCAAGAGTTGACTCAGCAACTATTGGGGCGCGTTAGAGATTTATCTGCGAATTCTGCAGGAGGACCGTCTGAGTTTTCTGCTGCAGATGAGCGTCCACCGCACTATTAATCAATCGTCACCGAGCATAGCTTGGTGACGAGAGTTAACATCTAACTTAAATATCTAAGAGTTCTTTCGCTTTTTCATAAGCGGCTCTAAAGTCGATGTAGACTGGTTTATCGCCAGCTAACATAGATAATAGCAGTGCATGTTGTACTTTATATTTAATATTTCCTACCGCTAAAGCACCGACAGAAACGGTATTTTTAGAGCTACTCGCTTGACTTAGTGGTGCGCCAGAATCTTGTAACTGTACACCTTCAATGCCTGCTGGAGGTACGGCATTAACATCGCCTACCACTTTAAGTTGCTGTGCCGTGCTTAAGACATTTGCATTTAAAATCTGTACGCCTGCTTTTGCAGTGCAAAAGATAATATCGGCATCTTTAATTAATGCGATTTTATCTTCATCAAAGGTTGCCGAATCGCCAGAAAGTGTACTACCAAAACGGCGATTATATTCTTTAGCGATACCATCCGCTGTATCGGCAGATAAATGATCAATTAAAACAGTGTCTGCACCGGCTAAAGAAGCAATAACACCGGTAGATATTCCTACTGGGCCAGTACCGCCAAAAACAAGTGCTTTGCAGTCTGATAATTTTTTGTTGTGATGTGTTTTTAGCTCTTTTTCTACACAAGCAACTAAGGCGGCAGCGGTTGTAAATGCACCACTTGGGTCAGCAAAAACAGAGACTTCAAAAGGAGGAACCATTGATTGTTTAGCAACATTTAGCATATCAATGGCTAAAGCCATATCGCGCCCGCCAATGAAAATCCCTGTACGTTTAACACCGGATGGGCCGCGAGAAAAGATCGTGTCCTGAGTTAAACGATGCATGCTATCTAGCTTTACGTTTGCGTAAGGCATTAAGACATCAAAATCACAATCTAACGCCATATTAATATCAAATGGACTATTGTTAGAAGTAGGGTCGAACATATGCAATATGCTTTTTTTAGCCATGGTACTTTATTCCTTAAATATAAAAGTGACTTGCTTATTTAGCAGATTGAATATAATTACGCGCTGCTTCAAAGGCGTGCTCAAAGTGTAAGTAAACCGGTTTTTCTGTAGTAATCATGAGTTTAAGTAAAGCGCTTTGTACTTGGTATTTAACATTACCAATTGCTAAGGCGCCTACGCCAACAGCACCGCTTTTTGATCCTGCAATGGCTTTACCATTATCAAAAGCATCCAAACCTGCAACACCGGCAGGAGGTACGGCATTTACATCAGCCGCTACTTTTAGTTGTGGAGCAGAAGCCACTAATTCGGCACTTAATAATTCAATACCCGCCGCACCGGTTGCAAAAATTACATCAACATTAGCCATGTAATCTGCTTTATCGGCATCAGCACCGGCAGTAATATTGGTTTTTCCTTCACCAAATTCTGAATTACACATATCGGCAATACGTTGTGCTTTTTCAAGTTGGCGACCAATAATTCTGACATTCGCACCAGCTTGGGCGGCTAATACGGCAGCTACTTGACCAACGGGGCCTGTGCCACCGAGAGCAAGAATATTTTTTCCGGTTAAATCGGTATCGAATTTAGTTTTTAATTCATTTTCAACAGCGGCAACCATGCCGGCTGCCGTAGTGAATGCGCCACTAGGGTCTGCAAAAACAGACACTTCAAACGGAGGAACCATAGAGTTTTTTGCTATTTTTAGCATATCCATGGCTTGTTTTGTTTCGCGTCCACCGATAAAAATACCTGTGTTTTGTAAACCTTTAGGGCTACGAGAGAAAATAGCATCTTGTACTAAACCTCGAACTTCACTCGGCTCAACGTTAATATATGGCGTTGCAGAAACCCAGCCTGCATCAACAGCCATATTGACATCAAAAGGGCTTAAATTTTTTGCAGTGGTTAGCATGTGTAAAATAAACGGTTTAGGCATGATGGTCTCGCGGTTACTATTCAAGGGAATTAGGCTAAAAATAGCGCTAAGTTGATTTCTCAATTATAAAAGAAAACAACACTTAAACACATGGATATTTTAAATTTAAGCAAAGAAAATGGACTTGATTTTTAGGTGAATCATTATTCAATGCGTCTGTGCATTATTTTGCGAGAAAGATCGGCTCTAAATTGGCGGCTATCTTGTTATAATGCAAACATACTTTTTTTGTCTAACACATCGAGAAACTATGTCTAATCCTACTATTATTTATACGAAGACGGATGAAGCGCCGGCTTTAGCAACTTATTCATTAATGCCGATAGTGCAAGCTTTTACTAAAGCGGCAGGCGTGAATGTCGTTATAAAAGATATTTCTTTAGCGGCGCGAATTTTAGCGCAGTTTCCTGAATATCTAAGGCCTGAACAGCAGAAGAATGATGCCTTAGCTGAGTTGGGTGAGTTAGTAAAACAGTCCGAAGCTAATATTATTAAGCTACCTAATATCAGTGCCTCAGTGCCACAATTATTAAAAGCGATTGCTGAGCTACAGGGCTTAGGCTGTGCTATTCCTGATTATCCTACTGAGCTTGCGTCTGATTCTGAAAAAGAGATTAAGGCGCGTTATGCAAAAGTATTAGGCAGTGCAGTTAACCCTGTTTTACGTGAAGGTAATTCAGATAGACGGGTGGCTGCACCGGTTAAGGAATATGCACAAAAACATCCACATAAAATGGGTGATTGGAGCGTTAATTCAAAAACGCATGTCAGTTCAATGAAGGAGGGTGATTTTTATTCCAGCGAGAAATCAGCTGTGATGACAAAAGCAGGCAGGGTAAAGATTGAACTGATCACTGAATCAGGCACTCACCAAGTATTAAAACAAGAAACAGCCGTTTTAAAGGGTGAAATGATCGACTCATCAGTCATGAGCTGTAAGGCTTTATGCGCTTTTTATGAGCGAGAGATGGGTGATGCAAAAGCAAAGGGTGTAATGCTTTCTTTGCACTTAAAAGCAACCATGATGAAAGTGTCAGATCCGATTATTTTTGGCCATGCGGTTAAGGTTTATTTTAAAGATGTTTTTACTAAATACGCGGATCTTTTTAAGGAGCTCGGTGTCGATACACGCAATGGATTGGGTGATGTGTATGCAAAAATTGCAAAATTACCGGATGCGCAGCGTTTAGAGATTGAAGCAGATATTCAAGCAACTTATGAGTCGCGTCCGGCATTAGCAATGGTTAATTCAGATAAAGGCATTACTAACTTACATGTCCCTAGTGATGTGATTATTGATGCTTCTATGCCTGCTGCAATTCGTTTTTCTGGCAGAATGTGGGGAAAAACGGGAGAGCTAGAAGATACTAAAGCTTTAATTCCAGACCGTTGTTATGCAGGGATTTACCAGGCCACAATTGAATTTTGTAAGCAAAATGGTGCATTTGATGTAACCACTATGGGTAATGTTAGTAATGTCGGCTTGATGGCGCAAAAAGCTGAAGAATATGGCTCACATGATAAAACCTTTGAAATTACTGAAGCAGGGTCTGTCGTCGTAACCAATGATGCGGGCGAGGTTTTATTAACGCATGCGGTAGAGTGTGGTGATATTTGGCGTATGTGCCAAACCAAAGATTTACCCGTGCAAGACTGGGTGAAGTTGGCGGTTAACCGTGCCAGAGCAACAGGGTTGCCGACATTATTTTGGTTAGATGATCAGCGTGCGCATGACATAAATCTCATTACTAAAGTGAACCACTATCTACAAGATCATGATATTTCTGGATTAGATATTAAAATCATGTCACCGATTGATGCGATTAATGCCACTTTAGCCCGAGTTAAAGCAGGACTGGATACGATTTCAGTCACAGGGAATGTATTGCGTGATTATTTAACCGATTTGTTTCCGATTTTAGAATTAGGCACCAGTGCAAAGATGTTATCAATCGTGCCGTTATTGGCAGGTGGCGGTTTGTTTGAAACCGGTGCAGGTGGTTCGGCGCCAAAATTGGTTGAACAGTTATTAGAAGAAAATCACCTTAGCTGGGATTCATTAGGTGAATTTTTAGCGCTAGCGGTTTCTTTGGAAGACTTAGCTGAAAAAACACAAGTAGCAAGCATTCGCGTGTTAGCAGATGCGTTAAATAAAGCGAATAGCTTATACCTCAATACCAATAAATCGCCGTCACATTTTGCGGGTGAAATGGATACGCGAGGCAGCCACTTTTATTTAGCACTTTACTGGGCTCAAGCGTTAGCAGAACAGAACGTGGATTTAGCACTGAAATCTACATTTACACCGGTTGCACAACAGCTCGCTGATAATGAGAATGAAATCTTAGCGGAATTGAAATCAGTACAAGAACATCATGTGAATTTAGGCGGGTATTATCAGCCGGACCTTGCTAGCGTTAATACAGTGATGCGCCCGAGTGAGCATTTTAATTCCATTTTTGCTGGATTGGCTTAAATAGCAAAAATTAATGGAGGGCATAAGTGACTTCTTGTGTCCCTCATTATTTTTAGGAGAGGGTAGTTGAAACGCTATTGCCCTAAAGGCTCACTCTAAAAAACGAGAAACTAGTTCATCTTGGAAAATGGGTGAAACGTATATCAAAGTCAAAGGGCAGTGGGTCTATTTGTGTGGCTATGTCACGGTTAAGTGTGGAAAAAAAAACGGTGCTTAAAGCCTTCTCCAGAGGGAGAAGGTTGGATGAGGGGAAATATAGATAAAGCCTTGGTTTTATTCTCCTCACCCCAATCCTCTCCAGCAGGAAAGGGAGTAACTAAGCGCTATAACTTATTGTATTTTATTTGGAAAAAGGTTGTGTAGATACCTGTACCCTAGGAGAGATATTTTAAGAACAAGAGTAATTTAAAAATCCACATGTAACGGTGACATAGCCATTTGTGTAGAGTCCTTGATAAGTAAGGTGATACGATTGATTTTATGCTCTCTGAGCATCGTGATGAAGAGGCAACAACAACCTTTCTCAAACAAGCGATTACCCAAAATGGATTTCCTGATAAAGTCGTCATGAATAAAAGTGGTGGAAACAACGTTCATAGGCGGGACTTTTTAAGTAACAGTGTGGTTATTTACAATAATACTGTTACTTAGGATAGCGCGGGCAGGGGAGGTACGTTGATAAATAAGGGGATTATAAGTAACAGAATACAATTATGTTACTTAGAGTAGGAAAGTTGTTGAAAATTCCTTAACGGGGTTTATGTTCCGGTTCGTGCATCGACCCCTGAATGTCATGATACAGGGGGGCGCTATAAACAAAATAAAGAATATGGTTTTCATTAGTGACTCCCTTATTAAATAATACTTTTCAAAACCTACTTAAACAGTTGGCTATGACTGCCAAGTCTAACCAACTTAACCGCATCACCTTCAACCTGATAAATAAGAAGTACATCACCACTAATATGACACTCCCTAAAGTCTGACCAATCACCACAAAGTTGATGATCTTGAAATTCAGCTGGGAGTGCTTCGGATTTTGACAAACAATAAAGCGCTTCAATAAATTTAGTGAAATGCTTATCACTCAGTTTCAGTTTGTTGCTATCCCTTATAAATGCTTTTGTTTTAGTTAAGATCATTTTGAAAGGTCGCTTTTCAAGCCCTCTATACTTGTTGTTTCCATGTCACGGTTAGCCCGCGCATCATTCATTGCTTGTATGGTTTCATCGTTAGGTATTTTTAAATCGAATGGAATACCCCTATTAATTTTCACTTGCTCAAAAAACATTGTGATCGCTTGGGTGGTAGTAATGCCCAATTTCCCCAAGATTCCTTCAACATCAGTTTTTAGTTCTGGCCTTATGCGGGCGTTAATAATTGCGGTCTTCATTTAACTCACCTATGTGTTGCATTTGAAATACAAATTATAGACCACCAATAAAAAAACACAATGCTAGTTGGCGTCAGGTATATCAGGTATTTATAACCCCATAAGTCTTAATACTTTATGAGAATTATTTATAGGCCATAAAATAAGGCGCTCTCAGGCCGCATTTTATGGCCAGTGAAAAAATACTCATAATGTATACATTATGGGATGAATGAATTAAGTAGGCCCTGCAACCAATTCGCCTTGAATATGTTTGGGTTGCGGTCACAGGAAGAACTACGTCAATACCCTTCCGCTGATCTAAAAATTTACAGACTTGATGTTTAGATCTGTAGAAGGTAATGCTAAAATTAATATCTGCTTACCGTTAGTGTCAGTTCATCTGTGTAATTCGAAGGAGACAACTCATTCCTGCTATCTTAAAAAGCTCTATATGGATTTCGTCCATCGGTGGTTTAGTGGTTTTTTGTCTAGGTCTTGTTGTATTAGTTGGGTGGTATTTTGAAGTAAGTGCCATTACTGCGATTAATCCTGATTATATTCCTATGGCACCGAGTACTGCTGTCTTGTTTACATTGAGCGGTCTAGTCGTGCTATTGAGGCAGTTTTATTTACATCAAGATCAAGTCTCACGTTATGAAAGAGCCTTAGCGTTTGTCATATTATCTTTAGCTGCATTGTTATTTTTCTTATCAGTGCAACATATCCATTCCAGCTGGGAATATCTAGGGTTATCCATCAGTGGAAGTGTTGATGGCTCACCTATTGGGCATATGTCCCCCGTGACTGCTTTAAGCTTTATAACGGTCGCTATTTCTTTAATTGCTTCTCACAATATATCCACCCAACATGCTTCTGCTGCATTGGTAGGGATGGCAAGTGCAATTGTATTTTTGATACTTTGCCTTGTATTTTTTCTTGCCTACTTATTTGGCGCTCCATTACTTTATGCAGGGGTATTCATCCCTCCTGCTATTAACACACTAGCCGCTTTTTTAGTGATAGCCATTGCATTATTTGACACCAATTATCATGCGGCAACATTACATGAAAATTGGCTGGGTAAGTTACTTAAAAACTCCAGCCTATTTCTCTGGAGTTTTCTAATTGGAATGATGATAGTTATTTCAATTTCCTACGCTTATCATAAAGCCCATGAAAATGACTTTTATAATGAAGTTTCCGAGCAAATTTCAGCGATTGCAGAACTAAGAAGTATCGGAATACAGCATTATTACAAAGAGCGTCTAGATAATGTTAAATTTATTTCTGATACAAAATATTTTAATGAACTATTAGGGGCTGTTGCCGTTTCACATAGGCAACCATAAAAAAGCACAAACTAGGGCCACAGCCCCTTCAAAATTCCGCTT
>CBDUDV010000064.1:0-12295 GCA_965366065.1 uncultured bacterium | reverse complement strand
ATTATGTGTGTTGATAAAGATTTAGATGAGTTAACTAACTTTGAAGATTTAGTGACAGAATCTAAACAGATGGAACAGAAGTGGGATATCGTTTTGATTGCCTGTTTATCGGGTATTAATGGCATGCACCCAACGGCTGAACAAGCTGAAGAGCCTTTAAAGGCAATGTTTCAAACCGTACAAAATGGGGGAAGTTTATCAAAATATTTGGCGTTTGATAAACAAGGCGATTTGCTGCATTTTTCGTAGAAAATAATAATAAATCGTATTGTCCATAAGTTTACGCTTAAGAACCAAAGAGAAGGGGGGTATGAATTTATTTAAGCGTGCCAGAATCATTTACCTTTTACAGCGTTATCCGATTGAGCATGAACACTGGGAAAATGCGCTTAAAGCGCTGACTTTGGTACAAAGGATGAGTGCTGTAGAAAAGGCACATTTGCGTGAGATGACTACGCTGTTTTTGCATGATAAAAACATTGATGGCGTACAGGGTTTTGAACTTAATGAGCAAATGCGTGTGCTTATTGCTATGCAAGCCTGTTTGCCCGTTTTGAGTTTAGGTCTTTCGCTATTTAAAGGCTGGAGTCATATCCTTATTTATCCAGATGCTTTTCAGGTGGATCGTGATGTAAGCGATGAGTTTGGTATTGTGCATCGAGATCAGCGCTTATTGAGTGGTGAAGCCTGGTTGCGAGGTCCGGTCATTTTGTCTTGGCAGGATATTGAGCGAGATATGGCACATTGGAGACAAGGGCATAATGTTGTGATCCATGAAATTGCGCATAAACTAGACTACCTTAACGGTAGTGCAAATGGTATGCCACCCCTGCATTATTCGATGCATTCAGAACAGTGGACAGACACCTTAAGTCAGGCTTATGGATGTTTAAATCAGCGACTGCAACAGCATCATGGACTTTGTGTAGATCCCTATGCCGCAACCAGTCCAGCGGAGTTTTTTGCGGTATTTAGTGAATACTTTTTTTGCGCCCCTGAGATTTTGCATGAACACTTTCAGGAAGTTTATCAAATGCTGAAATTGTACTATCGACAAGATACACTGAGCCGCCTAAGCTAATAATAATTAAAAAAAGAGGTTTATATGCAGAAAAAAGTAATCATCTATCTACATGGCTTTAATTCAGCTTCACTGGACTTAGCTGGCGATCTATTAATTAGCAAAGATAAGTTGCGTGTTATGCAAGCTTTTTGCGCGCAAAAAGAAATTGTTTTTTATACGCCCAATGTTGATTACCGTGATTTTGAAGGCCTTGTTGAAGATATGCTATTTGAATGGAATCAGTATTTAGATCAATCTTATGATGTGGTTTTTATGGGATCATCAATGGGCGGTTTTACCAGTGAATATCTCGCGATGAAAACTGGCTGTAAAGCGATTATGATTAATCCGGCGATTAGTCCGAGTGAACTATTGGTACAGTTTATCGGAGTGACTGAAAACTATGAAACAGCGGCGGCTTATGATTGGGCGCAGACGCATTGCGATCAGTATGATTCGTATGAAAAAGAATTAGCAGATAGCACGCAAAAAATCAGCCGTACGATTTTATTAGATAAAGCCGATGAATTAATTGATGCGCAAAAGACTTTAGAAAAATATCAAGATCAAGCGAATGTGGTTTGTTATGACGGAGGCTCACATAGCTTTGAGCATATCGAAGACTCTTTAGCATTGATTGAAGAAGTGATATTTTCGGCTTGATTTAGGCAAGTAGAGCCTAGCAGAAAGCAAACTGGCTACTCTTTTTATCCTCACTGCTGACGTACCAAGTCATAATAAGTTTTTTCAGTACTGATTGCATCATGTTTAACACGTAAAATCTGCTAAACATGATCCGTCAACTTGCGATTAGCAGGGCTTGACATAGTATTGCCTAGTAGATACACTCAGTAAAAATAGTAAAGTGATTTTTACTGATTAACGCATAATATCAAATACTACAAAGCATTTGCCTTGCTATTGTCAAAATAGAGCTAATTTGAGCTTTTATTTCAATAGTGAGGAAAAGTGAGTTGATATTGTAATACTGAGGCGAAAGTGCTTTAGAAGTAATAGTTATTGAGGAACTGGAGCTGCGCTCCAGTTCCTCAATAACACCGCGGTGACTGGTACCCAGTCGAAAGCTCAGTTATTAAGGATCTGTCGCATGGCTCCAGAACCTAAATAACTAAGCGTTCGACAGGCTAATTTTCCTTGGTAATAGTCCGCGTTCCCGCTACCATTACCAAGGAAAACCGCCAGTCACCGCGGTGTTAAATTACAAAAGGGGATATTGTGTCTTTTTCAAAATTGATGAGGGATACTGTCTCTCTAATAAAGAAAAACGGAGAGCGGGTAGATAATATCAAAGCCAGCGTCCAATCAAAAAAGATTTTCATACAGCGGTCTGATGTTCTCATTCAAACAGGAGACCTTATTCAAAGAAAAATGTCTAATGGTGGAGAAGAAACGTATGAAATAATAGACCCAGGGTTCCATGAGGGGCTTGGTAGAATTCCTGCAGGGTATCAAATGACACATAAAAAACTGGGATTGCCAGAAACCGAAAAAGCCATTCACAATATTACATACAATGTTAGTGGGGCAAATGCCCGAGTAAATAATAATTCGGTCGATAATTCAACAAATGTGATGAATTTAAATACGGATATTGTGGAACACATTTCAATGCTTCGCCAAGAAATCCAGAGATTAATAACGTCTCAAGAACAGCAAAAGGAAGCATTAGAAGTTGTAGATGCTATTGAGGGGCAGTTTGAATCTCAAGTTCCAAGTAAAGTTGTATTGAAAACATTAATTAATTCTCTCCCAAGTGCTGGTAGCATAGCTTCTATTGGGTCATTTTTACTTACGTGTTTAGGCGGTTAAATGAAATTAGATAAGTATGTAGAAGAAACAATAAAACAAGTTATTTCTGGCATAGCTGCTGCAAAAGACTATGGTGAGCAACATAATGCTAAGGTTAATCCAGCTTCTGCAACATTTAACTCTCAGAATTCTACAATTATTTATTGTGCGAATACTGGAGTACCAATTCAAGAAATACAATTCGATGTTGCGGTATCAGTTTCTGATGAGAGTAGCACAACAGATACACCAGAACTAACAGTTGGAGCAACATCTATTAAGGGCGATACCCAAGCAACAGAAACAACGAATAGTTCTACAAATAGAATTAGATTTAGCATACCTGTCTTATTACCGATGTCTGGTGAAAGGCGGTAGAAATAAAATTTAACAATCACATACACTCGGACTGCCGTAAGCGTCACATCTTTTGCTATCGCAAAAGTTGCGGCACTTACGGCAGCCGGTGATGTGGGCGTTATTGAGGAACTGGAGCTGCGCTCCAGTTCCTCAATAACACCGCGGTGACTGGTGCCCAGTCGAAAGCTCAGTTATTAAGGATCTGTCGCATGGCTCCAGAACCTAAATAACTAAGCGTTCGACAGGCTAATTTTCCTTGGTAATCGTCCGCGTTCCCGCTACCATTACCAAGGAAAACCGCCAGTCACCGCGGTGTTAGCCACTAATGGACTTAAATTGAAATCTGAAAGCACAATTGATTTTCATCGAAACAATCCAGAACAAACACTTGAAAATTATTATAAATATTTACGGTTAGAGCTTTCAGGCAATGTTATTAATAAAAAAGTTATATATTTAGACACTAAATTTTGGGTTTTACTTCGCGATGCTATTTTATTTCCTGATAAAGATCTACAAGTTACAGAGCTATTAAAAATTTCAGAGTTTTTAAATGAAAATAATAAGTGTATTTTTCCAATTAGTGAAGATGTATTTATTGAAGTTTTGAAACAAACCGATATTAATACACTTATTGCAACGGTAACCTTAATTGATAAGTTATCAAATGGAATTTCATTAATAAATTTTGATGAACGAGTTATGTTGGAGGTAATGAATTTCTGGGCGGAGACAACCGGGAAACCTGTTCATGATACTAAAGAACTTGTTTGGACAAAGTTTTCTTATATTCTCGGATTCAATACTTGTAGTCTTTCTTCATTAAACAAAGCTGAAAATTTAATATTGCAAAAATCATTTGTAGACGAAATGTGGAATAAATCGTTATTGCAAATACTGGAGGATATGAAAGGGGCTGAGTTTTTGAGAAAGTTTCTTAATTTCACCTTTGGAAATAATTTAAATGAAGGAAAATTAAAACATCAGCATGAAGCAAGTAGTTTTCAGCAAATGTTTTTAAATGAAGTTGGAGGAATAGTTGATGTTTACAAGGAAGATCTAGCGAAAATGATGGTGTTAATTATTGAAAGAGAAAATAAGATAACTTTTTCTGATGAAGAAATTAAATCGCATCATAGTGAAACTATGCGTCTTATGAAAAATACAATATACAATCTATTTCGTTTGAATAAAGTAGGTAGTGCTATGCCTACAATGCAAATTTCAGCAGCATTATATGCTTCTGTTCGATGGGATAAACAAGTATCAAGGGGTCGGCCAGCTTGATTATTTAGGTATTCCGCTGTACCCTATGAAATAGGGCTAGATAAGCAACGCAAACACGTAACCCGCTTAATTCATGCCTTTTTCTTCTTATCCAACTCAATAAAATCGTCATAAATAATGGCTGGTTCAGACTTTAAAAATACATTTTCATTGAACTCATCAATACAAATAGCATTCACAGTGACTTCTTCATAAAGCCAATAAAATAGCTCAGACTCGAAGATGCTATATCGGCCGTTATATTTACATTGAATCCATTGTTTATCAAGAGAGCCGATACAAATAGGCGCTTGCGCCGATTGAGCGCCAAGGTAGCTAATCATGTTATCGCTATTAATTTGAAATCGATCAAATATTATTTGTCCTTCAGCATCTTTAAAATACTTAAGCCGATTGCCCTGAATATCATCACCCTGCTGGTCTATAACGCAGTGTTTATCAAAAACATAAACGGCAGACTCAGAAGTGAGCGCGTACTTGTCGGGTATATTAGCGCGCAAGGCTTCATGTTCCGCTGTTCTTTGGCTTTTATCCCATTGTTTAATAATGATCTGTAAAATTAACACACTCATATTTCGATTTTTTCTCTTAAATTTAGTACAGAATAAAGTAATACTAATCCCAATAATTTCATAATTGAACTCATGATTTTAAAAAATGCGTCATCCTATGCTTATAGCAGGAATCTTTGTGACCGCAGAAGACCCTCGCTAAGAGCATGCGGAGATGATGAGAATAACAGCATTTTTTTATTGGGGTTGGTATAAATTGTCGCCAGGGTATAAATACTTAACCTTAAATTATTCGGACATATTATTTAAACCGCCTTGAATAAATCATAAACAAAGCGTATTTCTTAAGGGACGAAAGTGGGTGACCGTTTAGCTGATGACAGTTTAAAAACTGATGATTTATCTATAATTGAGCATTTAGATAGATCCAACCCACTTAAACTAGAGTATCTTAGGGGTAGTTAAAGTCTCCAAAATTTACTTATTTTACCGTGCTGTTTAAGTTTCAAAGTCTATCGATTTTGATTCTTTTATAGTGAATAATTAATAAAATTTACAGAGGTTAATATTAAATCAGTAAAGTATTTACAGAGTATCAATTATTTGGTTATTGCGTTCGCTAGCTGTTTGCTTTTTTCACCGCTTACGTATGCTAAAAAAAGCCAGTTTGAGAGAGTTGTGGTATTTGGTTCGAGTTTAAGCGACTCGGGTAACGCCTTTATTTTGCTTTCTAATCCTGTACGTTTTGGCTTTGATGAAACGTGTAGTCTAGGAACGCCAGCTAATGTTCCTCCCTATGATCGACTAGATGCGCTGCTTGTTCCTGATGGTAGTTATGCTAAAGGTGGGCATCATGTTAGTAATGGCGCTACATGGGTAGAGCAGTTTACCCGAGGTCAGGGCTTGTCCGGAAGCACGCGGCCAGCATTAAGAAATATCGACATTAAAGCTAGCAACTATGCTGTTGGTGGCGCGAGAGCGGTAGATTACCCTTGTCGCTTTAATTTGGCCGATCAGTTAGCTGTGTATCAGCAAGATTTTTCAGCAGCGTCAGAGAGTACTTTATTTGTATTTGAATTAGGCGGTAATGATGTCCGTGATGCATTAGTTACTCAGGATCCTTCTGTCATTGCGGTGGCATTGAATAATATTAGTAATGCTGTACAAGTGCTATATGCTCAAGGGGCACGCAATTTTCTATTTGTGAATATTCCTGCCGTTGGCGCAACACCCGCAGTAAAAATGCTTGATATTCAATTTGGCGGCGTAGGGATTATTATCAATGCAGCAAATGCTTTGACAGAAGGGTTTAATTCTAATTTGGCACAATTACAAGCGGTTTTAAATACATTACCGGATATGGATATAAGGACTTTGGACCTTTATGCGTTACTCAATAATATTATTGCTGATCCTTCAGATTATGGGATTATCAATACTGAACAGGCTTGTGTAACACCCAATGTAGCACCGTTCACATGTAAAAAACCGGATACTTATTTATTTTGGGATGGGATACATCCGACTAAAGTGGTGCACGATATTATGGCGCAAAAAGCAGCGGAAGTTCTGATGTAATGTAAAACACAGGGGGCGGCTAATTTGATCCGATAGGTTAAGCTGGCTGTCCCTTGAACTATTTAGGCATAATATTTAAAGTCGTTACTTTGCTTTTAAAATACTTTGCAAAGACGTTAGCCCAATAAGTCCGCGAAAAAGTATTTGATTATCATGCATTAAACCGTAACATTCATAAGTGTCAGTTTCATCTTCTAGCTCTCTGACTAAAATATGCAGTGCATCATTACTTTTTAATTGACTTAATAAACTGCGGTCTAAAGAGATTTTATGGCTAGTATAAACCATCGGGTTTTGTTCGAAATCATGGTTATTTTTTAAGGCTTTTTCCAGTAAGGCGCTGGAGAGTAAACTACAGAAAAATATTTCTGGGAATTCTGTTTTATTATTGAGTTCGTCAAAATATAAAGATTGATCGATAAAAGAACCGCATAAGAAGTTTTTAGCATTACTGGTGGTTATATATTTACGCTTTAGAAAGAATTGGCCTGCTTGCGTGTAGTGACGGTCAGGTAAGTTTTTTAAATCACCGAAAGTAGAAAAATCTGCTTCAGCTAAATACTGGGCGGTATTTGATTCTTTTTTATAGCCCATCATAGCAAGTTTGTTATTGGCTTTGATTGATATGCGGTTACTCAGTACTGCGCCTTGTTCAGTTTCTTTGAATTGAGTTTTTTTTATAGCAATATTGACGATTTCTTCCGCTTTGACTGCGTTAGCAAAGCTAAATTGATAATTGCTAAAACGTAAGTCGTGCTCGGTGATAAGTGTTTGTTCATTATTTTGAATGCGATACTGAGCGATTTGTTTTTCCACTAAAGATTCAAGCTGAAAACCCATAACAATAGGGCCTGCAAAAGGATTGTTGCGGATATGATGCCATTTATGTGGGTCATGGAACAGGTTGAAGTCGTCAGTTGCATTACGTGCAACATCAATGTGCAACTGTTGAAAGCAGAAGTCTGTTTGATCGGTATTCATAAGCGTATTCTCGGTGTCTTACACATCAAGCTGGCTACCCTTTAATCTCTAATGGAAGGCTTAAAGTTTTTAATTAGGGTTATTTATAGATGTTTTTACGATGCCCTATTTCTACTAATAAAATGATTAACTCATTGTCTTGTATCTGGCAGATTAAACGATAATCTCCAATCCTATAACGCCATAAGCCCTTAAGGCTTCCTTGCAATGCCTTGCCTGCTGATCTTGGGTTATCAGACTCAATTAATTTATCAATAAATCTTTCTATGTTATTTTTGGCGGAATTATCGAAAGTTTTTAAAGCCTTTGCTGATTTTTTAGTTAGCTTAATTGTCCACATCATTAAGCTCAGCCTTTACCTGCTCCCATGGAATAAGCTCTTCTAAACCACTATCAATTTCCTCTAACATCTGTTCTGCTGCTTTAATGTCACGGTAATCTTCAAGCTTTTCAATAAGCGCATCATTGATAATCTTTTCAACTGGCTGATGTTGGTGTAATGCCATATTTTCAATAGCACGACTTAACTCATTGTTTAAATTTATATTAATCATTGGCTTGTCTAATTAGTGTATAAGGTTGTTTGTGGTTGATTATAGCATTAATGTTTTACGCTTGTTTTCTGTCCGGAATCTATATAAATATTATAAAAACCATTGGGTTATATGCGTTTTCGCGCTGACTGCTACTTTGATCTTTAGTGTTGCATGAAACGGAGAGTGAAAAGAAAAAACTTAAGGTTGTACTGGTTTTATAACCGGCGGCTTAAAGTAGTTTTTTGTCACTAAACGTACAGAAAAATCGACACTAACGGGGTAGCCTAATTTTTGAGAAATATGCTCTTCAAATAAAGCCATCATTGGCGTGTTGGGTATTTGTGTACTAATTAAATCACCACTAATTCTTACTGGCTCTCCCAAGCGTACTTTAATATTGCGTAATTGTTGCTGCTGGCCATTGATTTGATAATTCTGGCTGAGCAGTTGTTTTTTTACCACTGCAATTTTCTGCATCTTAGAAAAAGATAAGACCAGCGGTATGGAGATTAATGCAACCATCAGGAATGAAATAAAGATCCCCTTTTTTGCACGTGAAAAGGGTGCAAAACCAATCACCATAAAAGATAAACCGGCGGCTAAAATAATGCCGATTAAGTTGGTTAAAAATAATAGCATGGCACCGTAAAATATTTCACTATTTAACCAGCCGATACCGATGCCAGAAACACATAAGGGAGGAACCAAGGCAACCGCAATGGCAACGCCGGGTAAACTTTTCGCGATATTTTCTCGGGCATTTGCAAAAGCACCGGCAATACCGGAAAGTATGGCAACCAGCAAATCGAGTGTCGAGGGATGTAAACGTCCTTCTATTTCATTAGTGACATCTTGAAAAGGTAATAAATACGCCATTAATGCGGATAAGGACAGCGCGATCAACATACCGCTGAGTAAGGTGACGATGGAGTTTCGAGTGAGCTCAGTATCTGATCGTAGTGATCCCATTGAGAGTGAAATAATGGGTGACATTAGGGGAGCTAATACCATAGCGCCAATAACGACAGACGGGCTGTTTAAAAATAATCCTAAGGTGGCTAATAAAGCGCTAAGAATCATCAATAAAATATAAGTACTACTGATTTTAGAGCTTTCTTTTAAGGCTAAAAATAGCTCTTTGAAATCAGATTCTAAAGCGTGCGGAAAGAAAGGCAGTGTTTTACTCAGATATTTAATGCGGCTTTCTTGTTGTGGTAATTGTTCGCAAATAACATTTTCTTTGTCGTCGCCGTATTGTTGTCTCTCACGAAATTCATTCCCTGCATTAACGCGGATGCCTTCGGCCAGTGTTTCTATAAAGAGTTCACGTGTTGTGAGTGGTTTGTTATTAACCAGGTAATGTGTGTCAATTGGCGTTTTTATAGTGAGCGAGGCAGTACGTATATAGCCTAACTGTTGCGGCAAGGCTTTGTGTTGCGTTGAAAATAGCGTCGATGATGAGAGCTTTAGATAATCTAAAATAGAGTGTGGCGCAAATAGTGCGACAGAAATTCGTTGGTCTTTTAATGAAACAGATTCTTTAAATAAGTTAACTAGTGCACCTCCCTTATGTAAATCCAATAGCACCATGCCGGTAATCGCGGTTGAGACTGTTTTTCCTTTTGCAGTAATCAGCGTAACGGGGTGTGGTGTTAGAGAAAAAGCATGTATAAAACGTTTTATTTTGAACTCAAGTTTATGCCAGCCTTTGTATTCATTACTATCACCGATGAATTCAATCATTGCTGTTTGGCTTTCTAAGTTCACTCCATTGGTGACGATTTCACCGTTACAGGCGATGATATCGATAAAGAAAGGCTCTTCATGTAGGGCGACTTCTAAACAGGCGTCGAAATCACGCGGTAAATCTAAGTTTTTATAAAATTGATTATCTGTGTCATTTTCTATCGGTAAAAAACCAAGAGACATGTGTTGTTGATCAGCAAATAATAAAACCTCTGGATAATCTTCTTGTTTTATCCATAACAGCGCATGGTTTAGTGACTCATTGCTATGAATGGAAGAAATGTCCGCTAATTTAACCTGATGTAGCTCTAACCCTTTTTCTATAATCAGTGGGTGAGCGAGTAATTGATCAAGTTTATCTTCTACGCAGGGAGAATAGATAAGGTACATTGTTTGTAATAAGCTCATAGTGGCAATTATTTAGTTTTACTGGCTTTATTTAAGGGAGCAATAAGCAGAATATTCTCTTTTAGAGTGAAATCAGTATTATCATGTTATTTTTACAATGCTTTAGTCAATTTTTTTGATACATGGTGGTATGCATTTAATTCTTAGTTTGATCGGTTTGCTGCTATGCCTAACTTCCTTCATCGTTAAGGCAGGGACTCCTGATATTAATATTCAAGGGCTTAATAGTGCACAAGAAAGTAATGTGCGCTCTTTTTTAGCGCTGTCGGCCGAGCAATGCACTACGCCAAAATGGCGGGTAGAAAAATTATTTAAACAAGCGGATAAGGATATTGATAAAGCCTTACGTGCATTGGGCTATTACCATGAAACAATTAACAAAAAACTGAGCTTTACTGATGATTGCTGGGACGCGGAATTTACTGTTTCTGCCGGTGAGCCGGTTATTGTTAAGCAATTAAAGCTGCAGATTATCGGTGAGGCTGAACAGCATCCGGTGCTTAAAAAAATATTGGCCAATCTGCCTCTTAAGCAGGGGGATGTGCTGAATCATGCTGCATATGAAAAAATCAAACAAAGCCTGCATTCATGGATGTTGGAAAAGGGTTATTTACAGGCTAAATGGGTAACAAAATCCTTACAGGTTTATGTTGAGAAAAACCAAGCTGAGATTAGCTTAGTCATGGATTCTGGGCCGCGTCATCGTTTTGGGAAAGTGACGATAACACAGGCGATATTAGACCCCCATTTTGTACAGCGCTATCAGCTGATAAAAGAAGGGGATTATTATTCCAGTAAAAGGCTGGCTAAAACTTATAATGCTTTAGCGAACAGTATTTATTATAGCCATGCGGAGATTAAACCCGCGATGGATCATATCGAAAACACGATTGTGCCCATTGATATCGTTTTAACGCCTGCAAAAATACATGATTTCAGTATAGGCTTAGGTTATGGGACAGATATTGGGCCGCTGGGTAATTTTGGTTATCTAAATCGCCGCCTAAATAAGCAAGGACACCATTTTTCATTCGGTGCTGAAGCATCAGAAGTACTTTCTAGTGTTGAGTCAGCCTATATTATTCCGTTTGCGCATTCACGACATGATCATATTTCTATAGGCGCAGGTTATAAGTACGAGCAACCGGATAGCTTTGAATCACAACAAGCTAAGTTTTCTGTGCAGTATCAACATGCGTCGCAACAGCAATCAACGCTAGAGCTTAGTGCGTATGGGGTGAAAGTACAGCAGCATGAAATTGAACACTTTAATTTGCAAGTAAACGGTAATCAACAAGCGCATAAAATTTTGTTGGATTTACAGTCGAGTTTAGCTGACTTGCACTTGCGTGTTGATGGGCGTTGGGATCAGCCGCAGTGGATAGCACAAGTGAATGAACTGTGGATTGAGAAGATACAGTTCAAAAAATGGCAGTTAGCTGAACCAACACAGTTAGTTTTGCAGCCACATAAACAGCAGTCACAATTTGAATTAGATAATAGTTGCCTAGTGCAGGCGAGTGCTCGTGTGTGTGTCTTTGCAAAAGGTGAGTTAGAGCGGGCTTATGAAGCAAACTTTGATTTATCTGAGGTTCCTTTAACACTGGCTCAACATTGGCTGCCAGAAGGCTTATCTCTTTTAGGTGCGTTATCGGCAAAGGGGCAGTTATCCTTTTTTAACGAAGCGCTTAGCGCTAATATAAATGCGAATATTGTCGATGGCTTGGTGCGTGTTGGGGAAAATGATAGCGTGCAGCATGAATTGAGATTTAAAACCCCTAAATTACAATTTGAGTATGCAGACGATCAGCTAATCTCTCAAATACAGATTAGTACCGCTGAAACAGATTTTATAACAGCTAATATTTAGGCTATGTCACCGTTAAGTGTGGAATTATATACACCAAGGGCGTATAAGTTAATTTAGTCCAATAAATACAGGAGATTGTCATGAAAGCCCCCGAGTTTTTAGAGTTCATTTCCGAAATAAATCAACTAGATCATCCTCAGCGTGC
>CBDUDV010000063.1:0-12625 GCA_965366065.1 uncultured bacterium | reverse complement strand
CTGTATGGTTAATATTTACCCTGTACTGCTACTTTATTGTAGTAGTGCAGATTAATTACCCCCAAAACTCAGCGCAACATCACGCGCTTGTATATATAAGCGACACGCATCAACACACATAGATTTAGTCTCAAATGGCCCGCTAATTCTATCGACCGTAAAAAACCACCAGCCACTTTCATCTACAAAATAACGATCCTGCGGTTTAAAAACAGGATGCGGTTTCTTATTTATCATTAATCAATTCATCTATGCTAAGTTTTAAAAATATCGCGCTACGTCGCGGCACACGTGTTTTATTTGCCAATACCAGCTTTACCTTACACAAAGGCCAAAAAGTAGGTATTACCGGCGCAAATGGCGTAGGAAAATCCAGCTTTTTTGCTCTATTACGCAATGAAATACAAGCAGATGAAGGTGATTTTACCATGCCTCCTAATTTAGAAGTTGCGCATGTTGCTCAAGAAACGCCCGCATTAGACCAAGCCGCGATTGAATATATTATTGATGGCGATCAAGAGCTGCGTAGACTAGAAAAAGAAATCAGCTTAGCAGAACAATCAGACGATGGTATCAAACAAGCGGAACTGTTCAGCAAAATGGAAGTTATTGGCGGTTATACTGCTAGAGTGAGAGCTGCTCGCTTAATGAATGGTCTAAGCTTCAAAACCAGCCAAGAAACCCACCCCGTTAGTTCTTTTTCGGGAGGCTGGCGTATGCGCTTAAATTTAGCGCAAGCACTCATGTGTCGCTCTGATGTTTTATTACTCGATGAGCCAACCAATCACCTAGATTTAGATGCGGTTATTTGGCTACAAGATTGGCTGTGTAAATATACCGGCACACTATTATTGGTGTCACATGATCGTGAATTTTTAGATACCATCACCGACCATATCGTCAATATCGAACACCAAGTTGCCACAATATATACCGGTAACTATTCTAGCTTTGAGAAAATGCGTGCTGAAAAATTATCACAACAGCAAACTGCCTTTGTAAAACAGCAACGCGAAATTGAACATATCCAAAGTTATATCACCCGCTTTCGCGCCCAAGCCACTAAAGCTAAACAAGCACAAAGCCGCATAAAATCGCTAGAGCGCATGGAAATTATTGCGCAAGCGCATGTAGACTCCCCTTTCAACTTTAGTTTTTCGACTCCAGAAAAGTTACCTACACCAATGATTAAGTTGGAAGAAGTTGATATTGGCTATGGCGAATCGCCCATCTTAAAAAATGTCGATCTATTTATTGCACCCGGCGCTCGCATAGGTTTGCTTGGGCCTAATGGAGCAGGTAAATCAACCTTAATAAAAGTACTCGCTAATGAATTAGAAGCCACGTCGGGAATCGTTCAGCATGCCAATACTTTAAAACTCGGTTATTTTGCGCAGCATCAATTAGAGCAACTGCATTTAGATATGAATCCTATCTGGCACCTGCAAAAAATAAACCCTAAGGCCACAGAAAAAGAGTTAAGAAATTTCTTAGGGGGATTTAACTTTAAAGACGATAAAATCTTTGACCCGATAGAGCCTTTTTCAGGTGGTGAAAAAGCGCGTTTAGTACTGGCTTTGTTAGTTTACCAAAACCCAAATTTATTATTATTGGATGAGCCAACCAATCACCTTGATCTCGAAATGCGTCATGCACTCAGCATGGCTTTGCAAGATTACAAAGGTGCGATCATCATTATTTCGCATGATAGACACATGCTCCGCTCTGTGACCGACGAACTATATTTAGTCGCTAATGGTAGCGTCACTGCTTTTGATGGTGATTTAGATGATTACCGTACTTGGCTCAATGAACAAAAACTACTCGCCAATGCGCCTTTAGAAAGCATAGGAACCAGCCCTTCTGCTAATAAAAAAGAACAACGTAAGCTTGATGCCGAGCGTCGTAAAAAGCTTAAACCTTTGTATGATGCCTTAAAAAAGGCAGATAGAAACCTAGAAAAATACCATACTCAACAAAAAGAGTTTGAAGAGCAACTCGCTGATAGTGCTATTTATGATGAAGATAATAAAGAGAAACTTAAAAAAATTCTCTTAGAAAAGGCACAGGTTGATATAGCCTTAGAAGAAACTGAATTAGAATGGATGGAACTCAGTGAACAACTTGAGACTGAAGATTAAACTAACACTCTATAGACATAGCCACGCACATCTAATCAGCGTATATTTCTTATATACCTTATTGTTAGGAGATTAAGATGACTAATTACCAACATATTTTATTGGCCGCAGATTTTTCTGAACATGGCTCAGCAGTCGCGCAAAAAGCCCAGCAACTGGCGGGGCAACATCAAGCTAAATTAAGTATTGTGCATATTATTGATAACTTGCCTATTAGCGATACTACCTATGGTCCAATTATCCCTTTCGATATGGACCTGAATGAGCTATTAATGACTTCTGCAAAAAAACAATTAGCTGAACTCAGTGCAAGCTTGAATATTCCTGAGCAGCAACAATTTTTAGAAATGGGCAGTGCGCCTTTAGAGATTGTGACAACAGCAGAGGAACAGAATGCTGACCTTATTGTTGTCGGCTCACATGGGCGACATGGCTTTGCATTACTTTTAGGCTCTACGGCAAATGGTGTATTACATCACGCTAAGTGTGATGTGTTAGCTGTACGTTTACAGGACAATTAAACTATGCAACATCTTATTTTAGGCGGCGCACGCTCAGGCAAAAGTAATTATGCCGAACAATTTGCTAAATCTAGCAAAAAAGAAGTCATTTATATTGCGACCGGAACAGCAGGCGATGAAGAAATGCGCGAACGTATTGCCCGCCACAAAGAAGATCGTCCACGCTACTGGGTGACTGTAGAAGAACCTATTGCTTTAGCTGATACCTTGGCTGAATATGATAACCCACGGTATTTTTTATTAGTCGATTGTCTTACCTTATGGTTAAGCAATATTTTGTTTGATGCTGAAGGTAATTACCAGGAAGATATTTTCTTACAACAAAAACAGGCTTTATTAAGTGGGCTATTACGCCTTGATGCCGATATTGCTTTAGTCAGTAATGAGGTGGGCTTAGGTGTAACACCAATGGATAAAATGAGCCGCCGTTTTGTGGATGAAGCGGGACGTTTACATCAACAACTAGCGCAACAATGCTCTCATGTTAGTTTAATCACTGCGGGGCTCGCACAGGCGTTAAAACAATAATGAGTTGGTTACAGAACCCTATTCCATCACCCGATCAACGCTACCTAATAGCCGCCATTACACGTCAACAGCAATTAACAAAGCCAGCAGGCTCCTTAGGGAAATTAGAAGAGCTAGCAGTCAAGCTAGCTTCTTTACAATCGCGAGCAATGCCTTCGGTTGATAGAGCTTGGGTTAGTATTTTTGCCTCAGACCATGGTATTGCAAATGCAGGTGTTTCTGCCTTTCCACAATCCGTTACCGCAGAAATGATTAAGAATTTTGTACATGGCGGCGCGGCTATCAATGTACTCGCAAAACAAAGCCTAGCGCATTTAGAAGTGATTGATGTTGGTGTTGTTACCCCTTTAGGTGATTTGGATATTATTCACCGAAAAATTGCGTTTGGAACAGCTAATTTTCTGCACCAAGCCGCGATGACAAAAGCAGATTTAGAAAAAGCTTTGCTCTCTGGAAAAGAAGCGGTTGCTCGTGCAATACAGCATAAAAGTGATATTTTTATCGCAGGAGAAATGGGCATAGGCAATACCAGTAGTGCAACAGCAGTTGCTTGCCACTTGCTTAAGTTGAATGCCCCCAAACTAACCGGTGCTGGAACGGGTTTAGATAATGATAAAATCCAAGAAAAAACCTTAATTATCCAACAAGCGCTAAATAAATTTTCAGAGATTGAAAATACGCCACTAACGACTTTAGAGTATTTTGGTGGCTTTGAAATTGCGGCTTTAGTCGGCGCTTATCTAGCCGCCGCACAAAGTGGTTTAGCTATTTTAGTGGATGGTTTTATTTGCAGTGTTGCCGCATTAGTCGCAACGCGCATCAACCCAGAACTCAAACCGTGGTTAATCTTTTCACATCAATCTCAAGAACAAGGGCATGCTCTTATTTTAAATGAATTAAAAGCTGAGCCTTTATTGAATTTGAATATGCGTCTAGGTGAAGCCAGTGGTGCAGCAGTTGCACTGCCTTTATTACGCTCTGCTTGTTTGTTACACCAACAAATGGCAACGTTTGAGCAAGCTCGAGTTTCGCAGGCTGAGTAGAAATGCTACCTATTCAGTATCACCTAATCTAAGTGGCATAGGGCGTAAGCTTTACTTAATCTTACGCCCCACAACAGCCTTACATATTTTTTAAACCTAAAACATCCTGCATATCATACAAGCCATTTTTTTGATCTTTTAACCAAACCGCTGCACGTACCGCGCCATTTGCAAAGGTCATTCGGCTCGTCGCTTTATGGGTGATTTCTACACGCTCACCTTCATCAGCAAACATAACGGTATGTTCACCGACAATATCACCGGCACGAATGGTTGAAAAACCAATGGTTTTACGGTCACGTTCGCCCGTATCACCTTCCCGTCCGTAGATAGCACAGTCTTTTAGATCACGTCCTAATGCATCCGCAACCACTTCGCCCATGCGTAAAGCAGTACCTGAAGGCGCATCTACTTTATGACGGTGATGTGCTTCGATGACTTCGATATCGGTATAATCCCCCATCACTTTTGCTGTCATTTCTAACAATTTAAGCGATAAGTTCACACCGACACTCATATTTGGCGCAAAGACAATAGCCATATCTTTTGCTGCTTCAGCCATTTTAGCTTTTTGCGCTTCAGAATAGCCGGTTGTACCAATGATGATTGTTTTACCTGCTTGGCGACATAGCTCAATATATTCCATTGATATATCAGGGCGTGTAAAGTCAATTAATGCATCAAACTCATCCATTACAGCTGATAAATCATCACCTATGTTAATATCTAAACGCCCTATGCCTGCAATTTCACCCGCATCACGCGCAATCGCTTCGCTACCAGCACGCGAGATTGCCACACTTAGTGCAGTTTTATCTGAGAGTTCAGCGGCTTTAATCAAGCATAAGCCCATGCGCCCTGAGGCACCAACAACAGCAATTCTAATCATTTTATTAGCCTGTTAATTTATCAAAAAAGCTTTTTACACCACCCACCCAAGAATGCTCTTGAGGGCTATGCTTTTTACCGCCATCTGATAAAGACTCGCGAAAATCCTCTACTATGGCTTTCTGATCTTTGGTTAGCTTTACTGGTGTTTCAATTTGTACACGGCACATTAAATCACCCACCGCACCACCACGAACCTGCTTCACACCTTTACCACGTAACCTAAATAATTTACCTGTTTGTGTTTCTGCAGGAATTTTTAGTTTAACTTTACCACTCAGCGTTGGAACTTCTAATTCGCCGCCTAAACATGCCGTTGGAAAACTAATGGGGACTTCACAGTACAAGTTCGCTTCATCACGCGTAAAGATTGCATGATCTTTTACTTGAATTTGTACGTATAAATCGCCTGCTGGTCCACCTTGTGCGCCGGCTTCACCTTCACCACCCAGGCGAATGCGATCTCCGTTATCAACGCCTGCAGGCACTTTAACCGACAGTGTTTTATTTTCTTGTACGCGCCCTTGTCCATGACATTTACCACAAGGATCTTTAATTTCTTGCCCTTGTCCATGACACGTTGGACAGGTTTGCTGTACAGAAAAGAAACCTTGCTGCATTCTAACTTGTCCATGCCCTTGACAAGTTGAACAAGTAACTGGTTTTGAGCCTTTCTTAGCACCTGAACCACTACATTCGCCACAGGTTGATAACACAGGAACACGAATTTTTGCATCGGTACCCGCAACGGCTTCTTCTAAGCTAAGCTCTAGGTTATAACGTAGATCTGCTCCGCGCTGTACGCTGCTACGCTGACGACCTCTGCCACCCCCTGCTCCGCCACCGCCAAAGATATCACCAAAGATATCGCCAAATGCATCACCAAAGCCTTCGCCACCGCCAAAACCACCTTGACCGCCACCTGCTGAATTATCTACGCCTGCGTGACCAAATTGATCATAAGCTGAGCGTTTTTTAGGATCTGATAAAACTTCGTAAGCTTCTTTAATTAATTTGAATTGTTTTTCAGCTTCTTCCGGTTTATCTTTATTTCTATCAGGATGATATTTCATCGCCATCTTACGATAACTTTTCTTTATCTCTGCTTCACTGGCATTTTTATCAATGCTTAGTAATTTATAAAAATCTTGTTTTGCCATTTTTCAGTCCACACCCTGATAAAAAATTAATTCTTTGTCATAAGATGCAGGTGTTTAGCTTTTCGTTTAAAAAGTTAAACACCTGTACCTCATTTTAATTATCTATATAGTTTACAACAACGCCCCATCACAGATTTCATCCATGACGAGGCGTGTTTATTTATGCAAATGCAGCGCTATACCACCGCATTTATTAAAACGATAAATTATTTATTATCGTCTTCTTTTACTTCTTCAAACTCAGCATCAACAACGCTATCGTCTGCTTCTGGTGCCGCTTGTTCAGAACCATCTGCCGCGCCTTCATCACCGGCTTGTTGTGCGTAAGCACGCTCAGCTAGTTTGCCTGATAACTCAGTTAAAGCCGTAGTTTTAGCTTCAATTGCGTCTTTATCATCGCCTTTAAGCACTTCTTTTAGCTCTTCAATCGCCGCTTCAATCGCTGTTTTTTCTTCATCAGTCACTTGCTCAGCAAGGTCAGTTAAAGATTTTTCAGTTGCATTGATCATACCTTCTGCTGTGTTACGAGCAGAAACTAATTCAGTGACTTTTTTATCTTCTTCAGCATGTGCTTCTGCATCTTTTACCATGCGATCCACTTCTTCATCCGATAAACCACTTGATGCTTTAATCACGATAGATTGTTCTTTACCTGTCGCTTTATCTTTTGCCGATACGTTTAAGATACCATTCGCATCAATATCAAAAGCTACTTCAATTTGTGGTGTTCCACGAGGTGCTGGTGGAATATCCGCTAAATCAAAACGACCTAAAGATTTATTTCCTGCTGCAACTTCACGCTCACCTTGTAAGACATGAACCGTTACCGCACCTTGATTATCTTCTGCAGTTGAGAACGTTTGCGCTGCATTAGTAGGAATCGTAGTATTTTTATCGATCAGTTTAGTCATTACACCACCCATCGTCTCAATACCTAACGATAAAGGCGTTACGTCTAATAATAAAACGTCAGTAACATCTCCACCTAATACACCCGCTTGAATCGCCGCACCTAATGCAACCGCTTCATCAGGGTTAACATCTTTACGTGCTTCTTTACCAAAAATGCTCTTAACCATTTCTTGTACTTTCGGCATACGTGATTGACCACCGACTAAAATAACATGGTCAACTTCTGATGCTGATAAGCCAGAATCTTTTAGAGCAGTAACACAAGGGCCTTTAGTACGTTCAACTAAATCTTCTACTAAAGACTCTAATTTAGCACGTGTTAATTTCACGTTTAAATGTTTAGGGCCTGATGCATCAGCTGTTACATAAGGTAGGTTAATATCTGTTGCTTCTGCTGAAGAAAGCTCAATTTTCGCTTTTTCTGCCGCTTCTTTTAAACGTTGCAGTGCTAATGGATCATTATGTAAATCAATGCCATTATCTTTTTTAAATTCAGCAACTAAAAATTCAATAATACGTAAATCAAAATCTTCACCACCTAAGAATGTATCACCATTGGTTGATAGTACTTCAAAAGCGTGCTCGCCTTCGACTTCAGAAATTTCAATAATTGAAATATCAAAAGTACCACCACCTAAATCGTAAACAGCAATAGTAGAATCGCCTTCAGGCTTATCCATACCGAATGCTAATGCCGCAGCCGTTGGCTCGTTGATGATACGTTTAACATCAAGACCTGCAACACGACCTGCATCTTTTGTTGCTTGGCGTTGTGAGTCATTAAAGTAAGCAGGAACAGTAATAACCGCTTCGGTTACTTCTTCACCTAAAAATGCTTCTGCATCTTTTTTTAATTTCATTAAAACACGTGATGAAACTTCAGGTGCCGCCATTTTATTGCCATGACACTCAACCCATGCATCGCCGTTTTCAGCAGGTACAATTTTATAAGGCACCATTTTGATGTCTTTTTGTACTGCATCATCTTTAAATTGACGACCAATTAAACGCTTAATTGCGAATAATGTATTTTCTGGGTTAGTAACTGCTTGGCGTTTAGCCGCTTGTCCTACTAATACTTCATCGTCTTTTGTAAAAGCGATGATAGAAGGTGTAGTACGTGCGCCTTCGCTATTTTCTATTACACGTGAAGTGCCGTTTTCCAGAACAGCAACACAAGAGTTAGTTGTTCCTAAATCAATTCCGATCATTTTAGCCATGAAAAGCTCCAAAAAGGTTTATATTATTTTTAAAAGTTGAACCTGATATAAGGTTAAATTTTTTGTTTTCAAGCCTGTTCATCAATTTTTGATGAATCTTCCCCTGCAACCGCTTGTGCAACCACAACCATTGCAGGACGAATCAAGCGGCCATTTAAAACATAACCTTTTTGAAATACATTAATAACTGAGTTCGGTTCTGCATCAGGAGAAGGAACCATCGTCATTGCTTGGTGAAATTCTGGATTAAATGCTTCACCTACAGGGTTAATCGCTTCTATATTAAATTTAGCAAAAACAGACTCAAACTGAGCAATGGTTAACTCACTGCCTTCTTTTAATTTCAAAACTTCAGGTACATCGCTCGTTGCAGCTTGAATACCTAACTCTAAAGAATCAATCACCGATAATAATTCTTTAGCAAATTTCTCTAAACCATATTTATGAGCACTGTCTAAATCTTTTTGCGTACGACGCTTAAGATTTTCCATCTCAGCTTGTACACGTAAAGCTTTATCTAAGTTATCTGCTGCTTTTTGCTCAGCTTTAGCTAATTGCTTTTGTAATTCTTCAACAGAAAGCTCGGAGGCTTCGGATTCTATTGTTGCTTCATTTTCTTCTGTTTCAGTATCTAACTCTGCTACTTGCTCTAAAACTTCTTCAATCAAATCGCTATCTGATTGATTTTCAGATGAATTCTGATCATTACTCATTTATTTACTGCTCCACGCTTAATGCATTCAAAAAAGATAGTTTTAACATGGGGTTTATTCAATTGTATTCAAGTTATTTGTAACAATTTTTTAAACGGCTAAGAAAAAATAACCAACCCCACTCACCACAAATGCCATCATAATATTTAAAACCAAGCCTTCACGCGCCATCTCTTTAATATGAAATTTATTGGTACCATAAACAATTGCATTAGGCGGGGTTGCAACAGGCATCATAAAGGCACAACTTGCACTCATTGCGGCAGGCATCATTAAAATTTGTGGATCAATCCCCGCCGCCATGCCAGCAGTTGCTAAAATTGGCATTAATAAGGTTGCTGTTGCAGTATTGCTGGTCATCTCTGACATAAAAACCACGGCTAAACAAAGCAATAATATTAATACGTAAATTGGCAAAACTGATACGCCTGTAAGCATTCCTCCCAGCATTACACTTAAGCCAGACACCATAAACGCCTTTGCAATGGCAATACCACCCGCGAATAACAACAACATCCCCCAAGGGATGCTACTTGCTGTTTTCCAATCCAATAAGGCACCCTTTTTTTCGCCACGCGGAGTAATAAACATCAATACCACACCTAATAGTGCAATCGTGCTATCACCAACACTTCCCAAAGCAAAATATTCACTCCATAATTTTCGAGTCATCCATGCAATTGCCACCAAACCAAATATTAGTAATACTCGCTTTTCTTCAGATCGCCACTCTTCTTGCTCGGGTATATTAAAAACTAATTCTGTTGATATGTTTCGCGTTAGCCATATCGCCATTAATGGAATGCCCACTATTACAACCGGCACACCGACTTTCATCCATGCAATAAAATCAAACTCTTTACCCACCGTTTCTTGGTAGATACTAATAAATATAATATTAGGCGGTGACCCAATAGGCGTCCCAACTCCCCCTAAGCTCGCGGCATAGGCAATCCCCAGCATGAGTGCCATCACCATAGTTTTATCTTCAATACCCTGCAAAACAGCCAATGCAATGGGCAATAAAATGAGTGTTGTTGCCGTATTGGATATCCACATACTTAAAAATGCGGACGCAACCATAAAACCAATAACCACACGTTTTCCACTGTCAACACCCACTAACTTCACCATATAAATTGCTAATCTACGGTGTACTCCACTTTTCTCTAATGATTTAGACAGCATAAACCCGCCCATTAATAAAAGTATGACATGGCTTCCCAGAGCAGATGAAACATCTTTATGGGATAACACTCCCGCAAAGGGAAAAAATACAAAAGGGATTAAGGAAGCCACAGGAATAGGTACCGCTTCGGTCACCCACAAAATAACCGTTAATAAAGTAATAGCTATCGTCCATGCAATCGCTGGCAATAATTGATAAAACTCAATTAACAGTACAGCCGTGCTCATTGAGATTACTGCTGCACAAAATAGGGTAATAGCTTGCTTATTAGTCATAAATTTCCAATACTAAATTTCACTCAAACGACTCACTTAATCCATTATTCATAAGACTAACTTACACAATCTAATTTTATTAACTGGGCTTGTTTAAACTATGGTGCCAACTCCACTAGATGATGGCTTTTTTGATTAATACCAGCGTTCTCACGTAAAATTTTCTGATACAAACGGCTGTTTTCATCTAACTCTTTTGCTAAGTCACTTCCCCGACTGCTAGCTATCGTCTTTTGTAATGTCATATAAAAAAGATTAATGGCGAATAAAGCATTAGTTTAACTTAGATACCGCCTAAAAATGAACGCGTCCATAACGCTAATTGCACATTATCACTCTCAGTTTTACTTAGGGTCCATTATTAGCATGCTATAATTTTCCTTTATTATGAGAATTAAACTATGACATATAACGATATTTTACGCCGTATACGCTACACTTTTGATTGTAGTGATGATGAAATGATTGAGCTATTTGCGCATGCTGATGTCAGCGTGACCCGTGAACAAATCAGTAATTGGTTAAAAAAAGATGATGACGCCGATTATAAATCGATGGGTGATGAAGAATTAGCCAGCTTTCTAAATGGTTTAATTATCAATAACCGTGGTAAACGTGAAGGTGTTCAACCGCCTGTAGAAACGAAACTCACTAATAATATTATTTTTAGAAAACTAAAAATTGCTTTAGATTTTAAAGATGATGATATTTTATCGCTGTTAGAAACGGTCGATTTTCGCCTAAGCCGACATGAACTCAGTGCATTCTTCCGTAAACCAACGCACAAACACTACCGCGAATGTAAAGATCAAATTTTGCGTAATTTTTTAAATGCTTTGCAAAATCAACATAGAGCATAGTTTTTAATGCGGCACATGCTCCTGACATATTTTGTCTGCATCAATCCCGCTTAAAACCTCTTTTGTAAGCTCACAAAAAAATCCTGTCTCTCGTTGCGTAAAATTTTTACAGGTTTTACACACACCAAAAGACTGCGAATGATTCGCTTTTTGCAAGGCCGTTAACGCGGCCACAAAAAGCGCTTCTCCTTCTAAACTAGAAAAATCATCGCCCAATAAATCGTTTGCTTGCTCAAATAAATTGGTCGGTTTAGCCTGCTGTAAAATATCCACGCCGGCAACTGTTAACTGCAAATGATAAACACGCTTATCAGCCGTATCTTGCACTTTAGTTAAAAAGCCTTTTTTTTCTAAAACAATGAGTGTTTGTGAAACGGTTCCTCGCGTCATACCTAAATAATTAGCTAATGCCGCTGGCGTATCACTGTATTTATTACATAAAGAAATATATTCTAAAACCTGAAGGTGCGTAAGTTGCAGTTTCAATTCTGAGCAGCGCTTACGTTCTTCCGAGCGAATTAGCGCTGTCATACAGCTGATTAGTTCAAAGACATTGGTTTTTTTCATAAAAACAGCCCTGCTCTATCAAAACAATGGCTCGCTAACAGTATAAATTAAAGGGGAAAATGAACGCTGCTCATGCTTATTAAACAGCGGCCAATATCATACCATAGGCAAGAAAAACCGCTTCCAATTACCCCCGTCCTGGTAACATTCCAACCGTTCCCGGCTTGATTCGTCTGCAAGTAACAACCACATCCTGTAGGGAGCATCGCTGCTTATCAGCCTCACTTGTGCATTCAGAACAAACTACTTTTCCTGGTTCCTTCATCGACTCTAAATGCCAGCCATACCCTTGAGTTTGGCAAAATTTCTTTGCATATCGTTTTACTCGATAAGGTTTTTGAGCCGCTGTTCTAGCGATATTTTCCGTCTCACACTTTACTGAGGGTAAAGTATTTGCCATGAGATCACGGTGAATATATTCAGTAGCATTAGCATGACCGCTAAGCATAGTGAGTAAAAATAAAAAACTAGTCATTATTGTTTTCATAATTTAAACCTTTTTTTATTATTTTTTTTGATGATAAAAATCCGCATGATCGATATGCTTTAATTTAAAACACGAATATTCATCTGCGTTAATTCAGAGTCCAACTGCTGTTGAATAGAAT
>CBDUDV010000062.1:0-12837 GCA_965366065.1 uncultured bacterium | reverse complement strand
CCCCATCGTCTAGAGGCCTAGGACACCGCCCTTTCACGGCGGTAACGGGGGTTCGAACCCCCCTGGGGACGCCATATTAGAAACCCATCAACTCTTGAGTTGATGGGTTTTTTTTTGCTTTCAGTTTATTAGCCGCATTGAAGTGATAGTTTGATATAATGCTCGGCTTATATAGATGAATTATTCTAAGCAACTTAAATGATATTTGAGTCCTTATATTTTATTGAGATAAATAGCTATGCAAGAACAATTACTTGAAATTAAAGAATTACTTCCGGTTTGGTACTTAATTGTATTGGAAAATAAAATTTTTATTGCAGCATTAGTTGTTGCTGTATGGATCTGTTTTTCATTACTTTACGGAATTAAAAGTTATTCTTTAAAGAAAAAAATAAAACTTGCTGAGTTGCAAAAAAGTGAACTACAAAAAAATCTAACGACTGCAGAGCAAAAAATTAAAGCAGTTGCAGTCAATTTATCCACTGCTGAAGAGCAAATGGAAGAAGAGCAGCAAGCTTCAGCTGAGTTTAAAACAAAAGTAGCAGAAAGGCATCAGCAAGTTGTTGAAAAAATAAGAGAAGTTGCACAAACCTTTGATTTAAGTGAGCAGTTGGTAGGTGCTAGCGAGAGTATATCGGATACTGTTATATGGCAACAACAAGATAATATGTTGGCGCAATTAACAGAGCGTTTAAGTGCAGAAAAAAATGCCACCTCAAGGTTGGAAGAAACACATAAGGAAGAAATAGCTAAATTAGTTGCTGAAAGTAGCTCTGCAGGCCTTGTTAAAGAAGGAATGGATGAATTGAGTGAGAAATTATCTCAGTTGACATTAGCTGGAGAAGAGCAAAAAACACGCCAAGAAAATGAAAAAAATGAACTACAGCAACAACTGTTGAGTACATTAGAAAAGAATCAAGCTGAAATAATTGCATTAATGGGTACAGTTAGCCAAACACCTATAATAAATGAGAGTAATGAAGAGTCGGTTACAGTTGAACCTATAAAAACAGCCGAAATAGTTGAGGAAATAATAGAAGAAGTGCTTGAGGAAGAAATTATTGAGCCTCCGGTAACAGTAGAAGACGCTGTTGCCCCAATTACTGCTCCTGTTGAAATAGAGACAGAAACAGAAAAAGTAGAACCTGTAGCTATGGCAGCACCACCCGCTCCAGAATCTGCATTTATAGCAACGCCATTTTCAGAAACACTTGAAAGTAACATTGCCGCGCCAAAACTGGATATACCAACGCCTCAGGAATCTATATCAATTCCTGAGCCTGCTATGACAGCACCAGCAGCAAGGATTATTTCTGACGAAGCTTTAACGGCGCCCGCAGTAGATCAGCCAAAAGTTGATCCGGTAAAAAAATCAGCTAATGCAAAGAAAGGTAAAAAATTATTTGGGCTAGGCAAGTCTTTATTTTCTGGAAAAGGCAAAAAAAGTACTAAAAATACACCGCCGGCCACTACTAAGGTTGCGAGCAATACAGCAAAACCAGAGCTCGCTAATGCCGAGCCTACGGTGGCAGCTAAAGAGGAAGAACCGTATAAATTAAAAAAATCGGATTATGGGGAATCTATTGATTTTAAAAGCGCATTTAAAGGTTTATTAGGTAAGGCTAAGAAGAAAAAATAGCACTCCGCTTAAATGAATGGTTTATTGATTGCTTTATTTAAAGGCTTTCGTTATTTGATAATAGCGTCAATAAATCATCTTCATTTAAAATTTCTAGATTTAAATCCTGAGCTTTCTTTAGCTTAGAACCGGCTGACTCACCAGCAACTACATAATCAGTTTTCTTAGATACACTGCCTGAGACTTTTGCCCCTAGGCTTTCTAAGGCTTGTTTAGCCTCTGCTCTGCCCATTTTTACTAAACTACCGGTTAATACAAAAATTTTGTCCTTTAAGGGAGATTCAGTTTGCGATTTTCGTTGTAATTCAGGCCATGAAATTCCTGCATCTAATAGTTTTTGAATTACTTCTTGGTTGTGAGCTTGCTTAAAAAAGCGGCGAATATGCTGAGCAACAATCTCACCGATATCATCTACTTTTAATAAAGTTTCCGTGCTCGCTTCTTGAATTGCAGGCAGTGTTAAAAAATAATTAGCTAAGTTTTTAGCTGTTGCTTCACCAACTTCTCTAATGCCCAATGCGAGTATAAATTTAGCAAGCTGTGTTTGCTTGCTTTGTTCTATTGCAGAAATTAAATTTTCCGCTTTTTTAGCGCCCATTCTCTCTAAAGGGATGAGTTGTTCAGCGTTTAACTTAAATAAATCCGCCGGGGTATTAATAAGTTCTGCATCAACTAATTGTTCAGCGACTTTCTCACCTAAGCCATCGATATTCATTGCTTTACGTGATGAGAAGTATTTTATCGCTTCTTTACGTTGTGCTGCGCAATATAGGCCTCCGGTACAGCGTGCAATCGCTTCATCTTCTATGCGTTCAATGTCAGACTGGCAAACAGGACATAAGCTAGGAAAAATAATCGCTTTGCTGACTGCATTATTGCTGGCTTGAACTTTTACAATTTGCGGAATGACATCCGCAGCGCGGCGAATAATAACGGTATCACCAATCTTAATATTTAAACGTTGGATTTCATCTGCGTTATGCAAGCTCGCGCGGCTGACAGTAACGCCGCCCACAAAAACAGGTTTTAAAATAGCGACCGGAGTAATAGCACCGGTTCTACCTACTTGAAACTCGACATCCAGTAAGTCAGTTTGCTCTTCTTGAGCAGGAAATTTATGAGCGGTTGCCCAGCGTGGCGCACGAGCAACAAAACCTAATTCCTCTTGTAGGGCAATATCGTCTATTTTATAAACGATGCCATCAATTTCATAATCAAGCGTATTACGCTTTTCTAATAAGTACTGGTAATACTCAAAACAACCTTCCGCACCTTCCTTTAGTTGCACTTCTTCACTTAAAGGTAATCCCCAGCTTTTTAACTGTTGCAAGCGTTGATAGTGACTATTGGCCAATTCACCTTGCTCAATAATACCGATACCATAGCTATAAAAAGCGAGAGGCCGTGTTGCAGTAATACTTGAGTCTAATTGGCGTAAACTGCCTGCCGCTGCATTGCGAGGGTTAACAAAGGCTTTTGTATCATTAGCCAAGGCATTTTGATTATATTGCTGAAAATCAGCAATAGGCATTACCACTTCGCCGCGGACTTCTAATCGAAGGGGAATATTTTGTCCGGTTAGTTGATGCGGTATATTTTTAATGGTTTTAACATTTAAAGTCACATCTTCACCCACGGCCCCATCGCCGCGAGTGGCTGCGCGAACTAAATGGCCCTTTTCATAGAGTAAGCTGATTGCTAAGCCATCTAATTTAGGTTCCACGCAAAAAGACAGTGCTAAGTTGCGTTTTAGACGATTATTAATACGTTCAATAAAATCTAAAATATCATCTGCGGAGAAGACGTTATCCAGAGATAACATGGGAACTTCATGATTAATCTTATTAAAAGAAGATAGCACGTGTGAACCCACCGTTTGTGTTGGGGAATTCGCTAGTGCAAGTTGAGGATTTTCTTCTTCTAATGCGCGCAGTTGTCTTAATTTTCTATCGTATTCGGCATCAGTCACACTAGGCGCATCTAATTGATAATACTGCTGATTATATTTTTCAATTTCGTGACGAAGGCGGGTAATTTGTTGGGCGATCAATTTAGACATGAATAAGCTTACGTTTGTAACAAAAAACTGCTAATCTTAGCAAATGCTGATGTAGCCGTTAATAAATGAATAGGACAATTATATGCTAACTGGGAGTAAAAGATGATAGGTCAGATGGTTAAGCATCATAATATTTTATCTATTATAGGAAATATCATAACCATACAAGTACCTGAGTCAGAGGAGGGAACGGATGCGGTGACTCGATTTGATGATTTAGCTATCGTTGAAGATAACGACAATTCTTCCTTAGCTCAAGTGATAAAAATTGAAAGTGACCAAATTGCGTTGCAGGTATTTTCTGGTACACAAGGCATATCTAATGCCGCTTCAGTGCGCTTTTTAGGCTCAGCAATGAAAGTGACTTACTCACCTAATATCTTAGGGCGAGTATTTAATAGTTTAGGGGAGCCTATGGATGGCGGCTCGCAATTAGAGCATGACCCGAAGTCTGAAATTGATGGTCCTTCGGTAAATCCTGTTAAGCGTATGTTGGCCTCTAAGATGATTCGCACGAATGTGCCGATGATTGATGTGTTTAATTGCTTGGTGGAAAGCCAAAAAATACCTATTTTTTCTGTTTCTGGTGAACCATACAATGCCTTTTTAGCGCGTATAGGCATACAAGCCGATGCAGAGATTGTTATTTTTGCGGGGTTAGGGCTTATTTTTGACGATTTTCATTACTTCAAAACGCAATTTGAAGAAGCGGGTGTCTTTGCTAGAACGGTTATGTTTTGCAATTTAGCCTCTGATCCTATTGTCGAACGTTTATTGGTGTTAGATATGGCTTTAGCCGTGGCTGAACGTTTTGCTGTGGAAGAAGGGAAGCGCGTTTTAGTGTTAGCAACGGATATGACGGCTTATGCGGATGCGATGAAAGAAGTCGGTATTTCTATGGAGCGTGTTCCTGCAAACCGTGGCTATATGGGCGATTTATATACGCAACTCGCTCGCCGCTATGAAAAAGCCTGTGATTATAAAGGGGCGGGGTCGGTGACTATTTTATCGGTTACCACTATGCCTGGCGGTGATGTAACGCATCCAGTCCCTGATAATACGGGATATATTACGGAAGGACAGTTTTACTTGCATGATGGAATTTTGGATCCTTTTGGTTCTCTATCTCGATTAAAACAGCATGTGATTGGTTCGCAAACACGGGAAGATCATTCACAAATTATGAATACCATGATCCGTTTTTATGCGGGTTCAACAGAAGCAGAACAAAAACAAGCGATGGCTTTTGATTTATCCGTATTTGATGAAAAATTATTAAAATTCGGTGATTTATTTAAGAACCGCTTCATGCGTTTGGATGTGTCTATCCCATTAGAAGAAGCCTTAGATTTATGCTGGCAAACCTTAGCAGAATGTTTTGATGAAAGTGAATTATTAATGAAGCAAAATTTGATTGATAAATACTTTCCTAAAGCGAGCCAAAACAATGGCTAGGCTTGCTTATAGTAAATCGTCCTTAAGTAAGGAAACGGTAAAGCTAAAACGCTACAAGCAGTATTTACCTTCCTTAGATTTAAAGCGTCAGCAGCTTGCTTTAGAACGTAAAAAAGCACAAGTGGTTGTTGAGCAAGCTAAACAAGAAATTATTGACTGTTACCAGCAGACAGCGGCGATGTTGCCGATGCTTGCTGATACTACGATTGATGTAACAGGATTGGTTAAATTACACACCATTGAAATGGCAGAAGAAAATGTAGTGGGTGTGCATCTACCTGTTATTAAACAGTTAGATATTAGTGTCAAACCGTATTCATTATTTGCAGAACCGCACTGGGTAGATCAATTGGTTATACAGCTAAAAAAAATGATAGCACTCAAAGCGGAGCAAAAAGTAAAAGAGCAGCGCGTGGAAATATTACATTTTGCATTACGTAAAATTACTCAGCGCGTTAATTTGTTTGATAAAGTTTTAATCCCTAAGGCACAGCAAGACATACGCAAAATTCGTATTTATCTTTCGGATATGGAAACGGCGGCAGTGGTACGCGCAAAGAGTACTAAACAAAAACGAATGAAACTTAATAGGGGCAACTAATGAGTATTGTTGCACTAAAAAAGCTAACACTTTGTGGCATTATTACTGATAAGTCACGTATTTTAAAAGAATTACAAAACTTAGGTGTGGCGCACCTTATTCCTTTAGATACAGATAAAAAAACACTCGAGCATACTGAAATACAAGGAATTGATAAAGCCTTAGTCGCTTTAAAATATCTACAAAGCGCCGAGAAAAAACGTCATCAAGTACAACAAGAGGCGGGGTTTGATTTTCACCAAACCATCGCTGATATTTTAGAGCTTAAAGAGACGCTTATTCAGCTATCTGAGCAGCGTGATTTTTTAGAAGAACGGATTAATGATGTTGCCTTATGGGGGGATTTTACCCTAGCTAAAAATGGGGTTTTACAAGGTTATAAACTTTGGTTTTATAGAGTTCCTAAGCGATTAATGCGTCAGGTAGAGCAAAGCCAACTTATTTGGCAACAGGTGAATCAGAGTAATACGCTATCTTATGTGGTGGTAGTTTCTAAGGATGAACCTGAAGCGAAACAGATGCCGGTTCCTAGGACGCATGTTGGAGAGGTCTCTTTATCCATATTGCAAAACCAATTAGAAAAAGCGAATTTAGATATTGAAGATGCGTATGCTAAACGGGATTATTTAACACGCTGGATCACGCTTATTTTATTGAATTTAGCAAAGTTTAAAACTGAAGCTGAATTAGAAGTCGCGCACTTAGTGACTCATGATGAAACGGATTTATTTATTATCCAAGCTTGGGTCGCTAATGATTTAATTACACGGGTTAAGCAATTTGCAAGCTCACATCAATTGGCATGTTTGGTCGAGTCACCGGATAGCAAAGAACTGCCTCCCACTTTATTAAAAAATACCAATACCTTTGCAGGTGGCGAAGAAATCGTTAAGTTTTATCAGATGCCGAATTATTATGGATGGGACCCTTCCATTGTAGTTTTCTTTTCGTTTGCTTTATTTTTTGCCATGATTCTCTCTGATGCAGGTTATGCCGCTGTTTTTTTAAGTATTTTAGCTATTAAGTGGCAGAATATGGGAAAAACAACGAAAGGCTTACGTTTCCGCATGCTAATGTTAGTCACGCTAAGTAGTTCTTTACTCTGGGGTATTTTAGCGGGTAGCTATTTTGGTTTTTCACCCAATGAAATGAGCTTAATAGGGCGCATCAAAATTTTTGATATGAATGATTTTGATACCATGATGAAGATTTCTATTTCTGTGGGTGTCGCCCATATTGCCTTCGCTAATCTAGTACAAGCTTATCAATTCAAAGCCAATACACAACGCTATGCTTCTCTAGGGTGGGCATTATTAGTTATCGGTGGCTTTGTTTTGTGGTTGTCTATGGACCAGGAGGATAAAATTGTCGAGCAGCTTGCTTATGCGCTTTTAACTCTAGCGGCATTGGCCTTGTTACTGTTTAGTAGTGATAGAGCAATTAAACGCCCTCTAGATTTTTTATTTCGGTTATTCGATGGCATTAAAAGTTTAACAGGTATTACCAAAATATTTGGTGATGTACTGAGTTATATGCGCCTATTTGCACTGGGTCTAGCGAGCGCATCTTTAGCTATCACCTTTAATCAATTGGCTATACAAGTGTATGAATCTACACCAGGCTTAGGGGTATTATTTAGCATATTAATTTTATTAATCGGACATAGCTTAAATATACTGTTAGGCATTATGAGTGGTGTGGTACATGGCTTGCGGCTTAACTTTATTGAGTTTTATAACTGGAGTGTCTCAGATGAAGGCTATCCTTTTAACGTATTTTCTAAAAAAGAGGACTATCAATGAATGAATTTTTGCTCGTATTAGGCTGGGTAGGCTTATATGCCCCGATGGCATTAGGTGCCGTAGGTAGTATTATGGGCTGTGCTGTTGCAGGACAAGCGGCGATTGGTGCTATGTTAGATACCGATAGTGGCTATGGGCGTTATGTAGGGGTTTCAGCGATGCCTTCATCACAAGTTATTTATGGCATCGTGGTGATGTTTACTTTAAATAGGCCGGTGACTGCCGAGGTTGCACCGGGGCTATTTGCAATAGGTGTTTTAGCGGGATTAGCGCTAATGTTCAGTGCGATTTATCAAGGTCAATGTTGTGCTTCAGCAATCCAAGCCTCTAAAGCAAAACCGGAAATATTTGGCTTATCCGTTGCGCCTGCTGCGATTGTTGAAGGCTTTGCTGTGTTTGCCTTTATTTTTGCATTAGTGATTAGTAGTAATATTCCACAAGGTTGAACTTATGAAGAATGATGCAATGACCTCATCGGGGGTAGAAAATTTAATTCAACGCCTGCGAGCACAAGGTGTGGAAGCAGGGCAAGAAAGCGCTGAAAAAATTGTTTTAGATGCACAAAAGCGCGCGGCATGGATTGTCGAAGAAGCTGAACTTGAAGCGGCACAATTAATGACAAACGCAAAAACAAACGCGGATGCATTAAAAAAATCAGGTGAAGATGCTTTAAAACTAGCGATGCGCGATGTTTTATTAAAATTACGCGATACGCTGTTGGAATCATTTAGTAATGATGTGCAGCGTGTTGTGGGACAAAAAATGCAGCAAGACGTGTTTTTAGAGCGGCTTATTTTACAATTAGCAGGAAAAGTTCGCGAGCAATTAGATTTAGAGGACCAGCATGAAGTGAATTTGTTTTTACCTCACAGTCCTGTTGGTGTGGACGAGTTAAAAAATAATCCTGAAGAACTAAAGCAAGGGAGTTTAACGCATTTTTCCGCAGCGATAGCGGCAGATATGCTACGTGAAGGGGTGAGTATTTTTGCGGATAATAATGTTAATTCAGGGATATCAATTCGTTTAAAAGAGGAAGGGCTAACCGTTGAATTTACAGACGAAACTATTTCAGCCTTATTACTAGAGCACTTACAGCCACGCTTTAGAGCTCTATTTCAGGGGATTGTGAAATGATCACAGCCCAAACAGATTACGCAATGTTAATGGCAAGTTTACCACCACATGCGTTATCGTTATGGGATATTAAAAATAAAAGGCTATCCTCTGTACAGCTAGAAAGGCATTTAAGCGTTTTAAATGTAAAAGATAGGCGCATATTAAGAGAAATAGAAATCGTATTGCATTGGGCAAAGATGCCTACGATAGAAGAAGAGCAGCAGTTAATTAAAAATACAGATCAACTCTTAATGGAGCTGAAAAATTCATTTTTACATGAAGTGATCGTTTGGCGTTTAAATATACGTACCATTATGGCAAGCATACGCCGCCGCAAACTAAACCGTCCAATAGTCGATTATCAAGACTATTTAGGTCATGGCGAAATAGCGGCAGTAATCAAAAAAAACTGGCAAGTCGATGATTTTTCTTTAGCCTTCCGTTTTCCCTGGATTAAAGAAGCGAATCAATTATTTAATAATAACGAAACGCTCGCTTTAGAAAAATTATTGCTTCATTTAAGTTGGCAGCATTATGAGCGACTAGGGCAAGGGCATTATTTTGATTTTGAAGCCGTTGTTATTTATGTTTTACGTTGGGATATTATTAATCGCTGGGCACAGAATGATGAGCAAAAGGCTATGCAGCAGTTTGAATTATTAGTAGAGCAAGCTCTAATCATTTAATCCGGTAATATTTCTATAGAATTTGCTGTTTTTGTTGTAAATACGGTTTCTATCGCTGATAACCAGAGAAATTAAACTTGCGAGGTGAGGGTTTTTAGTCCGAAGCAATCGGGTAGGCGCCTTGGTGATTTCTAAGCTGAGATAGCGAGCCTACCTCTGTTCAAAGTAACGGTATTAGATTTCTTTAATGTTACGGGAAAGGAGTCTAATGTATAATTACACTTAAAAAGTGTGCGGTTGGTGTTTTTCACTGCTTACCACATTAAATACTCTATTATCCAAGTTTTTAGGAGGCTCTCAATGGCGATAATGCTAAGTAACGGAAAAACAGCAAAAACTCTCACTATTGGACAAGTCAATAAAATCAGTGCCAAATCTGGTGATCACTACCGAGTCCTCCTAAAAACAGCAGACAAAGAACAATTGCTCGATGACGTACTCGCCAAGAAAGAAGGTCAGGACCTGCATCTAGTCTATGCCGGCGGCACGGAGGTGGTATTAGAAAACTATTACGAAGTATGTGCAGATGGCGCTTGTGAAGCTACCTTGCCAAGCGAAACAGCCAGCGGCTATCAAGTCAGTACCAGCGCAGCCGTAGGAGTTAATGCGGGTGACGATGCTAACCTAGTTTATGCACACGGAAATCGCGATACCCTCCTCAGCATGACGCAAGGTAATGAAAGAATGCAGTTCGCGATAAGCGAACTGAATGGCACGCAAATTACCTACCAACCGGCAGACGCAAATGATAATTCCGAGCTGTATGCCTTAGGTGCATTAGGTTTAGCGGGTTTAGGTTTAATTGGTGTAGGTATAGGGCTCAGTTCAGATAGCAATGATGCGACAGTCAATAATACTGTAACAGGTACCATTGTAGGTGGCCCCGTACTAGAAGATAACGACTTAAAAGTAATTGCTTATCAAGCCGATGGCGTAACTGTGCTGGGCGAAGGTACCGTGGATGGCACAGGAAAGTTTACCATTGATGTAGGTAGTTACACTGGCGTTGTTATCGCCAAAGTAATCAACCAAGGCACTAGTGTTGACTACTTAGATGAAGCGACCGGGGTAGGCAAAGACCTTAATGCAGAAATATTCAGTACCGGTGTTGTTACCTCAGCGAATAGCACGTTAACGCTTAATCTTAATGCGTTAACGACTGTTGCTTACCATAAAGCTTTGGAAAGTACAGCTGGCGGCCCCTTGGATGAAGCGACGGTTAACAATACAAATACAGCCATTGCTCAAGTCTTTGGCTTAAGTGATTTAAACACAACGGTCATTGTTACCACCAATGGCGCAACTACTAGTTTTGATCGCAGCGATGGCTTAAATGCAGGCGAAACGTATGGAATTATCCTTGCTGCGCTTTCAGGCGCTGACCACAACAATGCAGGAGATAGTCAAGTGACTATCGATAACCTTGTTGCAGGGATCACCATATCAGGTGAAACCGCAACCTTAAGTGCGGCTGTACAAGACGAAATCATTCAAGGCGCGGAAATAGCGGGTGCAAATGACGATGACGAGATCTCTGTTATTGTTGATATCATTGCACCCGCTATTACCTCAACAGTAACCGCCACAGCGATAGATGAAAACTCCGGTGCTGGTCAAGTCATTTACACGGTTACTGCAACAGATAGCAGTGATATTACCTACAATCTAAAAACAGGCAGTGATGCAGGCTTAACCATCAATAGCACCACGGGCGACGTCACCTTAGCCGCTGCCCCTGACTTTGAAACCAAGCCAAGCTACAGCTTTACCGTGGTTGCCACCGATGCCGCGAGCAATGTCAGTGAACAAGCGGTTACTTTAGCGATTAATAATTTAGATGAAGTAGCGCCGACTATCACCTCGGAAGCGACAGCTACCGCCATTGATGAAAACGTTGGCACAAGCCAAGTGGTTTACACCGCCACTTCGACAGATGTTGCAGACACCGCAACGGGCTCTACGGTTTATAGCCTCAAAGCTGCCACGGGGGATGTTGCCGATTTCAGTATCAACAGCAGTACGGGTGCAGTGACACTCACCGGCGATCCCGACTTTGAAACCAAGCCGAGCTATAGCTTTACCGTCGTTGCCACCGATGCCGAGAATAATAGCAATGAACAAGTGGTTAGCTTAGCGATTAATAACCTGGATGAAGTCGCCCCAATATTTGATACCACACCGCCAGTCATAACAGCCGTTTCTATCCCCAATATCGCGATGAATGTTGGCGATACTGTGACCGTGACCTTAACTGTTGACGACGATGCAGGCGATACCTATACCAACTTATCAGGCACAGTCGGCGGCTTTAGTCTAAGCAGCTTAGCACGGACAAACAGCACCACCTATACTGCGCAATTTACAGTGGCAGAAGGTGGAACTGATGTCGCAGCAGGCAGCACTATCCCTGTCTCATTAACTTTAGATGACAGCGTTGGAAACACCAGTCTTAGCTATACGACCGCGATTACACAAACCACCGATGCCATTGATGCCAACAGCCCAAGTGCGCCTGTTATCGACACAGTTGCAACGAATGATGTGGTCAATAACTCAGAAGCCAGTGCTGGATTTAATATCACCGGCACAGGTGAAGTCGGTGCTACGATCACCTTAAGCTTTGATGGAAATCCGGCGTTAGCGTCAGGTAATACTGCTACGGTGGATGGTAGTGGTAACTGGAGTGTTGCAGTTGTTGATGCCGATGTCACTGCTTTTCATGACGGCTTTGAAACCATAAGGGCCATACAAACAGATAGCACTGGGAATGATAGTGCCAGTGACGCAAAAACCATTACGGTTGATACCACCGTACCGACTACTACCATCTCAGCGATTGATATCTCCGCCGATACAGGTACCAGTGCCACCGACTTTCTGACTAAAACAGCCGCGCAGACGATTACCGGTACGTTGTCAGCGACACTGGCGAGCGGTGATATTCTTTACGGCTCCGTGGATAACGGCAGCAACTGGACAGACATCACCAGTAAAGTCAGCAGCACAGCGATCAGCTGGGATGGTGCGACCTTAAGTGGCAGCAGTAGTATTCTATTTAAAATCACCGATGCAGCCGGTAATGACAGTGCCACAACGGGCAGTACCGCTTATGAACTGGATACGACGATACCGACGCAGACCGTCAGCGGTGTCGATATCAGTGCAGATACCGGTACCAGTGCCACCGACTTTTTAACTAAAACGGCAGCGCAGACGATTACCGGCACGTTGTCAGCGACACTGGCGAGCGGTGATATTCTTTACGGCTCCGTGGATAACGGGGCAAGCTGGACAGACATCACCAGTAAAGTCAGCAGCACAGATATCACTTGGAATACGGCAACCTTAAGTGGCAGCAGTAGTATTCTATTTAAAATCACCGATGCGGCCGGTAATGACAGCGCCACAACGGGCAGTACCGCTTATGAACTGGATACGACGATACCGACCTTAACCGTCAGTAGTGTGGACATCAGTGC
>CBDUDV010000061.1:0-14935 GCA_965366065.1 uncultured bacterium | reverse complement strand
TTTATCCAACTTAGTTTCGCGTTCTTCAGCTGCAAACAAACTTGTTTTTATCATTTTAGAGGGACTCAATTAGGGGAATTAGAAGTGCTTTATTTTATCATTTTTCGGATGAGGTTTTTCGAGGTTCCCTATAGTCAAAATATAGTCAAAATAGCTCATAATTCCGCTAAAAAACGCCTAACAAAGCATACTTTCATTATTTAATTAGGTAACAAAGCAGTCATCCATTCATCTATATGATCATCCAACATATAATTATCAACAATCCATTGCCTCAACTCCGCACCTTCTTTTAATAATTCATCAGGCTCATTAATTTTTTCTCGAATCACTCTAATCCATTCATTCGTATTATTGGCAACGCGAGTAACTGGTGCATTTTGATATGGCAAAATATCCGAGCAGACAATCGGCCAAGACATTATCCCGAATTCAAGCAACCTTAAATTTGTTTTACACTCATTAAATTTATTGTGCATCAGAGGCGCAATGGCTAAATCTAAGTTTAAATCCGCTAATTTTTGAGGATACAAATCAAACTCAACCCCAGCATGCATTTCTTTTATATAAGGCGTAAATTCTTCTAGAGATAACCCCATAAAAACCCAGTCAACTTCTCTATGTAAAGCTTTAACAATAGGCAAGATAAATTGTAAATCGGCAATATGCTCATGCCCTCCGGCCCATCCTACCCGCATCTTTTTGGTTGTATTTTTCTCGGGTAAACTTAAAGACTGCCACCGCCAATTTTCCAAATAATTAGGTACAACAATAATGTCAGTACTGGTTAACTTTTTAAACTCTTCTGCTAATGCATTATTAGCCACAATTACGCGATCTGAGCTTTGAAAAAGCTCTTTAACTTTTCTACGTATATTGTTCGGCCATACTCCCTTTTTGGGATGGTAATTCGGTAACATGTAGACCAAGTCATCTAACCCACTAACCTTAAAAGCACTTTTTACTTTTTCATAGCTTTTCCAAGGGGTTAACATATGATCAAGAAATGCATTCTGACCAAGCAATACATCTGGTTTCATCCGCTCAATTTCTGAAGGCGTTGGATAGATCAAATTAAAAAAATTATTTGCTAAACTACTTTCTATCTTAGCTGCCTTAGTTAAAGCAGCCAAAGGGGCTCTTACCCTATACTGACCGACACCGAAACTATCAACAGGAAAAGCATATATCTTAGGTTTATCATCTAAATCAACATTCCAAGTCAAATTCAATGATGCATCCACATTAAATCCAGCTGTTTTTAATGATAAATTTCTATTATAAGCAGAATCATTGGCTAACTGAGGCAGCCATTTTTCAAGTATATTATTAGACTCACACTTAATCTGCTCTCTTATTTTTTTATCATGCTTTTCATTCAAAAATGTTACAGCACCATGATGAAAAACTGTTACGAAAGGTGTCCAAACTATTTTTAATCCTAACTCTTTAACTTTAAGAGATAAATCAATATCACCAAATAAAATACCAAAATTATTCTCATCCATCCCTAGTACTTGCTGATAAACGCTTTTCTTCATTAGGCAGCATGACGCAGTTACAGCAGAATAATTTTGCGTCATTTGCAACCGGCCGTCATAGCCCATGTCATTCATATTCATTCCAAAGAATGGAAAATCTGCGATTCCTTGCTTACCTGCACCCAAAACCATTCCAGCATGGTTAATCATCCCCTCATTAAAAACCAACCGCCCGCCTACCAGCCCAACCTCACTCCTTACTGCATGACTAAGCATTTCTTCCAGCCATTCAGGCTGAATAATTTCAGTATCATTATTTAAAAATAGTACGAATTCGCCTTTTGACTTTGAAACAGCTAAATTATTCATTGCTGAGAAATTAAATGGCTTTGAATAATTTAGCACTTGCAACTTATCAGAATTCATACCAATTAAACCCGACAGATATTCTTTAGTTTCTTTATTAACACTTTGGTTATCAACAATAATAATTTCGTAATTACTATATAATGTTTTATCGAGAATACTATCCAGGCAAGATTTCAACATAGGTAGATTATCTTTTATCGGAATAATAATAGAAACTAATGGAATTTCCTTCAATGGATACTGCACAGAAAAACTACCTTCATTCAAACCTTCGCGAATAACAGCAGAAATATTATTGCGATTTAAATGTGCAGATAACACCTCTTTCACTTGTTTTTTATTGAATTTAGACTGACAACTATCTAGATAATGAACTAAAACTTCTGGAATATGCCCAATTGATATTTCATTGAATTGATCCAGAATTTTTAAACACAAGTCATAAACACTAATGCCTCCACCAACTTTTAAAATTGCTGCTTTACTAACAACGCAAAAATCCCCAATATATGGTGTAGATCGAAGTAAATCTAAATTAAAATCAGGTTTAAAGCTAGGGGAATGTAGCCCGCCATCGTCTGAAATCATCCCCTCATCAGTATAAATAAACTGCCACTCTTTCTTTAGTTTTATATATCTCTTTATATGTGCAACACTATATGACTCAAGCTGTGCACCGGGAGCTATAAAAATAAACCATTGCGAATTAAATTTAATAATATTTTTATTAATAGTATGAAAATTTAACTCATCTTTACTTAATACAATCCAATCAAGAACATCACTACTTTCAACAAGTCCTGCTGGAATAGAAAAATCAGCAAAAATTGTTAATGCCCAACGCCCATCTATTTGACTAGATAAATTATCTAAAGTATCGGCCAACAACTCCCATTTCTGTTGATTTACTTGCATAATAAATCGAACAGTAGGTTCATTAGCTGTTATTTCCTCAGCCTCTATTAAAGCCGCTTTTTCACTTTGAGAGGACACATAAACTTCCCGGTATTGCTTATATCTTTTATGATTTTGTCGAAAATAATACTTTTCCCTACTTTTATCAATACTATTTTTATCTATATTTGCAAATTTTTTCCAAGCATCTAAATACTTATTTTTAGATACTGAAATCGTATAATTATCTCTTACTTCAGCCTGCGCTGCTAATGCTATTTCAATTCTTTTTTCAGGGTTTAAAATTAAAAATTCAATTGCATCAAACCACTCTTTCTCATTCTCGCGAACTACTAACCCCGTTATACTATTAACAACATTATCATAAGCAGGTGTCTTAGAATACACGCCTGCCAAACCTGACCGAGAATACTCCATCCATTTAATATTACTTTTAGAAAAATTAAACTCATTATCAAGCAGAGGAGAAAGGGCAATATCTATATTAACACTCTGAATATTATTCCTATAGCCTGAATAATCTAATTCATGAATAAAGGTCATATTATCTAAACTTAATAAATTTTCTGTTATACAACCCATAAAAATAAAAGATATCTTCCCTTTATATTTACTAGAAATTTTTATCAAAGCAGGTTCAATTAACTTCAAATCTTCTTGGTGTGTGTCAGTACCAGCATAGGCAATAACAATCTGATCAGAAACTTTCGTGGGAGGGACTTCTTTCCAAAGTTTATCATTAATTAAGTTAGGGAGAACTTCAATACTCTTGCCATACTCAATAAACTCTTTAGATAGTTGCTCAGTAGATACAGAAAATCCATCAACATTCTCTATAAAATCAATGACTCTTGGCGATATACTTTTCATATATGCCGCTACTTTATTCCCTTTTGGCAACGGCTTAGTTATCAAATCATCCGTCTCATATATTACTGGTTTTTTTGAAGCCATCACCAGTTCTAAGTAGTAATCTGATAAAACTCCCGGGGCAGTACGCTGCGCTATAATCAAATCAGACCATTGAATATGCTCTTCATATGCAAAGATTGAATCCTTTCCCTTGTTTTCACTAATAAGTTTATATTCAACATAATCAGATAGTTCCTCAAGAACACGAATTAACCTAATTTCAGGGCATGGTAAAGATACATTCTCAACCAATAACAGTCCAATTTTTAATTTACTCCTAATTTTGGGCTGTTTTTCTACACTTTCGACCTCAGAAATAACTAGCTCTTGTTTATTAGTTCTTTTAATATTAGCCTGAGTTATTAATATAAAGTCTTCTAACTGCACCCAAAAAAGTTTTTCAAGCTGTTTATAGGTTACATAAACTTTTCCTACTGTAGCTTTAGCGTGCTCAATTTGCTCTTCACTCGCTCCCCAGGCAATGCCATCATTACCATAAATTTCAGCTCCAGGATTAAATGTAAGCATAGTATTAGGCAAATAAACAACTGGGCAGCCACATAACATAGCTTCTCGACAAAGAGCTGAAGGTTCATAGCTGTATAATAATTCTGCAGACTTGAATATTTCTGACAACTCTCTTAGGCTACGTGGATTTCTGAACGATAACTCTGTCGCCCCTTCTGTTACCTCAAGTAACTTGCCTCCTGCTTGCAAGTATCTATTGACAAAAAAATACTTACCTTTTCTTTCATTTCTAGGTATGTTGGATGGGTTAAATAAAGATAAATCGCACACTGGTATATGTAATTGCTCTGCTTTCATATAATCAGGCAAAAACTCTTGTTTATATGCAAATAAAAGTTCATTTTTATCATATACAGAATCGCCAGCTAAAAAGGCAGGCGTATTCAATATATACCGAATCACTCTATTTGCATTTAGCGGATTTCCAGTCACAGTTTCAGGATAAACAACAATCGGTTCACGTTTTGCCGCTTTGTGATTATTAAATATCTCACCACTCAGAATTGGAGTGCGTAAGTGAATATTTATCTTCACCCGATCTTCCCTGTTTAAGTCACTATGAAAATTTGATGCCATAGCACTCTTTACATTAAAAATATCTGAGGTTACGTATGCTTCTTGCCCGGATAAGTTCAATGCATGGCAAAGATAATGCAATGCCCTAACGCCTGATGAGGTATCCGTATACCCTGGTGCAAATATATAATAGGGGTTTGATAATTTTAATTGTAAACTTTTAACTTTTCTAATTTTAGATAAAACAACAGTAAAACCGTTACCTACCTTGTCATCAACATCCTGAAGCTCAACAACATGCCAATTTTCTTGCTCACATAGGTCTAGAAATGATTGAGTATCCCAAACATTCCAATGCCCGTATGGACCAGATACTCCATTAAAATATATATTTTCAGGGTTATTAATGTCTTCTTGTGAGTATACTTTCTTATTTCGTAACTTTAATTCTTCCGGTGTTGTTAATTTCCTGTCTTTATCAAAAGTACGTTCTTTATGAGGAATTATCATAAAAACATATTTTTTTGATATTCTTAACCATTCATTTATAGCTTTAATCGGATCAAAAAAATGTTCAACAGCATGAGAGGATATTACAAAATCGACCTCTTCATTTACTAATGGTAATTCATCTCCAGGTGATACAATATCCACTTCTGAACTCTCGCCACAAAGATCTATTTGAGATTGCTTATATACATCTATCTCTTTGGTGTAATCTACATTTTTTGTATCTAATCCAAATGGGTTATGTGCAGAAGCTCCAATTTCAATTCCTGTTAATCCATCTAAATATTGGTGGGCTAATTCAGATTCTTTAAACTTCATATTTATACTCTTTAATGTAATGGTTAAGCATTAAGTGCGAGACTACCTTAGATAACTAATATATCCACATCATCATATTTTGGTATCTTAAATGAATACCATTCATCAATACTTCCTAGCTGTATTTTTCTAGCATTAAGTGCTTAAAAATTTCAGCTTACCTACAATTATAAAATGAATCGTTCCAGTCGTGTTCCAACAAGATCATGAGCAATCTCTGTTGTTATATATGGATCCAATTCATGCCTCCACTGACTTATGACTCTTTTATCTTTAAATACAGAATACAGGGAATCAGTATGCGAACTAGAGCTTCTCCGGATAAAATGATTCGTTTGTTCATTCTCATCGACCCCACAAAAGGCAAACAATTCCTTTACAGTTTCCTGAGGTGATTCAACCAAACCCTCATACCGTAAAACATAGACTCTGTCTGGCCATTTATCATATAAATCGAGATATAAATTCGTCACTTCTTTCCATTTATAATACCCAAAAAAATCTTCATGCCCCTCATTTTTGCAATCCCCATATCGCCATTCTGTCAAAGGGTATGATTCAGGCGGGAACTCTTTAGGATTTTTCATCCATGAATTAAGCACTGCATTCGGATTACGAATAATAGCCACTAATTTTACTTCTAGGCACTTTCGCATCATAGGTTCGATGAGATTTTGGTAGCGATTTTCCTTAAAAACCAGATGTGGTGTGGCACTCTCTTTTTCAAATACCGAATATTCTCCACTATCTCGCTTATCATTCTGGTTTAAAAAAGACGATTTGGTATTATAAATATCATCCATTAACCTCCTGAATTCATCTGAAGACGAATCTTCATTTACTCTATTTTTGAATTCATATGAAAAAAGTGGTTGAAAGCTGAATCGAACATGTGGTGAGCTATCAAATAGTTGACCTAACCAGCTTGTCCCGCTTCTGGCCACACCCGCTATATATGTAATTGTCTCTGGTTTGCTCATTTTTATTTTTTTATTTTATAATCGTATCGAAAGCTTGAATATATCAAATCTGTGTGTTGAGGGATTATATCCGAGCTACTAAACCCCACAAACTCACTAAGTTTTTCAAAGAAATCGGGAGAAAACCAAGTACCCACAACGTCTTTTCCTTCCTTTAAATTTTGAAAATAAACGACTTGTCTTTCAGGTGTATTATAGAAAATCCAGCGTTTGTCATTATTTGGAATATCCCCTATAAAAAAAATTCCTCCCGGTTTTAGCCACCGATATACCCGTTCAAAAAGCTTCGTGGTTTCTGCCAATGTTAGATATTGAATCCCAGCATAAATGATTACTTTACTAAAGCTACAATCTTCATAATTAAGTTCGCGAATATCTGACGATACCAATTTAATATTGGGATATTCCAAGCAATCTATGGATCGAAGTAAATCGTCAGAAATATCTACTGAAGTAACTGTATGAACTTTTGGAGAAAAATACCGAGAGATCAGCCCATTACCACAACATAACTCTAACATGGTGTCATCAGAACGTGGGGCAATTTGCCTCTCTATGCCTTGCAATGTGAATTTCCAAAGTGTTTTACTGATAGGCTCCTTATTAAAGGTTCGCAAAACTTGGGTTTGCTCATCCTTTGTTGACGCCTCTTTACCATAGCTTTTCCAAAATTCTGCCCAATAATCTGATTGCTGCATCATTGCATCATTCCAGTAATAAAATTAACTATTCTTTCCATATCTTCTCTTGCATACCGTTGATCTATAGGTAATGGTAATAACCTTTGTGCAATATCTTTTTCTTGTTCAAAACCATCAATATCTCTTTCTAATACATCTGGCCATAAAGTAGGAATATAAATTTTGTGTTTATGAAAGTACACTTTATCAAAAGTACAATCAGGCAAAAACGGGTAACTAAAAGGAACTTCTGTCTCTGTAGGAATGATCGTCAAATTATTGTATCTCTTCAGACCTTCATGAAGAAAGTTAAAATTGCTAATTCGTCTTTGAGCAACCGCTTCGTAATCCACCCCAGATAATAAATGCTCAGAAAAAAGAGACATCATTTTCAATTCATCGCCTAATGATTCCTCATAATTTAAATAATCTCGATATGCCTCGCTCTGATTTCCCGAAAGTCTTTTTATATTATGACTCACTGAAATATCCATATTACGATCTATTTTTTGTCCTTCTCTGTCCGCACCATAAAGGTAAGCACCATCAGGCACTCCAAAATATTTTCTTGCCGATGTGAATGAAAAAGCATACTGATAGCCTCGATGAAAGAAACGTTGCGTATCATCAATAACCACTCGCCTCCCGAACCTCTGATCTAGATGGTCCGCCAGTCTATTTTTTAGTCCGAAATAATTAACTAAAACTAGTAATTCTCCCGCCATAGGTTCTGGCAAATTCACAGGGTCAAGTGCTTCATCAATGGAATAAAAGATGACTTCTATCCCCATTTTTTCCATGGGTTCATAAAGGGCATAACAAGTATAAAAAGGAATATAGATACGTAAAGGCTTTTCCCTCTCTAAAATCCACCTTATACAGGCGCGCCCATTAGTAAGGGCTAACGCATTCGGATGGTATCCAGGACCTAATGGAGGGACTTCCAGCTCAAAAAAACCACCGATAGGCTTAAGTTCACTCATACCTTCAGTGATTCCTTTAACCTTTGTGCAATAACATCTAAATTACTTTTCTGAATATCTTGATGTATAGGAAAATTTAAAATATTCTCTGATACGTATAGCGAATCGTCGTAACCTTTATCTTTAATTGAATTAATCATTCTGTAGTACAAGGCAATCACTGGGACGCCACGTTCAATCAATTTAAAATACACTGACTCTCGCTGTCCACCTTTCACAAGAATGGGAAGGTTGTGAGGTGCAATACCTTGCGGTAAGTCAGGGTACATAATATCTATACCCGGATAGTTCTTAATGAGTTTCATAAGGTAAAGATAGTTAGATCTACGACTTTCACGCACTGCACCAAGATCAGCTCGCGCTAGCATATCAAGTGTTTCCATCTGAGGTTGAGCACGTGCTGGAAAATGCAATAGACTCTCATAGCTTTTATTATTCACACATAAACAACCACCGTCTTTTGTTGCTAAAAACTTATGAATTGAATAAAAAGAAAAATCGCCTAACTTTCCTAGTTCGCCATTTTCAGTTTCGCTCAGCATGGTATGTGCACAATCTTCTATTAGTAGCACCTTATGTTTGTGGCACAGATTGACGATCTCTTGCATGTTGTTCTGACAAAACCCGAAGTAGTGTATTACAAGCAAAGCTCCGTAGTTCTCGCTCCTAATACGCTCATATAGGTCCTCTTTTATAGCGCTGAGTTGTCTATTAAGAGCATAAAATTCATACGGAGTCTTTGTTTTCTCTACGGGGTCAAGCACGCCAGATCCTTCACGATCCGTAATACCAATATAAGCTGGTAGCAATAGCTTTTGTCCACTGCTAAAACTTAGATTTTCCAAAATAACTCTAAAAGCCTCTCGAGCAGAACTTGTATATTGTATCGGTCGAACACAGTTATATTGTGATTCAGGGATTTTTTTTATCATATTGATATCCCAGCACCTGCCACCAATTCCGAGTGCGCCAATATCTCATAATCTTTAAGCATTTCACGTATCTTGTCTTTATCATTCCACATCATTACATCAATAATTGATAAGCCGGGAACAAAAGAACCTCTACGCTGGACATAGGGAGTTAAATTTGGTTTGAGAAATCGAAGTTCTATATTTTTTTCTGAGAATTCCTTCTCATTAAATATAGTATGCCCACCTGACGGGTTTACATATTCATCAGCATTCATGGCATCAGCTATTTCTAACGCCCACTGTCCAGCATGCTGGATATTATCAGTATTAATTCCCATTTCCGAAAATATCGAATATTGAAATGGAATCTCTAGGTAATCACATGACCTTTTAAGTGTATGTACGATTAGTTCAGACAGTGAAGAACTATTAAATTTAATACTGTCTTCAACAAATTCCATCACGTCCAAATAGAATGGTGCTTTTTTCTTATAGGTTGTCAATTTTCCCAGAAATTCACCCTTCCATTTAAGACTATCATTAATCTCAATGTCGTTAATACTACATTCTCGTGAATGTTTTTTTAACGGAACCGAAAAATATTGCCATTCTTTATGTACATCAGGGTGAAGAATTCTATTTCTATTGATCCAACCTTTTGAAATATACTGAGTATCATCAAAAATAACCCATTTATCTACGTAACTAACAAGCTGAAAATACCCAATATATGGCAAAAAATAAGGCTGCATAATTGCAACTTTCATAAAGCATTTTTAATTACATTAATGATTGTCTGTAGATTGCTAATTTGCAAATTTGGATAACAAGGTAGGCACAAAATTCGGGCAGAAATATTCCTTGATATAGGCATATATTGCTTAGGCTCAATATAATTCAAGGTATCTAATGAAGGGTAAAAATACCGCCTTGGAAAGATATTTTTCTGTTTTAACTTTTCTTCTACTTTTAGTAGCTGAACCTCATCTTTCATAATAATCGGAAAGTATCCATAATTTAAGGTGGCTGTTTTATTCTTTTCTTGAAAATCAATTACTCCTTCTAGCTCTTGCTCATACCCTCTGTAAATAATTTTTCTTTTTTGAATCACCTGGTCTATATCATCAAGCACACACAACCCCATTGCTGCTTCAAATTCATTCATTTTGGCATTAGTTCCTAGTTCTGGAATTGACTCTCTATTTTCTATACCAAAATTTATTAAGTAGCGTGCCTTTTCTACAAGCGAGTCATCATTAATAATCAATGCCCCCCCTTCTATAGTATGAAATAGCTTAGTCGCATGAAAGCTAAGTGTGGAAATATCACCAGAATTTAAAATACTTTTTCCTTTGTATTTGACACCAAAAGCATGCGCTGCATCGTAAATTACTTTTAAATTATTTTGTTTTGCAATCTCAGTAATTTCATCTATTTCACACGCATTACCAAATATATGCACCGGAACAATGGCACTAGTATTTTTTGTGATTGCTTGCGTAATATTTTTAGGATCTATATTTAATGTTTTCGGACTTATATCTGCAAAAATTGGCTTTAAACCATTAGTCACAAGAGAACTCGTTGTTGCAACAAAACTAAAAGGCGTGGTGATAACATAACCTTTAATTCCTAACGTCCTATAGGCTATTTCCAATGCCACTGTACCACTCGATACTAAAACTATATTTTTAACACCTAAATATTCAGCTAGTCGTTTTTCTAACCGCCTAACGAGTGGGCCATTATTAGTTATCCAACCATTTTCATAAATTTCATCTACATACCGTTTATATTTTTCTTTGTCTGGTAAATATGTTTTGGTTACATTTATCATATATTATGCGAATATTAAGTGTCTAATTCATCACTTATTTTTTAAGAAAACATCGGTGATTTACGGTACATTTTATTGGCAACGATACCTTTATAACTTTTTCATATAGGTTTAAATAATAATACACTATTGCGTTTCTCATACCTATGATTCGTTGCCACTCTTCCGTATCATTTGAGGATATTAATTGTAAACCTATTAATTTCTCAAATACTGAATAGGCATCAGCGGGTAATACTTTATTCTCTTGTTTTAACCAATATAGGTTTCAACCAACGTTTCAGCTCCTACCTTACTTACTTACTTACTTACTTACTTACTTACTTTATATAAGCTTATTTCACCACAGAATGCCTAGGTAATCTATTCGAGATAAGCATTGCAATCAAAATAAAAGTAGCTGTACTTAACAAACAAGCAGCCAAACCAAAGCTTTGATAAATCCAACCTGACAACAGGGTACCGATTAATCGCCCTAGCGCATTTGCCATGTAGTAAAACCCAACATCCAAAGAAACACCGTCTTCTTGCGCATAAGCGACTATTAGATAAGAGTGTACCGAGGAGTTAATCGCAAACAGAGCGCCAAAAACAAATAATCCAAAGGTTAATGCTTCTTCAACTTGCCAGTCTAATACTAATAAGCCTGTTATCAACATTGTCGCAATAAATAAAGCTAAGGCCCAAAAGCTAGCGGTTTGACCATCGGGGATTTTGCCTTTTTGTAAGCCTGTTATTTTCGGGGCAAGTGCTTGGATAAAACCGTAGGCAATAACCCAGCTAGCTAGGAAGGCCCCCACACTCGTATGTTGCCATTGCAGTTGTTCTTGTAAAAAAACAGGGAGTGCGATGACGAACCAAATATCACGCGCACCAAATAAGAATAATCGTGCGGCTGATAAGCGGTTAACGGCTTCGCTTTTGGAAAAAATGTCGGTGAATTTAGGTTTAAAAGTCGCTTTACCTAAATCCTCTCTTAACAAACTAAGGCTCACTAATAAAACAAGCGCTAAAGCCACTGTCATGCCGCTTATTGCGGCGCTAAAACCGAATTGGCTTAATAAAACCCCACCTAAGAAAAAACCGATACCTTTTAAGGTATTTTTAGATCCCGTTAATAAGGCTATCCATTGGTATAATTTTCCTTGCGCATCGTTGGGCACTAAAAGTTTGATGCTACTTTTGGCGCTCATTTTATTCAGGTCTTTTGCAATACCTGAAACAGCTTGAGCCATCATGACATATAAAATAGTGAGCTGCTCGGGCTCAACTAACATCATGCAAAGTGCGACTATTTGTAATGCTAAGCCTAAATGCATCGCTTTATTTAAGCCGATATGTGCAGCTAACCACCCGCCTATTAAATTAGTAATCACACCACAAAATTCATACAGTAAAAATAAACTCGCAATCTCTAAAGGGCTATATCCTAATTGATGAAAGTACAGTACAACTAACATGCGTAAGGCACCATCTGTTAGTGTAAATGCCCAATAATTTGCTGTAATGACGGCGTACTGGCGTATGGCTGGTTTCATCTTATTTATTAAGTATCCTAATTTATTAGTTTTGCATAACAAAAAGCTAGTTTTGCGCATACAAAAAGCACTATTTGAATTACAATAATCCATTATTGTCTAACAGTCATGGAGCTTTAATAATGAAAACAGACATCATTAGTACTCGTATTGATCCCACGCTAAAAACAGAGTTTACTCATATTTGTGATGAAATAGGACTAAGCCCCTCCCAAGCAATCAAGTTATTTGCTAAGGCCGTTATCAACTATGGTGGTATTCCATTTGAACTAAAAGTAAAACAGCCTAATCAACTGACAATGCAAGCGATTGAAGAGCTCAATAAAGGTAATGGCCATAAAGTCGCAAATACTAGAGCATTATTTGATGACCTTCAGTCCCATTAAAAATGCTTAGCATTATCTATTCCAGCCAATTTAAAAAAGACTTCAAAAAAGTCAGAAATGCGTCATTACCTGATCTTAAAATAATATTTGACGTTATTTCAACTTTAGAAAAAGAATCAGCTTTAAATAAACACTACAAAGATCATGAGTTATCAGGTAATTGGTCTAAGTTTCGTGAATGCCATATAAAACCTGACCTACTTCTAATTTACAAAATTAATTCAGGTGAATTACAACTCGCTAGACTGGGTTCTCATAGCGATTTATTCTAATCCCAGCGCCACTTTCCTAACCAATTCCATCATACGGTGTACATAGCCTATTTCATTATCATACCAAGCCAGTAGCTTCACTTGCGTGCCATTAATAACCATTGTGGACATTGCATCGATGGTGCTGGAATGTTGGTCATTGGTGTAATCAGCAGAAACCAGCGGGCGCTGCTCAAAACCTAAAATACCTTTTAATTCACCTTTAGACGATTTTTCCAAGGCCACATTCACTTCTTCTTTAGAGACCGGATTTTCCACTTCAAATACACAATCCGTTAAAGAAGCATTCGCAAGTGGCACACGTACCGCTATGCCATTTAATTTACCGGTTAACTCAGGGAAAATTTCGGTGATGGCTGTTGCTGAGCCCGTTGATGTCGGAATCAATGACAAGCCACTTGCACGCGCACGACGTAAATCTTTATGATATTCATCCAATAAACTCTGCGTATTGGTTATATCGTGCATGGTTGTTATCGAGCCATGCTTTATACCAAAGGTTTCATGAATCACTTTTATTACCGGTGCAATACAATTTGTGGTGCAAGAAGCGGCGGTGACTATGTCGTGTTGATCAGCATCATATAGCGCATCATTCACACCCATCACAATATTCAATGTGCCATCTTTAATGGGTGCAGAAACCACGACTTTTTTTACACCTTGTTCAAAATAAGGCGCTAATGCCTCTTTAGATTTAAATTGCCCCGTACATTCCACCACAATATCAACACCTAAATCGCGCCATGCGGTTGCTGAAATAGCTTCATTTTGCGAATAGCTCACTTGTTTATTATTAATGATTAAGCTCTGCTGATCGCTTTGCACATCATGCTGATAGCGACCATGCACTGAATCAAAATTTAACAGATGTGCCGCGGTTGCAGCATCACCCGCTATTTCATTAATATGTACGATTTCAAAATCAGGCCAACCCCATGCTGCTCTGAAGGCTAATCGACCCATGCGACCAAAGCCATTAAACCCTATTTTAATTGTCATAATTTTCCCCATATCTGTATATACGCTTAAGCAAATATATCAGTTAATAGTAGCCACATCAAAACAAATTTTATTAAGCCTCACTAACTATTTTTAACATGAGTGAATAATGCAGAAAAGAGTCTATATTAATCACAGCATTGATTGCCAGTAAGCTTTGCTAGATCCGCTTTTATCATGTTGCAATCATGAATACTTAATTTAATAAAATCACTGAGGGCAAGTAACTCTGACTGTGTGTTTTCCGTTAGTTGGTAGTACATCCATACCCCCACACGCTTTGCTTTAACGATATTATGATTACGTAAATAAGCAAGGTGACGCGAAGTAACACTTTGCGAAAGCTCTAAAGTGCCCATTAAATCACAAACACACAGTTCTCCTTTTTCGAGTAATAAATACAGTATCCTTAGGCGAATGGGCTCCGATAAGGCTTTAAAAATGCCGGCTAAACTTTCAGTATTCATGATTTAATCTTACTCAGCTGATTCTTTTATTAATTCCATCATATCGCCTACGGACATTTTGCCGCTCACTTCACCACCTTCTAACAAGCTACTCGCTAAATCGCGCTTATGCGCATGTAAATCAACAATTTTATCTTCTATGGTGTCTTTAGCGACTAAACGATAAATGGTCACAGGACGCTTTTGCCCCATTCTGTGCGCCCGATCAGATGCCTGATCTTCTACTGCAGGGTTCCACCACGGATCCATATGGATAACATAATCGGCAGCAGTTAAATTTAAACCCGAACCGCCTGCTTTTAAGCTAATTAAAAACACATCACCCTC
>CBDUDV010000060.1:0-14951 GCA_965366065.1 uncultured bacterium | reverse complement strand
AACACGCATTAAAAGCACACCAAACAACCGGCCAAGCTAATTGACGCGAACCGGACAAGTTAGTTGACGTTTGATACCGGTCTGCAAATAACACACGGTTAGGTAATTGAGTAAGTAAATCATAATGTGCCAGCTGGCTTATTTTATCTTGCTGTTTTTTATTTTGAGTAATATCCGCAAAAATTCCAGCATAATTAACCACTCGACCCTGTTTGTTTTTGATTTCAGATAGAGTTAATAATTCAGCATAAATACTTCCGTCTTTATGACGATTCCAAATTTCCCCCTGCCAAAATCCGTCTTTATGTAAAGTGCTCCACATAATTTCATAAAACTCAGCATCCTGCTTTCCTGAATTTAATACCTTAGGGTTTTTGCCTAATACCTCACGACGGCTATACCCTGTAATCTCAGTAAATGCTGGGTTAATATCCACAATATTACACTGATTATCTGTAATAACCACGCCTTCCTGAGTACTTTTAAAAACTTGGGCAGCTAGTTGCAATTGCTCTTCTGCCAGCTTTTTATACGTTACATCCTGCACCGTTCCTCTCAGTTTGATAAGATTCCCACCTTCATCAAACTCCGCATTACCTGTGGTACGCATCCAGCGCATCTTGCCTTCTGTATCGGTAATACGATATTCAAAATCTAACTTCGTCCCTTGCGTAATATGTTGCTCAATATTTTTATTGACTAGTTCATGGTCTTCTTTATAAATAGCGGCAAAAACATCGTCCCAAGTCGAGTTTTCAGCCGCCCAAGGAAATTTAAGTTGCAGTGCTACATTGCTAGAACAGTGACTTGTATTGGTTAAATAATCATACTCCCAAGTACCAATCCCTCCCGCTACTTGGCTGAGGCGTAAGCGAGATTCACTTTCTTTAAGTGAAATTTCTATCTGCTTACGACTTGAAATATCAGAATGTATGCCAACCGCTCTCACTGGTTTACCTTGCTTATTCCATTCGATTACCTGCCCAACAGAATGTAACCATATCCACTTTCCCGCTTTATTTTTTCGGCGGTATTCCATCTCACACACATTACCATTTTTTGTATACTCACTATACTTAGCTAATGTTTCAGCTCTGTCATCAGGGTGAATATTTGCTTGCCATTCCTTAAAACTCGAATTAAATTCTCCCGGAGAAAACCCTAATATCTGTCCATACTCATCACTGGCTTCTATGTTTCCTGTTTGTAAATCAAAATCAAACCAAGCACTTCCTGTTGCGCCATGTACTGAAGTCAGCCTATTGACACTTTTCATTAATTTTCTATGACTAAAAAAATGACTAATAGCAACTAACAAAAATACTGCGATTGCCGATAATAAACCATAAATGATAATCCAAAAATTTTTCTGCTTAGGCTGATAAATAAAGCGCTCAAAATCGACTTCTTTATTTAACATCTTTTGCTGACGCAATATGCCTGCCACATACTCCCAGCGTTGCTGATGCATATCTCCAATTTCAATCATTGGATAATCCATGAGCTTAACAGTTGCTTGCGCTTCAAATAATAGCCGTTCATAAGAGAATTCAGAATTATATTGGCTTTGAATCAGTGCAATCGTTTCATCCAAATGGGTTGCCGCATAGAGCCAGCCTTTTAAAGAAGCCCTTCTAAATTTTTCGACTGTATCTGGATTCGCTTTTACATACGCTTGCGAGCTGAATAAAATATCATTATAAAAATTAATACCGTATTGAAAAGGGTTGATAATATTAACTGCTAATTGTTGCTCTTTATACCAATACGCCTCAGTCGATAAATAACCTGAAATAGCATCGATTTTGCCATCAATTAATGCTTGGTAATTATAATCTTGCTTAAAGTATTGGTAACGACCCTCTTCAACGCCTTGCTGTAATAACATCGCCCTAATTGACGGCCCATCCACAGCATCGGCATTAAACATGACACGCTTACCGATAAGGTTTTTAGGCTTGACTATGCCGGATGATTTTTTAGTAAACAAAACCATCGGGTCTTCTTGAAAAATCGCGGCTATCGCAACAATAGGCTGACCATTAACAAATTCAGATAAGATCGTTGCATCCCCTATCCCAAAATCAGCTCTATTCTGAATAACTTGCTCAATGACATTCGTGTTATCCTGCCATTCCCTAATATCAACAGCTAAGCCTTCATCCTTGTAATACCCCATTTCTTGCGCGGCATAATATCCTGCAAACTGAAATTGGTGTTTCCATTTTAATTGTATTGAAACAGGCGTTAAAGGTTTAGCAATGGCAATACTTGTCATTCCAAAAGATAAAAAAACACTCAATAGAATAACTAAATGCGATTTTAAATTATTAACTTGGTTAATCATAGAGACTCTCTTTAAGCTACCTGCATTCCTAGCATCATAGCACTTAATCTGTTTTCTTTGCGCGAGGGTGCGCTTGGTCATAAACCTCCGCAAGATGCTGAAAATCTAAGTGGGTATAAATTTGCGTGGTACTGATATTTTCATGCCCTAATAGTTCTTGTACACCTCTTAGATCTTGGCTGGCTTCTAATAAATGCGTGGCAAACGAATGTCTTAGCATATGCGGACTAACGGATTCAGGCACGCCTTTTTTGATACACCATTGTTTTAAGCGTAATTGAATACTGCGATTACCTAAGCGCGTGCCTTTAGCACTGGTAAAAACAGCGATTTCCTCGGCTGACTTGCTCGGTCTAACATTAAGCCACTGCTGTAAGGCCGTAATCGCCTTGCTACCTATGGGCAAACGGCGTGATTTCCCACCCTTTCCTTTCTGCACATTAAGCTGTTTATCTTGCAAATCAATATCCACGAGATCCAAGGCGCTTAATTCACTTAAACGTAATCCAGAGGAATAAAACAGCTCAAACATAGCAACATCACGAATTTCTAAAACAGAATTCGCGCCAGCATCTAATAATCCGGATATCTGATCCACATCCATCGTTTTGGGTAATTTACGCGCTTGTTTCGGTGCTTTTACATGCTGTGCTGGATTTTCTGCCGCTAAGTTCGATTTCATTAAGAATAAATAAAAACTGCGCATGGCTGACAATTCGCGCTGTAAGGTAGCACCGCCTATGCCATTACGATGTCGTGTCGCAATATGTTTTAATACATCTTCATGCTTTAGCTCTGTCCAAACAGAAATACTCTGCTCATTACAAAATTCAGAAAGCCGGCGTAAATCACGCTGATAACTTTTAACGGTGTGTTCGGAAGCCCGCCTTTCGACTTTTAATTGCTGAATAAAGTCTAATAACTGTTGTTGTGCGATAGTTTCCATCGGAAAAAGCCAATTAGCTGAAAGATTACTATTTATTGAGTAACATCACGTAGCCCGTATAAAGCTTGCGCAATACGGGCTACGGTAGCGACTGCTTACCTTATTCTTAGTATCAATTGTTTAATAAAGAAATTAATCGCGTGCCGACAATTTCGCTGATCTGCGTTAAAAACAGTCGCCCCATATCACGGCTAAAACGCTCTGCATTACTGCTACCAATGGCAATAATGCCTTCAATTTCTAAAAAAGCCATCGGGATAATCGCACAGGATTGTACGTCTAAGGCTTGTGCGCCAAATAAAAATTCAGCTTGCGCTAAGGTAGGTCGCCCACAGCTGGCATGATTGCTGGTTAATTCTTTTACAAAGTGCGTTAAACCTTCATTATCCGAGTTAACAAATACATCAGTTAAAGCCGTATCAGACGTTGCTTCTGCGATAATTTTAATCGCAAAAAAATCAGTTAAAAAACATTCTTTTAAGACTTCATCTAAATTAGCGACAGCAACATCTAAAGTGTCAGCCTCTAAAACAGCGAGGGTTAATTCGTGCATTTTATTCGCTGAATCATCATTATTTCTAGCTATATCAATTAAATCATTCAGCTCACTTTCCATTTCATGATGACGACTACGAAATAGTTCCAGCTGTTTAGAAACTAATGAAATAGCATTGCCACTCGGATGAGGAACGCTGATTTGTTCCAAAAGCTCTAAATGCTCATTAAAAAATTCAGGATTATTTTGTAAATAGTCTGCTACATCACTCGCTTCCACATCACTCATAACTCGATACTTCCTTCAAAAACGTTAACGGCTGGACCTGTCATAAAAACAGGAAAATCACGTCCAGTCCAATGTATTTTTAATGTTCCGCCCGGTAACTGAACCGTGACATCATTATCTAGTAAATTATGTTCTATGCCGATAACAACAGCGGCACAAGCACCACTACCACAAGCCAGTGTTTCACCTGCGCCACGCTCATACACGCGTAACTTGATATTGTTTCTATCCACGACTTGCATAAAGCCTATATTCGCCCTTTCAGGAAAAAAGGGATGACTTTCTAGCGCCTCGCCAATAAGCTCAATCGGGCTATGTACATCAGTCACTTGTAAGACCGCATGGGGATTACCTAAAGAAACCGCACCAAATGCTTTTTCTACCCCATCCACATCGACAGTATAAAATTTCTCTTCTTGTTCGGTTTTTAGTGGAATTAACGCAGGCTTATGTCGTGGTTTTCCCATATTAACGGTAATGAGCCCATCGTCATCAAAGCTGAGCAATAATTGCCCTGCATGGGTATCTACTAAGATATTATCTTTATAAGATAATTTTTTATCACGCACAAAACGTGCAAAACAGCGTGCTCCGTTGCCACACTGCGCCACTTCACTGCCATCGGCATTAAAAATACGATAACGAAAATCGGCATCAGAATGATTTGCCGCTAATTCAACTAATAATAACTGATCACAACCCACGCCAAAATTGCGATCGGCAATAAAGCGAATTTGTTCAGGACTTAAATTGATGTCTTGGCGTATGCCATCCATGACCACAAAGTCATTACCCAAGCCGTGCATTTTCGTAAATTCAAGTGTCATATCAATACTCCTTACGGTAGCAAGTGCTCACCTAACCAAAGTTGCTCAATGCTTTCGCGTTCGCGTATTACGTGCATTGCTGAACCATCGATCATAATTTCAGCTAATTTAGGGCGCGAATTATAATTTGAGCTCATGGTAAAACCATACGCTCCTGAAGAACGAATGGCTAATAAATCGCCTTGCTGTAATGCTAAGGATCGGTCTTTACCTAAGAAATCACCAGTTTCACAAACAGGGCCTACGATATCCCACTGTTTTTCTTCTGCTTGGCTACCTAATTGCACCGGAATAATTGCCTGCCATGCACTATAAAGTGAAGGACGCACTAGGTCATTCATCGCCGCATCAACAATCGCAAAGTTTTTATATTCGGTCGGTTTTAAGTATTCTACTTTAGTCACTAGGATCCCCGCATTTCCAGCAATGGCACGCCCAGGTTCTAGTAAAATTTCTAACTCATTTTCACCCAAACGCTCTAAAATATCGGCTACATATTCTGCTGGCTCTGGCGGGGTTTCATCGTCATAACAAATCCCTAAACCACCGCCTAAATCCAAATGATGTAATGTGATGCCTTCTGCTTTTAAAGCTGCAATCACTTTAAGCACTCTATCTAAGGCATCTAAAAAGGGCCGCGTTTCTGTGAGTTGCGAACCGATATGACAATCAATCCCCACAATGTCTATATTCGGCATGGCCGCTGCACGTTGATATTCCACTAAGGCTTCATCAATATTAATACCAAATTTATTTTCTTTTAATCCAGTAGAAATATAAGGATGTGTTTTTGCATCCACATCAGGATTTACACGAAAAGAAACCGGGGCTTTAACGCCCAATTCGCCCGCTATTTGGTTGATTCTATCTAGCTCACCTTTCACTTCGATATTAAAACAACGTATACCAATTTCTAAGGCCGCTTTAATTTCATCTTCACGTTTACCCACCCCTGAAAAAACCACTTTTTTAGGATCGCCTTTAGCAGCAAGTACACGCTGTAATTCGCCTAAAGAAACAATATCAAAACCTGAACCTAAGCGTGCAAAGGTGTTTAAAATAGCAATATTTGAATTGGCTTTTACCGCATAACAGATCAAATGTTTTTGCTGTACAAAGGCTGAATCAAATGCCTTCCAATGTCTTTCTAGCGTCGCTTTTGAGTAGATGTAACAAGGTGAGCCATGCTGAGCAACAATCGCATCGACGGCGACTTCTTCTGCAAATAGGCTATTATCACGGTAATTAAAATAATCCATTAATGTATCTCTTGTGTTTCTGTTGCTAACGGCATTACTAGCGGGCCGGTTTGGCCACAAGCGCTTAATAATAAACCGCAAATTAAAATAATTAAAAATCTAGGAAATATCATAACATCACGCATAAATAAAGGAAGGTAGCCAGGTTGCTAATAAAGGAAAATACGCCAAAATTGCAATTAAAAGTAATTGAATCAATATAAAAGGTAAAACACCTTTATATATTTGCCCTGTTGTCACTTCCTCTGGTGCAACACCGCGTAAATAAAATAGAGCAAAGCCAAATGGCGGGGTTAAAAATGAGGTCTGTAAGTTTAAAGCAATCATAATACCTAGCCATACAGGATCAACACCCATGGCCAATAAAACGGGTCCGACAATCGGTACAATCACAAAGGTAATTTCGATAAAGTCTAAAACAAAACCCAGAAAAAACATCACTACCATCACGCTAAATAAGGCACCAAATTTTCCACCTGGTAAATCAGACAGTAACTCGACAATCATCTCATCGCCTTCAAAACCTCTGAAAACTAAAGAAAATAAAGCCGCGCCAATTAAAATCATAAACACCATGCTGGTGACTTGCGTGGTGTTGCGCGTCACCTCTTCAAGTATAATTTTATTCAGTGTGCCGCTTAAATAAGCCAAAAATAATGCCCCCACTGCGCCGACCGCGGCGGCTTCGGTCGGCGTCGCTAATCCGCCGATAATCGAGCCTAATACCGATAAAATCAACAATAAAGGCGGCAATAGGCTTTTTAATACCCGTGTATAAAAACCCTTTTCATGACCTATCTGCTTTTCTGGTTTGGGTAATAAATTGGGTTTTAGCCATGCCGTGACTGAGATGTAAATAAGATATAACAAGACTAACAGCAAACCGGGAATCAACGCGCCAGCAAACAAATCGCCCACTGAGACGGTTTCTGGTGCAAAAACCCCCATATCAAGTTGCGCTTGTTGGTACGCAGTAGAGATCACATCGCCTAATAACACTAATACGATAGACGGCGGGATAATCTGTCCTAAAGTGCCTGATGCACAAATAATTCCGCAAGAAATCGCCGGATCATAGCCACGTTTAAGCATGGTAGGTAAGGATAATAAGCCCATAGTCACCACGGTTGCACCAACGATTCCGGTGCTTGCCGCCATCAACATACCCACAATAGTCACGGCTATGCCTAACCCACCATGCAAGGAGCCAAACAATTCCGACATCGCTTCTAATAAGGCTTCAGCAATTTTTGCACGCTCTAATACAATGCCCATAAATACAAATAACGGCACCGCAATCAGCGTTTCATTATTCATAATACCAAACAGGCGATTAGGCATTGCAGCTAAAAAATCAGCATCAAAGGTATCTAATAATAAACCCAATCCGGCAAAAATAAGTGCTGTACCACTGAGTACAAAAGCGACGGGATAACCGGATAATAAAACCACAAAAACGGCTAAAAACATCCATAAAGCCATATAACTATCCATGTTTAGCTCCTAACAAATCATTCATTTTTGTCAGTACTAAGGCCACACCTTGTAAAATCAACAATACTGGCATCAGTATTAGACAGCTTTTAAGCAGATACACTAAGGGCAAGCCCCCTGAATTGCGTGAGCTTTCTAAAATATCCCAGGAATCTGCAACATATTCCCAACTTGCCCAAGTAATGAATGTTGCAACAGGAATTAATAAAAACACGGTACCTAACAAATCGATCCATGCTTTGCTACGATCATTACAGCGTTGGTAGATAATATCGACACGTACATGCCCATCGTGTTTTAGGGTGTAAGCTGCTCCCAACATAAAAAGTAGACTGTGCAAATACACAACCGATTCCTGCATCATGACCCAGCTAATATCAAATAAGTAACGCAGGACAACAATAGCAAATACCACTAGGACCATCAGCAAGCTCAGCCATGAAATTAACCGGCCTAGCTGCTCATTTAAGATATTAATGCAATGTGCAGTGTGTTGAGAAAGATTTAAAAATGAACGCATAACCCTGTTTTAAAAATAGCTTTAAAAAACATTATTATACTTTGCAAATGTGAGATTGCAGTAAATGCGGGATATTAATATTGATAGCTCTAGAAGCATTCGCATGATTTGCAAAATACAGGCATTATTTCCACAGTCTTTTATCGCTAATCTATCTTATAGATAGACATAGTCCTGCTGAAAACAGGAAAAATGATGGGGCCACAGGTGACACGAGAACTTTTGAAATAATTAATACTATTTTGCATACTACAAAATAGTCAGCAACAACGCTTAAAACTGAATAGTTATAATCTTAATGACTAAAACCGTCTAACCAATCATTTAGTTGCTCTGCATCATCCAAGCTATAGCGTTCCATTACTTTTTTAGGTAAGGACCAAAACGCAACAATTTCATCAGTAAACTCATGTACGCTAGTTTTATAATCAACCAGTACATCAACAGCATCCAGTGCCTCTTGTTTATTAGAGCTGTCATAGCCTACTAACTGAGAGTCAGCCGCTAAGGTAGATTTTTTTTGAGTAAAAAAAGTACGGTAAAAATGTAATAATGAAGTCATAATTTCAATACCTATTATAGTAATGTATTTGAGATAACTATACATTACTATAGGTCATATGCCACACTTATTGAGTTATATAACAATGATATATTAATCACCCCTCACTCCTCCTCACTTGGTACGTTATTATGAAAAAGCTCATCAACCAAACTGACACCTTATTTGACGAAAGCCTACAGGGGTTTGCAAAAGCTCATGCTGATATTATTACGCTTAACGCTGACCCTTGTTTTATTAGCCGAAAATCAAACAAAACAGCCAATCAAGTACGCTTAATATCAGGCGGTGGCTCAGGCCACGAACCTTTACATGCCGGCTTTGTTGGCACAGGTATGCTGGATGCTGCTTGTCCCGGGCAAATATTCACCTCACCGACACCCGATCAAATGTTAGCGGCAACGCAAGAAATTGCTGGCGATGCGGGTGTACTGTTTATCGTCAAAAACTATGCCGGCGATGTCATGAATTTTGAAATTGCTAGCGAAATGCTCGACACTGAAAATAGCTCTGTTTTAGTCAATGACGATGTTTCATTAGCTAAAGATCACAGCACCGGCAGGCGCGGTGTAGCGGGTACGCTAATGGTAGAAAAAATCACCGGAGCAGCAGCAGAACAAAGTGCCTCTTTAGTAGAATGCAAAAACGTTGCACAACGCGTTATCACTAACACGGCTTCTATGGGTGTCGCGCTAAGTAGTTGTACAGTTCCCGCCTTAGGGAAACCTACTTTTGATCTTAGCGAGACAGAAATGGAAATGGGCGTGGGTATTCATGGTGAACGCGGTCATGAAACACTGCCTTTAGGATCAGCAAGTGAAATCGTTGAAATCATCGCTAACGCTATTCATGAGGACTTACAGCCTAAAGCAGGGCAATCCGCTTTATTACATATTAATGGCTTAGGAGGAACGCCATTGATGGAGCAATACTTAATTTATGACTTGGCTGAACTTTACTGGCAAAAACGTGGCGTGAAAATTATCCGCTCTTTAGTGGGTAGCTATACAACTTCATTAGATATGGCCGGCGTATCGATTACTTTGACTTTATTAGATGATGAATTAACGGCTTTATGGGATGCACCGGTGCATACCGCGAGTTTACGCTGGGGTTGTTAAGCAAGCTTAAAAGGTATTAAATAATGTTACACATATCACCTGGGGCGCAGGTCTTCAGCCTGCATTTAAAGGCAGACTGAAGAGGCTGTGCCCCACTCGATATGCTTGACATCAAGTAGCCCGCATGAAGCTTGCGCAATACGGGGATTTTACGCACTATTTATCCCGTATTCCGTACCTCCATACGGGCTACGATGGCTACAGTTACTTTGTTTTTAACATCACTATTTTTCACACCGCATTATATGAAAATAGGTTATTTCATTTCATCTTTGTGTGGTTTGAAATTATTGCTGTGCTGTCTACAAGACATAAAGCGATATTTTTGTTTGTTAATCATCACAACAATACGTTCTAGAGTTGTCTTACGTTTACAGCGTGTTTTCTTAGCCGTGGTTGATTGGCATTGTTCTTGGTCTATCGATAAATCGGTAATGTCGTCAATCGGTGTAACACTCTTAATCTCTGCCTTTTTAACTTCAAGTGTCGCCTTTTCCACCACTACATCAGACCTTGCTTGTTCGACTTTAACGGTTTTTTTAGCCGGCACAACAGCTTCATCAGCTTCATCTTCTACTACCACCACCTCTTTTGTACGAAACAAGATAAATCCGAGCAAAATCATTCCCGCAATCGGTGCATAATTCATAGCAGAAATACTTTGCCGTTCTCTCAGTGTCACAGAGGCAGGTTGATTGCCCTCTTCTATTAGGATAATCGATAGCACTCTTTTTTCTTTAGGGCTTTCAATATCAGATCTTGCGGCAGCGAATAACTGGCCACTTAATAAAATCCCCGCAAGCAATACAACTAAAGTTCTCAAGTGTTTTTTTATTATCATTATGTCTTGGCCTTTAAGGTTTAAGGGTAAAATCTTGTGACCTATAACGCCACAAAAATAAACATCAATTAAAACACTAACTTATTCATCAATCAACCAAAACCAGCCACCCTCGCTAATTAAATCAAGCAATACATTGACCGCAGATTTACTCTGTTTTAACGCCAACCAATCATCCTGCTCTAAAAAATCGCGTTCAGTCATTAAGGCTAAAAACGCCACACCGGCTTCATCGACAGCATGTGCTTCACCTGCCATAAACAGCTCTCCACCGCTTGCATTTTTTAGCCATGCAAAACGATAATACACGTTGCGCTGTAGCTGTTCGCCACGCTCAAACAAGCGATTAATATCTTCAAATGTCATTGGCTCAGTTGCATATTCAGATGCTAAATTAACTAAACTGGGTTTGCTTTCGGTGACAAATTTAGCTAATACACTGGCTAATACCGGATCAGCTTCATCTATAGTTTGATGCAATAACTGCTTCACCCGCGCAACAGCTTGCGAATCTATCTCTGCCTTATACTGATTAAGAGTTAAGCTTGGATCAGCATATAAATCGTTTGCTAATGATTTTTCCAATAGGGTATTAACTAAACTATCGAGTAATTCAACTTTTTTAGGCGCACGAAATCCAAAAGAAAAAGTCATGCACTCATCTAAAGCGACACCATGATGCGCAATATGCGGCGGTAAATACAGCATATCGCCGGGCTGTAATTCCCAGGTTTGATCGGCTTCAAATTCTTTTAATATTTGTAAATCTATCCCATCAATTAAGACAGCCTCATGAATCGGTTGATCCATAATTTGCCACTGCCGTGTGCCCATCGCTTGCAATAAAAACACGTCATAACTATCTGTATGCGGTCCGACGCTACCAAACTTTGGCGCATAACTAATCATTAAATCATCACGCCGCCAATCGGGGATAAAACGAAACGGGTCTAATAAAGTCTGTAATTCAGGTAGGTGCTTGTCAACATCTTGCACCAGCATGGTCCAATGTGTTTCAGGCAAGCGTGCAAAGTCTTCTTCCTTTAAAGGCCCCCGCGTTACTTGCCATTGCCCCTTTACCCCATGTTCTTCAATCAAGCGTGATTCAATTTCCTCTTCACAGGCTAATCCCGCCAATTCATCAGGGCTAATCGGCGATTCAAAATCAGCAAGCGCTTGGCGGATCAGTAAGGGCTTTTTTTGCCAGTACTGCTCTAAAAAATCTTGTTGGCTTAATAAAGTATTACAAAAACTACTCATCATTTATTCCTATTCAGCCTTCTGTAATTCATCAGCTATCGCACAGATAATTAATTGGCTACTACGTGCGCCAGCATCTATATGTCCTAAGCTACGCTCTTCAAGAAACGAGGCGCGCCCTTTTGTTGCCAGCATGTTTTCAGTCGATTGCATGCCTAATATAGCGGCCTCTTTAACGGCTACCAGCAAATCATCAAACGCAAGCTGTGTGGATTTTTGTTGTAGAAGCTCAGACACCGGAATTAATACGTCCAGCATGGTTTTCTCACCCGCCTCTGATTTACCACGTAATTGCATTGCTTCGACACCCGCCTTAAATGCCTCGGCAAACACCGCAACATCCAGCGTTTTATCTTTTGCATTTTTTGCCATCGCAATAAATAGCGTACCTAATAATGATCCCGATGCGCCTCCTATTTTACTTAGACACAGCATACCTATTTTATTCAATGCGGCGATCCACTCTAGCTGGCTAATCTCTTCACCTTGTTCGACTAAAACCTTGAGTCCACGCTGAATATTAATCACATGATCACCATCACCAATCGCTCTATCCAGCTCAGCGACTTCATCTGCATTTTGCTCAATAATATCGTTAGCGGCTTGAATTAGTCTCACTAAAATAACCGGGGTAATATTCATACATTTTCCTCGCTAAATCATTACTGTCTAATAAAGTGTTGTATATCAGCCCATCGAGTGCTGATATTTACTTTTATCAAGGGTAATACTATACTCTCACTCATTCTTTAATAGTCGCTTTTACTAAACCCTCTTTAAATAAGCGTCAATTATCTCGTCTTTTTAGCCTTAAGTAAAAAGATGACCCAACCCATAAGAGCCTATGAAAACTCCACAAGAAACGTTTCCAGATTGCGATTTAGTCATTTACGGCGGCCTAGGTGATTTATCTCGCCGCAAACTTCTTATCTCTCTATACCGTTTAGAGCATGGTGATTTTTTAGAGCCTGGCACACGCATTATCGCGGTTGATAGACTAGAAGAAGACACTGCAAGCTATATTAAAATCGCTTATCAAAGTTTGCAAAGCTTCTTAGGCTCACCCGTTGATGAAGCTATTTGGCAAAAGTTATCGGCACGTTTATCGTACCAACAAATGGATTTAATGAATCCTGACGAATTTAAAGTTTTTAATGACATTACGGATTCTAGCAAACGCATTATGGTTAACTATTTTGCCGTTGCGCCTTTCCTATTTAAAGCGATCTGCCAAGGCTTAGAGCAATCCGGTGTATTAACTGAAACATCACGCATGGTAATGGAAAAACCGATTGGTCATGACCTAGACTCATCAAAAGAAATTAATGATGTGGTTGCCAGTGTTTTCGACGAAAGTCAGGTTTACCGTATTGACCACTACTTAGGTAAAGAAACCGTGCTTAATTTATTAGCGCTGCGTTTTGCTAACTCAATTTTCACCACTAATTGGGATCATAATACAATTGATTCGGTACAAATCACTGTTGCTGAAGAAGTAGGTATTGAAGGTCGCTGGGAATATTTTGACCAAACCGGTCAATTACGTGACATGGTACAAAACCATTTATTACAAATCTTAACCTTTGTCGCTATGGAGCCGCCGGTTAATTTAGAAGCACAAAGTATTCATAACGAAAAAATCAAAGTACTGAATGCACTGCGCCCTATTACACTTGATAATGTTAATGAAAGAACAGTGCGCGGGCAGTATACCAATGGCTTCCAAAAAGGGGCTGAAGTACCAGGTTATTTAGAAGAGGAAGGCGCAAACACTGAAAGCACCACAGAAAGTTTTGTTGCGCTACGTGTAGATATTGATAACTGGCGTTGGGCTGGCGTGCCATTCTACTTGCGTACCGGCAAGCGATTAATGAATAAACGCACAGAAATCGTTATTAATTTCAAACAATTACCACATAATATTTTCACTGAAAGCTATAAAGAACTACCGGCTAATAAACTGGTTATTCATTTACAGCCGAACGAAGGCATCGACGTACAAATGCTGAATAAAGTGCCAGGGATTGATGAAAATATCAAACTACAAAAAACTAAACTGGATTTAAGTTTTTCTGATACTTTCAAAAACAGCAGCTTATATGGCGGTTATGAAAAATTGGTTTTAGAAGCCATGCGCGGCAACCCAACTTTATTTATTAGCCGTGAAGAAATTGAGCAAGCTTGGTCATGGGTCGATTCAATTCAAGATGCATGGGAACATGCGAATGAAGAACCTAAAGGTTACCCTGCCGGAAGCTGGGGGCCAGTCGCTTCTGTTGCTTTATTGGCTAGAGACGGGCGTGCTTGGGAAGAATAACCGTCTAACAGCAAATAAAAAGCCCGAAATAACAGCGATGTTACTCGGGCTTTTTTATGCGTTTATATTCAGCACCATTCAACGCGATATAACAATATCGCTTGCTAACATCAGGGTATCTGTTACTATCAATCCACTCTAAATTTAAGTATATGAGGGCTAAAATGTCTGAATGTTCTTTTTGTGGCGTGATAGAAAAAAAGCAATACCCCTTGTGTCACTCTTGCGGGACACTAAGGTATCCTGTTGCCTCAAAAAAACCTGTCTCATCTAACATTCAGCAAAAATTAAAGCTTTCAGCCACCGTTGCGGTTGCATTAGTTACGCCAGGCGCTTTTATTGCCTTAGCCGCCATAGAACTCAATAAACGCAGCCGGAAACCGTAGTATCCTTCCTCTTTAAAGCTCACAAAATAACGGCTAAATTGTACTAGCCTAACCGCGACTATAAAATCAAAATACAAAATGCGTTAATTAATATTTAATTAAGCCGTAGCGCGCTATAATCAAGTAAATCAAAGTTTTTGTTATTTTAATTTCCACCTAGTCATTCCGCTACATGAAAAAAATAATTTCATTATTTTCTCTTTTGTTTCTACTCAGTTTTAGCACCCTGCTATCTGCTGTCGAACCACGCCCACTTGAGCCCGTTACTCTACAACTAAAATGGAAAA
>CBDUDV010000059.1:0-15281 GCA_965366065.1 uncultured bacterium | reverse complement strand
CGATTACCAGCCCAATAATGGCTTCTTACCTTGCTTAACAATCTCCACATTATCTTCCCAAACCGCTAAGCCGGTGGTTAAATCCGTTAGAGATAAGTGGAAAAAGAAGTAAGATTCTTCTCTACGGCCTAATGAGTTTTGTTGTTGCACAATTTCGCCAGAAAGGCTCATGTCAGGCGCGATAACCGTACCGGATTGTTGTACCGTGTTTTGCTTAAACATGGGGTCATTTGCTAGCTCTCTTACCTGTCTGCTTGCTGCATCATCAGCGCCTGTTCCGCTAATCGCTGTAGTGGTTAATGCTTTACCTGAACGTAGTAAGGCTTGGCGTATTTTATCGGTCAGGATGCGCGTATTAATATGCTGGGTCGTTGAATTTTTAACCGAGCTAATCATAATAATATTTTTACGATTATCATTGCGGTTTAAAGTGCCTGATTCGAGCAGTGAACGGATACCTTTCTCTGCGGCTATTTGCCAATCTTTGAAGTCAACATTATCAATGGATACGATACCCTCGTTGCCTGTGGCATCAATACGTTTAGGGGCCGATCCACAAGCAGTTAAAAGTAGCGCGCTGATCGATAAGGCAATGAGTTGTTGTATTTTATTAGTCATAGTTTTTCCTTAAATTTACTTAGTCAGTATTTTATTATTTACGTCCGCCTTCATTTTCTCTGATGGCTAAGCTGAAATCCTTGCATTGTGCGCTAGGAGAAATCGCTTTTAAGCGCACGGTATCGCCTGGAATAACAGTTAACGGAACCCAGGTGCTTGCAGCTGATTCTACTTCCATGCCATCGGCACCAAACCAAGTAAAGCGATAGGCAATTTGGTAAGGGTTATCACCCATAAACCATGAACTGGCTTGTGACCAAAAACTGGTTCTTATATTTTTAGCGGTGATTTGTATGCTTAACAAGCCATCATCACGCTGTTTTTTATCCACACGGATAATGGCTAAACGATCTTTTAGAAAGCCATCAGTAGAAACCTTACTGGTATCAATAGACGTTGCTTGCATGGTTTTTTCAGTATTATCAAGCGTATTTACCGTTGCTTGGCAGCTGATTAATAATAAGCTACAAAGGCTAATGAGGATGAGTTTTTTCATGGATAGCTCCTTTTTAAAAAAATAAGTCAATCACGTTATTCTATTTCAAATAGTTGATAGTGTAATTGATGGCCTGCCAGTGAGCGGATATAAACAATAGCAATACGCGTACTGCTTTTTAAGGCGATTTGTTTGCTCTGTTGTGTGTTGCTCATTGCTCCATTAGCTTTGCTTATAGGGCTAATGCTTAATAGGCCATCATCAGGCAGTGGGATATGAGAAACTTGTATTTCTTTAGGTAAGGTTTCCCAGCCTCGGGTATCTGCGGTATTAAATAAATATTTATAACTACCGGTTAATAAATAAGCAAGGATCATTGCCGCGTCCCCTGATTGCCTAGCGGCATGAATAGCGGCATAGCTGGCTAATTCTTTGCTTAAAGTCGAAACCACTAAACGCGTTACCATCGCCGGTAATTTTTGATGATATTCTTGCGACATAATGGCATCAAAATCAGCGATGGTTTCAGTGCGAGCTGATTGCGTCTGTGTATTGCGGGTGTAATGAATATTTAACGCTGAAATACGCGTAGGGAAATATTCATAACGAGGAAAGGCAATGCCGGTGTAACCCACATAAGGCAATATCAGTTGGAATTTTTCCTGTTTTAGCGCAGGCGCGCGGCCATTAAAAAATAGAATATAAACAATTTTATTATTTAATGCGTAAGCGTAAGGGGGGATATTTTCTAATTCACTAGGTATGTCACTGCCGATTTTTTGTGCGGTGCTAACATAATCACGCTGAATTAAAGCGTTATGCGGATTCATCTTATATAAACGGCGAAAATCCACCAAGGCTTCTGCATCGTTATTTTCTAATAAATAACCGAGTGCAGAAAAATAACTGACAAAAGGATTTGCTAAACTACCATACAATTTATTCGATTTTTTAGCAGCGCTATTATAAGCATCACTAATACTGGGGGTTCGGCTAATCTGGTCAAAGGAAAACGCGGTATTTTGATTACCCAATGAAGACGATTTTTGTTGATTTTTATATCGCTCGGCATTGATTTTTTGCTGTTCAGTATAAATATCCTCTTTAAATTGACGTACGACATTTTTTTGCGTCTCACGCATACGGCGTAATTCAGCATGCGCACTTTCGGGTTGATTGAGTGCAAAATAGTTGAGCGCTTTATAAGCATTCAGCATGATTCTGTCTAAATACATGCCTTGGTAAGGCAGCGCGTTAGAATTACTCAAACTTGATCCCATTTCAGCGGCTGCCGCCCTGGCATTAATCGTGGCGCGATCATTAAAGTCTTGGATCAGTAACTCGGCTTTTTCAAAGGCATGTAAGCTTTGTTTATAGTCATGCGCACTATAAGCAGTCGTGCCCGATTCTAGCAACCACATTAACTCATCACCCGACCCTGCGCGATCAGCACTTTTTTCGGATAAGTCGCTAGCCGCTTGCGAAATATTGCCTGAATAATAGTTATCCATATAAGGTATTTTTTGCTTTCTTGCATTGGTAATAGAGGAGCAGCCGGATGCAAAAGCTATGAGCAGAGAGGATACAATAAGGGTATTTAAGACGCGCATTGATATATTTTAGGCTAGTCTTTTGTTTCATGCGCATTAAAATTTAGATGTTTTGTTGGCATTAAACGTTGAAAACTTGAGTGATTGAGTTATTTTTAAGGTGTATAAAAGTAAAAAAACACTTAAAAAAATCATTTTTTGTTAAAATTTACGCTCACACACGTAGTCTTTGTTAATCAATGCCATCAACTTCCGAGAGAACCATGAATAAAGGTAAACTTTATATTATTTCTGCACCGTCTGGCGCAGGTAAAACCAGCTTAATCAAAAAATTATTACCTCAAGTTGAACAATTAATGGTTTCTGTTTCTCATACTACGCGTGCGCAGCGTGAGGGCGAGCAAGAGGGCGTTGATTATTTTTTTACGTCTATTGATGCATTCAAAAGTGAAATTTCTCAAGGCTGTTTTCTTGAATACGCACAAGTATTTGATAATTTTTACGGTACGGCGCAAAGCTCAGTTGAGACAAACCTAAAGTTAGGTATCGATGTTATTTTAGAAATTGATTGGCAAGGGGCTGAGCAAATTCGACAATTATTGCCAGAGACGGTGACGATTTTTATTTTACCGCCTTCAACCGAGGTTCTAAGAGAGCGCTTACAAGGGCGCGGACAAGATAGCGAAGCAATTATTGATCGCCGTATGCAAGATGCAGTCACTGAAATTAGCCATTATGCAGAGTATGATTATTTAGTGGTGAATGATGATTTTGATACAGCATTGCAAGAACTGCAGGCGATTATTTTAGCTAATCGCCTAGATATCAAACGACAACGCACTGAGTTGTTACCATTAATAACAGATTTATTAGGGTAACAGGGATGTTTTTAGGCGTTTGCAATAAGGTTTTACTGCTAATGTTGGTGCTTTTGCTAAGCCTAACGAATATGGTTTATGCGGCAGATATTCAAGTCAAAGTCGATCGCAATCTTGTGAATTTACAGGAGTCGTTTCAGCTTGTTTTTAGCGCAAATGAAACGCCAGACGATGATCCTGATTTTTCACCGTTAGAAAAAGATTTTGAAATTTTAAATCAAGCAGAACAGCAATCAACCCAAATTATTAACTGGAAGCGCACTAAAAGCATTCAGTGGGTGTTAACGATGATGGCTAAAAGAGAAGGTAGCCTGATCATTCCTGCGATTCATTTTGGTAAAGATAATAGCCTAGTTACAGCGATAGTGGTTAATAAAGCATCCGCGCAAACGGCAGCCAATACTAATCAAGATTTATTTTTACAGGTGTCTGTTGATAAGCAAGCGCCTTATATTCAGGAGCAGGTGATTTATACACTTAAACTGTTTCGTAAAGTAAATATTAGCCAAGCAAGCTTAACGGAACCGGTTTTAAATGATGCTGTGATTGTGCGCTTAGGGGAAGATAAGAGCTACAGTAGCGATTATAAGGGTGAAAAATATGTCGTTGTTGAGCGTGAATATGCGATATTCCCACAAAAAAGTGGCTCTATGACAATCGCTCCATTAACCTTAACGGCGGGTATCGTGAGTGCAAATCAACAACGATACAACAGCTTTTTTAGCCAGCAACGTACACGTAACCAACGGGTAGTCTCAGATTCAGTGAATTTAGAGGTGCAAGCAAAACCTGCGAATGCCGATAGTCCTATTTGGTTACCTGCAGAGCAAGTCTATATTAAAGAAACGTGGTCGCTAGACCCTAAAGAAGTGACATTAGGCGAGCCGGTGACAAGAACGGTGAGTTTAATTGTTAAAGGGGTAACGGTAAGTGCGTTGCCTGAATTACAAAAACAAAAATTACCCAAGAAAATAAAGGTTTACCCTGATCAGCCACTATTAAAAGAAGAACCGCAAGGTAGAAGTTTAGTTGCTTTCAGAGAAGAAAAAATGGCTTTAATTGCTTCTGAAGTGGGCACTTATACCTTGCCGGCTATTGAAATTCCTTGGTGGAATACCCAGACGAAGCGCTTAGAGAAAGCAGTAATCCCTGAAAAAGTGTTTATTGTGATTGCGGGCGAGCAGAGCCAAGCACCAGTAGCTCCCCCGGCCGCTAATATCCAACCAGCTGTAGAGCTTGCACCGGTTGTCGTTGAAAGCAGTCAACCCAGTGTAAATAATCTGTGGATAGCTTTAACGCTGTTCTTTGCAACGGCTTGGTTATTAACTTTGGGGTATTTTTTAAGCAATAAAAAGCTTAAAGTAGAGATTGAGGCATCCCCAAAAAGGATGACTAAAAAGTTATCAGCGATGAAATTATTAAGACAGGCGTGCCGTGAAAATGATACTGATAAGGCAAAACAAGCGTTATTGGAATGGGGCAAAGAAAGCTTTGCAGAAAATAATTTAGAAGCGATTGCTAAGCAGTGTGATGCGGAGCTAAGTATTGAAATACAATCACTTAATACTACGTTATATAGTCAAAATGCAGTGCAATGGCAAGGCGAATCGCTATGGAATGCCTTTCAGCAAAGAGAAGCGCTTGTGGATAAAACTAAACCGGTAGACAGTTTACCGCCTTTATTTAAGATTTAAGTACCTGGGGATTAATGATGGATTTTGGAACATTCAGTAAAATAGTATTATTACTTATATGGCCCTGTTTGCTTTTATTGTTTTTCTATTTTTTAGATAAAGAAAAATTTAAGCGTAAGTGGCATGTATTCTGGAAAAATGTAAATAAATAGTTTCTGATAAAGCGTTGCTTATTTATAAACCTTCTTCTTTCTGATCGCGCTGCAATAAATTTTGTACGGCACTTAATGGTGCTAAACCATCATAAAGTACGCGGTAGATTTGCTCTGTAATTGGCATATCAATATTGTGCTTTTTGGCCAGATGAAAGGTTTCGCGCGCGGCTGAAATGCCTTCAACTTCTTGGCCAATTTCTTTAATTGCTTCTTCTCTATTCTTACCTTGGCCTAAGGCTAAGCCAAAGCGACGATTACGCGATTGGTTGTCGGTACAGGTTAGGATAAGGTCACCTAAGCCAGATAAGCCCATTAGCGTTTCTTGCTGTCCGCCTAGTGCTGTATTTAATCGACTAATTTCAGCAATGCCTCGTGTTACTAAGGCAGCGCGTGTATTTGCGCCAAAGCCTATGCCATCCGCGATGCCAGCAGCAATCGCTAACACATTTTTAACGGCTCCACCGACTTGTACGCTGATAATATCAGTCGTCGTGTAGGTACGGAAATGGGGGCTGTGCATGATTGCAGCTAGCTCATCTGCAAAGGCTTTTTGTGTTGAGGCAATGGTGACTGCGGTGGGTAAATCTGCGGCCACTTCTTTAGCAAATGAGGGGCCGGATAATACCGCGGCAGGCGTGTTATCACCAAAAACATGCGCAACCGTTTGGTGTAAAAATTCACCAGAATCGGGTGCAAAACCTTTACTTGCCCAAGCGATTTTTACTGAATCACTGACAAAAGGTTTTATTTTGAGTAGCGTGTCTTTAAAGGCGTGGCTGGGAACAGAAATTAATAAAATATCACTGTATTCAGCAGTGGCTTTAATGTCGCTACTAATTTGCAGTAGCTCAGGAAAATTAAGACCAGCAAGATAGCGCTTATTTTGACGATCTTCTGCCAAATGTTGCATATGTTCGGGATTATGTCCCCAAAGCAAGGTTGGGTTGTTGTTTCTTGCGGCTTGTATTGCAAGAGCCGACCCCCATGAACCTGCGCCAAAAACGCTAATTTTGCTAGTCATAAAGAAAAGAGCCTTAGTTTAAAGTAGTATTTGCTTTTTCTGCTTGTGCTAAATGTTGCGAGTAAAGTGCATCAAAGTTAACCGGTGCAAGTAATAGCTGAGGAAAGCCACCTTTAGCAACAAGATCAGAAATTACTTCACGTGCATAAGGGAATAAAATGTTCGGGCAGAAACTGCCTGCCATAGGGCCCATTTCTTCATCAGTAAAACCTGCGAGTGAGAATATGCCAGCTTGTGTTGCTTCTACTAAGTAAGCAATGGTTTCTTCTGTTTTTACGGTAACAGTGACGGTTAAAGTCACTTCAACTAAGCCATCCTCAAGCGGTGTTGCATTAGTGCTTAAGTTGAAATCAACACTAGGTTCCCATTTTTGGGTGAAGATTTGTGGGCTATTCGGTGTTTCAAAAGAAATATCTTTGGTATGTATTTTTTGAATTGAAAACTGTTTTTCTTCTGCTTGTTTTGCTTCTTCAGCCATGATTTTATTTTGTGTAAGTAGTATAAAAAGAGAGAATTATTTTTTGCCAGTAACAACAGGAAGTTTGTTCTCTTCCCATGACTGCATGCCGCCGGTCATGTTGAAAACATTTGTAAATCCTGCTTTGATTAGCTTGTCGCAGGCAGACGTTGAACGCATGCCGGTTTGGCAAGTCACGATCACTTCATCGCTTTTGTATAGCTCAATTTTCTTCATGCTACTGTCTAAACTTGTAAGCGGAATATGAATAGCATCGGCAAGGTGGCCTTTTTTATACTCGCCCGCATCACGAACATCAAGAATAATCGGATTTGCTGAGTTTAATCGAGTCACTGTCAGCATAGGCGAAATAGATTTATATTTGCGTAGGCTAGTTTCTATAATGTCGTGAATTAAGAAATAAGTAACTGCTAGAAAGGCAGTAACAAGCATCCAGTGGCTGCTTGCGAATTCAATATATTGTTCCATGAAGGTATCTAAATAAAAGTTAAGTTAAAAATGAGGGTTTGAGCAAAAGATTTGGCGCATCATTTCAATTAGCTTGAGCATACGCGGATCATCAATGTAGTAGAATACGCGGTTTGCATCTTTATTGTAATTTAAAATATCTTTTTCTCTTAAAATCGCAAGGTGCTGAGAGATGTTGCTTTGACTAGTCCCTACTTTTTCAACAATGTCTTGGACGCTCATTTTTTCGGTGCCTAGTACGCAAAGAATTTTTAAGCGTAACGGATGAGACATTGCTTTTAAGCAGCGCGCCGCTCTTTCTATGTCGGCATCAGTTGATAAGTTTTGAATGTCAGGTATTTCCATTGGGGGATTGCTCGTATTGATAAAATAAAGGCGGGTATTATTTTTATACCCAAATAATGGCAACGTGTATTACTATATTATCACGTGTATTACTATATTATACTGTGTATACACAATATTAGTAAATGCTAAAGAAGTGGCTAACCGAATATTTTGTTTATGATTTTCAGTAAAAATCTGAATGAAATGATGAAATAAATATTAAGTAATAGCGAGAATAACATGATGAAACCTAAACCTTTAATCTTATTAATTCTAGATGGATTCGGTGTACGTAAAGAAACCGAATATAACGCTATTGCTCAGGCAAGTACTCCTTGTTGGGATAGTTTGCAAGAAAGATTTCCTTCTACGACGCTCGATTGCTCAGGCAAGGTTGTCGGTCTGCCACAGGGGCAAATGGGTAATTCTGAAGTGGGGCACATGCACATTGGAACTGGGCGATATGTGCCGCAAGATTTTTCGCGTGTGAGTGATGCGATTGAAGCGGGTGATTTTTTTAGCAATAAGCAGTTATGCGCAGCGGTTGATGATGCTTTGTTAAATCAGGGTACTTTACATATTTTGGGTTTACTTTCTCCGGGTGGAGTACATAGCCATATACAGCATATTTTCGCGATGCTGGAACTTGCGGCAAAAAAAGGGCTAAAAAAGATTGCGCTGCATGCGATTTTAGATGGTCGTGATGTTGCACCTAAAAGTGCAGAGGCTTCTCTGCAAGCATTGCAAGCCAAAATAGATGAACTAGGTGTTGGCCATATTGCTTCAATTGTTGGGCGCTTTTATGCCATGGACAGAGATAATCGCTGGGATAGAGTACAAAAAGCACATAAGTTGCTTGTTTTAGGTGAGGGCGAATATTCTAATACTTCAGCGATTGTTGCATTACAAGACGCTTATCAGCGCGGTGAAACGGATGAGTTTGTAGAGCCAACGGTGATTGTTGATGCGGATGGAAAACACTCTGCCTTGTCAGCAAGTGATAGTGTGGTATTTATGAATTTTCGTGCGGATCGCGCGCGCGAGATTAGCCAGGCTATCACCGAAGAAAGCTTTGCTGGTTTTGATCGACAGCATGCTGGATTTACGGGTAATTTTACGACCTTAACCAATTATCATGAAAAGTTCAATTACCCGATCGCGTATGCTTCTTCCAAAATTAAAAATACCTTGGGTGAGGTTTTAGCGCAACAGGGTTTATCTCAGTTACGTTTAGCAGAAACAGAAAAATACGCGCATGTTACTTTTTTTATGAACGGTGGAGTGGATGAGCCTAATAAAGGTGAAGAGCGTATTTTAGTGCCATCACCCAAAGTGAAAACTTATGATCTACAGCCAGAAATGAATGCAGCAAAAGTGACGGCGCATTTAGTGAAGGCGATAGAAGAGCAAAGTTATGATGTCATTATTTGTAATTATGCAAATTGCGATATGGTTGGCCACTCGGGCGTATGGGAAGCGGCATTAAAAGCAGTTGCTACAATTGATGATGCCTTATCTCAGTTGGTTGTTGCCTTAGAAAAAGTGGGTGGGCAGATGTTGGTTACTGCGGATCATGGCAATATTGAGCAAATGCGCGACGCAAATAATGGCCCGCAAACAGCACATACGACTAATGTTGTGCCTCTGGTTTATGTGGGTGGTAATCAAGCTTTAACTGAGGGCGGTAGTTTAAAAGACTTAGCGCCTACAATGTTGGATATTTTAGGTATCGATCAGCCTGTAGAAATGGATGGCCAGTCTTTATTGGTGAAAAATTAAACTCGATGATGAGGCTTATTCTTCTCTTTTTATGTTGCTTGTTATATGTTTCGGCGGGAGTTTCTGGTGAAAAAGATAAGCAACTTTTAAAGGTTGAAAAAAAAATTAAGAGTGTGAGTTCTCAGTTATCTTTGTTAAAGAAGCAAGAGAATCAGGCGCAAAATAAGCTAAAAAATATAGAGCAGCAGTATGGCAAAATTTCTCATAGTGTACGTAGCTTAGGGAAGCAGTTAAAACAAAAAAAGCAGAGAATAAAGGAAGTTCAGCAGGAAATTAAAGTACAGAAAAGATGGCTTGCTGCACAAGAAAGCTATTTAGAAGGACAAGTGAAAGCCGCTTATGTATTAGGGCGGCAAGAACCCTTAAAATTACTATTAAGCCAGGAAGATATAGCCAAATCTAGCCGTATGATGCGCTATTATCTTTATTTTAATAGGGATAGAATTAATCAAGTACAGCAAATAAATAGCAGCCTGCAATTATTACAAGGTCTGGAAAAAGAGAAGCAAGCAGAGTTAATTCAGGTATCTGAGTTGGCAGCGGAGCAAAAGAACAAGCAAAAAAACTTAGTGCAAACAAAGCAGGCTCGTAAGAAATTACTGAAAGCGATCAAAAAGGATTTTAAAGCACAGAACTATCAACTCTCTAAATTAAAGAAAAATGCCTCAAAATTAAAAGGCTTGGTTAATGCTTTGCGTGCTGAAGCCCGAAGGCCTGTTACAGAGATTAAAGCAGGGCTGCCTTTCAATAAGTTAAAAGGAAAGATGCAGTGGCCCATCAAGAAAAAAATAATTAAGTATTTTGGTAATAAACGTTTAGGTGGTCAGTGGGACGGTGTGTTGATGCGTGCTGCTGAGGGCACAAAAGTTAAAGCGATTGCGGCCGGACAAGTGGTTTTTGCCGAATGGTTTAAAGGTTATGGCTTATTGGTTATTGTGCAGCATGATAAAAATTATATGAGTTTGTATGCGTATAACCAAAGCCTATATCAAGCGAAGGGGGATTGGGTTTCTGCTGGCGATATCTTAGCCACAGTAGGAAAAAGTGGCGGTAGAGATAGGCCTGCCTTATATTTTGAAATACGCAAAAAAAATAAACCGGTGAATCCTGCAAAATGGTGTCGCTAGTTTTGTAAGAATTAGAGCTGGGACTGAATTTTATTTTTAAGATAGAATGAGCGATAGTATTTTTATATAGAGTTGTACTTAATGGAGTGGGTTAACGTGGTTAGACAAAAGAAGTTATTGATTTTAATAATGGGCTGTTTCTTGGGTATTGCGATGTCAACAACAGGAACAGTTTTAGCTGAGAAAGAGCAAGCAGTTAGCTTGCCTTTTGAAGAGCTTAGAACCTTTACTGAAATTTTTGGTCGCATTAAACAAGATTATGTTGAAGAAGTGACAGATAAAAAATTATTAGAAAGTGCTATTCGCGGCATGTTAGTGGGCTTAGATCCGCATTCTAGTTATTTAAACGAAGAAGAATATAAAGAATTACGTGTAGGAACAACGGGGCGTTTTGGTGGCTTAGGCATTCAAGTCACGATGGAAGATGGCTTTGTAAAAGTAATTTCTCCGATTGATGATACCCCCGCCAAACGCGCAGGTATGGAAGCAGGTGATTTAATTATTAAATTAAATGACCAGCCGGTAAAAGGTATGACATTAACTGGCGCGGTTAAAATAATGCGCGGTGAAGTGGGTAGCGATATTGATTTAATGGTTGTACGGGAGGGTACGCCTTCACCATTTAAGGTCACCATTACGCGAGATGTCATTAAAGTAAAAAGTGTGCGTAGCCGTACCTTAGAAGACGGTTTTGGTTATGTGCGTATTAGCAGCTTTCAGTCACCAACGGGCGCAGCGGTTGATGCAGCTGTTGCCAAATTGAATGCAGAAAATGGTGGGCAATTAAAAGGTTTGGTTTTAGATTTAAGAAATAACCCCGGTGGCGTGCTAGATGGCGCGGTTGCGGTGAGTGATACCTTTTTGGATTCAGGAAAAATTGTTTTTACTGAAGGGCGAGTGAAAGACTCTCAAATGGATTTTAATGCGGCAAAAGGTGACTTATTAAACGGAGCACCGATGGTGGTTCTGATTAATGAAGGCTCTGCATCTGCATCAGAAATTGTTGCCGGTGCCTTGCAAGATCATAAGCGTGCGGTCATTATGGGAAGAAAATCATTTGGTAAAGGGTCGGTGCAAACGATCTTACCAACAGGTAATGGTGGCGCTGTAAAAATTACAACCGCGCGTTATTTTACGCCATCAGGGCGTTCGATTCAGGCGACAGGCATTGAGCCTGATATTGTCTTAAAGCGAGTGAAATTAGAGAAGCTTGATAAAAAGAAGTTTAAATCAATTAAAGAAGCGGATTTATCGGGTCATTTAGAAAATGGCGAAAAAAAGAAAGCGAAGAAAAAAGCCGCTAAAGAAGGCGATGTGAAAGGGGTCGATTTACGTGACTATCCATTAACAGAAGCTTTAAACCTGTTAAAAGGCATTGCTATCTTTAGATAGTTATTACTTCATTTTTGTGATGGATAAAAAACAGCCAGTCAGTCGATTAAAGTATGTACTTTATGGGGTGCTGGCTTTTTTTATGCTGTTTACTTTTGAGGTAAATGCAGAGAACAAACCTAAAATTGCACTCATTATCGATGATATGGGCTTAAATCGAGAGTTGGGGCGATCAGCATTACAGCTTAATGGTGCAGTAACTTATTCATTTTTAGTGAATGCACCCTATGCGCGTGAATTAGCTGACTCTGCACATGAAAAGGGCAAGCAATTAATGTTGCATGCACCGATGCAAGCAATAGCAAAATATGAGCATGAAGCAGGGGAGTTAAAGGCAGAAATGCCAGTCGGTGTTTTTAGCCAATTATTAACTAGGCAGCTGAATAGTATTCCCCATATTGCCGGGGTTAATAATCATAAAGGGAGTTTGTTAACCCAAGATTATCAAGCTATGTCACGTGTTATGTCTGTGATAAAGCAACAAGCAGGAACGGCCTTGTTTTTTGTGGATAGTAAAACAATACAAACCAGTATTGCGGGCCGTGTTGCTAAGGAGTTTGGCTTGGCGGTACGTGCTAGAGATGTGTTTTTAGATCATGACGCACCTGATCAAGCAGAAATAAGAAAACAGTTTAAGCGCTTAGTTGAAATTGCGCGAGCGAAGGGTTCTGCCTTGGGAATTGCTCATCCACGAAAAGAGAGCTTGCAGGTTTTGCGTGAGGAGCTGTCTCGACTGGCTGATTACGGCGTGCAATTAGTTCCTGCTTCTGAATTAACGCAGGCACCTAGAAACGAGGTAATTACAAAAAGAGTATCACGCTCAATTCCAGCCTTTGAATCAGAGCCTGTTAAGCAAATACCGGCGGGTGAGTTTGATCTATTTTAGCGGGAGTAGAAATGAAGTTAGCTGAAGCGCGAACGCTAGCTGCGCTTCAGCTAGCGATGATTAAGTGGGGCGCAGACTTTAGAGGCTGTGAAAGTATTCAATAAAACAACTAAAAACAACTAAAAACAGCAAAAAATATGCTATAACTTATTGATTGTTCGTTGCCGAAGTAGGTTTTTTAACCTGATTTCGGAATGCTTTCACAGCCTCTTTAGCCTGCTTTATATGAAGGCTAAAGCCTTCGCCCCAACTGCTAAACTCTAATAATTAAGCAACAGACTCTTGGTAAAACGCAGAAAAATCATCCATGACTGCAATGGCTTTTTCGGCGCTATCTTGGTCATTTAGCACAAAGCTACTAATGCCTACGCGATTAAGGTAAATGATTTGATCCAGCATAAAATCACCATTGACACGAATATCGCCGGAGAAGTTATAACGGCTACGCAGTAAACGAGAATGCGTAAAAGCGCGTCCATCAGTAAACACAGGAATAAATAACTCAATCAATGAGAAATGACTTAAATCTTCAATGATATCTTCAATAATGACATCCGATTCAAGTCTTAGGCCTAAGTTATTTTGCTTGATTAATGAGTCGCGTTCTTGATTCCAGCGATCTAAAGAGACGATATTGTAATCCGCATTTAGTGGTGCATCATCCGCAACAAATGCCCACTCATCTTGTGTTAGTGCTTTATTTTTAATTAGCTGCATAAACTTTCTCCTTAAAAGGGGTCACGCCAACACGTCTAAAAGTGTCTAGAAAAGGTTCTTCTTCATTGCTGCGCTGTTCTACATACACTTCAAGTAGTGTTTTAACGGCGGGTGCAATATCTTCTTTGCTAACAGAAGGGCCTAAACGCTCACCAATCGTTGCATCGTTTTCCGAAGAGCCACCTAAGGTTATTTGATACCACTCAACGCCTTTTTTATCGACACCTAAAATACCAATATGTCCCACACTTTGGTGAGCACAGCCATTCTGACAGCCAGAAATATTAATTTTTAGATCACCTAAGTCATGGATGTAATCCATAGAGTCTAAAGTATCGTTAATACCCTGTGCGACATCGATAGAGCCTGCATTAGCTAGTGCGCAATAATCCAAGCCAGGACAGCAAATCATGTCAGTTGCTTTGCCTATATTGGGTGTCGCTAGCTTTAATGCGTCTAATTTTTGCCAAAGCGCAAATAAGTCAGCTTCTTTAATGTCCGCTAAAACTAAGTTTTGGCGGTGAGTGGCGCGGATCATGCCAAAACTATAGGTATCCGCTAAATCAGCTAATGCATCCAATTGCGTGTCTGAACAATCGCCAGGAGGGCTATCGGGTGCTTTTAAAGAAACATAAACCGCACGATATCCGCTGATTTTATGTTCTTCGGTATTATGCTTAACCCAAGTGTTAAATGCTGAGTCATTCGCTAAGCTATTTGTATAGCTTGCATCTGTTTCTGTAATGTCTGCATAAGCAGGGTCGGCAAATTGAACGCGCATATCGGCAATGCTTTGTTCATTAAGTTCTAGTTGATCTTTAATGAGAGCCCATTCAGTTTCTACTTTCTTACGGACTTCATCTAAGCCCGCCTCACGGACTAAAATTTTAATACGTGCTCTATATTTATTGTCACGACGACCATAAATGTTATAAACACGCAAAATCGCTTCTAAATAAGAAAGTAAGTGCTTTTTCTCAAGAAACGGTCTAATGACTTGACCAATAACGGGGGTACGGCCTAAACCACCGCCAACTAAAACCTTAAAGCCAACTTCGCCAAGGTCATTTTTGACTAAGTGTAAGCCAATGTCATGAAAATGCGTTGCGGCACGATCCTGTGCAGAACCACTCACAGCGATTTTGAATTTACGCGGTAAATAAGCAAATTCAGGATGTAAAATTGTCCACTGGCGAATGATTTCACAATACGGGCGCGGGTCTTCTAATTCGTCTTTAGCAACACCAGCGAGTTGGTCTGAGGTTGTATTACGTAAGCAATTTCCACTGGTTTGAATAGCATGCATTTGTACGCTAGCTAATTCTTCCAGCATATCAGGGATTCTTTCTAATGCAGGCCAGTTAAACTGGATATTTTGTCGCGTGGTGAAATGACAGAAATTTTTATCATAATCACGTGCAATCGAGGCTAATTTGCGTACTTGTGCACTCGATAGCAAGCCATAAGGACCGGCAACGCGCAGTAAAGGCGAGTGAGTTTGAACGTAAACGCCGTTCATTAGACGTAATGCACGATATTTATCGTCGGCAATTTCGCCATTTAAAAAACGTTGAGTCTGATCTCTAAATTGATCGACGCGTTCATTGATGAGTGTTTGGTCTTTATCAGTATATTGATACATGGGAATGTGCTTATTTAAGCGGCTTGTAGAGAATGAATAATCATATACTGCTATCGATTAAATGACAAAGGCAATTAACTAATGCTATTATAATTAGTTGAATTTTATACTTT
>CBDUDV010000058.1:0-15380 GCA_965366065.1 uncultured bacterium | reverse complement strand
ACTCAGTTTTAGCACCCTGCTATCTGCTGTCGAACCACGCCCACTTGAGCCCGTTACTCTACAACTAAAATGGAAAACACAGTTTCAATTTGCAGGCTATTATGCCGCATTGGAACAGGGTTACTTTGCACAAGAAGGGCTAGATATCAGCATACTGCCACTCACAAAACCAAAAAACATTATTAATGCCGTCGTCACTGGGAAAATTAATTATGCCATTGGCGGCTCTGGAATTTTGGCTCAGTATGCAAAAGGAAAACCCATCAAAGCCTTGGCAGCGATTTTTCAGCATGATGCTTTAGTTTTTATTGCCAAGCAATCGTCTGGCATTATCAGCCCTTATGAGATGGCAGATAAACGTATTATGTTTGATGGCACAACGGGGGATGATGCACCTTTAACCGCTATGCTCGCAGACACCGGTTTAAGCCCTAAAGACTACATTAATATCCCGCCTAGTTTTAGTAATCAAACACTCATAAATAATGAAACAGACATTATGTCTGGCTACTTAACAGACCAGCCCTTCTCATTAAAAGTGCAAGGTATTGATATTAACATCATCAATCCGCAAAACTATGGCTTTGATTTTTATGGCGATATTTTATATACCAGTGATCTAGAAATAGAAAACAACCCAGGCCGTGTAGAGCGCTTTAAACGCGCTTCATTAAAAGGCTGGGAATATGCGTTAGCCCACCCCGAAGAACTCATTCAAGTATTAAAAAATAAATACCATAGCGAATTAAGCATTGAAGCTTTACGCTATGAAGCACAAGCTACACAAAAACTCATTTTGCCTAATATTATTCCCTTAGGGCAACTTGAAATAAAACGTTTAAGACGTGTTGCGGATACTTATGCCAATTTAAATTTAGCTCCGCCCTTAAGTGATGTCAGCTTAAAAAGCTTTATTCTAAAAAGTACGCCACCTATTATTTTATCTGATCAAGAGCGTGCATGGCTGGCAGCACACCCAGTGATACGTGTTGGTATTGATCGAGATTACGCACCTTATGAATGGGTTGATGCAGAAGGAAACTATACCGGACTCGCAGCTGATTACATGCAGCTACTCGAAGACCGGCTAGGCATAAAGTTCGAGATTGTAAAAGGTAAATCGTGGGCTGAAGTGCTAGCTTTAGCTAAAAAAGGTGAACTTGATATGTTATCTTGTCTAAATTTAACTCCGCAACGTAAGGCGTTTCTTAACTTCACTTCATCCTATATTAGTAATCCCATGGTGATTATTAATGCAAGCCGCCATGGTTATGTTGGCTCTATAGAAAAACTTAATGGGAAAACGGTTGCAGTAGAAAAAAACTACTATATGCATGAGAAATTAGTGAGTAATTACCCAAAAATAAAATTGCTCATTGTTGATTCTACAAAAAATGCCTTAAACAAAGTGTCCACAGGTGAAGCTAATGCGTATATAGGTGATGCTGCTTTTTCAGACTATGCGATTAAAAAAGCAAATTTATTGAACTTGCAATTTTCAGGAGAAACAGGAGACTTTACCGCCCACCGAGTGGGCGTAATAAAATCTCACCCTGAACTACTCTCCATTTTAAATAAAGCATTCAATAACATTCCTGTTCAAGAACGCCAAGCCATTGAGCAAAAATGGATGGGCTTAACTATTATCCAAAAAGGTATTTCCACTCATTCTCTGGTAGAAATAACCGCTGTTCTACTATTTATTTTTTTGGTTTTCATTTACCGAAATACTCAGCTAAAACGCTCACGCATCACTGCACAAAACAATGAAAAACACCTACAGTCCATTATTGATGCATCTCCTATTCCACAAGTCATTCATAATTCTAGCGATGTAATTACGCACTTAAATAAAAGCTTCATTCACACCTTTGGTTATACACTTAAAGAAATACCTACACTCAATGATTGGTGGCCTAAAGCTTACCCCGATGATGCCTATCGAGAAAATATACTCAGGATCTGGCGCCACATACAGGAGATGCCTGTAAGTTCTAAACAAAGCCCAGATATTCCAGAAGCTGAAATTCATTGTAAAAATGGCATAAATCGTCATGTTTTGATTAAAAAATCCATAGTATTTGATGCCCGTATGGCTGAAACTGACTTACACATCATTACCTTATTTGATATTTCTGATCGTAAAAAAAGGGAAGAAAACTTACGTCATCACCAAGAAAAGATACTACAAAATAAGAATACCTTATTAAAGCTTGCCAAGGAAAATTACGCATCTAAAACGGAAGCATTCAATAAAATCATTGCCGCTAGCGCGGAACAGCTACACGTATCACGTACCAGTATTTGGTTTCTCAATGAAGAAAAAAGCACCCTCACTTGCAATGCGCTCTATAACCAAGGCAGCATTTCCAACGACGAATTAGTTCTAAACTCGACAGATTATCCTCATTACTTTGCAACCTTAGATGCCACTGGCGGAATTTCAGTAAATGATGCTTTAACCCATCCCGATACTTACGAATTTGTTAACAATTACCTAAGACCCCTCGGTATTACGTCTCTCCTGAATACTCCTATCCGCTTACAAGGTAAGCTGGCAGGTATTATTTGTCACGAGCACACAGGACCTCAACGCGGCTGGCAAATAGAAGAGGAGGACTTTGCAAAAGCGGTTGCTGATTTATGTACGCAATTTAGTTTAGAAATTGATCGCCGAGAGGCCGAAGAAAAGCTTAACCTTTCAGCACGTGTCTTTAGTGATACCCATGAAGGTATTACGATTACCGATGCCAATCAAATAATTATTGATGTTAACCCCGCTTTTTGTGAAATAACTGGCTACAGCCGTGATGAAATTATTGGTCACACACCTAGCATGCTTAATTCAGGCAAGCAAAGCCCCCAGTTTTACAAAGAAATGTGGAAAGTACTCAACAAGCATAGACATTGGCAAGGGGAAATCTGGAACCGTACCAAACACGGTGTTTTATATGCTGAACTTTTAACTGTTTCCGCTTTAACTAATGATAATGATGAAGTGATCAACTATGTAGGCATGTTCTCAGACATCACCCAAACCAAGCGCCAACAAGAAGAGCTCACCTTAATGGCGCATTATGATGTGCTAACAGAACTACCTAACCGTAGCTTATTTGTAGATCGTTTTAAGCAAGCCATTGCACATAGCAAGCGCACAAAAACGCAACTTGCTGTCTGCTTTCTTGATTTAGATAAATTCAAACCGATTAATGATAATTACGGCCATGAAGCAGGCGACCAAATATTAATTGAAGTAGCTCAACGAATTAGTAACTGCATCCGTGAAGAGGATACCGTATCACGCCAAGGCGGTGATGAATTTACCTTGTTATTAAATGATATAAGCTCCACTAATCAATGCGAACAAACGCTAACAAGGATTCACCTCGCACTCGCCCAGCCTTATTTAATTGATGATACACAGCATTCGCTTTCCGCTTCCAGTGGCTTCACCTTATACCCAGATGATGACGGTGATATTGACACCTTACTCCGCCATGCTGATCAGGCCATGTACCAATCTAAACAACTGGGACGTAACCAGTTTCACTTTTTTAATGCCAGCCAAGATCAAGAAATCAGTTCTAAGCACCACCGCTTAACAGAAATTGAGCATGCCTTAATCAACAATGAATTAACTTTATATTATCAGCCTAAAGTGAATATGCTGACGGGTGAGGTATTCGGTGCAGAAGCTTTAATTCGCTGGATTCACCCTGAAAAAGGTCTGATTCCACCGATAGAATTTTTACCTGTGCTTGATGGCACTCAATTAGAAATTCAAGTGGGTAACTGGGTTATTAGTCAGGCATTACAACAATTAGACGCATGGAATAAGCAAGATATACAGCTAGAAGTTAGCATTAACATTGCCTCATCACACTTACAATCGGCTGAATTTTTCAATTACCTAGATGCTCAATTAGCTGAGCACCCCACTGTAAATTCTAAGAACTTACAATTAGAAATATTAGAAAGTAGCGCCTTAGGTGATGTACAACTTATTAAAAAAATTCTGAGTAACTGTCAAAGCGCGTTAGGAGTCAATATTGCTCTGGATGATTTTGGTACAGGTTACTCGTCACTCACTCACTTACGAAGTCTACCAGCAAATACCATTAAAATAGACCAAAGCTTTGTAAGAGATATACTTGATGACCCTAATGATTACTCTATAGTCGAAGGGGTTATTGGCTTATCCAATGCCTTTAATCGTCATATTATTGCTGAAGGGGTAGAAACAACAGAGCATGGCCTATTATTGCTTATGCTCGGTTGCCAGCATGCACAAGGTTATGGAATAGCGAGACCTATGCCAGCCACCGATATCGAACTCTGGCTAAACAACTATACTGCCAACCCTGAATGGCTACTGTATGGCAAAAAAGACTATTCCGCCAAAGAAATAAAGACCTTATCTTTTCAGCTTATTAGCACACAATGGAAAAATAAATTTGTATCTAATATGCAAGCATCACCCGATACTTTACCTGGCTGGCCCATTATGAAAAGTCGTCGCTGTCACTGTTCTCACTGGATACAAAGTGAGTACAATGAGCTTACCTTCGGGGAAAAACAGTTAAATCAACTAGAAGCTGCGCATGACAAAACGCATACCCTTGCACAGACATTACAAACCCAATATCTTGCAGGCGATATTCAGGCCGCTCGTGATGGACTTAGTGAACTACAAACCACATTTGATAGCATGCTAGCCTTCAACAAAGCGATGTAATGGTCACTTGCGCAAGACGCGACTTCGGTATCAAAATTCAATAACATTCGAAAGCACTGCCATTAAGTTAAGTTTCAAAAGTAGGATGGGCAAAGGAGGCACGACGTGCCCATCAATAGCATCGCGCTAAATTGATGGACACACTATCGTTTTGCCCATCCTACCTATCCTTAACTTAATAGTATAAAGTTTCGGGGTTAATTAAGTTCTGATTCCTTAGTACCCTTCTTATCTCGCATTATCCACTTCCATGCGCGTGATAAGTAACTGATGTATGCAGTCTTACTTAAATTCTCATTAAGTTAAGCATATCGAATGGGGCGCAGATTTTAATCTGCTTTATATCATGCTTTGGAGAGATACAAGCCCGTATGGAGGTATGGAATACGGGATAAACAGTGCGTCAAATCCCCGTATTGCGCAAGCTTCATACAGGCTACTTGGTGCTATATAATCAGGACTAAAAAATAGGGGCTCTGAATTTTTCGGCAGAACTCATTCCTTACTTATCTTGCATTTTCCGACGTGCATACAACAAGGAAATAGAGACGGCAATAATCAAAGCCGCTAAAGACAGCTCCAACATCAAAAAACTCGCAATTTTAAAATAGGCAAAATGCGGGTGTACGAATCTCACTAACCACCCTGCCGCTTCATCAGCAATCGCGGACAAATAAATCGAAGCACTCAAGCCAACTTTAAGTCCCACTGATAAGTTAGTCATAATCATTAAATGCGTCAGCGTCAATACCAGCATGCCCATCGCAAATAAATGAAAGTGCGAGACTTCTAACAAACTTTGATAACTTCTGGGCTGGGTAAAATCTTCTTCTGAGCCCAAGTAATAACTGACTACCGATGTCGGCGTTAAATCCATTTTATGGAAATACATCATGCCGTTACTAATCCAAAGCAACAGCACATAGCCTAGGAACATCATGATCAATGAATTCAATAATAGCTGGCGATTTTGTTCGCCGGTCACAAAAAATCGCATTATTGTTTCTCAGCTACACTAATTTGATAGACTGCTAACACCTTACGCACACTATCTAAGGCAGCACGACTACTTAAGGTTGCACCTGAAATACCCTGTACGCCAGCACCAAAACTGACTTCAGCTAGTGGCAAATTAAACAACTGCGCATACCACCGTTGCGGCGGCTGATATTCTGGTGGCTCATGAAAAGCAAGCGTATGCACTTGAATCAATTGCCCCTGTGGATTTAATAGCACCAGCAAAGTCTCCGGCTTAGTCCGTACATTATGTGTTTCTATGGCCGCATAGCCGACTATTTCACCGGCCTTCTTACCCACATAAAAAGTAAACATCGGTGAATCCATTTTAGCCCGCGCTAACTGCTGAATACGTTTAATTTCATCCTTATTCGGAAATAAAGATAGCATTTCTACTGTAGCATCCTCGCCAAAAGCAAGCACCATCGCCTCTTGTTTACTGTAATAAATTTTTGCATGAGCCGGTGTTGCCAATAGTAATGACAAAACCAAGAAAAATGACAATAAATGCTTTTCTGAAAATACCATAATAAAACCTAAGAACGAGGACATTGTCCGTTATCGAGATAGAGAACGACCGTCTAAACCTGAAAAACCCAGCTTAGAAACACTAAGCTGGGTATTATAAATCACGAAAGAGATTTTAGACTTAGAAAATAAAACCAAACCCGACATTAAACTCATCTGGCTTGCTACCGCCCTTGGTGTTTCTATTTCGGTAATCCATTTTAATAACCACTTGCGGAATAGGCTTGTAATTAAAACCGACCTGATAAATATCCTGCTCTTTGCTCAAATCATCATCATAACCATCCGCTACAGTCGCCATGGTATCTAATTTTTCATAGCGAAAAAACGGTGCTAAATACTGACCTGTATTCGGTAGTATAAGCGGTAATACGTCATAAGCGATTTCTGTATACACACCATAATTTGAACTACCAACAGCTCCGTTGCCATCAGCGACAGCATTAGCACTTAACACGTCGGCATCGCCGATATGTCCCCACGAGCCCAAAGTACGGAATTCTAAGCCACGATACTTCCACTCGACATGCGCTTCATATAATTGCGTAAAAACATCGGCATCAACTTCGCCCTGTCCTGAGTTTCCTAAGTACGTTGATCCCCCAAAGGTTAGCCCGGGTAATGCGGAAGGTGCATAATCAATACGCCCTACAAATGCCATATCTTCATTTAATGCAACGGAACCTTTTTGACGGGCGCTACGGATACCACTAGAACTGAACTTACTCCCTCTCAAGCCACTCACGCCATACATGCTATAAGTCACATCAGGTACAATTTCACCAAAAACACCAAAACCAACCTCACGCCAAGTACTTGGAATAATAGCGCGCTCTACTTCAGGGCGGTTATTACCAAAATAAAACGGCGGCTCATGTATCTGATTAATGAACCCCATCGGTAGTAACACCATACCGGCTCTAGCATTAAACATAGGATCTAACAGAAAATCTATGGTCGCTAACTCAACAGACACCGAACCATTAGGGTTACTGGCACTCGTTGAAGCATGCTCAAACTCTATTTCACTGTTAAAAATAATCCAATCGTTAAATTTATAGCCTACATACAGCACTAAACGCTCAAAATCAGCATTATTCTTATCATTTGGCCCTTTATCATCGACAAAGGTTTGGAAATTAAACTCACCATAACCACCAATCGACAATCCCTGATCAATCTGATATACCTTGGACGCGGCAGGACCTAAGCCATAAGAACTCTTGTATTCTTTTTCTTCTGGAATCACCAATGCAGTACGCATGCCTTCAACCACTTCACTCAGCACATCCGTTTTATGTTTTAACTCTTCTACCTCAGCACTGGTTTGCGCTTGCTTCCCTTCCTGTGTAGTAGCAATCGACTCAGGCTGGCCTTTTGCTTCTTCTAAGCTTTTTTTCATCGCATCAAGCTGTTTTTGCTGCGCCTCAATAATTTCCCACATTTCCTCATTGGTTGGCGCCTTATCTAGCGCACTGGCACTCTGACTACTGAGCATTAAAGCCGTGCATATAGCTAATGATTGTTTAGTAATGTTCATCACCTGACTTCCATAAAATAATTAAGAATAAATTTTAGGAGAGTATATCTACAAACAAAGGTAAATGCAAATGATTCGCAATAACTTTAGTAAAAGCCAACCTCTTTTTTATCTCGGGAAGAAACGCAGATCCAGCCAGAAAAATGGGCAATGGAATCACCTCTTCCTAGCGCTATTACAGATGAATTAAAACAAAGGTCACGTGAGACTATTTTAGATTACGAACGGCTGATATTAGATTTACACAGCGGACGTTTTTTTTGGAACGTGGGGAGTTTACCTGATAGATTTATCAGCTATTTTATTAATCTTTCTGGCCATTACTGGCATGTAGTTTTGGCTACGCCATAGCCTAAAACGTTTTAAAAAAATAAATCGCTAGGCCGCTATTAAAATAACGCCCTAGCGAAAATTCCTTTAGTTCAAGACTTCTAAACTTTCTTCTGATTTATTCAACATTGCCACAAGCTTAGTGCAACATAAAATAACACTACTATATATTAAAGTAGAGCTCACATAAGGTGAGTAATATTGAGCGACACGCTCACTATATTGTAACCAAGATAAATCAGCAAACTTACCAGACAAGAAGTAAAAACTACCGTTGGAAATTAAAAACGCCACTGATGAAGCAACAAGGATATAAGTTAATTGCATGGTAACATCACGTAAACTAAAGCTTGCATACTTAGCGCTCCACTTACCCGCTATAAACATCGTCGCATACGTTGGAATTAAAAATACATACGCTGGTGAAATACAGTAATCACTCACATTGAATTGCGTAATAGAAATATAATCCAATAAAGCCGCTTCACTTAATAACACCACCAAGCTTATCAAGCCACCACTAAAAATACCGGCTAAATAAAACGCCGCAAGTGATGCATCAGGCAAGCTAATCGCACTTCCAAAATGACTCGAACGCGTTAATGCCATCAACAGAGCCAGTGAAAAAAGTGTTAAATATTTTTTGTTTTGTTGTATCCAGTTCATAAAAACCTCTTATAGTTGTGGTGCATAACGCATATTAAAGAAAACCGTCACGCCTGCAGAATTATACCCTGAAGCCGTTTGATATTGTGTGTTTAAAATATTTTTAACAGCGCCTTGTAAAGTCAGCTGTTCATAAAATTGATATTCCGCTCTTAAATCCCAAGTGACAAAGCCCTCTATTGCACGCGTATTTTGTATATCATCAAAGCGACGACCTTCAAAATTAACCGTAGTACCGATGCTTGCCTCACCTATTTTTCTGTCGACATCAAGACGAACAAGTTGTTGTGCGCGCCGCGCTAAAACATGTCCATTTGTTGCCACATCTTTACTTTTAGGGTCTAAAGCATTGTAGTTAAGCTGCACATCAAAATCATAGATTTGCCCGCCAATAACTGCTTCTATTCCCATAATTTGTGCTTTGCTTAAATTATTGGGCGCACTAATACTGACATCATAGGCAATCATATTATCAATATTAGTTAGGTAACCATTGAGTGACCAATTCCAATCAGCATGCTCACCACTCACACCAATTTCATAACTTTCTGATTTTTCAGGATTTAATTGGCTATTTCCTGAATAAAAAGGCGATGCGGGCCAATATAATTCATTAAATGTCGGCGCTTTAAAGCCTGTACCATACGATGCCGAAACGAGTATGCCATTGTCAAAAGCATAACCCCATGCCGCATTCCAAGTACTATTTTGTCCAAACTGCTCATTATGGTCGCTACGATAAGCGAGTTGAACCTGGTTTTGCATAAACTCACCTTGGTATTGAATAAATACCGCATGATTATTACGCGAAGTTTCAGCATAGTTATTTGTGCTATCAATCGAATCATCCAGAAAATCATAGCCTAAAGAAACAATATGCATCGGTGCCAGCGTAAAATTGTTCAGTGCTGAAAATGAGACACGTTGCGTATCAAATACACCTTTTTTTGCGCCATTCAAATAATTTGTTGACTCATCTTGGCTGGCACCTGCGTTTAGGTTAATTGCCCAAAAATCAGTCGCCTGTATATTTACCTGCCCACCATAAACTAACTGAGTATAGTCTGCTTCATTTTGAGAGCCACCATCAAACTCAGTTTCTCCCCCACTATATAGAGTGTGCCCTTCTATCGTTAGCCAATCGGTTAATTGATAGCCTAAGCGAAAAGAAGCAGCATGATTTTCATAACCATCTCTATCCGGTTCATTAGTAAAGCAACCATAGCTCAATGAACCATCACAGGAGTCAAATCCTTCTGCTTGCTCATGACTTGCATTCAAATTATACCAAGCCTTACCTACCTTACCTGATACGCCAGCCTGCACTTTATAGTGGCCGTAAGTTCCACCCCCAACAGAGACGACAGGATTTACCTTTGCTGTATCACTCGATGCATTACGGGTATGAATATGAATAACCCCACCAATCGCATCTGCACCATATAGGCTAGATTTGGGGCCTCGAACCACTTCAATCGATTCAATTTCACTCACTGGTATATGTTGCCAAGCCGCAGCACCACTAGTTGCCGAACCGGCTTTAATCCCATCTATTAAAACTAAAATATGATCAGATTCTGTACCACGCAAATAAATTGAAGTCTGCTTACCTAAGCCCCCATTATTTGTAATATTAATACCCGCGACACCACGTAAAGCTTCTTCAACACTTTTAAGTTGTTTACGCTCAATATCTTCTCGGCTAATTACCGTATTGGATGTTAATCGTGAGTCATGTTGGCTACGTGTCGATGTGACCGTAACAGGAGAAAGTTTTAGCGATTCTTCAGCGATAGCCAAAAAAGGAAGTGTGCTTAATAAAAAAGGACTGGCAATAAAAATTTTGTTCATAATTACCTCTGCGCCGCCCGCGCAAAAAAAGTGTAAAGATCACAACAGAGGAAAAACAAACGAATAAACAGCATGAAAAGCACATTCATTTCGCTAACAGCCCTCCGCTGCACCAAATAAAATTTTCAGGCAGGTCTCCGGGCTTATAAGTATTTAAAAACAAAAATCACGACCTTCCCATGCTTACACACAGTGGTTTTTCTAGGATTTTTAACTTATTTACCGTTGCGGGGGCAGCGTTGGCATTGGTATAAAACCGCACCAAACTTCCCTTTTAACCATCAGGAATGAATATCCTTCAGGACCAGAAAATGGATGGTTGATTCTACGCAGTTAGTAAATTAATGCAATTATTTATTATAAAGGATTAATTAAGTTGAGGTTTTAGCCATTGTGCGACTTGCTCACACACATCGATTTCTTCAGTATAAAACCACTGTGCTTCTGTTTCTCTACGTAACCAAGTAAATTGGCGTTTTGCTAATTGGCGTGTCGCGGCAATCCCTTGTTCGCGTAGTTCATCGAGATTAATATTCCCGTCCAAATAATTCCATACTTGTCGATAACCGACTGCACGTATCGCGGGCATATTAGTATTAAGATCACCACGCTGGTATAAAGTACGCACTTCCTCTATCAAGCCGTTATCCAACATTTGTTGAAAACGTAGGGCAATTTTCTCATGCAAAATTGCTCGCGATTGCGGCGCAATCACCAGCTTAATTTGTCGATAAGGAATAGGCTTGGCATTGGCTTCTGCATGCAGCGCTGTCATCGATTTACCCGTTAAACGATACACTTCCAATGCGCGTTGTACCCGCTGTGGATCATTAGGGTGAATACGTGCCGCAGCAGTAGGATCTACTTGTTTTAATTGATCATGCATTGCTTGTTTGCCAATTAACTGCGCTTCCATATCTAACTCTTTGCGTAACGCTTCATCTGCACTCGGCAGTTCCGCTAAACCATGATACAGCGCATTAAAATACAGCATCGTTCCGCCCGCCAATAAGGGAATCTTACCGCGTGCGGTAATATCAGCCATTAAAGCCAAGGCTTGTTTTCTAAATCCCCCCGTTGAATAGCTTTCAGCAGGGTCTAAAATATCAATTAAATGATGCGGGATGCCCGCCCTTTCTGCTTCTGTGGGTTTAGCAGTCCCAATATCCATGCCTTTAAACACTAAAGCCGAATCGACACTGATAATTTCCGCATTAAAGCGTTTAGCCAGCTCAACAGAAAGCGCCGTTTTCCCTGAGGCGGTTGGCCCCATTAAGAAAATTGCCGGGGGTAATAAGTGCTTATGTACCATTATGCTTCATATTTTATTGAAATTTTGTCTGTAAATAGTTATTTAAGCAGGGAAGAATAGCTTTGGCTTAAGTTCTCGCGGCTCTAGATACTTTATCAAATGGTTCCGGAAACGCCTTAACTGCACCCGTGCTGTCACGTAATTTATCTAACAAAGTATGATCAAACATTTCGCGTAACTCCTCTCGTGTTTGATAAGTATCAGCATATAAAGCTTGGAAGCCACCGACCTCACGCGTAAATTTTTCCAACTTGCGCACTGTCTCTTTAGCAACAAAATTCGCTACTTTTGGCTCCCCATAGATGCCCACATCAACAAACATTTGTTCATTCTTTACTGGGTTAACCATTCCCCTAACGGCTGTATCAAAAACACGCATTGGGCATAACCAAAGCGGATAAAAATCAACCTCTTGGTGAAAAAATGTTAATGACTGATCTAAAGTACTCATGGGTAACAACAAATCTTGATCCATATGATGTGTATCATACAGTTCATGAATTGCCTCTGTTTCTGTCAGCTTAATAAGCGACACTTCGGGAGGTGACATCCAGCCTAATAAATAACGAAACCATGGACTATTTCCAAAAGGCACAATTTGTTCCATTTCCCAAAAAAATGAGCGTGTATGCCTATGATAATAGTGGCGTAATGGTACATACTCTTCTGTTACTTCAGCTTGTTTTAATAAACACCGAACATGTTCATAAAACCAAGGTTTATAAAAGTTATTGAGTGCATTCTTTGTTTTTCCCGCAGGTACTTTATTAGCAAAGTTGCCTAGCATCAATACACACTCTTCTTCAGAGTACATCAGCGCTTCAATAAAATCATAAGCTTCATCGAATGGTTTTAATGACTCCTGACTAAAGCGCTGTATAAAAGACTGTTTATCTTTAAAAGGAATATAAGTTAAATGAATATAATCTTTACTTGGGACAATTTTTATCTCAGCGCTCACTAAGAAGCCTAAGGCCCCATATGACCATGGAATAGCATAATAAAATTCGCTATTTTCATCTTTAGAACAAGTTAATACCTCTCCATCTGCAGTCACAATTTCGAGGCTTTCACAGATATGCTGAAATAAACCGTACTTATGAGAACTTGATTCAATACCGAACCCATTAATTAAGCCACCAACAGTCAGTGCATCTAACTCTGGCACAATAGCCAATGACCAACCTAAGGGTTTTAATAAGGCTGAAATTTGTCCCATACTAGCCATAGGTTCAACTCTCAGCGTTTGTTTTTCAGTATTGATCTCTAAAATATCCATCAAACTGACATCAACCTGATAATGCGTTTTTTTATAATTTCCTTGCTTTAAAGACATCGCTTGCCAGCCAGGCCTAGCGGTGCACATGGGAATACTCCCCCCTGTTTCTTTTTGCCAATCTTTAACTTGTTTTTGCACTGCCTTAACTTTATCTGCATGTGTTTCAGGCGCAGAATTCAGCCAAAACATGAGCCGGTTTCTAGTCCCCATATACGCTTTAAAAACAAGCGATAAAGGTAATACAAATAAAACCACAAAAATCCCACGATATTTAATTAGAAAATTAAGCATAGTTATTTATTCTTATTATTGTTGTAACTAACATTAAATTTTAACAACTCGATAAATACTTATCAATTATTCCAAGCCACCCTTGAATAGCTTACTGGCCCCTTAAAAACAGAGCATCCAATTCTTTTTTACTTAACTCTACCCAAGTCGGTCGGCCATGATTACATTGCCCGCTACGTTCGGTCTTTTCCATATCGCGTAACAAGGTATTCATTTCTGGCACGGTTAAATGACGATTTGCTCTGACAGAACCATGACAAGCAATCGTCGCTAAGATTTCATTGCTTTGTTCTTTTACGCGCTCACTCATGCCATGCTCAATAATATCTGTCAATATATCTTTGACCAAAGCAGCAACATCCATTTCCGCCAGTAAAGCTGGGGTTGAGCGCACAATCAGCGTTTCTTCGCCCATGCGATTAAGCTCGAAACCCAGCTCCATAAAAAACGCCTGCTGATCATCGGCCAAATCCGCTTCAGCACTGCTCACTTGCACTTGTATCGGTAATAATAAGGGCTGTGTGGGCACTGCACCTTGGTGATATTGTTGTTTGAAGCGCTCGTAGGTGACTCGCTCATGCGCCGCGTGGGCATCGACCAAAATAATACCATTTTCAGTTTCAGCAAGAATATACACATCATGTAAATGTGCGACGGCATAACCTAAGGGTGGTGCAAGCTCAGCTTTAGGTAATTCAATGGATGCCGTTGTTGGTTCTTGTATATTAAATGATTTTTCAGGTGCAACTAACTTTGTGTAAGCTTCAATTTGTGCATCGACACTAACCGGTAAAGCAGACTGCATAGGCGCGGCTTTGGGCTGGTAATGCTGCGCCACTCTTGCTGGTCTTTCTGTTACCGGTAATGGCGTAAAATCAACAACCGGTGGTAACTCGACACTTTCTGCTTCTTGCGGTTTAGGGCGCACATCCGCCAATGAGCGATGTAAGGCTTTAAATAAAAAATCATGTACCGTTCGGCCTTCACGAAAACGCACTTCTAATTTTTGCGGGTGCGCATTAACATCCACATAGCTTGGGTCGAGCTCTAAATAAAGAACATACACGGAGTGACGACCACTAAATAGCACATCCTGATACGCTTGTTTAATCGCATGCGTGACTAAACGATCTTTTATCAAACGGCCATTCACATAAAAATACTGCATATCTTGCTGACTACGCGAAAACGTCGGTAAACCTACCCAACCATTTAAACGCATGCCCGATGCTGCAAAATCCAAACTGATCGCATTGTCTAAAAAGCTAGCTCCAAAGATTTTAGCAACACGTTGCGCTTGCTCCTCTGCTGTATTCGCCAGTTTAAAATCAAACACCACACGTTGATTATTTTTTAGCTCAAAACCTATATCAAAGCGGCTCAATGCCATGCGCTTAAATAAGGTTTCGATATGGGTAAATTCAGTTTTATCGCTTTTTAAAAATTTACGCCGTGCTGGTGTGTTGTAAAACAAATCACACACTTCAATCGTGGTGCCTTGTGGGTGCGGATCGGGTTGAGGATCGAGTTCTTCTTCTGTGCCATCGGCTTGAACGCGCCAAGCACATTGGCTATTTTCTACCCGTGAAATTAAATTTAAACGTGATACCGAGCTAATACTAGGGAGCGCTTCGCCTCTAAAGCCCATCGTACTAACTTGTTCTAAATCGTGTAGCGATTGAATTTTACTGGTGGCATGGCGTGATAGCGCCAAAGGTAAATCGTCTTTTTCTATACCGCAGCCATTATCTCTAATTTTTATAAGGCTTGCACCGCCTTTTTCTATTTCTACGCTAACGTGTGTTGCACCCGCATCAAAACAGTTTTCAAG
>CBDUDV010000057.1:0-15482 GCA_965366065.1 uncultured bacterium | reverse complement strand
ATTTGATCAAATGCTTTTACTTCGCCACCCATTTTCTCTGCCATAACTTTTGTTAAAGCAGCAGTTAGAGTTGTTTTCCCGTGATCAACGTGACCAATTGTGCCGACGTTTACATGGGGTTTAGTACGTTCAAATTTTTCTTTAGCCATTAGCCAATACCTATATTAATTTTCAATTCTTATGAAGTTTTATCAATTACAGCACGTGTAACGCTCAGAGGTGCTTCATTATATTTTTCAAATTGCATACTGTAAGTAGCACGCCCTTGAGTTGCTGAACGCAGGCTTGTAGCATACCCAAACATTTCAGCCAACGGCACTTCGCAGTTAATTGTCTTACCAGTCGGCGTATCGTCCATTCCTAGAACTAAACCTCTACGCCGATTTACATCTCCAACTACATCCCCCATGTAATCCTCAGGGGTCATAATCTCTACTTTCATCATAGGCTCCAACAAAATAGGCTTAGCCAATTTTGTTCCCTCACGAAATGCCATAGATCCAGCTATTGAAAAAGCCATTTCGCTAGATTCAACCTCATGATACGAGCCATTAATTAATGTCACCTTAACGTCTACCACTGGATAGCCCGCTAAAACACCATTTTTCATTTGCTCTACAATCCCTTTTTCGACAGCAGGAATAAATTCCTTTGGCACCGCAGAATTTTCAATTTCACTCACAAAAGAAAACCCATAGCCCAATTCCATAGGCTCAATTCTAATCAGTACATCTCCATACTGCCCCTTGCCACCTAACTCACGAACAAACTTCCCTTCTTGCTCTATTAATTCTTTAATTGTCTCACGATACGAAACCTGAGGAGTACCCACATTTACATTCGCAGAAAACTCTCTTCGCATTCTATCGACAATAATTTCCAGATGCAATTCACCCATCCCAGAAATAATTGTTTGCCCAGATTCTTTATCTGAAGACATATGAAAAGAAGGATCTTCTTTGGCCAACCTCTCCAATGCAATCGCCATCTTATCTTGATCAGCTTTTGTCCTTGCCTCAACAGCTATAGATATTACCGGCTCCGGAAATTCCATTTTCTCCAGAATGATTTGCGCTTTTTCATTGCACAAAGTATCTCCAGTAATCACATCTTTAAATCCAACCGCAGCGACTATATCACCAGACCTGACTTCTGAAACTTCTTCTCGGCTATTTGCGTGCATCTGCAATAAGCGCCCTACTCTTTCGCGCTTACCTTTCAGAACATTATAAACAACACTTCCTGATGTCAGCACACCAGAGTAAACCCTAAAAAAGGTTAAAACACCAACAAAAGGATCCGTAGCTACTTTAAAAGCCAACGCAGAAAAAGGCTCTTCATCTGAAGCGTGCCTTTCTTCTAACTCACCTTTTTTTGACTCACCCGTTATTGCTTTTACATCAACGGGCGATGGCAAATAATCTACAACACCATCAAGTACCGCCTGAACCCCTTTATTCTTAAAGGCAGATCCACAGAAAACAGGAGATATTTCATTTGCAATACACCTAATTCTAATGCCAGACTTAATTTCAGCAACGCTTAACTCTTCACCTTCAAGATACTTATCCATAAGCTCTTCAGATGCCTCTGCTGCCGCCTCAACTAACTTCTCTCGCCACTCCTCAGCATCAGCCAACAGAGCGCCTGGAATATCTTGCTCAACAAAAGCCATACCCATATTCTCTTCTTCCCAGAATATCGCTTTCATTTTCAACAAATCGACAACACCCTTAAATTCCTCTTCAGAACCTAACGGTATCTGCATTGCAACAGGAGCACCTGCCAAACGCTTTTCAATTTGCTCTATAACTCTAAAATAATCAGCCCCAGTACGATCCATTTTATTAATAAAAACAATTCGTGGAACCTCATACTTATCTGCTTGTCTCCATACCGTTTCAGATTGCGGCTCTACACCACCAACAGCACAAAACACAGCACAAGCCCCATCAAGAACCCTTAATGATCGCTCAACTTCAATAGTAAAATCAACATGCCCAGGCGTATCAATAATATTAATACGGTGCTGTTCATTTTTACCATCCATTCCCTTCCAAAAGCAAGTTGTTGCAGCCGAGGTTATTGTTATACCCCTCTCTTGCTCTTGTTCCATCCAGTCCATAACAGCTGAACCATCATGAACCTCACCAATCTTATGAGACACACCCGTGTAATAAAGAATTCGCTCAGTTGTTGTGGTTTTACCCGCATCAATATGAGCCATAATTCCTATATTGCGATATTTTTCAATCGGCGTTACACGAGCCATCCCAAATACCTACTGACTACCAGCGGTAATGAGAGAATGCTTTATTTGCTTCAGCCATTCTATGCGTATCTTCACGCTTTTTAGCAGCTGAACCACGACCTTCTACAGCATCCATCATTTCACCAGCAAGCTTTAAAGGCATGTTTTTTTCGTTACGCTTACGTGAAGCATCAATCATCCAACGCATTGCTAAAGCAACTCGTCTTGATGGTCTTACTTCTACAGGAACCTGATATGTAGCCCCACCAACTCGTCTAGACTTTACTTCAACCTTAGGCTGAATACTTTCTAGCGCTTTAGTGAAAACTTCTAATGGTTCAGAGTTTCCTTTAGCTTCAATTGCTTCAAAAGCTCCATAAACAATTTTCTCTGCTACAGACTTCTTTCCATCAACCATAACCATGTTCATGAACTTAGTTAAAGTAACACTTCCGTATCTAGGATCTGCTAATACTGTACGTTTGACCGCCGCTCTTCTTCTTGACATTTAATTCACCAATTATTTCTTAGGTTTTTTCGTGCCGTATTTAGAACGACCACATTTACGACCATCAACACCAGATGTATCTAAGCTTCCACGAACAACATGATAGCGAACCCCTGGAAGATCTTTTACTCTGCCGCCACGAATTAATACCACGGAATGTTCTTGTAAATTATGACCTTCACCACCGATGTAACTACTTACTTCAGCGCCATTAGTTAACCTTACACGTGCAACTTTACGAAGCGCTGAGTTTGGTTTTTTTGGTGTTGTTGTATAAACACGTGTACAAACCCCTCTTCTTTGAGGACAAGCCTCTAAAGCTGGGACATTACTTTTTTCTACTTGTCTTACACGCGGCTTACGAACCAGCTGGTTTACAGTAGCCATAATTTATTTCACTCCGTTTTGCATTTTTCTGCACTAAGCGCACTAGAAAATGCACTATATTAATTATACGATAACTCTATTGAGCAGGACATTCTATAATCCTGCTCAAGTCAAGTCAAGTTTTTATTCTTCAGCGTTCAGAGCTTGCTTTAATGCTTCTTCTGCATTTACAACTTCTAGGCTTACTTCTTCTTCTGCTGACAGTACTGGCTCAGCTTCTTTTGCTTGACGAATACGTCTTTCTTCATGATAAGCAAGACCCGTACCTGCAGGAATTAATCTACCTACAATTACATTTTCTTTTAGTCCATGCAACCCATCTTTCAATCCACGAACAGCCGCATCAGTTAAAACACGTGTTGTTTCTTGGAATGAAGCAGCAGAAAAGAATGATTCAGTAGCCAATGATGCCTTAGTAATACCCAATAAAATCGGCTCAAAACTTACCGGAACTTTTCCAGCAGCTTCTAATTTTTCATTTATTTCTTTAATTGCAGCACGTTCAGCTTGCTCACCTTTAGTGAAATCTCCATCACCAGCAGCCGTAACTTCAACTTTTCTTAGCATTTGACGAACAATAGCCTCAATATGCTTATCATTGATTTTCACACCTTGCAAACGATAAACATCTTGTATCTCTTTCACTAAATACGTCGTTAACTCAGTTACTCCACGTAAACGTAAAATATCATGCGGCGTTAATTCACCTTCAGCAATTGTTTCACCTTTATCAACAAATTCACCTTCGAATACTGTGATATGACGCCATTTTGGAACGAGTGTTTCGTATTGCTCGCCCTCAGTATCAGTGATAACGATACGCTGCTTACCTTTTGTCTCTTTACCAAATGAGACGGCTCCAGTTGCTTCAGCTAAAATTGCTGGATCTTTAGTTTTTCTTGCTTCAAATAAATCTGCAACTCGAGGTAAACCCCCGGTAATATCACGCGTTTTACTTGATTCTTGTGGGATCCTAGCAATAACATCACCCTCTAGAATTTCAGCACCATTTTTAGCGGCAATAATTGCACCACCTGGTAATATGTATTGAGCCGTTAAATCCGTATTAGGTAATTTTAATTCATTGCCATCAGCATCAACTAATTTAACTAATGGACGTAAATCTTTACCTGCTCCAGCCCTTTGCTTAGGGTCAATAACAGTAATAGAACTTACACCTGTCAATTCATCAGACTTCTCTTGAACTGTAACACCAGGTACAAAATCTTCTAATTGAACAAAACCCGCTACCTCAGTTACAACAGGATGAACATGCGGATCCCAAGTAACAACAATATCACCAGCATCTACCGAACTACCGTCTTTACAGCTTAATTCTGAACCGTATGGGATTTTATATTTTTCTTTCTCACGACCATACTCATCCATTACACCCACTTCACCAGAACGAGAAATCGCAACTAGATTTCCATCTCTATTCTCAATTGTTTTAAGGTTGTGTAATTTAATATGACCTTTCGATTTAACTTGCACATTACTAATAGCAACCTGCCTTGAAGCAGCACCACCAATATGGAATGTACGCATTGTAAGCTGTGTTCCTGGCTCACCAATTGATTGCGCAGCAATAACACCCACTGCTTCACCACTATTAACCAAATGACCACGCCCTAAATCACGACCGTAACACTTAGCACAAACACCATGCCTATTATCACAGGCAATAATTGAACGCACCATGACATTATCAATACTATTTTTCTCTAATAGCGCCACATAATGCTCATCTAGCATTGTACTATCAGGTACAACCACATCACCTGTTGAATGATTAACTACATCACCAATTACAACACGCCCTAAAACACGCTCAGCAAGCGGCTCAACAACGTCTCCACCTTCAATAATTGGAGACATTAACATGCCGTTACTAGTACCACAATCTACACCATTAATAACTAGATCTTGCGCGACATCCACTAGACGTCGTGTCAAATACCCAGCATTCGCAGTTTTCAATGCTGTATCAGCTAAACCTTTACGAGCACCATGTGTAGAAATAAAGTATTGCAGTACATCAAGACCCTCACGGAAGTTCGCAGTAATCGGCGTTTCAATAATTGATCCATCTGGTTTCGCCATTAACCCACGCATACCCGCTAACTGTCTAATCTGCGCTGCAGAACCCCGCGCACCAGATTCAGCCATCATGAAAATAGAGTTAAATGATTTTTGCTTTTTAACTTCGCCATTCTCAGCAATCACTTCATCGACACCCAAGGCATCCATCATTACTTTAGCTACTTTTTCATTTGCATGAGACCAAATATCAACTACTTTGTTGTATCGCTCTCCATCTGTTACCAACCCAGACTCAAACTGCTCTTGAATTTCCAGCACTTCACCTTCAGCATCCGCTAATATCCCCGCTTTCTCTGCAGGAATTTCCATATCATTAATACCAAATGAAATACCTGAGCGCGTTGCATATCTAAAACCTAGATACATAATTTGATCTGCCAAGATGACAGTATCTTTATTACCTAAATAGCGGTAACTGTAATCCAATAAACGAGAAATATTTTTCTTCGTCATATCGCAGTTAACCAATTCAAACGGCATTCTTTCAGGCACGACTTCCCACAATAACGCACGTCCTACTGTCGTTTCAACACGAACCGTTTTTGACTCACTAAAAATTCCCGTCCCTTCGTCTCGAGTACGCTCCTCAATTCTGACTTGAATTTTGGTCTGTAACTCGACACTTTTAGAATCTAATGCACGATGAACTTCCTTTATATTACTTAAAATAGCGCCATTTCCTTTAGCGTCTAATTTTTCACGGGTAATATAGTACAAGCCTAATACAACATCTTGTGATGGATTAATAATCGGCTCACCATTTGCTGGTGACAAGATATTGTTTGTCGCCATCATTAGGGTACGCGATTCTAACTGGGCTTCAATAGATAGGGGTAAATGCACCGCCATCTGATCACCATCAAAATCCGCGTTAAATGCACTACATACTAACGGGTGCAAGTTAATCGCTTTACCTTCAATAAGAATAGGTTCGAACGCTTGAATACCCAATCTATGAAGTGTCGGCGCCCTGTTTAATAAAATAGGATGTTCGCTACTTACTTCTTCTAGAATATCCCAAACTTCAGGCCCTTCATTTTCAACCATTTTCTTTGCAGCTTTAATGGTTGTCGCCAGACCACGCAATTGTAATTTACTAAAAATAAATGGTTTAAATAATTCAAGCGCCATTTTTTTAGGCAAACCACACTGATGTAGTTTTAATGTTGGCCCTACAACAATTACTGAACGCCCCGAATAATCAACACGCTTACCTAATAAATTCTGTCTAAAGCGCCCTTGCTTACCTTTAATCATGTCCGCAAGTGACTTTAACGGGCGACGGTTTGTTCCTGTAATAGCGCGTCCACGACGACCATTATCAAGCAACCCATCAACCGATTCTTGTAACATTCTTTTTTCATTACGAATAATGATATCAGGCGCACTAAGCTCTAATAACCTATGTAAACGGTTATTTCTGTTAATAACGCGTCGGTATAAATCATTTAAATCTGAGGTTGCAAAACGCCCACCATCCAATGGAACCAATGGTCTTAACTCAGGAGGCAATACTGGTAATACATTCATTACCATCCATTCAGGACGGTTTTTTGATCCTAATAGAGACTCTAATACTTTCAGACGTTTTGAATACTTCTTAATTTTTGTCTCTGAATTAGTACTATTAATATCTTCTCTTAATTGATCAACTTCGCCTTTAATATCAATATCTTTTAAAAGTGCATGAATCGCTTCAGCACCCATTTTGGCGGTAAACTCATCACCATGCTCTTCAAAAGCATCAAGATATTCGTCATCTGTTAATAGCGTCTTTCTTTCTAAAGGCGTCATACCTTCTTCAAGAACAACAAATGATTCAAAATATAAAACACGTTCGATTTCGCGCAATGTCATATCTAACAACAATGCAATTCGTGAAGGTAATGATTTCAAAAACCAAATATGTGCAACAGGGCTAGCAAGTTCGATATGCCCCATACGCTCACGTCTAACTTTAGATAAAGTAACCTCTACGCCACATTTTTCACAAATTACACCGCGATGCTTTAGGCGCTTATATTTACCACATAAACATTCGTAATCGCTTACTGGGCCAAAAATCTTTGCACAAAACAAACCATCACGTTCAGGTTTGAATGTACGGTAATTAATTGTTTCTGGCTTTTTAACTTCACCATACGACCAAGATCTAATTTGGTTTGGTGACGCAAGGCCAATGCTGATCTCATCAAAATCAGCTGACTTATTCTGGCGTTTTAAGAAATTTAATAAATCTTTCAAGAGCTTATCCCCTTATTTGTTATCTGGCTTAGACCAGAACTCAATAGTTTTAATATTTACTTTTTTTGCGTCTACTGCACTTCAATATTAATAGCTAATGAGCGAATTTCTTTCAATAATACATTAAATGATTCTGGCATTCCTGCTTCAATCTTATGATTACCATCCACAATATTTTTATACATACGTGTACGACCTGTTACATCATCTGATTTCACAGTTAACATTTCTTGTAGAGTATAAGCAGCACCGTAAGCTTCAAGTGCCCATACTTCCATCTCTCCAAAACGCTGTCCACCAAACTGTGCTTTACCACCCAACGGCTGCTGAGTTACTAAACTATAAGGTCCAGTTGAGCGCGCATGCATCTTGTCATCAACCAAGTGATTCAGTTTTAGCATATGCATATAACCAACAGTTACATGACGTTCAAATGCATCGCCGGTCAAACCGTCGTAGAGCTGAGCTTGTCCTGATTCAGGTAAGTCAGCAAGTTTAAGCATGTAGCGAATCTCATCTTCTGATGCTCCATCAAAAACCGGTGACGCCATTGGTACGCCATAGACTAAGTTTTTAGACATTTCAATGATTTCAGCATCTGAAAAAGAATCAATATCTTCTTTAACACCACTACTATTATAAATTTTATCTAAAAAGCCTCTTAGTTCATGCACTGCAGCTTTTGCTTCTAGCATTTTACCAATTTTGGCACCTAGGCCTTTAGCCGCCCAACCAAGGTGTGTTTCTAATACCTGCCCAACGTTCATACGTGAAGGCACCCCTAGTGGGTTTAAAACGATATCAATTGGCGTACCATCTGCAAGGTAAGGCATATCTTCAATTGGGTTAATTCTTGAGATAACCCCTTTGTTTCCATGTCGTCCCGCCATTTTATCACCTGGCTGAATACGTTTTTTAACAGCCAAATAAACTTTAACCATTTTTAAAACGCCTGGCGCTAAATCATCACCCATGGTGATTTTTTTGCGTTTAACTTCAAATTTCTCATCAAACTCTTTGCGCAATTTGTTAATTTGAGCACCTAGCCCTTCTAACTGCACATTAAGCTCTTCTTCTTCCATCTTAATGTTTGACCATTCAGCACGCTTAATTCCATCTAGGTATTCTTGCGTGATGATAGTAGAAGATTTCAGGTTATTTGGACCTGACATTGCTTTTTTATCAACAATTAATGTTGCTGTACGTTGATAAATATCTTTTTCAACAATCGTCAATTGATCATTAATATCTTTTTTGTAGCTATTGATTGCTGCGGCTTCATTAGCTAATGCGCGCTGATCTTTTTCAACACCGTCACGAGTAAAGACTTGTACGTCAATTACTGTTGCACGAATACTTCCTGGTACGCGTAAAGAGGTATCTTTTACATCAGCAGCTTTTTCACCAAAAATAGCTCTTAGTAATTTTTCCTCAGGTGTAAGTTGGGATTCACCTTTAGGTGTCACCTTACCAACAAGAATATCACCACCTTTTACTTCAGCACCAACATAAACAATACCCGACTCATCCAGCTTAGAAAGCGCTTCTTCGCTTACATTTGGAATATCAGCCGTAATTTCTTCTGGACTATGTTTGGTATCACGTGCGATACATGTTTTTTCTTCAATATGAATTGAAGTAAAACGATCTTCTTTAACAACACGCTCAGATACTAAAATAGAATCCTCAAAGTTGTAACCATTCCAAGGCATGAACGCAATTAGCATATTTTGCCCTAATGCCAATTCACCCACATCTGTAGAAGGCCCATCCGCCATAATATCGCCAGCAGTGATAATATCACCTGGTTTTACCAATGGCTTTTGGTTAATACATGTATTTTGATTTGAGCGTACATATTTAATTAAGCTATAAATATCTACGCCTGCTTCACCTGCTTCAGTTTCCGCATCACTAACACGGACCACGATACGACTCGCATCCACTGTAGCAATCACACCGCCACGTTTAGCAACAACCGTTACACCGGAATCCTTAGCAACAGTCCGCTCCATTCCAGTACCAACAATTGGCTTTTCAGCTTTAAGTACAGGAACCGCTTGACGCTGCATATTTGAACCCATCAAGGCTCTGTTAGCATCATCATGCTCTAAAAATGGAACGATCGAAGCTGCGACAGAAACAATTTGTTTCGCCGAAACATCCATATATTCAACAGTTTCAGATTGAGCTAAAGTGAACTCGTCTCTATGTCGACAAGATACCAAGCCTTTAAGAAGATTACCTTCTCCATCTACCGGTGCACTAGCCTGAGCAATAACAAAATCACCTTCACTAATAGCAGATAAGTAATCAATTTTATCTGTTACAACACCTTTATTAACACGACGATAAGGTGTCTCTAAAAATCCATACTCATTTGTTCTTGCATAAACAGCCAATGAGTTAATCAGACCAATGTTCGGCCCCTCTGGCGTTTCAATAGGACAAACTCGACCGTAATGCGTTGTATGTACATCTCGAACTTCAAAACCCGCTCGCTCTCTCGCCAAACCACCCGGCCCTAGAGCTGAAACACGTCGTTTATGCGTTACTTGAGACAATGGATTATTTTGATCCATAAACTGCGATAACTGACTTGATCCAAAAAATTCTTTAACTGCTGCAGAAACAGGCTTAGCGTTAATTATTTCTTGTGGCATCAAACCTTCGGAATCAGCCAATGTTAAACGCTCTCTTACTGCACGCTCAACTCTAACCAAACCCACTCTAAATTGATTTTCAATCATTTCACCAACCGCTCTTACACGACGGTTACCTAAATGATCGATATCATCAACGTTACCATTACCATTTTTAATACTAATTAATTCTTTTAGTACATTAATAATATCTACTTCACTTAATGTACCTTCGCCTTCAGAGGTTTTTAGACCTAAACGACGATTAAACTTCATTCTACCTACCGCAGAAAGGTCATATCTTTCAGAGGTAAAGAATAAGTTATTAAATAAGTTTTCTGCCGATTCTTTAGTTGGCGGCTCTCCAGGGCGCATCATTCGATACAATTCAATTAATGCTTCTAATCGGCTATTTGTTGTATCAAGACGCATTGCCTCTGAAATATACGCACCACGATCTAAATCATTGACGTATAGGGTATTAATTTCTTTTACGCCTTCCGCTAATAATTTATCTAATAATTCTTCTGTGATTTCATCATTAACATTAGCGATTAACTCACCTGTAGCTTCATCAACAATATTGTGTGATAAAACACTGGTATACAAGTATTCTTTAGGCACTTCTAACTGCTCAATTCCTGCTTTGCTCATTTGTCTAATGTGCTTCGCAGTAATACGTCGCCCTTCTTCAACCAACACTTTTCCGTCGTGTTTTATGTCAAAAGTAGCCAACGCCCCCTTAAGTCTTTCTGGGATTAAATTTAGCAAGATACTATCGTTGCTAAGAATATATTTATCAGTATCGAAGAAAATATCTAACATTTCTTCATTTTCGTAGCCTAATGCACGTAAAAGAATCGTTGCCGGAATCTTACGACGTCTATCAATTCTAACGAACACACAGTCTTTATGATCAAATTCAAAATCTAACCATGAGCCACGATATGGAATAACACGCGCATTAAATAATAACTTTCCTGATGAATGCGTCTTACCTTTATCATGATCAAAAAACACACCTGGACTACGATGTAATTGCGACACAATAACTCGTTCAGTACCGTTGATTACAAAAGTACCATTTTCAGTCATTAGCGGAAGTTCACCCATGTAAACTTCTTGTTCTCTGATATCTTTTACTACCTTAGTGCTACCTGGCGCATCTTTATCATAGATAACTAGTCGTGCAATAACGCGCAATGGAGCAGCATACGTTGCACCTTGTTGCTGGCATTCGCGTACGTCAAAAACAGGATCGCCAAGTCGGTATTTTACATACTCTAGAACTGCATAGCCTGAATGACTAACAATAGGAAAAACACTGGAAAATGCAGCATGCAATCCAACATCTTTTCTTTTTGCGGGGCGTATGCCAGTTTGCAAAAAATTATCATAAGATTTAATTTGTGTGGCAAGTAAATAAGGTACTTCAAGTACTTCATTTGCTTTTCCAAAATTATTTCTGAGGCGTTTTTTTTCAGTAAAAGAGTAAGCCATATACTTCCTTATCCTTCTCAAAGAGTCGGTTTTTAAAATCAGGTACTACAAACAGTAAAAGGCCGATGACTACTTAGTAGTCATCAGCCCGTATTACAGATACTGCTTAATTATTTCATCAAAATTATTTAATTTCGACTGTTGCACCAGCAGTTTCTAAAGCAGCTTTCGCTTCTTCTGCTTCTGCTTTGCTTACGCCTTCTTTCAACGTAACAGGGCAACCTTCAACTGCACCTTTAGCTTCTTTCAAACCTAAACCAGTTAATGCACGTACTGCTTTAATTGCTGCAACTTTGTTAGCACCAAATGATTCCATTACTACGTTAAATTCAGTTTGCTCAGCCGCTGCACCTGCTGCATCGCCTCCAGCTGGAGCTGCTGCAACTGCTGCTGCAGATACGCCGAATTTTTCTTCCATTGCTGAGATTAAATCAACAATCTCCATAACAGTCATGTTGGATACTGCTTCTAAGATATCTTCTTGTGAGATAGCCATGTTGGTAATTCCTCTAAAAATATTTTTGGTTGTAAACTGGTTTGTAAAGCTTATTCAGCTGCTGCGTCTTCTGCTTCAACTACCGCTTCTGCTGGTGCTTCTGCAGTAACTTCTTCCGCTTCTCCACGAGACTCTTTAAGAGCAAGTAAAGTACGCGCAAGTTTTTCTACAGGAGCTAGCATTAACGCCATAACAAGACTAATACCTTGATCACGAGTTGGTAAGCTAGCAAGACGTGCTAATTCAGCACCATCATAAGCTTGACCATCAATTGATACAATTTTGGCAATTAGTTTATCGTTAGTTTTAGCAAAATCATTAATCAAACGACCTGCAGAACCAGGATCTTCCATTGAAAATGCAAGAATTAATGGACCAGCCATTTTCTCTTGCATACATTCAAATGAAGTTCCAGCGACTGCACGCTTAGCTAATGAGTTCTTAACTACTCGCAAATAAACACCGGTTTGTTTTGCAACTACACGCATCTCAGTTATTTCAGATACAGTTAGTCCACGGTATTCAGCTGCTACAGCAGAATGCGCTTTAGCGGCATATTGGGCGACTTCTTCTACGATAGCTTTTTTGCCATCTAATGCTAGGGCCACAATTTTCTCCGTTATTCTGACTCACGTCAGATTTATACACACGCCCTATGAAGGACGCACTCCAAGGGTCATTGCCAATTATCTAGCAATAACTCCCATCTACGCAGGCTATGAATTTAAGCTTTCGCACCTACGGTCTTTGATGATCACCAAACTAGCTGGCAACCAAAATTCTTATTTACGATTTCAATGCAACCGTAGATTGATCCAATGTAATTCCTGGACCCATTGTTGTACTTAAAGTTATTTTCTTTAAGTAAACACCTTTTGCTGCACTAGGCTTTGCTTTGACTATGTCAGAAATAACAGCTTCTAAATTCTCTAAAATATCTTCTGGAGAAAATGTAACTTTTCCGATAGAGCAATGAACAATACCTGCTTTATCTGTACGGTAACGCGCTTGTCCAGATTTAGCATTTTTTACTGCCCCAGCAACATCAGGTGTTACTGTACCTACTTTAGGGTTAGGCATTAATCCTCTAGGACCTAAAATTTGACCTAGTTGACCAACAACACGCATCGCATCAGGTGATGCGATAACAACATCAAAGTCCATTTGACCTTTTTTAACTTGATCAGCAAGATCTTCCATACCAACAATGTCAGCACCCGCTTCTTTAGCAGCTTCTGCATTAGGACCTTGAGTAAAAACAGCAACTCTTACTGTTTTACCAGAACCTTTAGGAAGTACAGTTGCACCCCTAACGTTTTGGTCAGATTTTCTTGCATCAATTCCTAAGTTAACACTTAGATCAATTGACTCAGAAAATTTTGCAGTTGCTAATTCTTTTAATACAGCGACAGCATCATTAAATGCGTAACTACGCTCTGTATCAACTTTCTCATTAGTAATTTTTGCTCTTTTAGATAACTTAGCCATTACATTCCTTCCACATCAAGACCCATACTACGAGCACTACCCGCAATAATCTTTACAGCAGCATCCATATCAGTCGCGTTTAAATCTTCCATTTTAGTCGTCGCAATTTCTTCTAATTGCGTACGTGTCACTGTTCCTACTTTTACAGTATTTGGATTGCTACTTCCTTTCGCAATACCCGCTGTTTTCATAAGTAGAATAGATGCAGGCGGTGTTTTTGTAACAAAAGTAAAACTTCTATCACTAAAAACTGAAATAACCACTGGAATAGGCAAACCTTTTTCAACATCAGAAGTTTTTGCATTAAATGCTTTACAAAACTCCATGATATTAACACCATGTTGACCCAATGCAGGACCTACTGGTGGACTAGGATTTGCTTCACCTGCTTTTACTTGCAGTTTAATATATGCCGTGACTTCTTTAGCCATTATATTTCTCCGTTCGGGTGCAAACGCTTTTCAGCTCCCCATAGATAAAAAATCCCCATCTATAGATGAGGACCATTTGTTTTACAATAAATCTTAACTTAGACTTTTTCGACTTCGCCAAACCCAAGTTCAACTGAGGTCGCTCTACCAAAAATCAATACTGATATACGTAACTTACTTTTTTCATAGCTAACTTCTTCAATTTCACCATTAAAATCTTTAAATGGTCCGTCGTTAACTCTAACTACTTCACCTACTTCAAATAGTACTTTAGGGCGAGGTTTATTAATGCCTTCCTCAACTCTATTTAAAATTCTTTCTGCTTCTAAATCAGAAATAGGCGCCGGTCTTTCTGTTGTTCCACCAATAAAACCAAGTACTCTTGGCTCATCACGAACCAAATGCCATGTTTCATCAGTCAATTCCATTTGCACTAACACATAACCTGGAAAAAACTTTCGTTCACTCTTTCTTTGCTGGCCCATTCTCATTTCCACTACTTCTTCTGTAGGAACAAGAATTTCACCAAAATATTCTTCCAAGCCTAATCTTTTGATTTTCTCTTCAAGAGACTGCTTTACTTTATTCTCATAATTAGAATACGCATGAATAACATACCAACGACTCGCCATTACTTACCTCTTTACGCTGTTAGTGTTGTTATCGACCAAAACAAGAACATATCTAATAACCATAAAATCAAACCAACAATAATTACCATACCGAAAACTAGTAAAGTCATTCGACTTGTTTCTTGACGCGAAGGCCAAACTACTTTTCGTACCTCTAATTTAGCTTCCTGAGCAAAGACCCAAGATCTCCCGCCTACAGCAGTACTCATCATTGTTGCTAATGCAATTATAACCACACCCACCATTGCCAGCACTCTATACAACTGAGAGAACTCTGAATACTGATAAAATGCGAAAATTCCCGCACTCACAAGCACAAGGGAAAAAACATATTTAAGCACATCCAACATTGAAGTTGATGTCACTTCCTTAGCCTGAATATTCATTTTGAATTTATTTTGAAATGTCTAGAATTATTTTATGGATTAATGCGAGTTGGCAGGCCAGGAGGGACTCGAACCCACAACCTGCGGTTTTGGAGACCGCTGCTCTACCAATTGAGCCACTGACCTACACGCATTAACTTTTAAAGAAGGAGTATTATACCTCAACTCCAACAATTACTCAACTACTGTTGCTACAACACCTGCACCAACAGTACGACCACCTTCACGAATAGCGAAACGCAACCCGTCTTCCATTGCAATTGGTGCAATGAGCGTTACTTCTACTGATACGTTATCACCAGGCATTACCATTTCTGTTCCTTCTGGTAATTTTACCGCACCGGTTACGTCTGTTGTTCTGAAGTAGAACTGCGGACGGTATCCATCAAAGAATGGCGTATGACGACCACCCTC
>CBDUDV010000056.1:0-15906 GCA_965366065.1 uncultured bacterium | reverse complement strand
TATCCAACTTAGTTTCGCGTTCTTCAGCTGCAAACAAACTTGTTTTTATCATTTTAGAGGGACTCAATTAGGGGAGTTAGAAGTGCTTTATTTTATCATTTTTCGGATGAGGTTTTTCGAGGTTCCCTGTAGTCTTGTAGTCTGTCTGTAAATATAGATTATAAAATGATTTAAAGCTATTAGGTTTAAGGCGAAGAGCGAGTTTATTGCCATCAATTAGATTAAGCTTTACCTAAAAGCCGAAGAGAAAGACGTTATTATTTAAATTTGTTACGTTTTGCACGCTCAACTAATAACATATAGCGTTGTATCTCAGATTCAATAGCATCAGGTAATTTTTTAAATTTAGCGCCAATAATTTGTACTTTATTAGGTTCTGAAATTTTTTGTGGATGCTGATGCTTAATACTGAGATCTGTTGAAAATCGGCCGATTTCAGGGAGAGTGATAGATACATTAGGAATGTTTTTCACTCCTTCCAATATATCAGTTTCATACTGATCAGGATCATAAATAAATGAAATACCGGATAGGCTTAGGTTGTAAAGCTCAAAATTACAAGGGTAGGCTATTTCGTTACCTGAATCATCTGCTTTAAGTAACTCAAATTTACAGTTAGGTGTATTTTGTAGCGGGACTTTTATGCGATAAAATGCTCGGCGTTCAAGCCATACCAGTTCAGTAGGAAAACTTAATGTAAAGGCCTTGCTGCTGCCTATCATCGGTTTAGAGACTTTATCCAAGATAAAGCTAACAGCTACGCCACCCACATTGGTTTCAAACAAAATTTTATTGGCATTTAGGATTTGTTTATTTAAATGATCATCCGATGCAAAATCCAAGCTCATTTTTTGTTTTTTTGTATCAATATTGAGTAAGGTGCTAAGAAAAAATGATTGACCTTCGTTGAAAGAAACGGTGATCAAGGAATTTTGTTTTAGAATAATATTGAGTTTTCGCGTGATTTCGGCAGGGATTTTAAGCGTGAAGTTAGCTTTGTCTGGCATAAAGGTGATTGAGAAGGCATAAATTATTTATAGTATTGTAAGATAATATGTTTGATGTGTATATAAACTAAGTCGTTCTGGATGAATGCCTATGTGTAAGGAGATAAAATGGGGTGGTTGTATTTATTAGTGGCGAGTATCGCAGAAATATTTTTTGCGCTAAGTCTTAAATATAATGAAGGGTTTACCAAGTTAATTCCTTCCATAGTCACTGCGGTTGCAGGGGCGGGCAGTTTTGGGTTTTTAATGCTGGCTATTAAAACTTTACCATTAGGTACTGCTTATGCCATTTGGACTGGGGTAGGGGCGGCGGGTATAGCGATTGCGGGTATATTTTTATTTAATGAGTCGGTAGATTTAGCAAGGCTTTCAGCAATTTCCTTAATTATAGTCGGCGTGATTGGTCTTAAGCTTTTTTCGGGTGGTTAAATGTTGCATTTAGTTTTTACTCATAATCAAGCGCAGCAGGTTTTAGAGTTTATCAAAGAGTCTGATGCGGTGGTGTTTTTAGAAAACAGTACGCTGAGATTAAATAACAAAGCACTTTTTTCTAGCGCGTTAACTTCGTGGGTTCATCAGGTGAAATTTTATGTTTTAGCACCCGATATACAGTTACGAGGAATAGACTCGCAAGCGTTATCCCCGCATATTGATATTATCGATTATGCTGAGTTTGTTGCATTGACTCAGCAGCATGAAGTTACTAAAACCTGGAGTTGAATATGGATGTCGCAAGAACAGAACAGGGTTTTTTACTAAATAAATCAGAGTGGACTGAAGTAATAGCACAGCAATTGGCGGCGATAGAGGGCTTAGAGTTAAGCCCCGCGCACTGGGAAATAATTAAGTTTATTCAATATTTTTATCAAGAATATGAATATTTACCCAATGCTAGGGTGTTTACTAAGGCGATCAAGAATGAATTCGGCGTAGAGAAAGGTAATTCTCGGTATTTACTAAAGCTATTTCCTGATGGGCCATTAAAATACGCCTGCAAAATTGCCGGCTTGCCTAAGCCGCCCAGTTGTTTGTAATAGTGGAGCAATAAGCGTTAATTTTGTTTGAAGCGATGAATTTGGCGTCTCTGTTTTTTAGTGGGGCGACTAGTCGGTTCACTGTATAGAAACTGTCGCTCTTCTTTGCGTAGCAGTTTATCTTTTTCGCGTTTGAGCAGGCTTTGTTCCGACTCTTGATACAGTAAAACCGCTTCAGAGGCAGGCCTACGCTGTGCGTTAAGCCCCAGAACAGTAATATTCCAGCTAAGTTGCTCTTTATGAATTAGCAATTGGCTGTCTATTTTTACTTCTTTACTGGGTTTTGTACGGTGTCCATTAAGCAGGACTTGGCCATTAGAAATGGCTTCAGTTGCTAATTTGCGTGTTTTAAAAAAACGCGCAGCCCAAAGCCATTTATCCAAGCGTAATGTATCTAATGTTGTCATCTAAAATACTTGATTAACCCGCTTCAGTCCATGCGGTATAACCACCCGCCATGCTGACTGCTTTGCTATAACCTAGTTTTTGCAATGCTTCAGTGGCTAAGGCAGAGCGTCCACCCGATAAGCAATACACGATAATATCGGCTTCTTTTTGGCCGGCAAACGTAGGGTGAGCGGTTATTTTGAATTCTAATACGCCGCGAGGAATATTAATAGCATTAGGTAAGTGGCCCGCTTCAAATTCAACCGGCTCACGCACATCTAAAATAAAATGTGTCGATAGACTGTTTTTTGTATTAGCAACACTGACTTCAGTAATTTTTTGTTTGGCGTTTGCAACTAAGTCCATTGCGGTAATTGACATATTATTCTCCTGCTAAAATTTGGTGTGCTGCAATATTAGCAAGCCTTTATACTTAAAGGCTAGTTTTTTAATGAACTATTGTTTTATTAAGGATAAAATACATTCCTATTTTTATACTGAATGATGTATTTTTATGAATTTCGAAAAAGTTATTTTTGGTTTTTTTATTGTGTTATCGCTAACCTTAAATGCGGGCTTTGTTTTAGGCGAATATAATAATCCAGCTGATCATGGTGTTTATGAATTTTTTGCAGTTATTGTGGTCAATTTTATTGCAATGGGTTTAAAGCTAGGGGATAGGTCACAAATTGGTGCCATTCTATTAGCGACTAGTTTGGTGGCAAATTTTGAATTAATTGCTGCGGCATTCCACTGGACTTTTGCTGTGCATGTGGCTGAAACAGGCCTAACGCCAGATGTTATGTCGAGTATTATTTCATTAGCAACGGGGGCTTTAATTGCAAATGTTATTTCCGTTGTTATTTTGGTTTCAGAGACTTTAATGTCGCGTTTATAACCCTGCTTACGAATATAATTGAATTAACTAATGACCCCTACAGTAAATCCTTATAGTGAAATAAGTCGCGTTAGTTTTATCGTTATGCGTGCATTACGTACGCCTCTAATGGCCTTATTGGTTGTTTATTCAATTGCTATTCTGGGGATGAGTTTTATTCCAGGGATAGTACTGGATGGAAAAGTGCAGTATTTAAGTATTTTCCATTCCTTTTATTTTATGACATACACGGCAACAACCACTGGTTTTGGTGAAATTCCAGTAAAGTTTAGTGATGCGCAAAGAATGTGGGCTATTGCTTGTTTGTACGTGAGCGTTGTCACTTGGTTTTATGCCCTCGGTAGTACGGTTCGATTATTTCAAAATACACTTTTTATTCGCGCTGTTGATGAGTTGCGCTTTGCACGTAGTGTGCGAAGAATTTCCGGGCCTTTTTATGTCGTTTGTGGCTTTGGTGATACCGGAAGTGTATTGGTCAGAGGCTTAAATGATGCGGGCTTGAGTGTGGTCGTGATAGATCATAGTGAAGAGCGAATTCAAGCTTTAGCACTACGCAATTATAGAGGGACAGTTCCAGGCCTATGTGCCGATGCCAGTATTCCTAATTACTTAATTGAAGCAGGTTTGTTAAGTTCTTCGTGTAAGGCCGTCGTGTCTATTACAAGTAATGAAGAGGTTAACCTTAAAATTTCAGCAATGGTTCGTTTATTGAATCCTAGTGTGGGCATTATTACCATGTCTAAGGAAAAGAGTTTTGAAGAAACCTTAGCTGCTTTAGGGGGGGAGGTACATATTGTCGATCCGTTTAAAACCTTTGCTAAAGTGCTGAATGCTTGTATTAATAATCCTGAGTTTTATGCGTTAAATAATTGGTTGATCGGAGATAAGCAGAGTAGTTTAGAAACCTATGTACACCCGCCGGTTGGGCAGTGGATTATTTGTGGTTATGGCAGAATGGGCATGGAAGCTAATCATGTGCTAACTAAAAATGGTGTTAGAACCTCTGTGATTGATCCACACTCAAGAAAGCGTGATGAAGAAATTGAAACGTATATTGTGGGTGGTACCAATGCAACGACGCTAAAAATGGCGGGTATTGATAAAGCAGTCGGTATTTTAGCGGCTGCCAATGATGATGGTTGTAATTTAAGTGTTTTACTCAATGCACGTAGCTTGAACCCCGATTTATTTACTATTGTGCGCCAAAATAGTCATAAAAATGAATTAGCGTTTACTATGGCGGATGCAGATATGATTATGCAGCCAACGTTAGTGACCGCCAGAAAGATTTTATTACTTTTAATCGCACCGTTATTAAAACACTTCTTTAGGTACCTATTAGCTAAAGAGGAAGGGCGGCCTGAGGTTGTAACTCAGCTCATAGCTAAACTTAGGAACAAAATTGCTGATCAAAAACCATTATTGATAACCATTGATTTTACAGATGAGAAAAGTAGTGCTGTGATTGACTGTTTAAACGCTGGCAATGAAGTATTGCTAGGGCATATTATTGCAGACCCAAGAAATAGAGAAAAGGAGCTGGATCTTGTTGCCTTTGTAATTAAATCGGGTGAGAAAGAAACGGTATTGCCGACAGCAGACTATCGGATTAATGCAGGGGATCAATTATTACTCTGTGGTACAGCGAAGGCAAATCAACTATTAAAATCTAATATTAATAGTGAATATACCTTATCGTATTTACGTACGGGAAAATACCCTGCCATGGGATATTTTATGGTTTGGTATGAAAATCGCTTTAATAAAAAACCAGCAAAGAAGTAGACCAATGAAAAAATGTGATTTATGTAGCCTTGCTGTTGAGGTAGACGGTTTTCAACTAGAGACAACGGAAGGGGTGAAAGAATTTTGTTGCGAAGGCTGTTTGTCCGTGTATCGTTTATTAAATGGCGATAAAATTATCGATTAAAGTGGCTCTACTTGATAGCCATCAGCATCCCAGCGTAATAAGCTGGTACTTTCTTTTGTCCATTCCGCTAAAACGAAGCGTTGTGCGGGCTTACCTTGTATTTGAAAATCATGTATCGCTTGACGATGAGTATGCCCGTGAATTAAATGGGTGGTATTGTATTGAGACATCACGGATTCAACAGTTTTTAGATTTACATCCATAATTACCTGAGACTTTTTTCGTTTATGAAAAAAACTACGCAGACGATACCAGCGTGCAAATAACAACCTGAAAATAAGCGGTTTAGAGCGTACGTTATCCTGCCACTCTTTGCTGCGTGATTTAACTCTAAAGTCCTGATAAGCCAAATCATCCGTACAAAGTAAATCACCATGGGTTAATAAAGTGGGCGTGCCATATAAGTCTATGACGCTGTATTCATCTAATAAAATAACGCCACTTTCTTGGCTGAATTTTTCGCCGATTAAAAAATCACGATTACCATGAATATAAAAGACCTGGGTGCCGGATTGAGTTAAGGCTTTTAAGTGTTTTTTTACCTTGCCTATCGGTGGGCTAAAGTCATCATCGCCAATCCAAGAGTCAAAAAAATCACCTAAAATGTAAATTTCTTTCGCTTGAGGGGCACGATGTTTTAAAAAATGAAGAAATTTCTGAGTGACTTCAGGGCGTTCAATCGTAAGGTGCAAATCGGAAATAAATAGCGTTTCATCGCGCATAATAAATGAGTGTGTAAAAGGGAAGGGTTCCTTTGTATTTAGAAGGCTATGTTACCGTTAAATGTAGATTTTTTAATTACTTTTTTAAAAGCCCTCTCCAGCAGGAGAGGGTTGAGTGAGGGGAGCTAAAAAACATGTTGCCAATATTTTTTCATATTTTTGTAAGCAATTAAAAGAAACTTATTTTAATTTCTCCCTACCCAAGCCTCCCCAACAAGGGAGGACTTTAAGAATTAATTTGTTTTTTTACACTTAACGGTGACATAGCTATTTAGAATGACTCTAAATACAAAGGAAGTGTTATTTACTCGATGATGGTAGCGCTTTCGATAACAATGTTGCTTTTAGGTACATCTTGGTGGCCATTATGGTTGCCTGTCGGTACCTTTTCCATTTCATCAATGGTTTCCATGCCTTCAATTACTTTACCGAAAACAGTGTAACCCCAGCCTTGTGCTGTTGGTGAACTGTAGTTTAAAAAGTTATTATCTTTATAGTTAATAAAAAATTGTGCAGTCGCTGAGTCAGGTACATTAGTACGTGCCATTGCGAGTGTGCCGCGGTCATTTTTTAAACCATTATCGGCTTCTATTTTAATCATGCCATGAGTTTCTTTTTGTACGAAATCTACATCAAAACCACCACCCTGTGCCATAAAGCCAGGAATGATACGGTGAAAAATAGTGCCGCTGAAAAAACCTTCTTCAACATAAGTTAAGAAGTTTTTTACAGTGATTGGCGCTTTATCGGCATAAAGCTCAATAGTGAAATCACCTGCTGTTGTTTGGAATTTAACTTTACTGATTGAATCGGACATACTAGTTTCCTTTGAAAAAGAATAGGTTGAGAAAAATGAAAGCATCAAAAAAAGGACTAAAGAACGCATATTACCTACTAAAAATAGATGCAAAAGAAGAATTCTATGTGTTTTTATCTTGAAAGAGAAGCGCTAATACAGGAAAATCATCTTAATCTTTATTAAATACTCAATTAATACCACCCAATATCAATGCTGAAAATTTATAATACCCTTAGTCGAAGTAAACAAGTATTTACCCCTAAAGTTGCTGGCCAGGTGGGTATGTACGTCTGTGGAATGACGGTTTATGATTATTGTCATATCGGTCATGCGCGAGTTATGGTGGTTTTTGATGTTGTTGCACGTTATTTGCGCTACTCAGGCTACGCTTTAACGTATGTCAGAAATGTCACCGATATTGATGACAAAATTATTCAGCGCGCAAATGAAAATGGTGAAGAGATTGGTGATTTAACCAAACGATTTATTGATGCGATGCATGAAGACGAGCGAGCATTAAACGTTTTAGCGCCTGATATCGAACCTAAAGCCACAGATTCTATGGATGATATAATCGCCATGATTGCGGATTTAATCGCCAAGGATTTTGCTTATGTGGGGGCTAATGGCGATGTATTTTATGCCGTCGATAAATTTAAGAATTACGGTGCCTTATCAGGGAAAAAACTAGAAGACCTGCAAGCGGGTGAGCGTGTTGATGTTGATATTGCAAAACGCAATGCATTTGATTTCGTACTTTGGAAGCAAGCGAAAGCCGATGAGCCATTTTGGGAGTCTCCTTGGGGAAATGGCAGACCGGGTTGGCATATAGAGTGTTCTGCCATGTCAAAAAATTGCTTAGGCAATCACTTTGATATTCATGGCGGTGGCATGGATTTGCAATTTCCGCATCATGAAAATGAAATTGCGCAATCTGAAGCGGCATCCGGAGAAAAGTTTGTTAATGTATGGATGCATAATGGCTTTGTGCGTATTAATGAAGAAAAAATGTCCAAATCTTTGGGTAACTTCTTTACGGTACGCGATGTTTTAAAACAATACCGTCCTGAAGTGATACGTTTTTTTGTATTATCTAGCCATTATCGTAGCCCGTTAAATTACTCTGATGAACAGTTGAATGAGTCAGTTTCGGCGCTTACTCGATTATATACAGCGCTAAGAGGCATTGAGTTAGCTGAAAATAATCAAGCGACGGAATATACCGAGCGCTTTAAACAAGCAATGGATGATGATTTTAATACCGCGGTTGCAGTGGCTGTGTTATTTGATATGGCGCGAGAACTAAATAAAATAAAATCATCCGATTCCGTATTGGCTGCACAATTAGCCAGTGAATTAAAAACTTTAGCGGGTGTAATAGGTATATTGCAAGGAAGTCCTGAAGAATTTTTACAATCCAGTGATACCCAAGAAAATCAATTAACGGAACAAGCCATCGCCGAGTTTATTCAGCAAAGGGTGGAAGCAAAGCAAAATAAAGATTGGGCCTTAGCCGATAAAATCCGTAATGACTTAAAGCAACAAGGCATCATTTTAGAGGATGTCAGTACAGGTACTGATTGGCGTCGTGAATAAATAGCACCTTTATAAAGATCAATATTTAAGGTTTGAGATAAGAAGAAAAAAATGACAGAAATAAAAGATAAGTCGATAGAGTTTTTTTTAGATGAGCTAGCGAGCAAGGCTCCGACTCCTGGTGGAGGAAGTGCTGCTGCATTAATGGGAGCACAAGCTGCCGCATTAGTCAGTATGGTGTGTAATTTAACCCTTGGTAAACCGAAATACGCCAGTGTAGAAGAGGATATGAGTGTGTTACTAATGCGCTCGGAAGAATTGCGATCTGAATTACTAGCGATGATTAAAGCTGATGTTGATGTATTTGATACGCTTATGAGTGCTTATGCTTTAAGCAAAGTAACAGATGCGGAAAAGGCGGCGCGTAGTTTGCAGATTCAAACCGTATTAAAAGAAGCAACGCTTGTGCCGCTTGCTTGTGCAAAAGCTTGCTTAGGCGTTTTGTTATTAAGTAAAGAAGCAGCTGAAAAAGGTAATGTTAATGTTGTCAGTGATGCGGGTGTCGCTGTTATGTCCGCCTATGCAGGACTTAAAAGTGCCGCATTGAATGTTTATATTAACGCGGGTGGATTAAAAGATAGAGCGTTCGCAGAAGAGCAACTTACTAATTTAGAAGTAATATTAAAGGGCGCTGATATCAATGCCGAAGAAATTTACCAATTAGTGAAAGAAAAGTTGTAATTAGGGGTTGACGAAATTAAGTCAGCCGCTATAATAGGTACTTCTTTAGGAGATTAGTTGCTATTTATAGCAGTCGTCTTTGAAGGTTAATCGGGGTATAGCGCAGTTTGGTAGCGCGCCTGCTTTGGGAGCAGGATGTCGGGGGTTCGAATCCCTCTACCCCGACCAATAATTCGCGCTTGTAGCTCAGCTGGATAGAGCATCGGCCTTCTAAGCCGAGGGTCACAGGTTCGACTCCTGTCAAGCGCACCATTTTCTAAAGTATCACCATTATGGTGGGCGTAGCTCAGTTGGTAGAGCCCCGGATTGTGATTCCGGTTGTCGTGGGTTCGAGCCCCATCGTTCACCCCATTAAGTTCAATCATTTGCATTGTCTTAGTCTCTCGGTTTTACCTATACTGGTAAGTCTACTGGGAATTTCTTGTTTTATTCTGAATAGTCTCTTTATTTACATCCTCTGATTTATCATTTATTTGCAGTTCATGCAGACTTTGCTACATCCAATTTAATATCATAAATATTTAGCATTGATGCGTTTCTGTATCCGCTTGCTTTTAATTTATCGCCTTCAGTATTACTCATGCCTTTACGTTTTAAATCATGAAAATAAAAGTGGGTATATTCTATTCCCATTTCTTTAGCTAATACTGTTGCTGCATGATCAATTCTATTTTTTTGCTGTTTTGATAAATGAAACTTGTAATTTATCTCCTGTCTTTTCACTGATAAAAATATGTCTTAAATTAGTTGCTCTAATTAGAGTTTGTTTTTTATTGGATAAAATTTCAGTGCGCTTACATATCGCATTATCCCAAAGAGTTTGTAATGGTTTAATAAAGCAGGACATATCTAGAGGCTAAATTGAGTAATAAAAACGCGTACTAGATATAAAATCCTTTGCGCCGACCGTGATCGCTTAACCCGCGTAGATTATGAAGCAGGTCGATAGTTCTCTGAGCATCATCAAGAGCTATCCATTTATCTTCGTGTTGTGCGATATATGGCTCTGCTTGCATTAATTTGTGCTAAGTTTATTATGGTTCCAGATTTTTGTATTCCCTTTAGGGAAGATTATAGTTTTTAATGCGCTTAGTAAATGATATTATTCCCTATCAGGAATATTGATAGGTACGGTAGGTAATGAATACAAAAATAATACTGATAGGGAACATTAATTCAGCAAAAAAGGCGGGTGAAATCGTATCCCGCTATAGAAAAATGCAAGAATTAACGCAAGTTGAACTGGCTGGTTTAGCGCAAACAGGCGTGCGATTTATCAGTGAGCTGGAAAATGGTAAAGGAACAGTACAGTTTGACAAAGTGATGCATATACTCGATTTATTAGGCATTGAAGTCGTGGCTAAGGAGAGGTAAGCATGAAAAGCTTAAATGTTTTTTACGAAACGATTTTAGTTGGGTATTTAACTGAAAATGATAAGCAAGCGTTATGTTTTACTTATACAGCTGAATGGTTACAGTATGATCGGGCTATTGGCTTATCCCCTGATATTTATTTATCTGAGAAAATATTTTCTGGTGAAAAGGTTGAGTCATTTTTTGAAAACCTCTTACCTGAAGGCGATATTCTTGATTTTATTAGTCAGGCAGTACATATTTCACCTAATAATGTATTTGGATTGCTTGAACGTTTTGGGGGCGATACCGCCGGTGCATTTTCAATATTACCCGAAGCAATAAAACCCTCGGCTGAACCGCATTATTTACCGGTGGAAAAGAGGCAGATAGGAGAGTGGTTTCAGCAAACAAAAGGTTTGCCGTTAAATCTCAATGGTGAGCAATCTAGAATGTCCTTATCGGGCGCTCAGGATAAAATGACGGTTTTTATTGATGTTGATGGAACTATCTCAATTCCTTTAGGAACTGCGCCTTCAACCCATATTATTAAGCCTTCTATTAATCATCGATTAGACATACCTCATACGGCAATTAATGAAGTATTCATTATGACGCTGGCTAAGGCGATTAAACTCAATGCTGCAGAAACTTATTATGATTCTGAACTATGTGCTGCCATTATTGCTCGTTATGACAGAGAAAAAATAGCAGGGCAGTTAAAGCGTTTACATCAAAATGATTTATGCCAAACATTAGGGCTACCTTCTAGTAAAAAATATGAAGCTGAAGGCGGGCCATCTTTAGTTGATTGTTTTAATGTGGTTTTAAAACAGAGCTCACAGCCTGCCAAAGATAAAAAACGGCTAATTGAATGGGTTATATTTAATATATTAGCTGGTAATATGGATAGCCATGCTAAAAACCTTTCACTAATGAACGTAGCAAATAAAAGAGAATTAACTCCCTTTTATGATTTAGTATGCACTGCTATTTACCCAAATTTAAGTCAGAAATTTGCTTTCAAAATAGGGGGAGAAAATAGGCCTGATTGGATAATGCTACGTCATTGGGAGCGTTTTGCTAATGATATAGCAACTACACCAAAATTTGTTTTCAATATTATGACGGACATGATTAATCGCATGGATAAAATTTTACCTATTACTGTTGCACAATTAAAAGCACAGCAGTTATCAATGGATGAAAGTCTAATGGTCGATAAAATAGATAAATTAATTAAGAGTAGGGTATCTAGAATGCGAACAAGGGTAAGTAGCTAGGTTTTAAATAGTCTTATTTTTCTGCTGGGAATAGGGTTGTAATATTATGATTCTATTGGTTTTTAAAAGCCATGCTGGTGGGGATTATTTGACTTAACCTATTGATAAATAATGGGTGTTATCAGAATTGTGATTCCGCTTGTCGTGGGTTCGAGCCCCATCGTTCACCCCATTAAGTTCAATCACTTGCATTGTCTTAGTATCTCGGTTTTTACCTCTACTGGTAAGTCTACTGGGAAATTTCTTGTTTTATTCTGAATAATCTCTTTATTTACATCCTCTGATTTATCATTTATTTGCAGTTCATGCAGGCTTTACTACATCCAATTTAACATCATAAATATTTAGCATTGATGCTTTTAATATTTCCGTTTTTAGTCTAATGATTGTTTTAGGGACTAATAATATGATCCTGTACTGTAAACTGAATTTTTCATAAGCTGTACAAAATAAATGATGTGAGCATATTAAATTACTCAGAGATAACCTATTTAATCAATAAGATAATTCCACGCCCATGATCACGCGGTCATTCTTATCAAACTGTCCAAAAACACCCTTTGTGTCACCGTAAAAAATATCTGCGCCTAGCCAAGTTTTAATATTATCTTGCCATTCGTAACTGATTTTAGGGCGAATAATGCCATCACCATGATTTACATTGCCTATCACTAGTACTTCAGCGACTAAGGAATCATAAAGAAAATTGCGCCGTATTAACGCGGTGAGTGTGGTATCGACTTTATCACGCGTACTCAATTCAGCCTGTTCGATTTGCCAGCTTTGGATGAGTTGCATACTGACTAAAATATCAAAGGGAGCATTCCAGTCTAAGCCGATGACATAATGCAGTTCGGGGCTATCAACGATACCTTGATTTTTCTGTGGATCTTTAGCGATAAAATAATGATCGGTAAAATAGGCAATTTCCCCGCGTATCACCCAGTCATCAAAGGCATTGCTCGCGGTCGTACCGATAACATGAGTGCGTTCATATTCAGGGCTAATAGTGATAAGGGGCGCTGCGTCTAATAAGGATAAACGCTGCCTTAAGACAGGTAAATTATTGTATTGATATAAATAGTTAAAGCTTATATCCCAGCCTTGCCAAAAAGTGGCCGCACGTAGTCCAACATCAGAATCTAAAAATGCATTGTTTGGGCGATGAGCGGACTCTATATTAACCGGTATATTGGGGGGTGCAGTAGGGATTAATTCGGGTGAAGTAAAAGCATAAGTTGCATTTTGACTCGGCAGAGAATGATAAGTCGGGTCAGGAATCCATAAAAATTGCATATCCCAGTCGCCAAAGCTACGCTCAATATTGATAGTCCATAAGGGGATACGTGAGCTGTCAAAATCATCTAAGATAAATTCTCTAAACGATTGTGGGTTAACAATATCGAGCACTTTAATTCCGTCTGATTTCCCCCAAGCGACCTGTTGTTTACCGATGGTTAAATAGCTATCGCCAATAGCGCCTTGAAGATAAAATTCGCGTAACTCGAGTTCTATACCGTCATGCAATTCTGCCGGTCTGCTATAAGGACTGTAAGTGTCGCGGCTGACATCGTTTATTTGTAATCCATCTATCGCTTCAAACCTTAAACGGGCGCGTGATTTTAATTGCCAACCGTTGTCAAAGTTAGCATTAAATTCAGGTAACAGCGCCAAGTTTAACGCTTGGCTGTGTCCATTTTGGGTATTAAGCATCCATTGTGCTGTCGCTGTTATGGAGCAATCAAACTCAACGGCTAGTGCGCTTGATTGCCATAAGGCAAATAAATAATAGTAAAATTTATGTGGCAACATGAGGTAGCCTCAATTTGTTAGTGTTGGGTATTTGTCTGGGCAGAGCCTTAGCGACTACAAAAGGCTCTAAAACCTTTGGGGAAAAATTTATTAGCGAATTTATAATCGCTAAGGCTCTACCCAGAACTCATTAGTGCTTTATAAACCGCGTTTTAATGCATTTTTAGTGAATACTCGATCATTTACCCCGTTTTCATAATTGACTTCTGAAAAGTTAAAACGGGTTTTATGGCCTGTTTTATGGTTTTCCACTTCCATGGTATGGGTGGTTAAAATGCCTTGTACCGGTGATATATCTTTAAAGTAGGTTGTTTTTAAAGGTTTATTCTGGGTATCCCAAGATTTACTTCTAAGCGCAATCCATCGTTTGTCATCAACACAGCTTTCACGGCGTGAATGACCTAATTCTTCGGCTATTTCTGGCGTGATGGCAGTTTCTTCCACTACATAACAATGAACGCCATTGACGCTATCTTCGCCAATGGTTTTACGTGTGTAATCATCCAATGAAACACGGGTTTCTAGCTTTATATCTTCAAAGCTAAAATCGGTGCCTAGAAAATAATCCCCTCGGTCAGAGGCCGAAATACGACGCACTTTACGCATGGCAGGTAAATATAGCCATTGGTCATCATCTTGTGCATTATCCGCATAATCATAAGTAAGGAAGGCGGTGTTTTTGATGTTTTTGGGCGCTAGATAAAAAATCACCGTACGTTTTTCATCAGCATAATATTTACGAAAAGCTTGGGTTTCGCGGACGCGAACTTTGCCATGACGGTCTGTCATTTTCATTCTAAGTTTTCTGGAAACGGCGACACCTTCATCACGGGCATTAATATTGCGTGCTATTTCATCACCCGAAGGCCATTCGGCACTGTGAGCGGTGAATGACACAAGGTTTAATAAGCTAGCGGATAGTATGAGTTTTAAGTTTGGATTTTTCATCATAGTTCCTTAAGATTGTGTGTTGTTTTCAAGTAAAAGGCAGTGTTTACATTTTTTACATAACCTAAAAACTCAGGTTGTAAGTGTTTAATTAAGGCAGGTAAAACAGTCATGCTGGAAATGAAGCTAATCAAAACAGAAAAGGCGATTAACATGCCGAGCTTTGAAAGCGGTGGTACATAACTCAAGCCTAAAATTCCAAAACCAACAAACACAGCGATAAAACTAAATAACAAAGCACGGCCTGTTGATGGATAGAGTTGGCGTAGGGCGATTTCAGGTTCAACGCCTGCTTCGGTGATTAATAACTTGATGCGGTCTAAGGTATGAATAGAAAAATCAACACCAATACCTAAAGCGATAGCCGCTGTCATAGATGTACCGACAGCTAAGGTAATCCCCATCACGCCCATAAAGGCATACACAGATAAGCAAGATAACACTACGGGAATAACCGCTAAAGTACCGCCATAAAGTGAGCGTAAACTAAGAGACACTAAGCCCCAGACTAAAACCAAAGCAAAAATAACGCTTTTGAATTGAGTGCCTAATAAAGTTTCTAACCAATGGTAATCAACCGTCACACGACCTGATAAAGTGGCTTTTATATCTTTAGAATTAAAAGCATAATCGAGGTATTTTTGAGTCGCTTCTACTACGACTTTATTTTGTTGATAGCGGGCAGAATCCAGACGCGCTCGAACCAAAGCGACTTGATAGTCATAATCTATTTCTTCTTCAAAATCAGTCGGATCACCGCTGCTTGAATATAAAAGGAAATATTGGGAAATCAAATCAGCATTATCAGGAATCACATACGCATCAGGATCATTTTCATTTAATGAGCGATTCATTTGCTTGATGTAATCGACAATCGATGTGCTACCGTTAACATGCGGTAAAGTAGTTAAAAAGCTTTGTAATGCTTCAATACGTTGTAAATTTTCGGGTTTGAAAATATCTTCTTTATTCGCTGTTTCGATAACAATATCTAAAGTATTTGATCCATCTAAAGCTTCATTAATAGCGGCATCGGCTAAATAAATAGCTTCCGTAGTTCTAAAGTTTTCTACCCACGATTCATTTACTTCTAATTTAAGCGCGCCCATAACGCCTGCAATACTGACTAGCAAGGCTAAAACCAACACGGTTTTGCTGTGTTCAAGCACCCAGCCACCGGCACGGTCCATACTACGACTAAAAATATCAGGGCCATTACTTTTAAAAGCAGGGCTTTGTATGGGCTTTAAAATAACTAAAGCAGCAGGGACAAAGGTTAAAGAAAATAAGCCCGCTACGCCTAGACCGATTAAAGAGAACAATCCAAAAGCCTGCATAGGCGGCATAAAAGAAGAAATAGAAATACCTAAAAAACCAATCATCGAGGTGAGGGTAGTAATCATTACAGGTCGCCACATTAAAAGCATGGTGCGTATTACTAGTTCTCGCTGTGTTT
>CBDUDV010000055.1:0-16075 GCA_965366065.1 uncultured bacterium | reverse complement strand
GATATCCGCAAGTTGAGAGGCAACTTGCGTGTACTGCAAAGCATTCTGTGTGTTGAGTAATTGTTGGTATTTCTCAGCTACGGTGTTGTAGGCGAAAAACAGCAGAGTTAAAAGAGGCAGTATTAAAAGAATACTGAGTTTACTTCTAATGCTGATATGTTTATTAATACTCATAATGAACACCCAAGCTTTCAAGCCTCGTTACAAAAAAATGATACTTATATGGCTGGTTTAATGTTGGCAAGTCGAACAAGTACAGCTTCGTTCTGTCGTACCCCTTCACCAGCATTAATACCTTTATTACAATAATTTTATTGTATACCCAAACGACTTCAAAATGCGTGATTTAATACCTGAAAAACTACCGTTAATTCTTCCGTTTAAAGAATCAGAAATATTGGATAATGCATCCTAAAAATGGGCTGACTCGATTGAAAAATAAAAACCATTAGGGGGGGGGGCTCAATGTTTCATGAGCTAGGATGATGCGCTAGTTAAAGCAGGGTATTCGATTGCTTCATGGACAGGAAATATTCAAATAGTGATTGGTAAAATGCCGAAAATGGTACCTTTTTGATAGTGAAAAACTGTCTAGTAAAAGCTGGGAAGTCCACTCTTCGTTCTTAATTAATCCAGAAAAGCCTGCGCTAATATTTCTAGCACTGCTGGGTGTTTTTTTATAGCGCTCACTTGATTGCATAGAGCTGTGCGCTAATTGCTGTTTAATGGGGGAATATTTAAAATCACACAGCCAAGTAATGAGCGAATTATCAAGGTGCTTTCGGGGTCGTATTCAAGCTAATAATAATTATTATTAGGGACTTATATCCCTATGGATAAGCCTAAATAAGCTTTATTAATCAATGATAAGAAGCAAAAATAACTCTGTTATTTTCCATTGTGTTATTTGAGGGTAACTAAACGCAAATCATCTCTATACCACTAGTTACACACATTTTCTGTGGATAAGATTGTGTGTAATTTTTGAGTAACTAGCTAAGCCTACTGTACTCAAAGGCTGTAGTTTAAATTGTACAAAATATAGACAATTATTCTGGACTCGGTAAGGACTATCTATCGCCTTCTATTTAAGTGTAAAAATTAGACGTAACCAAAGCTTTTATTGAAAGGCAGGTATCGAGCCAAAGTAGCCAGCAGCATCAAAATAAGTTTGAATTTTAGCTTTGTTTAATACAATTTAGGAATATTTATAAGCGGTCTAATCGTTTTTAAGTAGTTTAAGTTCTCGATAATATTTATATAGAAAGCAATTGTATTGAGTTAATTACATCGTTTTATCAATGTGCTTTCTGTTATTATCCCTGTGCCTCACATTTTGTGATGGCGCTTCGCTTTAGCAGCGATTAGGATCTTGTATCTATTTTACTAACAACAGACAGTGTAGGAATGTTATGCCAGAAATTATCATTGAAAAAAACTTAAGTGAAGAACGTTTAAAAGAATTAGACGTTTCAAGTTGGAATATTTGGGACTGCCCAGTATCTGAATTTCGTCTTGATTTTGACAATAAAAACGAACGTTCATACATCTTAGAAGGTGAAATTGTTGTCACTCCAGATGGTGGTGAACCGGTTACTATCGTACCTGGTGATTATGTTACCTTTCCTGACGGCTTAAAAAGTGTTTGGCAAGTAACTAAAACATTGAAAAAGCACTACATGCATTTCTAAATGGATTAAGGCATCTTCGGATGCCTTTTTTGTGTCGTGTTGTTGGTCAGGTTTATGATGCAATTCGTACTTACGGCACTTAGTTGCCAATATTTGTAGTCAGTACTTGCTCACTAGCAGTGACTTTTGTTTGATTTGCTAAATTTATTTTAATCGAAATTGTGAGGCTGTTATTTTTAACGCACCTGATCAGTAAGTCGCTACATGGGGATATTACAATTAAGCATGCTTCAGGAGGTTTTAAAATATCAAATATAGATTCAACAGAGTCTGTTAAAAAGTTAACACAAGATAAAATTGACAAATGATTAGTAAAAAAAATTGAGTAATGAAAGTGGGGTAATCCCCACTTTTAATGGAGATGGAGCTTTTGTAAAGCAAAAAAAAGCCCCGAAAAGATAGGGCTTTATTGGTTTGGCGTTGCTAGTCTAAAAAAATGAAGAAACTAAGTCCTTAGCAGACAGCTCGCCTTCTTTAATAATAGGGATAGGGCCGTAGGATGTACCAACCGTTCCAATAAATTGGTATTTAATGCCGCCTTGAAAAAGTGCGCTCTTGGCAATACTCATGAAGTCTGTGGTATCCAGCTGAATTGGAATAGTAATCGTTTGAGTCTCTCGTGATTTTAGAGTATTACTTGGGTTAGTGGTAGCAATATGCCCGACAGGGACTTGATTTAGCTTGATATCACCATTAAGCGTCGTCACAGGAATATCAAACAGATTAGGATTATAAATGTCCACATCAAAACTAGCTTGCTTATCATTCGCAGAAAACGAATTGAGCTGAACATCTTTTAATTGCGGCGTCTGAACAAAACTTTTAACCAGGCTAGAGCTACAGCCGGATAAAGTAAGTAGCATTAAAGAGAGTGCGAAAATATTTTTCATGACAATATCCAAAAATTAGACAATTAAACAGCAAGCTCCGGCCGTCAATGCTGTTGACTTAAGCCCTCTCTTGTTGGAGGGGGTTGGGTGAGGAGAATAAAATCATGCCTTTATAGCTCCCCTCATCCCAACCTTCTCCCTTTGGAGAAGGAGCTTATTCTTAAGTCAACAGCATTGGTTCCGACCGTGGGACTTTAGACCAGAGATCGACCTGAGGAATTTTAAGCAAAAAAAAGCCCTGAAAGAGATAAACTCGATCAGGGCCTTATTTATTTGGTCTTTAGCATGGTGCCCAGGGGCGGAATCGAACCGTCGACACGAGGATTTTCAGTCCTCTGCTCTACCGACTGAGCTACCTGGGCTTGCTAAAGAAACGCTATTATGTCAATGAAGCGTTTTTGTGTCAACCCCTAGTAATGATAAATAATGGTTTGTTTGTTATCTTTATGAAATTGATGGGTTATTTTTTTTAAATAAGATTTTTTTAACGGTTATTGGTGCTGTCGATGGTTTGCTGAATTATTCATAATGAATTGATGCGTATTTATAGTATAATTTGGGGATTTAGAATCCTTAAAAGAGTTGGGCGTAATGTCAGATACCAAAAAAGTTGTTTTAGCTTATTCGGGCGGTTTAGATACTTCAGTTATTTTAAAGTGGCTGCAAGATGAGTATTCATGTGAAGTAGTTACCTTTACTGCTGATTTAGGGCAGGGCGAAGAAATTGAGCCTGCTCGTGCTAAGGCAAAAGCATTAGGTATTAAAGAAATTTATATTGATGATTTGCGTGAAGAGTTTGTGCGTGATTTCGTTTTCCCTATGTTTCGTGCCAACGCTATTTATGAAGGTGAGTATTTATTAGGGACTTCTATTGCGCGTCCGTTAATCTCTAAGCGCTTAATTGAAATTGCTAATGAGACGGGTGCTGATACGATTTCTCATGGGGCAACGGGGAAGGGTAACGATCAAATACGTTTTGAGTTAGGTGCTTATGCATTAAAGCCTGATATTAAAGTAATTGCGCCATGGCGTACTTGGGATTTAAATTCGCGTCAGAAATTATTAGCGTATGCTGAAAAGCACGGTATTTCTATTGATAAGAAAAAGGGTAAGGTTTCACCTTATTCTATGGATGCTAATTTGTTACATATTTCTTATGAAGGCGGTATTTTAGAAGATCCTTGGGCTGAGCCTGAAGAAGATATGTGGCTTTGGAGTGTTTCACCTGAAAATGCCCCTGATGTGGCAACGCATATGGAATTAACGTATGTGAAAGGTGATATTACTGAAATTGATGGGGTAGCCTATACGCCTGCAGAAATTTTGGCAAAATTAAATAAGATCGGTGGTGCAAATGGTATTGGTCGTTTAGATATTGTAGAAAATCGTTATGTGGGCATGAAATCTCGTGGCTGTTATGAAACACCAGGCGGCACTATTATGATGCGTGCGCATCGTGCGATTGAGTCTTTAACTTTAGATCGTGAAGCTGCGCATTTAAAAGATGAGCTAATGCCGCGTTATGCAACTTTGGTTTATAACGGCTACTGGTGGAGTCCTGAGCGTTTAATGCTGCAAAAGATGGTTGATGAATCGCAATTGCGCGTAAATGGTAAAGTACGCCTTAAATTGTATAAAGGTAATGTAACTGTTGTAGGGCGTGAATCTGCAAGTGATAGCTTATTTGATGAGGCAATTGCTACTTTTGAAGATGATGAAGGTGCTTATGACCAGCAAGATGCAGAAGGGTTTATTAAATTAAATGCATTAAGACTACGTATTGCAGCAAAGCGTTCGAAATAAAGGGGTGAGGGAGTGCTTTGTTCGCATTAGTTGAGCTGAGTTATTCCCTTTTTAATTTATTAGCTGCTTTAATGAATTTTTAAGTGATGCGAGCAAGATTTTTTTTATCAAACTTGTATAATGCAACGGAACTGTTTTTTTTAGAGGTAAAGGCTTGATGAGCAACTTGCGCAAAAAAAATGAAAATAATAATAAAGCGATGCGTAATGTGAATGAATTAACACCAGTTAGCGTTTTACGCTTAAATCGTTGGGTTTTGGGTGTTGTTGTGGGGTTGATGGCGATAATTGTTGTTATGGGAACTTTTTTGATTCCTCAGCAAGCGTCGTTTGATTTGGTACGCGCTCAAAAAACGGTTGAATTATACGACAGACAAATGAACCCGGTATTATCAGCAGAAGTGGATGCACTAAAATCACAATTAGTAGGCTTAGTGAGTGGTTCTATTGAGAGTAAGCTTAAAGTTTTGGAAGAAAGCTTACGTGCTGGCTCTATTGGTTTAACGGGGATGGATACGATTCATTCTTTACAAAATGATTTACAAGTTTTAAAAACCTATTCTGATACAGGCGCTGGTCGTTTGATTGCCACGAAAACACCCGAAGTGAGTGCAAATAGAATAGATTTAGTCGAGGAAGTGAATCGTTTGAACGGGTTAGTGAGCTTTTTGATTACTTCTTGTGGCTTGATGTTTGCTGCTATTGCGGGGGTATGGGTACGTAAGCAGTATATTTTGGCTTATAGCAATGAAGTGGAACAGCAAAAGATTTCATAGCGGGAATTACACCAATCTCAATAAATACCGTACAGTAATACATGCCGTCATTCCCGAAGTCTTCAATCGGGAATCCATGCGCACACAATAGATTCCTGCTAAGAGCATGCAGGAACGACGAGTTACGTTTAAGCATGAATATATTGGGTTTGGTATTACACTGTTACCCATATAACGCAGACATAAAAAAGCCGCGATAAACTTGAGTTTATCGCGGCTTTTTTTATACCAATTATTTATTGCTTATTGGTTTAAGAAATTCCATAGAGCGTCAATAGCTTGGTCTTCAGAGTAGCCCGCTTTTTTAACAGGTCCAATAGTCATGATTGTAGCAATTGCAGCTGGCATAGAGCCGCCTTTACCTTCTTTAATTGTTTTTGCAAAGCTTGCTTTTGTTAAATCGCCAGATTTAATTAATGCAATTAATTGTGGGTTAGACGCGATATCGTGACAAGTACCACAACCACGGCCAAAAGCGCGATCGTAAATTTTTCTACCTACTTTAATATCTTCGTTTGAAGATGCTTGTGCACTTAAGCCTAGTAAAGCCACTGTAGTAACAGCTAATAATATTTTTTTCATTTTGACCTCTATTGTAGTGATGTAACAGTCCCTAAGTCTATGTGCAGCTTAGGGTTTATAAAAATAATGTAGATTATATAAATCTCTGCGCTATTTTATTTTATTTCGCAGTATTTTGCCATAGCTGAAAATAGCCATTTGATGTAATGCTGTAGATACCTTTATTATTTGCGGTAAAACTAAGCGCTAAAGGGGTTGATGCGGAAGGTTGCCAACTATCTTCTTTTTGTGGGCGCCAAAAATTTACGCGCGTGCCTTTTTTTATGTTCCACTGCTCTATGCGGCTTGCTACATGACCTAGGACGACATGAGTACTATCGTTAGAGAAGGCTAATGCAGTGATGGTGGATAATTTATTACCTAGCTGTTTGTATAAACGGCCAGAAGTGGTGCGCCATACACGAACAGTACCCAAACCTTCATTAGTTAAAGCATAAGTGCCATTAGGGGAGGTAGCGACCTTGGATAATTTGCTATTATGTTGCCATGTGTGGACTAAATTTCCCGTTGTTAAGTCCCAAAGTTTCGCGCTGTAATCGGCAGAGCCTGTGATAGCGAAATTATTATCGTGCTTGATGTCAGCTTGCGTCACAATTTGTTCGTGAGGAAAGGCATACTTAGTTTTTCCATGCATGAGTGAATAGTAAATAGCTTTATCTTTTAAGCCGATTAAAGCAAATTTTCCATCATGCGATAAGGAAACGGAATGAATATTAGGCAAATACCAAACATTCATAAGAGTGCCATCAGACACACGCCACCAGGCGAGAGATTCTCGTTCTGCTGTGATTGCGTATTCTTCGTTAGCAGAGATTGCAGAATATATTACGCCGTTTTTTTCATCGGTATGTTGCCATGTGTGTATTAGCTGGCGAGGCTTGAGTTGCCAAAATTCAGCATAGCCGTTTACGTTGCCTACTAAAGCAAAGTTAGGGGATAGTGACGCCGAAATAAATCCTTCAGGTGATAGTCGGTGCGTGCGCTTTGCTTTAGGTGTGTTATCGCAATCGGCTAACAAAAAAGTACTAATAATAATGAGTAGGAGTTTATTCATAATTTAATTATTCAGTCTTAAACCACTTTAAAGTGTTGTGCAGGGTAACGACGGTACCAATAATAAACAGAGTCGGGGGGTGAATATTTTCCTGTTCTATTGTTTGGTGAATGCTACTGAGTGTTGCGGTAATCACACGTTGGGTGTGGGTTGTGCCTTGCTGGATTAATGCAATAGGCAGATCAGCAGAAGCGCCGTGTTGAATAAGCGACTCACAAATGGTTTTTAGTCCTACTAGTCCCATATAAATAACGATGGTCTGGTTCGGTGCGGCAAGTTGTTCCCAGTTAAGATTGATGCTGTTATCTTTTAAGTGGCCGGTAACAAAGGTGCAAGATTGTGCGTGATCTCTATGAGTGAGGGGAATCCCTGCATAAGTTGCACAGCCAGAGGCGGCGGTAATGCCCGGAACCACTTGGAAATTTATGTTTTCTTGCACTAAGGTTTCGATTTCTTCAGCGCCTCGGCCAAAAATAAAAGGATCGCCTCCTTTTAGGCGGACCACGCGTTTGCCAGATTTAGCTAATCGTGCGAGTAGGGCATTGATGGATTCTTGTGGCAGACTATGATTGTCTCTTTGTTTTCCGACATAAATTAATTCGGAATCTCTGCGAACGAGCGCTAAAATTTCTTTAGAAACGAGTCGGTCATAAACAACCACGTCGGCTTGTTGCATTAAGCGTAAGGCACGGAAAGTAAGTAGATCAGGGTCACCAGGGCCTGCGCCAACTAAATAGACTTCGCCTTGAGGATCTAAAGCGGTTTTATTACTAATGGCTTGTTGTAAGCGACTTTCTGCCTCTTCTTCTTTACCTGAATAAAATAGTTCAGCAATCGAGCCTTGTAGTACATTTTCCCAAAATATACGACGCTGTGCGGGTGGGTTGATGTTTTCTTTAACGGTTGCTCGGTATTTGTTTGCTAATTGAGCCAGTCGGCCAAAAGCCGGCGGGATTAAGCTTTCAAGTTTTGAGCGCAGTAGTCTGGCCAAAACAGGCGATGCGCCACCAGAAGAAACCGCGGCAACAATAGGAGATCGGTCAATAATAGCGGGCACAATAAAACTACATAGTTCAGGGCTATCAACTACATTAACAGGGATATTATGCTGGTTGGCTGTTTGTGCGACGAGTTTGTTGACGGCTGAATTATTTGTGGCAGAAATAATAAGTCGTTGTCGCTGAACATCGCCGGGACTGAATTCTTTTTGTAATAAAGTAATCTGACTATTTTTATCGGCAAGTTCTTGAATTTTACTACAAATATCGGGGGCGATAACGCTAATAGAAGCACCGGCTTTTGCTAGTAATTCAATTTTTCGTGTGGCAACTTCACCTGCACCAATGACTAGGCAGGGTTGTTTTTTTAAATCGATAAAAAGGGGGAAATAGTCCATACAAAGAGAGTTAATCGTTATTGAAATTTATTGTAGTGCTATTATATGCGCACTTTTAATGCAGGATAGATAAAAATCTAAAAATCAGAATGATTGAATTTAATGTAGATGTTGATGCTTCGGGCTTGCATTGCCCCTTACCTTTATTGCGCTTGAAAAAAGCCTTAAAAGAAATGCAGTCAGGTGAAATCGTACGGGTGATAGCAACCGACCCTGCCGCTCATTTAGACTTTGGTGTGTATGCAGAGCAAACAGCCAATGAGATAATTGAGTACTTTAATGATGAGGAAGGCAGGCAGGTATTTTTTATCCGAAAAAAATAAGGTTATTTTGCTGTTGCTAACTAGTTGAAATAATGGGGAGTAAAAAATATATATTTTTCTTAAAAGCTGAGATTTGGTGTCAGACTAATAACCTAGTGAAATGCTTGGTTATTCCTTGTTTTTCAATTGTTTAAAGAAAATTGAAAAATAATCATTTTAATGTGGTTTTCATATATCAGGGGAGTATTATTACCTTAATTTATTATAAAAATAATGAGGTAATATGATGGCTGATATTGAAAAGTGGGATGTCGAAAACGCTGAGTTTTGGGAATCGGAAGGTAAAAAAATTGCAACTCGCAATTTATGGATTTCTATACCCAGTTTACTAGGTGGGTTTGCGGTTTGGTTGTACTGGGGAATTATTACCGTACAAATGCTAAACTTGGGGTTTCCTTTTGAGAAGTCGCAATTATTTACGCTAATGGCCATTGCTGGTTTAACGGGTGCAACGCTTCGGATACCAAGTAGCTTTTTTATTCGCCTGTGTGGTGGACGTAATACCATCTTTTTTACCACTGCTTTATTGATGATACCTGCTGTTGGTACGGGTATCGCATTACAAGATCAAAATACACCTTTTTGGGTGTTTCAAGTATTAGCTTTATTATCCGGCTTTGGTGGCGGTAATTTTGCATCCTCTATGTCTAATATCAGCTTTTTCTTTCCTAAAAAAGTTCAAGGTTTAGCGTTAGGGCTAAATGCAGGCTTAGGAAATTTTGGTGTGACAACCATGCAAATTTTAATTCCTCTTTCTATGACAGTAGGAATGTTTGGTGCCGCAGGGGGAGACCCTATGGTGCTGGTTTCCGCATCAGGTTCTTTAGTCGGAAAAATTCCAGCGGGTACAGAAACTTATATTCAAAACGCAGGTTTTATTTGGATGTTATTACTTGTACCTCTCGCTTTTGCTGGCTGGTTTGGTATGAATAATATTCGTACGCCTGAAGTGTCTCCTAATATTGGCAATCCTATTACTAGCATGGCGATGATAACAGGTATGTTATCAATCAGTTTTGTTGCTGCTATTTTTGGTTTGTGGCTAATGCTACCTGAAGCTGTTAGTGGTTCAGGCTTTAACGTACCTAAAGAAATTGCTTTGTTTATCGTTATTGCTTTAACGGTTTCTTTATTAAAAATTATTCCAGGCCAAATTGGCGAAAGCTTAGAGCGTCAATATAAAATATTTGATAACAAGCATACTTGGGTGATGAGTATTATTTACACCATGACGTTTGGCTCATTTATTGGTTTTGCTGCCTGTTTTCCTTTAGCGATTAAAGTGATTTTTGGTTATCAGCATGTGTTGGTTGATGGTGTGATGAATCATGATATTCCAAATCCTAACGGCCCGAGTGCATTAATGTTCGCTTGGATGGGGGCTTTTATTGGTGCGTTAATTCGCCCTGTTGGTGGAATGATCGCTGATAAATTTGGTGGTGCTTGGGTAACGCATATCTGTTCATTTGTTATGGTGCTAAGTGCCGGTGGTGTTGCTTATTATATGAAAGCGGCCTACAACTCAGCGACGCCTGAAGAATTTTTTGTTCCTTTCTTAATCTTATTTTTGATTTTATTTTCTGCAACAGGCATCGGTAATGGTTCAACATTCCGCTCTATTGCAATGATATTTCCTAAAGAGCAAGTTGGCCCTGTTTTAGGTTGGACATCTGCTGTTGCGGCTTACGGCGCATTTTATATTCCTAAAGTATTTGGTGAGCAAATTAAAGCAACAACTCCCGAAGTGGCTTTATATGGGTTTGCGGCATTTTATATCGTATGCATCATGATTAACTGGTGGTTTTACTTACGTAAAGATGGCGAGATTTATAACCCTTAAAAAATATATTTACCCGTTACAACCCTTCCTAGAAAGGGTTGTAACGAATAGCAAATTTAATTAACAGGAGAAAAACACGATGAGTCATTTTTTAGACCGTCTTAAATTTTTCAAAAAAACACAAAGTACCTTTTCAAATGGACATGGAGTTGTCACTAATGAAGATCGCCAATGGGAAGATGGCTACCGTAATCGCTGGCGCTTTGATAAAGTAGTTCGCTCAACTCATGGTGTTAACTGTACCGGAAGTTGTTCGTGGAATATTCATGTTAAAAATGGTCTGGTTGCTTTTGAAATGCAAGCAACGGATTATCCACGTACACGCCCAGATATGCCAAATCACGAACCGCGTGGTTGTCCGCGTGGTGCTAGTTTTTCTTGGTATTTATATAGCCCTTTACGCGTTAAACATCCGTTAATTCGTGAGCGATTAGTTTCACTGTATCGTGATGAAATTGCGACGGGTAAAGATCCTGTTGAAGCATGGGGAGCCATTCAAGAAGATCCTAAAAAACGCGAAAAATATACCGCAGTGCGTGGTTTAGGTGGTTTTGTTCGTGTGGATTGGGATGAAGTTGCAGAAATTATTGCAGCTTCTAACGTTTACACCGCTAAAACACACGGTCCAGATCGTATTGCTGGGTTCTCGCCAATTCCTGCTATGTCGATGATTAGTTATGCGGCAGGTAGTCGTTATCTATCATTAATCGGTGGCGCATGTTTATCCTTTTATGATTGGTATTGTGATTTACCGCCTGCTTCACCACAAACCTGGGGTGAGCAAACCGATGTACCTGAATCAGCAGATTGGTATAACTCAACTTATTTAGTCGTTGCCGGTGCTAATCTACCGATGACACGCTCACCGGATGCGCATTTTTATTCAGAAGTTCGTTATAAAGGTGCAAAAGTTGTTGCAATTTCACCTGATTACGCAGAATACGTAAAATTTGCTGATTTATGGATGCCAGCAAAACAAGGAACGGATGCAGCCGTATTTTTGGCAATGGGGCATGTTGCATTAAAAGAGTTTCATGTTGATAATCAAGACCCTTATTTTGAAGAATACGCACGTACTTATACTGATTTACCTATGCTGGTTATTTTAGATGAGCATGAAGGTAGCTATGTTGGTGGGCGTTTTGTTCGTGCAGCAGATTTTGATAGCAGTTTAGGTGAGAAAAATAATCCTGACTGGAAAACAGTGGTTTGTGATGAAAAAACAGGGGATGTTTATGCACCTAATGGTTCCATTGGGTTCCGTTGGGGAGAAGAAGGGAAGTGGAATCTAGTTCCTAAAAAAGGAAGAAGAAAAGCTAAGCCTCGCTTAAGTTTAATTTTTGATAAAGAAGAAGTGGTCGATGTATTATTTCCTGATTTTGAATCAGGTAAAGATTTAGGTATGCATCGCAATGTACCGACTAAAACACTTGAACTTAATGGTAAAAAAGTAAAAGTCGCAACGGTTTTTGATTTACAGCTTGCGCAATATGGTATTGATCGTGGATTGGGTGGCCAAGCGGCAACGGGCTACGATGATGCAAGTATTCCTAATACGCCAGCATGGGCTGAAAAAATCACTGGCGTTAAGCAAGCGGATTTAATTCGTTCAGGTCGTGAATTTGCCGATAATGCCGCGAAAACCATGGGTAAATCGATGGTTATCTTGGGTGCTGGTTTAAATCATTGGTATCACAATGATATGAACTACCGCGCTATCATGAATCTATTGCATATGTGTGGTTGTGTCGGCCAAAGTGGCGGCGGCTGGGCGCATTATGTGGGCCAAGAGAAATTACGTCCACAAGCGGGCTGGGCTCCTATTGCCTTTGCTTTAGATTGGCAAAAACCACCGCGTCATATGAATGGTACAACCTACTTTTATTTTCATACTGACCAATGGCGTTATGAAAAATTAGAAGCTGATGAAATGTTAGCAAGTAGTGCGCAAGCAAACTATAAAGGGCATAACTTATCTGATTACAACGTGGTTTCTCAGCGTTTAGGTTGGTTACCGTCTGCGCCACACTTTAATAAAAATCCAATGGATATTGTTAAAGATGCAGAAGCCGCGGGTGCGAGTGATGAAAAAGGTGTTTCTGATTATATTGTTAAGAAATTAAAATCAGGGGATATTAAATTTGCTGCAGAAGATATTGATGCACCAGAAAATCATCCACGTAATCTATTTGTTTGGCGTGCAAACTTAATTGGTTGTAGTGCAAAAGGACATGAATATTTTCTTAAACATCTATTAGGTGCACAAAATGGTGTGATGCAAGATGTGTTACCAGAATCGGAAGGCCAAGAAATTAAATGGCATAAAGATGCGCCGATTGCGAAACTAGATTTAATGGTAGATATCAACTTCCGCCTCAATTCTACTGGTGCATTTTCAGATATCGTTCTACCAACGGCAACGTGGTATGAAAAGAATGATCTCAATACCACCGATATGCACCCGTTTATCCACCCATTAACGCAAGCCGTTGATCCTGGTTGGGAAGCACGTTCAGATTGGCAAATTTTCAAAACCATTGCGAAAAGTTTTTCAGTCTTAGCAGAAAAACATTTAGGCACACAAAAAGATGTCGTTGCATTGCCTATTTTGCATGATACACCCGCAGAATTAGCACAAGCGATGGATGTTAAAGATTGGAAACGTGGCGAGTGTGAGCCTATTCCAGGTAAAACCATGCCGCTATTAAAAGTGGTTAAACGTGATTTTGCCGATACTTATAAGAAATTTACAGCGTTAGGGCCTTTATTGCCTAAGCAAGGTAATAATATTAAAGGTATCGATTGGGATACTGAGAAAGAGTATGAGCATCTAAAAGAGATTAATTACACCATCAAAGAAGAAGGGGTATCGAAAGGTATGCCGTCATTAGAAGATGATATTAGTGTTTGTGAATCTATTTTAGCCTTAGCACCTGAAACCAATGGTGAAGTGGCAGTTAAATCATGGAAAGCACTGAGTACAAAAACTGGTGTTGATCATACGCATTTAGCGATACCGCGTGAAGATGACAAAATTACTTTCCGTGATATCAAAGCGCAGCCACGTAAGATTATTACTGCACCAACTTGGAGTGGAATTGAATCTGAAAAAGTCAGTTATAACGCGTGTTACACCAATATCCATGAACATATTCCATTTCGTACTTTAACGGGACGCGCTCAGTTCTATCAAGATCATCAATGGATGCGTGATTTTGGTGAAGGGTTTTGTACTTATAAACCTGCAGTTGATATGTTGTCGACTAAAGAAATGATGGAAAAAATTGGTGATAAGCCGCATTTGAAATTGAACTGGATTACACCGCATAGTAAATGGGGTATTCATAGTACTTACCAAGATAACCAACGTATGTTGACTTTATCGCGTGGTGGGCCGCATGTTTGGATTTCTGAAACCGATGCTGAAAAAGCGGGTATTGATGATAATGATTGGGTAGAAGCGTTGAATATAAATGGTGCAACTATGGCGCGTGCCGTGGTGAGTCAACGTATTCCTGATGGCATGGCAATGATGTATCACGCACAAGAGAAAAACGTTAACGTACCAGGTTCAAATACTACGGGTAAACGGGGCGGTATTTTAAATAGTGTGACACGAATTACCGTTAAACCAACGCATATGATTGGGGGTTACGCTCAGTTAAGTTATGGTTTTAACTACTACGGTACGATCGGTTCGCAACGTGATGAATATGTCATCTTACATAAAGTGGAAGATCAGGATATTAAATGGCTAGAAGAACCATTAACAGAAACCCAAGAAAAAGCACTGAATCCAGAGGGCGTTCCTCAAGCGGCTTATACTTGCACAGACGAGTCGGAGAAATAATATGAAAGTCAGAGCGAATTTTTCACTAGTCTTTAACTTAGATAAGTGTATTGGGTGCCATACTTGTTCGGTCACGTGTAAAAACGTTTGGACCAACCGTAAAGGGGTTGAGTACGCATGGTTTAATAATGTGGAATCAAAACCTGGTGTTGGTTACCCTAAAAACTGGGAAGACCAAGAGCAATGGAACGGTGGCTGGGAACTGGTTAAGGGCAAACTGCAATTAAAATCAGGCAACCGTCGTAACGTGTTAAAAAATATTTTCATGAATCCGAATATGCCGACGATTGATGATTATTATGAACCGTTTACTTATGATTATGCGGTATTGCAAAATAGTCCTTTATTAGAAGCAACACCAACAGCACGCCCACGTTCGTTGATTGATGGTCAGCGGATGGAAAAAATTGAGTGGGGTCCTAACTGGGAAGATGATTTAGGCGGTAAATTTAAAATGCGCGGCAAAGATGCGAATTTTAAAGATATGGAAAAACAGGTTTATGGTGAATTCGAGCAAACCTTCCATATGTATTTACCACGTATGTGTAATCACTGTGTTAACCCTGCGTGTGTAGCGGCGTGTCCATCGGGATCAATCTACAAGCGTGAAGAAGATGGTATTGTTTTGGTTGACCAAGACAAATGTCGTAGCTGGCGCATGTGTATCAGTGCCTGTCCGTACAAAAAAATGTTTTATAACTGGGAATCCGGTAAAGCAGAAAAATGTACCGGTTGTTATCCGCGTGTTGAATCAGGTTTGCCAACGGTTTGTTCTGAATCATGTGTTGGGCGTATTCGTTATAACGGCGTGATGCTTTACGATGCAGATCGTATTGAAGAACTTGCATCAATGCCTGATGATCAAGATTTATATCAAGCGCAATTGGATTTGTTTTTAGATCCTAATGACCCTGAGGTGATTAAACAAGCGAAAGAAGATGGTATTCCTGAATCTTGGATGGAAGCGGCAAGACAGTCACCTATTTATAAATTAATTGTTGATTGGAAAGTGGCTTTCCCACTGCATCCTGAATTCCGTACTTTACCGATGGTTTGGTATGTACCGCCACTATCGCCTGTGCAATCACAAATCGACCAAGGTAATATTGAGCTATCACAAGATGGCATGATTCCTAAAATCGAAAGCCTACGTTTACCGATTCAATATTTAGCAAATATGCTAACTGCAGGTAAAGAAGAGCCGATTGTTTTAGCGCTAAAACGTATGATTGCGATGCGTAGTTTTTATCGTTCTTTGAATGTGGATGGTGAAACTAATCTCGCTGTATTGGAAGAAGTGGGTCTTAATGAAGATCAAGTGCGTGATATGTATCGTTATATGGCGATTGCAAATTACGAAGATCGCTTCGTTATTCCAACCAGTCATGAAGAGTTGCACCAAGAAGATTTTCATAGTTTTCAAGGTCAAAATGGTTTTAGCTTTGGTAATGACGGCTGTAGTATTAGCCCAGAAGCATCACTCTTTCCAGATAAACGTAAATCAACAGGGGATAGTTTAGAGTTTGTACGTTATCACCCCGCAGCAAAACGTTCTGATGGTGAAAAAGAATGAGTGAAATCTACAAAATCTTATCGGTATTATTAGAATACCCTCGACAGGATTTACTTGATAATTGGGATGAGTTACAAAAGATGATCACTGATATGCCCGACTTAGCTGAGCAGGATAAGGCTAAGCTGGCTGATTTTATTAGTTGGGCATCACAATTATCCTTGACTGAATTTCAGGCAAAATACGTCGATAATTTTGATATGACGGCAGAAAATTCACTGTATCTCACTTATCATTTATTTGATGAGCAAGATAGAGATAGGGGACCTGCACTGATTGAATTAACTGAGCTATATAA
>CBDUDV010000054.1:0-17615 GCA_965366065.1 uncultured bacterium | reverse complement strand
GTTTGGCTTTATATGATAATGCACTAAGTTTAGATCGCGTTTTAGGCTACCAAGGAATTTAGCATTGAACAGCCCTGGCCCTGAAATACCTCTTAACTCCGCTTTTACATGGGTACGAAAATGCATGCGTGTACCACTCCACCAAACAAACCAAGGCTTGCCTGCTTTATGTTTACGATCGATAAAATCTAATGCCGCCGCACTGGTTTCATCATCAATGGTTTCCATACGCTTTTTAGTTAATGGGCCTGTATCGGTAATTTTTCCACCTGCATAAGAGTGAATAACGCCGCGCGGCCCGAATTTTTTTCTAAATGCAGGGTCTTTCGGATAATCTTCATTTTCTGGCTCTTCTTCCGCATTCAGGTGATATAAATTACCTAAGAACTCATCAAAACCATGATTCGTGGGTAACATTTCATCTCTGTCGCCTAAATGGTTTTTGCCAAACTGACCGGTTACATAGCCTTCTTGTTTTAAAAGTTCCGCAATCGTCGGATCTTTTTTATTAATCCCTTCTTTTGCACCTGGCATACCCACTTTACTTAAGCCAGTACGAAAAACACTCTGCCCTAAAATAAAAGCAGCCCGCCCCGCTGTACAGCTTTGCTCAGCATAATAATCGGTAAACATCATGCCTTCTTTGGCAATACGATCAATATTAGGTGTTTGATAACCCATCATGCCGCGCGTATAAGCACTGATATTGGATTGGCCAATATCATCACCCCAGATAACGAGAATATTCGGTTTATTAGCGGCATTAGCAGGGTTAGCGAAAAGCATCCCCATACCTAGCACACTAACAGCGAGTGTTTTAAGTTTCATTTGATTTCCTTATAAGTTACAAATAATCAGCCCGATAAGCTGAAGCAATACGCCACTTAAAGAGGTAAAAGTGGTCAAACCTATCGTTAAGCAATAGATTAACCCAAGTGTAGACTAGCTCTCATTATGTGTATAATGCATTTTATTCATACCTCCCATGTGTTTAATGCATAATGATTGATTTAAAACGTTTACACCATGCACGCACTTTAGCCCGATGCCAAAACTTTGCTTTAGCTGCTAAAGAATTAACACTTTCTCAGTCAGCATTGACTCGAAGTATTCAAAGCCTTGAAGAGGAGTTAGGCGTGCAGCTCTTTCTTCGTGAGCGCAAAGGAACAAAACCGACTCAATTCGGCATAAAATTACTGGAACACGGCGAAGTTATTAGTAATCAAATAATACAATTAGAGCGTGACATGCAAGATATGCAAGGCATGCGATCAGGCACACTTAATTTAGGCGCAGGGCCAGCAGTAGCAAGAACACTCTTAGGTGCAAGCGTGGGGAAGTTTAATTCGAAACACCCTAATATCGATATCAATATAAAACTAAATGATATTCCAGCCCTTCATGACCAGCTTCTACAAAGAAAAATAGAATTTATTGTTGGCGACCCTTTATACATTGATGGACATCAATCATTAGATATTCAGGCGCTTCCTCAACAACCAATTTATTTCTTTTGTCGTCAAAACCACCCTATTCTCCAGCTAAATAGCGTTACTTTAGCGGATATTTTCAAGTTTCCTTTTGCCACGCCTTATATGGCTTCGCATTACAAGCAAGCCTTAATTAAACGCTTTAAGCTTGGCAATATTAAATCCGAACGCTTTTCTTCTAGTTGCGATATTGAGTGTGACAATTTAGATACTATCGAAACCATTGTTCAACACAGCGATGTCATCTCAATTACCACTCCGTCTATCTATAAAACATTCCCAGATACACTCGCTCTTATCCCGTTAGAAGTCCCTAACTTTAAAACCAACTATGCCATTATTACCTTACCTGGTCAGAAAATAAGCCCTCAAGCGCAGGCATTTATTGAGCAATTACTTAATTAGTCACTGTACGAATTAATAGGAAAAACGATGATGCGCTATTCATGATAGTGGCGCATTATTTTTCATTAAAATCGCATTATCTCAGGAAGAGCCCCAGAAACTATAGGTTCTATTATGTAATTGGCCTTAAATTTATTTAAACGGTAACCACCAAAGAAGCGCATTAAAAAGAAATAATACACCACCACCTTGAATGGTCAGTATAGACATAAGCTCTTATTTAGGTAATTATTTGTATGCGTTTCCCCTGATACCGCCGCGATACATTCGTTGGCCAACTCATCCGTTCCCATGTTCTTTTTTCCTTCTAAGCAAACAGACAGTTCACTTAGAACTAGCCCCCCCCTCTTCATCAACCACCCACTAAAAATCACCCACTCTTTTCAGCTATGGAAAAGAATATTTAAAACTACAAATTTAAACTATCGCGAGCAGTAACATTGATTCTCACGGCATATGTACTTAATTTTTTATGACCGCGGGGTTTATGCATTAGTGCACAAATTATTGAACCTTGGCAGAAAACTCAGTATAAATAGAGTATGCTTAAAAAGTTTAGCCTAAAAATCGCATTAATTAATCACCTGGAATGTAAAAGAAATTAACATGGATAACCTGACAATATTAGATGATTTCTCAATTCTGTATGTTGAAGACGATATTTTAATTCGCACCGGTATTGCTGATTTTTTAAGGCGTAGAACCAGTCAGCTTTATTTAGCTGAGAATGGGCAAGAGGGCCTCGATGTTTTTATAAAATGTCGCCCGGATATAGTCATAACGGATATTTTAATGCCCGTTATGGATGGTTTACAAATGGCGCAAGAAATAAAAAGCCTAGACCATAATGTTCCAATCATTGTCACTACAGCATTCAATGAAAGTGAGTTATTTTTAAAGGCTATCGATATTGGTATCGATAAGTATATTTTAAAGCCACTGGATAGAAACAGGTTATTACAAAGCCTTAAAGAGGTTGCTTGGCAGTTGAATGCCTATAAAAGACTAAAACTGTCTTCACTCGCTTTTAAAGAGTCATCTGAAGGCATTATGATCACAGACATGAACAACCAGATTGTATTTGTTAATCCTGCATTTACCACCATTACCGGTTATCAATCTCAAGATGTGATGGGGTTTAACCCCAATATTCTTAGTTCAAATAAACAAGATAAAGAATTTTATAACACGCTATGGCAGACATTGAACGAGACGGGGCATTGGCAAGGCGAGATTATTAATCGCAAAAAAAATGGCGAATATTATACCGAATGGCTTAATATTACTCAGATTAGAAACCAACAAGGCGCGCCTTTATACCAGCTTGCACTTTTTTCTGACATTAGCACACAAAAAGAAAATAAAATATTGCAGCATCTCGTTGCACACGATGCTCTGACTGATTTGCCTAACCGATCTTTATTTATAGATCGCATCACGCAATCTCTACAGCTAGCTAAACGACATGACTATGAAATCAGTCTTTTATTTATCGACCTTGATCAATTTAAAGTGGTTAATGACACATTAGGCCATGAAATAGGCGATTTACTTTTGCAGGATGTCGCTCAACAGCTCGGCAGTTGCATTCGTGAAACAGATACCGTTGCCAGGCTGGGTGGTGATGAATTTGTCGTTTTGCTGAGTCATATTGAGCACGGTAAAGATGCTGCAAAAGTTGCAGATGACATTATTAGCAAATTAACCGCTGATTTTTCCATCAAATCTCATCTCATTCACATCGGCTGTAGTATTGGTATTAGTGCTTACCCTAGTGATGGTGATACGCCTGACATTTTATTAAAAAATGCAGATATAGCCATGTACCAAGCTAAAAGAAAAGGCGGGAATCGCTATGACTTTTTTACCCCTGCGATGGATATGCGCCTATTAGAAACAACCAACATGGAAGAGCAATTACAGCAGGCGTTAAATAAGGATGAATTTAAGTTACGTTATCAACTGGTTTTTAATCTAACCAATCAAAAAATTGACACCCTAGAGGCTTCATTTTATTGGCAGCACCCCGCTTTAGGTGTTATTAATGCCGATAAATTTATGCCTACCATTAAAAAGATGGGTATGCTGGATACTCTGTCCAAATTAATATTCAGCAAAGCCCTAGAACAAACGAATACTTGTAAGCAAATGATACCTAATTTAGCTTTATCTATAACAATATTTGATCAGCAGCTAAAAAGTAGAGGATTTCTTGCAGTTTTAGACCAAGCGCTGGCAGAGATGAACTTTCCACCTGCCGATTTAGAACTGAAACTAACTGAAACTTGCTGTATTAACTTAGAAGATAAATATCACCCTCTTTTTAACTTATTGCACAGTTTAGGCATACGAATTTGTATTACTGATTTTGGTATTGGTTACCTTTCTTCAGAGTGCATTAAAACACTCTATGTTAACCGTTTAAAAATCCACCCCTCCCTACTTGCAGGTCGTAATGGCTCTATTGAAGATAACTCTATCATTAATTCAATTATGGCCATTGCCAATAGCATGAATATAGATATTTTAATTGAAGACTTAGACTATAAAAGCTGCGCAGCCCTTATGGAGCGGTATCAAGATGTAACCTTGTATAGTTATCAGAAACACAAGCCTATGTTGTTTGAACAACTACAATATAAATTGCTGGCATCGTCTTAATCACCGTTTTTTATACTTTATTTATCTATGTCATTATCTGCATTATCTCAAGAACTGTTAAGTGCTGGTAGTCCACATGGTTACTGCCTTCTTTGGAGTGGCCCTTTAGTTTATTTACACGTCATATCTAATTTATTCATTGCTTTAGCCTATATTGCTATTCCCATAAGCATATACCAGTATCTACGTCATAAATCTCAACATGTTATTGCACCACATTTATTTTGGTTATTCGCACTGTTTATCATTTCTTGTGCATTAACCCACTTGATGGGTATTTTAGTTATTTGGCAGCCTTACTATTATTTACAAGGTGTAATTATGGCCTTTACTGCACTGGTCTCCATTGCTGCAGCAAGAGAATCATTTAAACTGATACCCGACTTACTGTCATCACCAACGTCATCAGAACTAGCCGATGTAAACAATCAGTTAGAAAAAGAAGTACTACGCAGGAGGGTAGCTGAAGAACAGTTACTGCAGTTAAATAAGGCACTAGAGGATAAAGTGGCAGCAGAATTAGCACTCAACCGTCAAAAAGATCACCTGCTTATACAGCAATCTAGATTAGCTTCTATGGGCGAAATGATAGGGAATATTGCTCACCAATGGCGACAACCCTTAACCGCATTAAGCACTGTATTGATTAATATTATTGATGCTTATGAACATAAGGAATTGAGTGCTGAATATCTAAATAAGCAAATTGACAGCGGTAATCTCTTTATAAAAAATATGTCTTCCACTATCGATGATTTTCGCAATCTATTTAAGCCAGACAAACAGCCTAAACGGTTTAATATTTCCCAGTGCATTGATGATGCTTTAAAAATTGTTGAAGAAAGCTATAAATCTCATAATATTGAGATTCAAGTAGCGCTTGATGAAACACTATACGCTTATGGTTTTGTCGGTGAATATAGGCAAGTGGTACTTAATTTATTAGGCAATGCAAAAAATGCCATCGTAGAGAATAGAGTGACACCAGGCATTATCAATGTGCAACTTAATAAAGATCACGGCGCGGCGTTATGCCTAGTTCATGATAATGGCGGCGGTATTACTGAGGATATCATTGAAAAGATTTTTGACCCTTATTTTACAACACGCACTAAGGGAACAGGTATCGGTTTATATATGAGCAAAATGATCGTAGAAAATAATATGCACGGTAACATTAGCGCGATTAATAAGGAGAGAGGCGCATTATTTTGCATTAAAATCGCATTAGCTCAAGAAAAACCTCAGCTCCCCCTTTTGAATGAAAGCCAGATTCTATAGGGGCGCTTAGTTATTAGTAGGGATAGGAAGTATATATTTTAAGCACGTCCCATTATTATTCTATGTTTTGCACCTGTTCATAGACTGATTATTTAAAAAAATAAACCCATTACAAATAACTCAATATCACCATTCATAAACATTGCACCTTTCAATTTGGCTTTGGATATCAAATAACATTAAAAATAATACTCAGTTATGTTTCTTTTTCTTTAGGTGGCGATAATTTGTTTTCAAAGCCCCTGCGGTAGTACCAGAGAATAATGATTGCTCAATAGACCCGCGCAAACCTTCGATTAGTTTAATCTCTTCTGAGCCTGCAATGTAATTGTTAATATTATCCGCTATAAAGTCGATAATATCAGCTGAATGAGTAACTCCTGCTGTAACACCTAACGTTATAAGGTCATTTTTATTGGGAAAGGCTTTACTCTTTTTAAGCTTCAGCGCCATATGATTATCAATACTTTCATACATATGAGTATGCGTAATATCATAAGGGGGTGATAGAAAAATGTCTTTACTGCCAAGAGAATACTGCAATGCAAAATTTTTAAGGTGAGCATCGCCATTACCTATCAGGCAATTAAAAACAATTAATTTATAAGCTTTTTCAACTTGGGTAATTGATCCAGTATATAGACGAACAGCTTTAAGTAATGATTCATAGCTAGAATTGTATTTTTCATCTCCCTGTTTACCCATCAATGTAGCAAAATCTTCAAAGGCTAGCCGCTGGCCATCTACTTTATCAAAGCGCTCTATAACATAGTGCTCAAGATTTTCTGATAAATAGGTTTTAGGCGGTGCTAACTGACAGTGCCTTGCTGCTTCCATACAGACAAATTCATTAACCGTAAGCAAAGGGAATTGTTCATCAAAGGTTTTTACTATTAAATCGTGTTGTTGCACGGCAACTCGGCTTTGCACATCAGCATTAATCATTACTTTAGGTTGAACACCTGACAAGATACCGTGCAAGTAATATTTTTCTAATAACTGGGGAAATAGTTTTTCTTTTGATTGCCACGACAATATATCTGTTAATGTTATTTGCTCGGCATTAGGTAGTCTCAAACCCGCATCAAAATCTAAAGCGCCTATACCACTCGCGCCTTGTAAAGCCAGGAAATACATATCATTAATTTTTCCGTATCTCGCTAAACGCTCAGAAATATAACGTCGAATAAACCCTTCAGGCAGATTTTGACTAAATATAGGATGAATAGCGCCATGATTATAAGCATCATCTCGAAGTTTCATCGTAAGTGAAACGGGAAACGCTTGTTGGGTATATTGAAACGAATGGTGAGAACCGTGAGTTAAAATACCCAGTTCAAGTGCTTGCCCATTTTGATGTCCGTAAACAGATAACTGCTCAATCGATGATGGCAAGCTTAGCTCAGTCATCATTGAAAATCTCACCTAGGGTATCAAAATCTGTTTGCTGAGGCTCTTCAGTTTTAATGGTTAACACATAGCCCAAAGAAGCTAAGTAGCGCTCATATGTTTTTAAAGATCCGGTATAACGGCCTGTTTCAATTTTAGAAACAATAGACCGATCAATGCCAATACCCTCAGCAGCTTTAGATTGGGATATTCTTCTTTCTTTACGCGCCGCTTTAAGTCGCAAGCCTATTTTTTCACGAGATAACATATTTTAACTCACTTTTTGTGATCATATAATCACAAAAAGCAAAAAAAATCAATAGCGTGACTATATGATCACACTCTTAACTCTAATTATTAGGGTAAAAAATACTCATTAAATAAATATAGAATAACGAGAAACATCATTCTATGTTTTGTACCTGCTCTCTCATTTGCTCAATCAATACCTTCAACTCTATAGCAATCCCTGTCATTTCTTTATCTGCTGATTTAGAGCCTAGCGTATTTGCTTCACGATTCATTTCTTGCATTAAAAAGTCTAAGCGCCGCCCTACTGGCTCATTTTTTTGTAATATATGCATCACTTCTACAATATGGGTTTCTAGACGATCGAGCTCTTCTTCTACATCAAGCTTTTGTGCTAGAAGAACCATTTCTTGCTCTATACGGTCATGATTTGGTTCTGCTACGAGTTCTGCAATTTGATTTTTTAGCTTGCTCTTTAAAGAACTTAATACTTCAGGCATGCGCAGCTTTGCTTGCTCAACAAAACCTTGCATTTTTTCACAACGCTCAGTAATTAAGCGCTGAAGTTGCTCACCCTCTCTTAATCGTGCAGCAATTAGACTATCTAATGTTGTTTGTAGTAATTGCTGTAATACTTTTTGTAAAGCTGCATTATTTGTGGTTTTTTCAGCTTGAATACCCGGGAATGCGAGTACATCGAGTGCAGAGAAACTTTGTGCCTTTGGCATTAATGCTTCAATCGCTTGTGTACTGTTTAGCAAAGCTTGCACCGCATCCATATTGATATTCAGACCCGCTTCAGCCTGTTGATGCTTTTTATAGCTAAAGCCACATTCAATTTTTCCACGCTTTAGTTGTTTGCTAATTAATTGCCGTGTACTGGCTTCTATAAAGCGGAATCGTTCGGGTATTTTTAAGCTAATATCACAATACCGATGATTAACTGAGCGTAATTCACAGTGTAAAGTAAGCCCTTCAAGCTCAACTTCGCTATTCGCAAACGCGGTCATGCTATAAGTCATTTTTATTCCTTTAAGCTACGTTAGCTAAAAACTGTTGTAATAATTGTTTAGTATCGGTCATGCCTTGCTCTAAATTTTGCATGATTTCATCCATACTAATTTCGCCTGCCGCTTTGCCTGCCGCCCAGTTAGCAACCACAGCACAACACACATAAGGAATTTCTAGCTCTCTGGCTAATGCTGCTTCCGGCATTCCTGTCATACCGACTAAATCACAGCCATCTCGCTCTAATCGTAAAACCTCTGCCGCCGTTTCTAATCGCGGCCCTTGTGTACAGGCATAAACACCCATTTCGACAATATTTAAGCCTTTACCACTGCGAATAAGTTGCGAGCGCAAACTGTCATCATAGGGCAGAGTAAAATCGATATGTTGTACGGCGTCTGAATCTTCTGCGAAATAACTATGCTCTCTCTCGTAACTGTAATCAATCAGCTGATTAGGAATAGCAATGCGTGCAGGTGACATTTCAGGCGTAATCCCCCCCACAGCTGCAACCGCAATAATTTGCTCTGCACCTGCTTCTTTTAATGCCCAAAGGTTCGCTCGGTAGTTTATTTTATGCGGTGCAATATGATGTGGGTTGCCATGTCGCGCTAAAAAAATAACTTTTTTTCCTGCTAGTTCGCCAAACACAAGCGTTGAGGAGGCTTTACCAAAAGGCGTTGCGATTTCTTTTTCATCAAGTATTTTTAAACTATCTAATTCAGTTAAACCTGAGCCACCGATAATTGCCGTCGTTTTCATTATGTTTCCTTTAAGCGCAGGCAAAGATACCTGCCGCGTTGCGTAAATAACCTTTGTAATCCATACCATAGCCATATAAATAATGGTCTTCAACTTCTAAGCCAACAAAATCGGCTTTAAGCGGCTTAGGCTTGTTGATTTTTTTATCCATTAATACCGCGCTATAGATTTTTTTTGCACCTTGCTCTTGGCAGTACTGCTTAATGGCTGCAAGGGTAATGCCTTCATCTAAAATATCATCAACCAATAGTACAACGCGGCCTTCTAAGTTAGTTGCCGGTTTTTGCTTCCAACGTATCTCACTGCCATTGGTTTGATTACCATAACGTGAGGCATTAACCGCATCAATCGTCAGTGGGAAGTTAAGTTGCGTTAGTAATTTACCCGCGACAACAAGGCCGCCATTCATAACGCATAACAAAATAGGGTTAGCCTCTTTTAGTTCCAAATTAATGCTAGCCGCCATATTGACTATCGCTTGCTCAACTTCTACTTCTGTATGCAACAGCGTGGCATTTTCTTGTACTTGTTTAATTTCAGTTAGCATAGGCTTTTGATAGTTGTGTGATTTTTTGGCTTAAGTCTAGCCATTCCGGGTTATTTCTAAGCTCGACCTGTGTATATTTAGGTTTTGCAAGCATATGCAACAATCGCTGTTCACGTACGCGGTTATTTTCTATAGGCGTTGACTCAAGCACTTCCTCAGCTGCTTTTTCATTATTGCAAACTAAAACCATATCACAGCCAGCTTGTTGAGCGAGTTTGCTACGTTCATCAAAGCCACCTACACTCGCTGCACCTTCCATACTAATGTCATCACTAAACACTACACCATTAAAGCCTAAGCGTTGACGTAAGATGTCATTAATCCAAACCGGTGAAAATCCAGCAGGTAGTTCATCTATCGCAGGGTACACCACATGTGCGGGCATAATGCCCTCAAGGCCTTCTTGTATTAAACGTTTAAAAGGTAAAACATCTTTTCGATAAATCGTTTCAAAATCACGCTCATCAATGGGTAATGTTAAATGTGAGTCTAAAGCGACAGCGCCATGCCCAGGAAAGTGTTTTCCTATCGCAGCCATTCCTGCTCGACGCATTCCTGTACGGAAAGCACTGGTTAGGTCGCAAGCTTTTTGTGTGTCTTGTGAAAAAGATCGGTTACCAATGATTTCACTAATCCCAGCGTCAATATCTAAAACCGGCGCAAAACTGAAGTCAAACCCTAAGGTTAATAATTCAGCGGCCATTAGCCATCCTGCGCCTTCTGTTAGCTCAGGCTGGTCTGTATAGGCGGCTGCAGGTGGAAGCCTTGTAAACCCAGTTTGGCAACGCTGAACACGTCCGCCCTCCTGATCTACAGCAATAAGTATCTCGCCTTTTCTTGCCGCTTTTATTTGTTGATTGAGCTCCCAAACTTGCTCAGGAGCTTCATAATTTCTAGCAAATAAAATAACTGCACCGGCATTCGGGTGTGCAATTTTTTCTTTATCATACTGGCTTAGTGTTGTGCCAGTTATATCAATCATAATTGGCCCTATTGGGCATTGTTTTTTCATCGTATGAAAGCCTAAGTTCAGTTACACTAATCAAAAATAAACATTATAAACAATCTTTGCTATTATCAGCCTAGATAGTTATTTCACTTGGAGATCATTGTGCCTGTTTTTTTAATATTAGCTTTATTATTCTTGCCCAACTATGCCAGCGCCGAAGAGGAAGAAACGGAGGCTCCAACAATTGAGTATGTTGAGATGAAGCCTGACTTTACCGTCAATTTATCGAGCTCAAGTAATTACTTGCGCGCAAGTATGCAGTTAATGGTGTCTGGCACTGGGGCGGCGGATGATATTAAAAAACATTTGCCTGCGATTCGTCATTCCATCTTACTTAAATTTGGTGATTTGACGATGGATCAATTGCAATCGAACGAACAGCGCGAAAAGTTACGCGCTGATACTTTAGAGTTAATTAAAAGTACATTAAAAACCTGTTCCGTAGATGATAGTAAATTACTCGACGTATTCTTTACTGAGTTTTTAATGCAATAGTGGTTTAAGCGCTGATTTTATTTTACTCAGCGTTTTAATCAGCGCCTCTTCACTATACGGCACGGCATCAAACTTCCCCCAAATCGGGGCAGGCCATGCTTTATCTGATTTATATCTCACCACATGATGAATATGTAATTGGGGAACCATATTCCCTAATGCCGCAATATTCATTTTATCAGCCAGGTAACTATCCGCCAGTTGCTGCGCAACATAACTGGATTCTTGCATAAACGTGTGCTGATCTTGCTCAGAAAGTTGATAAATTTCAGATAGTTCAGCGCGCTCAGGCACTAAAATAAGCCAAGGAAATTGGCTATCATTCATTAACAGCACACGACACAGTTGAAGCTTACCTAAATCGAAGCAATCTTTTTCTAAGGTGGGGTTTAATATAAATGACATAATTGATTACTTAATTTATGGAATAACGATAGTGTACGGCTGACATTATAGTACACAAAAAGTGCTATCTCTGTATCGCTGATAGTGATACATTTAAAAGTTGGATTAGTGGTAATTTTAACAATAGCTATGGAAACCGCAATGTCGACAGAAAATATACAACTCAACCAAAGAGTGGCGGAACTCACTCATAAAATTGCACGCTATGAAATAAGTATGTTTGAATTAAAACAGCGCAGCGATATTCAAGATACCTTAAATGAAATGCTGAATATATCACTCATGCCAATTGCGCTAAATGAACAGATGGATCGAATTTTATTATTGGTTCTCAATATTTCGTGGCTTGCATTGGATAAAAAAGGCTGTGTATTTCTAACGGATGACAGTGGTACTGGATTAAAAATGGTAGCCCACCATAATTTAAGCAAGCCACTATTAAACCTATGTGATCACATCCAATTCGGGCAATGCTTATGTGGTAAAGCGGCCGTTCAACAAGCATTAGTTTTTCGAAATTGCATTGATCACGACCACGATATCCGACCAGAAGGCATGCAGCCACACGGTCATTACAATATGCCTATTATTTCTGATGGCCATACGCTGGGTGTATTGAACCTATACGTCAAACATGGTCATACACAAACACCATTAGAGCAAGAATTTCTAACTGCCAGCTCAAAAGCAATGGCGAGTATTATTGAGCGTAAAAAAATCGAAGAGCAGCTACATAGGTTATCGCATACTGATGAACTGACAGGGATTGCCAACCGCAGACATTTTATGACTTACCTGGATGAGCTCATTATCGAATCAAATCAGCATAATCGTGAATTTGCAGTGTTATTTATCGACCTAGACCATTTCAAAGTGGTTAACGACACCTATGGGCATGAATACGGTGACAAAATATTGATTGATGCAACCCAGCGTATGCAAATAGCTTTGCGCGAGACTGACCTAGTCGCACGATTGGGCGGTGATGAGTTTGTTATTGCCTTAGAGATGATTTCAAGTGCCGATAAAACAATCGCGATAGCTAAAGAGCTGATTCAATCGCTTTCAATACCATATGAGATTAAAAGCAAAACACTAACCATCGGTGCTAGCATAGGGGTAAGTCTTTATCCTAAACATGGTAACTGTACAGAAGCATTGCTTAAACACGCAGATTTAGCACTATACCAAGCAAAAGATAATCGCGGTGAGGCTATTTTATATACAGCTAAAAACACGTTACCGATACAAAATAGATAACTGTCCGATCAATTATGAGTGACTACACAATAATAATAAATAATAAATAATAATTTATGACTATCACCCCCACTAATTCTGCCCCATTAGCTGTCTCGTTTAAACTCTTGCTCGCGCTGTATGCAATTATTCCTTTATGCTTGTCTATCCAGTTTATTGATAGCTTTTTTCTAAATGAAATACTCTTAAGTTACTTACCTTCCAGTCCCAGTCACTTTCTGCTATTTCAAGTAATTTTTGGCACACCGCATATTTTGGCCAGTACTATACTACTGACAAGTAATCGCGATTACATGGCTTTTTATCACAAAAAAATTCTATTCATGACATTGGCTCTGATGTTATTTTTTGCCATTGCCAGCCAAGTATTATCTTATCTAGTGCTTTATTTATTAGTCACGTCTTGGACTGTTTACCATGTATTAAAACAACAGCATGGCGTCGGTAGGGGGATTTATCAATTACCCTCGTGGGCATTTTATTTATTACTGTGGTTGAGTGTCTGCGCGGGATTATCGATTTATATAGGCATTTTCTTAAAAAATACATTAACGCCAGTACACGCTGAATGGGTACAAATGACCGCAAGTATTTTGGTATTTAGTTTATTTTTAAGCACGCTTTTTTGCCAGCGCTATATGAAGTCAGCTTTTGCATCGGTATTTATGTGGGCCAACTCAGCACTGATCTTTGCAAGTTTTTATCTTTACTTGCAGGATTACAATTTTTTAGCTATTTTAATACCACGGCTTATCCATGATACGACAGCTTATGTTTTTTATGTGGCTCATGATGTAAATAAGCACCAACAGCAGCCGCAAAATACACTCTACCGGTGGGCTAAGAAGGTTAGACTTAATGTTTTTATCGTCTTACCTTTATTATCATTTTCGCTGACCTATTTATTACAAGTCTATGGTGATCAATGGGTTAATGCATTAAGCCAATTATTGTTCAGTTATGAAATGAACAAAGCCGTCAGTTTAGGGCTTATCGGCTATTTCTCCCTCATGCATTATTATACCGAAGCATTCACATGGAAGTATGGTTCACCTTACCGAAAATATATCCGCTTTAAGCCTTAATTACTTTCGCATTTACCGGCTTTACAGCCACAATTTTTACCACAGCCTAAGCCTTCTTCTTTAGCCGCACCAAATTCTGGATGCTTAGCAGCATACTTGCCTGTTGCTTGTTGTACATAAACCCACGCTAGCATCAATCCAAAAATTAACAACATCGCAATTATAAAGTTAATCATAAGCTCTCCTTAAGCCGTTGCGCCACCTAAACCAGCAAAGCCCATAAAGGTAAGAGATAAAATACCCGCCAACATCATACTTAATGCAGCAGCTTGCGTAATATTAGGTAAATTAGACAGCTCTAGCTTTTCTCTTAACCCAGCCATTAAAACAATCGCCAAACCAAAGCCAGCCCCCGCACCTAAACTAAATGCAACTGATTGTAAAAAGTCATACTCTCTTGAGGTTTGAAACAATGCAACACCTAAAATAGCGCAGTTTGTAGTAATTAACGGTAAGAATATACCTAACGCTCTAAATAGCGTCGGACTAAATTTCTTTAATACCATTTCTACCAATTGTACTGATGATGCAATAAGCGCAATATAACTAATCAGCCGCAAAAATTCTAATTCGAAATAAACCAATACAATATTGATTCCATAAGCGCAGGTTGAGCTAACAAACATCACAAATGTAGTTGCTAAACTCATATTAAACGCAGTATCTCGCTTGGCCGATACCCCTACAAATGGGCATAAGCCCAAGAACATGGCGAGTACAAAGTTGTTAATTAAAAATGCACTAAGAAATATAAAACTAAGCGATTCAGGGTTCATAACAAGTCAGGCTAAAAATTAAATATTTTTTAATTGTACAGGTTTTCTAAACGAATTAATTCTTAATGTATTCACATAAATTTTAAAGGGGAATATTAGAGTATTAACAACACTATAGAGATGATAAAATAGAGGGATGCAAGAATTAACAACATTAAAATTAATTGACCGTATTAGTACGCTTTTACGCGCTGAACAACGAAAGAAATTTTCGGCCCTCGGTCTACAGCCTGTCCACGTGCAAACACTTGATTATTTAGCAAGTTGTAACCGCTTTAGTGATACACCTGCGGCAGTTACTGATTACCTCGGCCTAACAAAAGGGACCGTTTCACAAACATTACAAGTTTTAGTCAGAAAAGGCTTTATAGAAAAAAAGCAGGATGAAGTAGATAAACGTATTGTTCATCTACAAATACTAGACGCAGGAAAAGAGTTACTTGCGAGCATTACTCCCTTCGATGTATTTATTAAAGCGGAAGAAGCTATTGCCAACCAACAATTCGACTCCATCAGTGCAGCACTTTATGAAGCCCTGGTTGCATTACAAAATGTAAATGGCTCGAGCAGTTTTGGTCAGTGTAAAAACTGCATCACTTTTAGTGAAGAAAATGATCATTATTATTGCTTGTTAATGCAACAAAGGCTAAGCCAATCCGATATTGAGAAAATTTGTCGCGAATATATCTCAGTCACTAATTCAGGTTTAGTTTAACTAAATCTCTTACTACTCTATCAGGAATACTATGTTTGATCCAAAATCAATTGATGACATTGCTTCTCGCTTAAGTGATGCAATTCCACCCGGTTTAAATACTTTTAAAGATGATATGGAAAAAAACTTCCGTGCTATTTTACAAAGTGTATTAGGAAAAATGGAACTTGTAACACGTGAAGAATTTGAAGTACAAAAAGGTGTTTTAGCTAAAACACGCTCTCGCCTTGAAAGTTTAGAGAAGCGTGTAGAAGAAATGGAAAAAAACATTTCTCAGTAAATTTATGTAACTGATGATGGGCTTAAAAAGCCATCATCAGCTCAAGCGCTTGATTAACCCACTCTGCCTATCTATTTTCTTGTTGATAGCATCAATAAAGATAGTTTTTTTTGCCACTAATTTCACACTTTTTTTGGCCCGCGTAATCGCTGTATAAATTAGCTCTTTAGTCAAAATAGCACTCTCCATTTCTGGTAGCACTAACAATACTTCATCAAATTCAGAGCCTTGGCTTTTATGTATAGTCATTGCAAATACTGTTTCACAATGCGGTAATCTTGCTGGAAAATATTTTTTTACTGAGCCATCAGCTAACAAAAAACAAACAATTAATTGCCCATTATTACTCTCGTCCGCTAAACAAATACCTATATCTCCATTGTATAAATTCAGTGCAGGAGAATTTTGAGTAATCAGAATAGGTCGCCCACTATACCACTCCCCCAAGCCAGATATTTTTTTTGCATCCTTCAATGCACTACCAACACGCTTATTAATATCATCAATACTAAATGCGCCCTTGCGAGTTGCACACAGCACTTGAAACGTATTAAAGGCATTATAAATACTAATAAAATCAGCTTTATTCGCTATTAGATTTAAGTATTCTGCTTGTTTATTTGCAATATATTCAATAAGGTCGGACTCTAATAAAGCCACGCCATCACCAGCATCTAAAATAACCTGCCAAGCTTGCTCTGCATTTTGCTGATTAATTTCTATTGCTAGCTGTTTTATAGCCCCCGAAAATCGATATGACTTTTTTAATTCTTGTGTATATTTAGGTAGTGCTGCACTTAGGTCAGCTAATACAGTACCTGTTTCTACCGATGCTAACTGATCTTTATCACCCAGCAGAATTAATCGCGCACTCTCTTTTAATGCACCTACTAATTTACTCATCAGTGGTAAATCGATCATCGATGCTTCATCAACAACAATAAGGTCAAACGCTAATTTATGATTTTTATTATATTTAAAATACGGTGAAAACCGTTGTGTACCTAATAGCCGATGAATTGTAATGACATTATCAGGAATAAGATTAAGTATTTGCGCTGAACACTGAAGCTTTAATTTACTCTGTATTAATGATTCCTTTAGCCGCATTGCCGCTTTACCGGTCGGTGCGACCAAGGCTATATTTAATTCATTTGGTAGTGCTAACTCTTGTAATAATCCTAATATTTTAACAACTGTTGTAGTTTTACCTGTTCCAGGGCCACCCGTAATAATAGAAAAAGAATTAGTAATTGCTGCATTAGCTGCAACTTTTTGCCAATCTGTTTCTTGATCCGTCTTTTCAGGAAAATATTGCTCAAGTAATATTTCTGTATCTACTGTCGTAGCATTCTGAGCAGTAAGAATTTGTATTTGTTTAGCTAATTCACACTCATATTGCCAATAACGCTGTAAATATAACTCATTATTTTCCAGTACTAGCGGCTGCATTCCCGTATCATCTGCTAATTCTGAACTTTGAACAATTATTTTTTCTTCACCAGTAAGAACAAGTAGGCTATGACCTTGACTTTTTGCATTTGATAATTGATTAAGAATTAGTTTAAATCTCTTCTTTTCTTCAGCCTGAAAATTACTTTTTTCAGCTAAAAAGGCTGAAAAAGCAAAATCTATCCGCTTAAATGTCTGTTGTTTTTGCATAATGACGCCAATTTGAAAGATATAGCTTAGATTATCACGCAGTGCTATAGAGTTGAGAATAAATTTCAGGCAAAAAAAAACCCATGCTCTTTCGAGTATGGGTTTTTAGGATTAAGAGCTTGACAATTCCCTACTT
>CBDUDV010000053.1:0-18119 GCA_965366065.1 uncultured bacterium | reverse complement strand
CAAAAAGAACAAGATTTAATTGAGTTACAATCGAAAGCTAGAAAAATCTCTGTCAGCTATAAACTCTTAAAAGAAGAATTAGTGATGACAGAACCCTTAGTCGCTGAAGGTGCTATTTCCCGTGTAGAAATACTCCGTTTACGTCGTAGTGCTAACGATTTAAAAGGCGAATTAAGCGCCGCTCGCTTGGCCATTCCAAGACTTAAATCCTTTATCGCAGAAGCTAAGAACAAACTTTCCGAACTTGAAATTCGCTTTCATACTGAGGCATTAGAAGAATTAAATACTGCAAAAGCTGAGCTTGATAGAACCTCTGAGACCGTACTTGCCCTAGAGGATAGAGTTGCACGTACACTCATCACTTCGCCTGTAAAAGGTACCATTAAGCAGTTAAAAGTCACCACTGTCGGTGGAATTGTCCAACCCGGAATGGATTTGGTAGAAATTGTGCCTTTAGAAGATAATTTACTGATTGAAGCCGAGGTTCGCCCTGCTGATATTGCTTTTTTACGCCCCGGACAAAAAGCAACCATCAAGCTCACTGCTTATGATTTTTCTATTTATGGCGGCCTAGAAGCGGAACTAGAGAATATCAGTCCTGATACAATCGTCAATGAAGAGTCTCGTGAAAGTTTTTATTTAATCCGTTTGCGTGCCAATAAAAGTTATTTAGAGCATAATGGCCAACAATTTCATATTATTGCCGGTATGACTGCCGATGTGGATATTCTGACAGGCAAAAAAACTGTTTTAGATTACTTATTAAAACCCATTTTAAAAGCACGTAGCCGTGCATTACAAGAACGGTAATTGTAAAAATGACTGTCATCTTACTTTTATTTGCAGATAAAGCGCCCTTACCAAAATGGGTAGCGGCTTTACCTGCACAATTTGACGTCTCACTTGTGAATGAAATTCCAAGTAATAATAAAGATATTGTCATCATTGATACCGATACATTAAAGGAAAATACTGAATTTTTCATGCCTTTTAGCCAGCTCGCTTTTCGTTGCCTCATTGTTGGCGAGCAATGGCCTGATGAGCAACAAGTCAATGCATTAGTGAATGGAGCCGCCGGTTATTGTGAGAGTAATGAATCAGCAAGCATGATTGCATTAGCGCTTAATAGCATACTGAAAGGTGAAATATGGATTCAAAGACACCTTGTACAGCGTGTAATAGGCGCACTAGTTAATATTAACAGTCAAAAACAAGCAAATGAATCGCTTAATATGACCGAAGCAAAAGAAAAGCTTAACCGTTTATCCGCACGCGAATTAGAGGTTGCAAAAATGGTTGAAATAGGCGAAAACAATAAAAAAATAGCCCACCATTTAAATATATCCGACCGCACTGTTAAAGCACACTTAACTTCTGCTTTTAAAAAACTTGAGGTCAGAGATAGATTACAACTCGCACTATTAATGAAAGAAATTTCTTAGTATGGATAAAATACAATATTTGCAAGATACCTCACAAAAACAAGCAAGGAAATGCACATAACACTTTTTAAAGTACCTATAATCTTTAAGGATAAAATTATTACCTCTTTATTATCGAGGGCATCTATTATGAAGCTAAAAAACTTATTATTTATTTCTATTGTTACTAATGGCTTATATATGCCCATGCTTTCTGCGCAGACAATGCAAGAAGCGGTTCAACAAACCATTAATGAAAACCCTGAAATTCAATCTGCACGGTCTGAACGCTCAGCTGTCACTTATGAAATAGACCAAGCCCGTTCCGAGTATATGCCTAAAGTTGATCTGCAAGCCGGCATCGGCTGGAATACAGAGATTCGAGATAATGAAAGACATAGCGAAGAAGCGTCTATCAGATTAACTCAAATGGTATTTGATGGTTTAGCCACCCCCAGTGAAGTTGCGCGGCAAACAGCTCGCTCAGACTCACGTTCATATAGCGTCTACCGCCAAGCAGAAATTTCCGCTTTGCAAGCAATTGAATCCTATATCGATGTACTGCGCACAGAAGAACTTCTTACATTAGCAAAAGAAAATTTGGCCGTCCATACACGTACCTATGATCAAATTCAACTACGCTCATCTCGAGGGATCGGTAAACGCGCTGAAGCTGAGCAAGCTTATGGTCGACTCGCATTAGCCGAAAAAAACATGCTCTCGGAAATTGGTAATATAAGAGATGCATCTTCTGCATACCAACGTATTGTAGGCACTTTACCTTATAATTTATCGCTACCCTCTGCTCCTACTGAAGCCCTTCCTAGTAGTTTGGATGAAGCGATTAAATTAGCTATCGATAATCATCCCACTTTAAAATCAGCAAACTCAGATATTGAATCTGCATTTTCTCAGCATGACACAGCAAAAGCGGCTTATATGCCTAGAGTTGATTTTGAAGCCGGCGCAATTCATGAAAGTGAACGTGATGACAGCTATGCCATGTTGCGCCTTAGATACAACCTATTTAATGGTGGCAAAGATCTTGCTCGTCGCAAAGAAACATCAGAACAAATTAACCAAGCAAAAGAAATTAGAGATAACACTTATCGTCAAGTCATTGAAAGTATGCGCTTATCATGGACCGCATACCAAACGATTAAACGCCAATTAGTTTTCTTCAAAAAACACAGAGATGCCAGTATTTTAAGTAATGCTGCCTATCAAAAACAATTCAATATTGGCCAGCGTACACTGCTAGATTTGTTAGATTCCGCCAACGAAATGTTCAGCACTAAAAGTGCCTACACGAGCGCTAAATACGACACACTTTATTCGCAATTCAGAATTTTAGCCAGTAAAGGTAAACTAACTAAATATTTAGGCATTACCTTACCTCAGGAAGCTCAAACACTAACTGAATTAGAAGGTAATGAGCAAGAAGTCACCGGCGAATTAATTCCATTACCAATAACCGCTATTGAACAAGGTGAAGAGCAAGCTTATACCTCTCTTTGCTACAAGCTTAAATCTGACGATGATTTTAATGATGTACAACGCTTAGCAGAAAGAGAGTTTTACAAATTAACCCTTATAAATCAACCTACCTACATAATAGGCAATTATTTACTACTCACTCAAAAACCCAGTTCTATGCGTGAATCCTTTAAATTAGAACAAAAACTTAAATCACAAGGGCACTCGGATTTATGGCTTTTTAGATCAGGGGAATTTCGCGGAAGAATTTCATTTGGCCTATTTGGTATAAAAGAGAATGCCATAAAAGCGCTCAATGCAATCAGTAAAAAAACTGACATTGCTCTTGAATTAACCCCGCGCTATGAGAGCCAACAGAACATGGTTATGAATATTAATTTACTCAATACTGAAATTACGAAATTTGAAAATACTTTTGCAAAATATATCGATAAAGATAACGCTTGCGCACCTAACTCTATACCAGCTAACAACATTAAAGGGGGTTATGATGCTATTCAATATTAATAAGAAGTGTATTAATACTTGCGAGAAAGCAAATATGATGAATAAAAATCTATTATTACCCTTAGCCATATTTACTGCTATTTCATCTGGCTGTGCCACAAAACATGCGACGTCATATCCGCCCTTTACACCCGAAATTATTGGTAAAAATAGCGCGGGCATAAAATACACACAAAAAACCGATACCTTATTTGCTTTAGTAGATAGCTTTTCTTCAAAAAACACTATTTATGACAGCGCTACTGTCTTCGAATCTAAATTCACCCTACAAAAACAAACCTTAAACCGTATTAATAAAACCATCCCTCAAGAACTGCCTCTGTATTCCGGAATACGTAGTTTTGGCTTTGGAGAGTGTGTAGATGATACTTTTACCGGCCTATTACAAGATGTCATTCCACACGCACGTTACACCTTTCAGCACAACATAGATAAAGCTGCCTGCGCCAGTGGACGCTCAATTTTTGGAGCTCCTTTACAATCTGCGATTGATGCGGCCTCTGATGATTTAGATAAAGCACAAGGTAACATCGCACTGTTAATAATTAGTGATGGCTATAACCTCTCATTTCGCGCTAAAAGCGCTGCAAAATCATTAAAAGAAAAATTCGCTGATCGCCTATGTATCTACACTGTTTGGATTGGTAATAAAGACGAGCAAGATGGACAAATCTTTTTAAACGAGCTATCTGAGCTATCAAGCTGCGGGGAAACTGTTAGCTTTGCTGACATTGAGAGCAGTAAAGACATGGGACGATTTGTTGAAGACATGCTTTATAAGCAAGCGCCGTTCGTACCAGTCCCTATCGCATTAAGGGATTCGGACGAAGATAGCATTTTTGATAATAAAGATTTATGCCCGGGTACGCCTAAAGGGGCGCCTGTCAATCAATACGGCTGCTGGACAATTCTCGGTTTAGAGTTTGATTTCAATAAAGCCTCTATCCGAAAAAGTTCAGAAAGTGTACTTAATCCCTCAATCAAAATATTAAAAGAGAACCCATACTTAAATATACAAATTGAAGGGCATACTGATAATAAAGGGTCGGATAACTACAATTTAATACTTTCAGATCGCCGAGCTGAAGCCGTTAAAAAGCACCTTATTATGCATGGCATTAAGGCTCGCCGATTAAGCTCAATCGGCATGGGCGAATCAACCCCTATCACAACGAATGAGACTGATGAAGGGCGACAACTCAACCGTCGTGTTGTTTTCACCATTGTAAAATAAAAAAAGGACCTCCCTCAGTCACCTAATACTGCGGGAAGTCCTTATCAGCGATTAGAAAATCTAGTTTATTTTTTCACAGGTCTTTGCCAAGTTTTTAAACTAATTTGCTTTGCTCGCGATAAGGTCAATCCCTCCGCAGGCGTATCTTTAGTAATTGTTGACCCGGCACCAATCGTTGCATTTTTCCCCACCGTAACAGGGGCAATTAACTGCGTATCAGAGCCAATAAAAGCGCCGTCTTCTATTACTGTTCTAAATTTATTAACACCATCATAGTTACACGTAATTGTGCCTGCACCGACATTTACCTTGCTGCCTATCGTCGCATCACCAATATAACTTAAATGATTCACCTTACTACCCTGCGCAATGGTAGATTTTTTTATTTCTACAAAATTACCAATATGTACTTCATTGGCTAATTCAGCTTGAGGTCGTAAACGCGCAAAAGGTCCGATTCGACTATCCGCCCCGACAACAGCATTATCGATAATACAGTTTGCGAGTATTTCAACATTATCTGCAATAGTAGAATTCGTAATGATGGTATTTGCACCAACTTTCACATTACTACCAATCTGATTTGTGCCTTCAAAAATAACATTAATATCAACGGAAATATCTTGCCCTAGTGAAGAAAAATCACCCCGGCAATCGACTCTTGAGGGGTCATATAAGGTAACGCCTTGCTCCATTAACTTATCAGCCTGTTGCAACTGGTAAACGCGCTCTAAATAACTCAGCTGCTTTCTATTATTCACACCAAGTACTTCATCTGCACTTTCAGGCTGATGGGTGTTGACTACAATTCCATCTTGAACCGCCATTTCAATAACGTCAGTCAAGTAAAACTCTTGCTGCGCATTATTATTATCTAATTGCGCGATCCATTGCTTTAATTGATCTCCTTTTACGGCAAGGATTCCCGTGTTTACCTCAGAAATCAATAACTCTTCGGCATTAGCATCTTTTTGCTCGACAATCTTAAGTACCTGTCCATCCTTATCTCGTACTATACGACCATACCCCATAGGGTCTTGTAACTGCACTGTTAATAAAGCCATACTCTGCATTGTTACTTTACTTAACAAGCCATCAATAGAAGCAAAGCTTAATAGTGGAACATCACCATATAAAATTAACACAGTGTCATCATTATCAATTGAAGCATTAGCTTGTAAAACCGCATGCCCCGTTCCTAATTGTTCTTTTTGTTCTACCCAATTGACATCTAATTGCGACAAAGTTTCTTTGACTTTATCTCCGCCATGCCCATAAATAACCGTAACTTGGTTATTATCTAGCTGTTTACTTGTGGTATAGACATGTTCCAATAAGCTACGATTTGCAATTTTATGCAACACTTTTGGTAATGCAGAACGCATCCTTGTACCTTGTCCAGCGGCTAAAATAAGAGTTTTAATTGACATAAATTGCCCTATTAGGAATTAAAGAATTTAAAGTTGTACGTCACATAAAAAAAAAGCCCGATAACAAAGTTATCAGGCTTTTTTCAGCAATATCTTAAAAGAAATTTAAGATCCGCGTTTTTTTAGTCTATCTAGTGTTCTTAACTGCATCATCGCTTGCAATAATTGTGCTTGCGCCGTTGCATAATCAACTTGACTAGACTTGTCATTAAGTGCTTCTTCTGCTGCTGCTTTCGCTTGTAAAGCAGCTGCTTCATCAATATCTTTTGCTCTTAATGCAGTATCAGCTAATACAGTCACTAAGTGTGGCTGTATTTCTAATAATCCACCTGAAACATAATAAGCCTGAGTTTCTGTTTCGCTTACTTTAACGCGAACTTCACCCGGGTTTAGTTTAGATATTAATGGTGCATGACGAGGTGTAATACCCAACTCACCAAGCTCAGCAGGAGCAAAAACCATTTCCGCTAATCCGGAAAAAATTTCTTTTTCTGCACTTACGATGTCTACATGTATTGTTGAGCTCATAATATTACCTATAAGTTATTTAACTTACATTCCTTTTGCTTTTTCAACGGCTTCATCAATTGAACCCACCATGTAAAAAGCTTGCTCAGGAAGATCGTCATATTCACCAGCAATAATGCCTTGGAAACCAGCAATCGTATCTTTTAATGATACATATTTACCCGTTGCACCCGTAAATACTTCAGCAACAAAGAATGGCTGAGATAAGAAACGTTGAATTTTACGTGCTCTTGTTACAGTTTGTTTATCTTCTTCAGATAACTCATCCATACCAAGAATCGCAATAATATCGCGTAACTCTTTATAACGTTGCAAGATACCTTGAACGCCACGAGCTACACTATAATGCTCTTCACCAATAACTAAAGGATCTAACTGACGACTACTTGAATCCAAAGGATCAATCGCAGGGTAAATACCTAATTCAGCAATTTGACGAGACAATACAACCGTTGCATCTAAATGCGCGAAAGTAGTTGCAGGCGATGGATCTGTTAAATCATCCGCTGGTACGTATACCGCTTGGATTGAAGTAATTGAACCCGTTTTAGTTGAAGTAATACGCTCTTGTAATACACCCATTTCTTCAGCAAGTGTAGGCTGGTAACCTACCGCTGATGGCATACGACCTAATAGCGCAGATACTTCAGTACCCGCTAGTGTATAACGATAAATATTATCAACGAAGAATAAAACATCACGCCCTTCTTCACGGAAATATTCAGCCATAGTCAAACCAGTCAGCGCAACGCGCAATCTGTTTCCTGGTGGCTCATTCATTTGACCGTATACTAATGATACTTTATCAATAACGTTTGAATCAGTCATTTCGTGGTAGAAATCATTACCCTCACGAGTACGCTCACCAACCCCAGCAAATACTGAGAAACCACTGTGCTCAATCGCGATATTACGGATAAGCTCCATCATGTTAACGGTTTTACCAACACCCGCTCCACCGAATAGACCAACTTTACCACCTTTAGCAAACGGACATACTAAGTCAATGACTTTAATACCTGTTTCTAAAAGCTCATTCGCTGGTGCTTGTTCAGAATAAGAAGGAGCATCACGATGAATAACCCATTTTTCTTCTTCACCAATTGGACCTTTCTCGTCAATTGGATTACCTAGAACGTCCATAATACGCCCTAGTGTTTTTTGTCCAACAGGTACTTTAATAGCATCGCCACTGTTGCTTACTTCTAAGCCACGACGAACACCATCTGTTGTTCCCATTGCGATAGTACGTACTATGCCATCACCTAATTGCTGTTGAACTTCTAGTGTTAAACCAACACTGTCAACCTTAAGTGCATCATATACTTTTGGTAGCGCATCACGTGGGAATTCCACATCAACAACGGCACCAATAATTTGAACGATTTTACCCGAACTCATTGTGTAGTCCTCTTAAATTCTTAACTTGCAAACCCTAAACAGCCGCGGCGCCGGCAACAATTTCTGAAATTTCCTGTGTGATAGCTGCTTGTCTTGCTTTGTTATAAACAAGTTGCAACTCATCAATAAGATTTCCAGCGTTATCTGAAGCACTTTTCATCGCGACCATTCTAGCCGCTTGCTCACAGGCATTATTTTCAACTACACCTTGATAAACAATTGATTCTATATAGCGAGTCAATAAGTTGTCTAAAACTTCTTTAGCATCAGGTTCATATAAATAATCCCAATACCCTTTCAGTTCTTCATTCTCAAGCTCTTCTGCTATAACAGGAATTAATTTTTCTATTGTCGGTGCTTGAGTCATGGTATTTACAAATTCATTGTACATAACATGTAACTCATCAATCGTGCCTGCATTGTATGCATCAAGCATGATTTTAATAATACCCACAATATCGTTAAGATGTGGCGTATCACCTAGCTTAGAAACCTGCCCTAGTTTGTTTATCTTTAAACTGCCAAAAAAGGTTGCGCCTTTCCCACCGATAGTACAAATATCCACTTCGATGTCATTATTGTCCCACTCAGTTAGTTGCTTAAGTGTCTTTCTGAATAAATTTGAATTCAGACCTCCACATAAACCTCTATCAGAGCTTATGGCAATAACGCCGATCCGTTTCACTTTTCGCTCAACAAGAAAGGGATGTTTATACTCAGGGTTAGCATGAGCCAAATGTTTAATGATCTGACTAATCTTTTTTGAATAGGGGCGCGTTGCATTCATTCTGTCTTTTGTTTTACGCATTTTACTTGCGGCAACCATTTCCATTGCTCGCGTGATCTTCTGAGTATTCTTAATACTCGAAATCTTGGTGCGTATTTCTTTTCCAACAGCCATTAGAAGCCCCTTTTACCAGCTACTCGTTTTAATAAAAGCTTCGATTGCAGATTGAATGCCTTGCTTAATTTCCTTACTATAGTCGCCTGTATCATTGATTGTTTTTAACAAATCAGCGTGCTCAGACTTCATATAGGCTTGCAAAGCGGTTTCAAAATCTAAAACCTTATTCACTTCTAAATCATCAAGAAAACCTTCGTTTGCAGCATGTAATGAAACACCCATTTCTGCAACTGACATAGGAGAATATTGATCCTGCTTCATCAGTTCAGTAACACGCTGTCCACGTTCAATTTGCTTACGTGTGCTTTCATCTAAATCAGATGCAAATTGAGCAAAAGCTGCCAATTCACGATACTGAGCTAAATCAAGACGAATACCACCACCTAACTTTTTAATGATTTTAGTTTGAGCAGCACCACCAACACGTGATACAGATAAACCAGCATTAACCGCAGGACGAATACCCGAGTTGAATAAATCAGACTCTAAGAAAATTTGTCCATCCGTAATTGAAATTACGTTAGTTGGTACGAATGCAGAAACATCACCACCTTGTGTTTCAATAATTGGCAATGCAGTTAAAGAACCTGTTTTACCTTTTACTTTACCACCGGTTAATTTCTCTACTTCATCTGCATTAATTCTAGAAGCTCTTTCTAGTAAACGAGAGTGAATGTAGAAAACATCCCCTGGATATGCTTCACGACCTGGCGGACGACGTAATAATAATGACATTTGACGGTAAGCCCAGGCTTGTTTAGTCAAATCATCATAAATAATTAGCGCATCTTCACCCTTATCTCTAAAGTACTCACCCATTGCACAACCTGTATAAGGCGCAATGAATTGCAATGCCGCTGCTTCTGATGCTGTCGCTGATACGATAATCGTATGAGCCAATGCATTATGCTCTTCTAATTTACGTACTACGTTAGCAATAGATGAGCGTTTTTGGCCAATAGCAACATAGATACATTTAACACCTGTATCTCTTTGATTGATAATTGCATCAATCGCAATGGCTGTTTTACCTGTTTGACGATCACCAATAATTAACTCACGCTGACCACGGCCAACTGGAATCATTGCATCGATTGACTTTAAACCTAATTGAATAGGTTGATCAACTGATTTTCTGGCAATTACACCTGGTGCAATTTTTTCAACAGGTGACGTTTCACTAGTATCAATTTCACCTTTACCGTCGATAGCATTACCTAAAGCATCAACTACACGCCCCAATAAAGCTTCACCAACAGGTACTTCCAAAATTTTACCCGTACACTTAACTGTATCGCCTTCTGTGATATGTTGGTAAGCACCTAACATAACCACACCGACGGAATCTCTTTCTAAGTTTAAAGCCATACCGTAAGAGTCTCCAGGGAATTCAAGCATTTCCCCTTGCATAGCTTCTGATAAGCCATGAACTTTTACAATACCGTCAGTTACACTAACAACGGTACCTTCCGTATGTGCTTCAACATTAACGTCAAAATTTTCGATCCGTTTCTTAATCAGATCACTTATTTCAGATGGATTTAGTTGCATATTTTCTCTCAGTCTAAGCTGTTAGATTCTCTTAGCTAGTTGTTGAAGTTGACCACTAATAGATCCGTCGATAACGCTATCACCTGCTTTTACTAAAAAACCACCGATTAATGAACTATCAACAGAACTGTTGATATTTACATGTTTATTCAGTTTCTTCTTTAGTGATGTCGCAAAGCTTTGCTCTTCCGCTTTTGTTAGCGCATAAGCAGTAATAACATCAACTTCGATGTAGCCTTCATCTTCAGCCTTATATTTCTCAAATAACTCTGCAATTTGTGGTGCGAATTCTAACCGTCCATTCTCTATTAAGAGTTTAAGAAAGTTAAGTGATTCCCCTTCCAATTGATCCTGACAAATATCTTGCATTAACTGCGTCAACTTCTCATTATCAACTTTCGGATTATTCACAATTACAGATAAGCCATCATCCTGCATAATTGCAGATAAAAAAGCGAGTTTTTCAGACCATTCCGCAGAATTCCCTGATTCTTTCGCTCTTTTAAAGACAGCTTCCGCATACGGTCTTGCCAAAGTTGCTAATTCACTCATTATGCTTGACCTAATTGCTCAGATACTTTGCTGATAAGATTTTTGTGTTTAGCTTTATCAATCTCTTGCTTAAGAATTTGACCTGCCGCTTTTAAAGCTAAAGCAGATACTTCTTTACGCATTTTTTCTTGCGCATTTTGCATTTCTTGCTCAATTTGCGCCTGAGCCGCAATAAGTAATCTCTCGCCTTCTACTTTCGCAGTGCCTTTTGATTCCTCAACGATCTCATTCGCACGTTTTTGTGCAAGATTTACAATATCAGCTGATTGTTGTTTTGCTTCTTTCAGAACGTTAGCTGCATTTTTAGCGGCTAATTCCATCTCTTCCTGGCCTTTCTCAGCCGCTGCCAATCCTTCAGCAATCTTAGATTTACGTTCTTCAATAGCGCCAATTAGTGGTGGCCAAATATACTTCATGGTAAACCATACCAGAAGTGTAAATGTAATCATTTGACCGATTAGCGTAGCATTAATACTCACTAGCCTTCCTCATGTTGCTGTTAAAATAACTTACGATTAGTGTTCTTATCCAGCAACCGCTTCAACAGCAGATAGGAATGGGTTAGCGAATGTAAAGAACAATGCCATACCAACACCGATCATTGTTACCGCATCAAGTAGACCCGCAACAACAAACATTTTAACTTGTAGCATAGGAACCATTTCTGGTTGACGAGCAGCACCTTCTAGAAACTTACCACCTAATAGACCAAAGCCTATCGCAGTACCTAAAGCACCCATACCTAAAACCAGACCTACTGCAATAGCAGTCATACCCTGTACATCTGCAATCAACGCTGCAAGTTCCATAATACCTCCAAAAGTATTGTTATATTAAAGTTTAAAAAAAGAATTAATGATCTTCGTGCGCCATACTCAGGTATACAACTGTTAATACCATGAATATGAATGCCTGAAGGGTAATGATTAAAATATGAAATACTGCCCATGGAAAACCTAGTAAAGGTTGAATATACCAAGGTAACAAAGCAATTAATATGAAAATTAACTCACCCGCATATAGGTTACCAAATAACCGTAATGCCAATGAAATTGGTTTAGCTATTTCTTCAACCAGTTTCAAAAGTAAGTTGAATGGCATCATCCATGGACCAAAAGGAGTACAAGTTAGCTCTTTAGCAAAACCAAGCGGCCCTTTAATTTTAATACTATAAAAAATAATTAAACCAAAAACACTAATTGATAATGCAAAGGTTGCATTTAAATCAGTACTTGGTACAACCCGCATGTATTCCATTCCCATCATTCCAGCAATGCCAGGAATAATATCCACAGGGAATAAATCCATAAAGTTCCATAAGAACACCCAAACAAAAATTGTTAGTGCCAAAGGAGCAATTAGTTCACTTTTACCATGAAAACTATCTTTAACTTGTTGATCAACAAATTCAATAATCATTTCCACAAACGCTTGTGATGTACTAGGTACGCCTACCGTTGCTTTTTCAGCTGCAGCTTTAAAAATCCAGATAAACAAACCACCAAGCACTGCAGAGAAAAACAATGTATCTAAGTGTAAAGACCAAAAGCCTTCACCCACTGTTAGTGGTGTTAAATGGTGAACAATATATCCAGTTGCGCCTTCTGCCGCATGAGCTTCAGTAGCCATCTTTCCTCGCTTTATTACTAATTAATATTTGCGTATTAACAACGCAAACCAAAAAACTGTTAGTGCCGCTACATAAGTGAGCAACACAGCAATAACATTTATTTTTACATCTTGAAATATTAGGGCAAACATAAAAACCGTCATCAGGAACTTACCTGACTCACCCGAATAAAAAGACCCTACTACTTTTTTAGCACTTTTTCCGGTGCTTTTTTTTATTTTATTTGCAAAATACAAATTTGGAACTAGTGCCGCCAACCCACCATAAATAGCCGATTTAGCACCCAATAACCCTGAGTAAACAAAAAAAACAATTGTAACAACCATTATTATCAGGCTTTGCCCTAATAAAATTTTATCTACAACTGATAGCTTCTTTATTTCTCGCACAAAAATCCTAAACAAATTAGTGGAAGAATTATATCGATCTCAGGGCATTTAAGCAAGATACATTTCCATTCGCTAGCTTTGTGACTCTATATCAAACTTAGCAACGATGCCCTCTAACTCATCTAAATTATTATAGTTAATCACCACATTCCCTTGGCCATTTTTATTATGCTTAATCGTAGTCTTTGCACCTAAAAAATCACCTATTGCAGTTTGCAGGCGCAACGCATCTCTATCATAAACTTTTTCGGCCACCATTTTGGGCTTTACACTATCACCTTCATTTAACGCATCCTTAACTATTCTTTCAGTATCTCGCACTGATAAGCCATTTTTAACGATTTGCTCAGCAGTCAATACCTGCCTCACATTATCCAACACTAATAGTGCTCGCGCATGCCCCATTCCTAGTTGGCGCTTAGCTAGCATCTGCTTAACATCTTCATCTAGTTCATTAAGCCTTAGTAGGTTTGTAACCGCTGTTCTAGAGCGCCCTACTGCATCTGCGATCTGCTGGTGCGTTAGCTCAAACTCTTTTAGCAATCGCCTTAATGCCTCTGCCTCTTCCAGTGGATTTAAATCTTCACGCTGTATATTTTCTATCAATGCGACAGCTATTGCTGCGCGATCATCAATCTCTTTCACAATAACCGGCACATCTGCCAGCCCAATAAGTTGCGCTGCTCGCCAACGGCGCTCACCCGCTACAATTTCGTAACGATTGTAACCTAGCTCCCTCACAAGAATTGGCTGCACTATTCCTTGCGCTTTTATTGATTCTGCTAATTCTTGCAAACGCTCAGAGTTCATATCTTTTCTTGGCTGATATTTCCCTGGCTGCATATACTCAACAGGCAAGGCAGTAACCCCCTGTTTCTCAGGTTCTTTTACAACGAAATCCCCCATTAACGCACCTAAGCCTTTTCCTAGGCCTCTTTTTTTCTCTGCCATAAGCTTAGTTTTTTTCTTTCCTAATAATTTCACCCGCTAATGCAACATAAGCAATAGCGCCGCGCGAATTTTTGTCATATTGTATTATCGGCATTCCATGACTCGGTGCTTCTGCCAGTCTAATATTTCTCGGCACACACGTCCTAAAAATCTTATCACCAAAATACTCAAGTAACTGAGCCGACACATCCTTCGTTAAACGATTTCTGTTATCAAACATAGTACGCAAAATCCCCTCTAAAAATAACCCAGAATTAGCGGATTCTTGAATATTTCGCAAGGTTTCCATCAGTGCAGAAAGCCCTTCTAATGCATAATATTCACACTGCATCGGCACCAGCACGCTATTTGCGGCAACCATCGCATTTACAGTCAACATATTCAAAGAAGGCGGACAATCAATCAATACATAATCATATTGCCCTTTAATTTGTTGCAACGCATCGGCTAATCGCCTCTCCCGCTGAGCCATTTTCATGAGCTGAACTTCAGCAACTGTTAAATCTGAGTTACCAGCAATCACATCAAATCTAACTTCTTTAACAGAGATAATAATTTCACTTACTGGAATATCTTCTAATAATAAATCACAGCTAGAGTACTGCACATCATTCTTATTAATCCCACAACCCATAGCAGCATTGCCCTGCGGATCTAAATCAATCAACAATACCTTGCGTTTAGCTGCCGCGAGGGATGCAGCCAAATTAACACTGGTCGTAGTTTTACCCACCCCACCTTTTTGGTTTGTTATAGCAATTATTTTTGTCATGTTTTATTTATCCGCACCACACACCGTTCAGCCTCAATCCCTGGCACAACAATCATATCCACCAAATAAGACCGCTTCAAACCATCAAGCTCTTCTTGCGGCTTTTGCCCTTTCATTGCAATTAAAACACCATCAGCCTGTAACAAATACTCAGTTAACTGCATTATATCGCCTAGGCTCGCAAAAGCACGACTCAATACCGCATCAAATTCAGCAGAACGCGCCAAATTCTCTACTCGACTATGCACTACCTCTACATTACTCAGCTTTAATTCCAATATAGCCTGCTGCACAAATCGTGTTTTTTTTGAATTACTATCAACTAAAGTAAACTGCTGATTGGGCATAAAAATAGCCAATGGAATTCCAGGTAAACCCGCTCCCGTACCAATATCAGCAATTTTATCCCCTGACACAAATGGCAGCAATGCCAAGCTATCTAAGATATGCAATTTCAACATTTCTTCTCGATTGCGTATCGCCGTCAAATTGTATGCTTTATTCCATTTTTCTATCAATAAGACAAAAGCCAAGAGCAACTCAATTTGCGCCTCACTTGCAGGCAAATTTAATTCCAGCAAGCCTGATTCTAAAATTTTTCGACTTTTATCCATTTTTCTTTTTTATATAGATTAATAATATTGAAATTGCAGCAGGCGTAATACCTGGAATTCTTGTAGCCAACCCTAGTGTTTCAGGGCACTGCTTAATTAATTTTTCTCGCACTTCATTAGATAAGCCTTTAATCAAACTATAATCTAAGTCACTCGGTATCTGCAAATCATCATAGCGTTTAGCTTTATCAATATCTAGTTGCTGCCGATCTATATACCCAGAATACTTTGCCTGTATCTCTACCTGTTGCAAAACTTGCTCTGAAACCTCAGCACTATCAGAAAATCGCATCAAGGCATTTACTCCCACCTCAGGACGGCGCAACAAATCCATTAGATTAACTTCTTTACTAAGCGACTTACCCCACTCACCCGCGACATCCCCCGCCTCTTTTGAATCCTTCCTAATCCATTGTGCTTTTAATGATTGCTGTAATGCTGCAACGGCATCTCGCTTTTTATTAAAAGCCTCCCAGCGCTCATCATCCACCAAATGTAATTCACGTCCCTTTTCTGTTAAGCGTAAATCAGCATTATCTTCACGTAGTATTAATCGATACTCAGCACGACTTGTAAACATTCGGTAAGGCTCTTTAGTGCCATTGGCAATTAAGTCATCAATCATCACACCAATATATGCCTCATCTCTTGCAGGACACCACGACTCTTTTCCTTGCACCTTCCTTGCCGCATTTAAACCTGCGATCAACCCCTGAGCTGCCGCTTCCTCGTATCCCGTCGTTCCATTAATCTGCCCCGCAAAAAACAACCCCGCCATATGTTTAGTTTCTAGCGATGTTTTTAAATCTCGTGGATCAAAGAAATCATATTCAATCGCATACCCTGGCCTTACTATTTCTGCCTGCTCAAAACCCAGCATGGAGCGCACAAAAGCATATTGCACATCATACGGCAGACTTGTAGATATACCATTAGGGTAATATTCATTACTTGTTAAGCCTTCGGGCTCAATAAAAATTTGATGTGAGTCACGATCAGCAAAACGCACTACCTTATCTTCTATAGACGGACAATATCGAGGACCTACCCCTTCAATCTCACCCGCATACATAGGCGATCGGTCTAACCCCGCACGTATAATGTCATGTGTTTTTGCATTGGTTCTGGTTATATAACAAGGAATTTGCTTAGGGTGCTGTGCTGGCGTCCCCATAAAAGAAAAGACAGGCACTGGCGCATCACCATGCTGCGTTTCTAATATAGAAAAATTAATTGTTCGACCATCTATACGCGGCGGTGTTCCTGTTTTTAATCGATCAACTTTAAACGGCAATTCTCTTAAGCGCTCCGCTAAAGCCATCGATGCAGAGTCACCCGCTCGGCCACCGGTATAATTTTCCAGTCCAATATGAATTCGGCCACCTAAAAATGTACCTGCTGTTAAAACCACCGTTTTCGATTTAAACTGCAAGCCCATTTGCGTTTTCACACCAACAACTACGCCATTTTCAACGACTAAATCTGCAACCATTTGCTGGAAGAGCATTAAATTAGGCTGATTTTCCAGCTTAGCACGTATGAATTCTTTATATAAAATCCTATCGGCCTGCCCTCTTGTTGCGCGCACCGCCGGACCTTTGCTGGCATTCAAAATTCGAAAATGAATTCCCGCATGATCAATCGCCTTAGCCATAATACCGCCCAAAGCATCAACTTCTTTAACCAAATGTCCTTTGCCAATACCACCTACCGCAGGATTGCAACTCATCTGACCTAAGGTATCAATACTTTGCGTCAGTAATAATGTTTGCGCCCCTGTTCTTGCAGCTGCTAGCGCAGCTTCAGTTCCAGCATGACCACCACCAATCACGATAACATCAAATTCTTTTGTATATTTCACAGGCTTATCTTAAAATTAACGAATATTATTTTTAACACTTTATTTATTGGAGTCATATTTATCCTCTCACCCTAGGAGTCAATCATGAAAAAAAGCAAGAGAAAGCAAATTAGCTCACCGACTATTTTAAATAGCGTCGCTAAATATGCACACTATTTTAATAAATCTATCACATTCAAAGACAAAACAAAGTACCAACGCAAATCAAAACACCGACACTCAAGTCTTTCTTTATGTACTGCGAGCAGTACATAAAGAAAGACTTGAATCTAGACCCTCCTTAGGCACTTAAATATTGTACAAGGTTTTAGCATGACTAATCATCGCATTATTGAGCAACTCAATAAATTAATAGAAATAAGCATTGCCCTGTCAAAAGAACAGCCTCAAGAAGAGCTACTAGAAATGATTCTACGTGGCGCGAAGTCTATGACTAACGCTGACGGAGGAACACTATACCTTATCAATGATGATGCCATTGAAATGAGTATTATTCACTCCACCTCGCTCAACATTCATTTAGGTGGCACGTCAGGCACACCGATAAATCTACCCCACATTCCGATCTACCTAGAAGATGGCTTGCCTAATTATAAAAATGTCGTCAGTTACGCTTACCATCACAATCAAGCAGTTAATATCCCTGATGCATACAACAATACGCTATTTGATTTTTCTGGCGCACAAGAATTTGATAAGTTCAATAAATATCATTCAAAATCATTTCTAGCCATTCCCTTAAAAAATCATGAAAACGACACGATCGGCATTTTACAATTAATTAATGCACTTGACCCAAAGTCACAGGATATTATAGAGTTTGATTCAATTTCTATGCACTTTACAGAAGCCCTAGCTTCTCAAGCAGCAATGGTTT
>CBDUDV010000052.1:0-18359 GCA_965366065.1 uncultured bacterium | reverse complement strand
AACACGCATTAAAAGCACACCAAACAACCGGCCAAGCTAATTGACGCGAACCGGACAAGTTAGTTGACGTTTGATACTATTTGAGGATAATGAATTTGCACAGGCGGAACAATACCGCAAAGAAGATTTACTAGTCTATTTTGCCTTATCCCAATTTGATAAACGCAAGCCTTACACCCAACTACCTGATGAACTACAACGCGACGTAAAAGCTTTTTTCGGTAACTATAATAACGCCCTAACTATCGCTAAAGAACTACTCTATTCGGTTGCTGATACTGAATTAATTACCGAAACCAGTATTGCTGCACAGCAAATATTACCTGCCAGCCACTTATTAGAAAATCACTCCCTCACTTTCCATAAAGATTTTATTGAACTACTCCCTGCCTTGCTGCGAGTTTATGTCGAATGTGCCGTACAGCTGTATGGAGAGCTAGAGGATATTCAGCTAATAAAAATTCACTTTCATTCCGGCAAAGTTTCCTTCATGGGCTATGATGATTTTGACAATTCTCCGTTACCGTTATTAAAAGAGCGCATCAAAGTAAAGCTAGCCCAACAACAAGTCGATTATTTTGATTATGTCGGTGAATACACACCTCAACCGCTTTATTTTAAATCAAACTACATTACAGAAACTTACCCTAACAACAAAAAACAAGTTAGTTTTGATAATAAAATCGCGCTATTTTTACCAGCACATAACCGCTATGGCATTAAATTGGATGCATTGAAAACAATACTCGATAACAACCAAACGGAAATCAAAGGGTTTCGTTTTTATGCTAAAAAATAAATTTCTCGTATGAACAGATTAATCACCCCTGAAAATAATAGCTTGCAAATATGGACTTATAATCCATAATTACAAGGATGATAAAACGAGAAATAGAAACACACCTTAACTACTTAATTGACAACTACCCTGCCGTTGCTCTACTCGGTCCCAGACAAGCGGGTAAAACCACACTTGCTCACGCTGTTGCAGCAGGCCGCAATGCTATTTATTTAGATTTAGAATCGGAACAAGATAGGGCAAAACTAAGTCAAGCTGAACTCTATTTAACTCAACACGAAGATAAATTAATTATTCTTGACGAAGTACAGCGTGCTCCTGAATTATTTCAAAATTTACGCGGATTAATTGATCAAGGTCGCCGCAAAGGCTTACGTAGTGCACGATTCTTATTGCTTGGTTCTGCTTCAATTGAATTACTAAAGCAATCCAGCGAATCTCTAGCCGGTCGCATTGCTTATCTTGAATTACCTCCGCTACATGCTTTAGAACTTAATGACGCACAACGTCCCTTGCTTTGGTTGCGTGGCGGCTTTCCTGACAGCTTACTCGCTAATGATGAGCAACTGAGCTTTCAGTGGCGATTAGATTTCATACGCACCTATCTTGAGCGTGATATCCCTCAACTGGGGCCACGCATACCGGCTGAAACCTTAAGACGATTCTGGGTTATGCTCGCTCATAATCAAAGTGAATTGCTCAATGCGGCTAAATTAGCAGGATCTTTAGGGGTAGATGGGAAAACAGTGGCGAAATATTTAGACCTGCTTGTTGATTTACTGTTAGTTCGACGCTTAAAGCCATGGCATAGTAATGCCGGTAAGCGTATGACAAAATCGCCTAAAGTTTATGTTCGTGATAGCGGCATCGTTCACGCACTGTTAGGTATTAACAATCAAGAAAACTTACTTAGTCACCCCGTTTGTGGCGGTAGCTGGGAAGGATTTGTTATTGAAAATATTTTAGCGGTTGTCCCACAAAATACCCAAGCTTACTTTTACCGTAGTAGCGGTGGGGCTGAATGTGATTTAGTTTTACAATTTCCCAATCAAAAAACATGGGCTATTGAAATAAAGCGCAGCCTTAGCCCAAAATTAAGCAAAGGCTTTTATTTTGCCTGTGATGACATACAGCCCGATGCACGTTATGTTGTTTATTCAGGAACAGAAACTTACCCTCTCGCAACCGATATTGAAGCCATAAGTTTACAGGCGTTGCTTACGCAACTAAACAAGAAAACTTAAAAGTAGTCATCCGAAAACGAAAACTAATCATCTTCACCCAACAACCATGAAAATGTGATCAGCATAAAAATAGTGGTAAAAGCGTCTGAACGTAAAATGATGGCTAAAGAAGTAATGGCCAATCGTGATGTCAGTATAAGTCTTGTCTGTCGTACTTTTTTGATTAGTGAAACCTGTTACCGATATAAGCCGAAACTAAGTAATGACAATGAAAAAATAGCCGATTTTCTACTAGGATTACCCATAGACCAAACTTGATTGATCTTTAGGGGCGTACTCAGAACCTCAGGTTTATCACGCTTAATACGCTTGTTTGGCTTAATTCGTAAATTTAATTCAAATTCACGATAGATACGGTATACACGCTTGTGATTCCATTTAAAACCTTTGCTGTTGCGTAAGAACATAAAGCATAAACCAAAACCCCAACGTTTGTTGGCTGTCGTAAGCCGTAATAACCAGTCTGCTATTTCTACATTTTCATTAGATAACCGAGCTTGGTAGCCATAGCAGCAGGTACTAATTGAGAGCACTTCACAGGCTATACGAATACTGACAGCATACTCCATTTTAACTTGTCGAGCCAGTTCCCGACGGCGATCTGGCTTTACCACTTTTTTTCGATAATTTCCTTAGCGATCTCAGCCTTTAATTTTTCTTCAGCATACATTTTTTTTAAACGGCGGTTTTCATCTTCAAGCTCTTTCATTCGCTTGATTAATGACGCATCCATTCCACTGTATTTAGATCGTCACTTATAAAAGCTAGCTGAACTAATACCATGTTCTCGGCATAAATCAGGAACTGAAGTGCCTGTTTCATTTTGTTTTAAAATAGCCATAATTTGGCTTTCAGTGAAACGTGATTTTTTCATGTAGATCTCCTGCGTTTAGTTTACGAAAAAACTCTACTGGGGATTACACACCCCACTACACCCAGGAAATCGACCATTGATCATCAGCGAACGCACCGGCGATAAAATCGGCACCTCATCACTAAAAACCGCACTATCGAGAATTGGAAAAATTGCAGAAGAAACTGCAAAAGCACAAGGTATTGAATTTGTTCGCATCACATTCCACGATCTAAAATGCCAAGGAATAAGCGATACCGAAGGCGATAAATTAAAAGCAAGCGGACACAGAAATGCATCAATGCTAAATATTTATGATGTTAAATTGGGTGTTGTAAAACCAGCAGGAACTGCAAATAAATGATAAATCAGAGGGTGTAAATAAAGAGACTATTTCGAAGAAAAACCAGAAACTCCCCAGTAGGGATAAAACAGAGAGACTTAAAGCAACGTTAAGTCTTTAAAATAAATGGTGGCGATACCGAGAATTGAACTTGGGACCCCAGGGTTATGAATCCTGTGCTCTAACCGGACTGAGCTATATCGCCACACGTTCTTTAGTTATCTAATCAACTAAAGAACGGCTATTATAGGGGGTATTTCTATTCCCGTCAAACATTAAATCTAAAATGTACTACATCACCATCTTTCACGATATAGTCTTTACCTTCTAAACGCCATTTACCCGCGTCTTTTGCGCCTTGCTCACCTTTAAATTCAACAAAATCTTCATATGCCATCACTTCCGCACGGATGAAGCCTTTTTCAAAATCAGTATGAATAACACCGGCCGCTTGTGGAGCTGAAGCACCAACAGGAATAGTCCATGCTCTTACTTCCATAACGCCGGCTGTAAAATAAGTCGCTAAATCTAATAGTTTATAAGCAGCGCGAATAACACGGTTCAAACCAGGCTCTTCTAAACCTAAGTCATCCATGAACTCTTGTTTTTCATCTTCTTCTAATTGAATAATATCGGCTTCTATTGCGGCACAGACAGAAACAACAGCAGATCCTTCTTCATCTGCAAACGCTTGCACTACATCAAGTAAAGGATTATTTTCAAAGCCATCATCTTGTACATTTGCAACATACATTGCTGGCTTTATTGTTAATAAAAATAAGTCTTTAACAATCTCCAATTCATTTTCAGATAATTCTAAAGAGCGTACTTGCCCGCCTTCATCTAAATGCTTAATCAGTTTTTCATACACTGTTTTTTTAGCAACTTCTTCTTTATTACCCGTTCTTGCTGCTTTTGCAGTTTTAAATAAGGCCTTTTCAAGACTCGCCATATCCGCCAAAGCAAGTTCAGTATTAATCACTTCTATATCGCCAATCGGGTCGATTTTACCCGCGACATGCACAACATTTTCATCTTCAAAACAACGCACTACATGTACGATGGCATCGGTTTCACGTATATTGCCCAAAAATTTATTACCTAATCCCTCACCTTTTGATGCCCCAGCAACTAAGCCGGCAATATCAACAAACTCCATTGTTGTTGGCATAACGCGATCTGGTTTAACAATATCAGCCAACGCATCCATACGTGAATCTGGCACAGGGACAATACCTACGTTTGGATCAATCGTACAAAACGGGTAGTTTTCTGCTGCAATCTCTGCATTAGTTAATGCATTGAATAAGGTTGATTTACCTACGTTTGGTAAACCGACAATTCCACAATATAGTGCCATAATGTTTGTTTATTAAAATTTGAAGTTAAGATAAGCTTGAAGGAACAAGCCTTAAAGCGAAATAATCGAGTATTTTACCCTGTTTTACTGTTTGTTCGTGTACTTGTTGCTATTAAGAAAAAATATCTCAAGGAGTTTATTGATCTTCTAACCAATCCATTTCACTTTGCGTAAAGCCGACCTGTAAACGCAACTCAGTATTAAATGGCCCTTTCGGCTTGCCTTGATCAAAGTGTTTTAATAGAAAATATTTAAAGCTTTCTTCAGACTCTCTATTTTCCTGAGCACATTGATAGTTAAACCAGATGGAGCCAAATTCCACATGTTTTTTTTCATCATTGAGTATTCGAGTTAAAAGTGCCACGCCGTTTTGATCATTAATGTTAGCAATTTTCTCAATCATAACCGGCGTTACATCCAAGCCACGCGCTTCCATGCAACGAGGAATAATAGCTAAGCGCGCCAACACATCATAATCGGTGTCTTTAGCATGATCCCATAATCCTTGATGTGCAGGCAAATCGCCATAAGCTAAGTCCAGTGTCTGTAGATGTTCACAAATCATCTCAAAATGTAACACCTCTTCATAAGCGACTTGTAGCCAATCACAATAAAACTGTTCGGGTAAGCCACGAAAGCGATATAGCATATCCCAGGCTAAATAAATTGCAACAAACTCAATATGCGCTAATGAATGATAAAAAGCTTGAACTCCCGCTTTGCTGCCTAATTTACGTCCAGGCATAAACCGTGGCGCGAGTAGTTCCGGCTTGGCTGGAAAAATGACTTTATCAATACTTTCCGGACTGTGTTTAGAACTAAAGTTTAATTCACCTTGCTGATATAATTGCCAAGCCTTTTTAGTCAATGCCAGTTTCTCAGCTATATCAATGCGGTGTAAACAAGCGTCTGCAAAGTCAAAAATATTATTCATTTATAAACGGTTAAAAATCAATATGAAATATGTAGATACCATTTTACTCATCCTTTTTTGCTGTTTTATTTTTTGGTTATCTGACCAAAGCTCGCTACCCACGCCTTTAAAATTTCCTCACCAAGATAAAATCATGCATATGGGTGCGTATTTTATTTTAGCTGCGTTTACAGTACGTGCTTTTAGACACTTAGCATTTTCTTATGGCTTATTTTTAGCGAGTTGCTTGATATTTTCTAGCTTATACGGCGCTTCCGATGAATGGCATCAATCGTTTGTTATTGGACGATCTAGTGATGTTAATGATTGGTTAGCCGATACAGTAGGCGCTATTTTATTATTAACGCTCTACCATTTTTATCGTCGTAGAAAACAAGTCAGCTAGTTTTTTAACCTTCAAAAACATCCGTCCCTTTAGGGGCTTTGAAATCAAATAAGGTCGGCTCTAGCTTTTTAGGTAACTTCAGTTCTGAAAATATAATCTTAGTTAACTGGCCAAAATTATCGCTCAACTCCATTTCACTGAGCACCCCTGCTTTCAAGCCGATTAAAATATATTTAAAGCTGCTATCTTGCTGTTTAGGGATTAATTTTACCCAATGTAGGCCATTTTTTTGTGCTTGCTCAACTAGCTGATACTTTGCTTTTAAATCAACCGCGCCACTTAGTAGTAACGCAGGGGTATCGCCAATTGATTGATCTATTTTTTTGATGATGACCTGTTCTAAATCAGCATCGTAAAACCAAACTTTATCATCCTTAGCAACGATTTCTTGTAAGTAAGGCTTAGTATAATTCCAACGAAATTTACCCGGTTGTTGTAAGTAGAATTTTCCGTAACTTGTTTGTACCGGCTTACCTGACTCGTCCAGTGATAATTGCGTAAAATTAGCCTCTACATGGTGAGCGCTGGCTATAAATTTCTCTAACGCTTGCAGCGCTGTTGATTCAGCAAAAAGTGGCATAGAAAATAAGACTAAAATTAAAGCGCTTAGTTTTTTCATTAAAAATGTTCCTGTAAGATGCCATCAATCCAATGGCGGACTTTTTTTATACTCGACTCTACGCATAACGAGCGCTGTTTTGGTTCAGAATCTATAACAAATGGATAACTGCTTGCTGACGGACACAAGCCTGTCGTTTGCAGACCACTATCGTCATCTATCCACGTATTTTCAATCGAATCAGGCCGAGATAATAACACAGGCTCAGTCGCAACTTTAGACATTAATCCTGCCCATAATTTAAGCGCCCCACTTGCACCCGTGACGCCTGCTGGCTTAGCATCATCTCTTCCCACCCAAAACACCGCTAAATAATCACCCGTAAAACCCGCAAACCAGCTATCTTTTAAATCATTGCTGGTTCCTGTTTTACCTGCACTATCTAAGCCCTTAGGCAAGCTATAAGCCGATGATTTTCCTGTACCTGAGCGCATCACTTCTTGCAATATTGTATTAGTTAAATAGCTCGCCGCTGGATCGAGGGCTTGTTTTAAAACATAAGGGTAACGCTGCAATAGTTGTCCTTCAGTATTTACTACCGCATTAATGGAGCGTAATGGCATAGAAAATCCTTCTGCTGCCAGCGTTTGATACATTTGCGTGACTTCAAAAGGCGTTAACGACAAAGCGCCTAATAATAATGAAGGGTATAAATTAATCGGCCGTGTCACACCGGTTGCTCTGATCGTTTTTGCTATACGCCCTAACCCCACATCCATACCTAAGCGTACAGTGGCTAAATTATAAGAATGCGCTAAAGCCATATGCAAAGGGATTTCGCCATGCTCTTTACGACTATAATTTTGCGGCCGCCAAATTTTGCCTTTTTCTACTTTAAGTTCGATTTTTGTATCACTTATCGGCGTAACCAGCGTGTATTTCTCAGGATATTCAAGCGCGGTTAAATACACCAGCGGTTTAATTAATGAACCTATCGGTCGTAGCGCATTTAAGGCACGATTAAAACCTACCTTTTGACTATCTCGCCCTCCCGTTAAAGCAACTACCTCACCCGTTGCTCTTCGTGTAACCACAGCGGCTGTCTCTAATTTTTTACGCTTTCCCGTCTTTTCAATTTTAGCTAATTGCTGACTAACGCTCTTATCAAGTGCATCTTGCACATGACTTTCTAATGTGGTGAAAATCCTAAGTCCCGTAGAGTTTAAATCAGTTTCGTTATATTCACTTTTTAGCTGACGCTTTACCAAATCAATAAAAGCAGGGTAACGATTTGCAGCACGATGCGCAAAAGGGACAATTTTTAGAACTTGCTTTTCAGCTTGCTCATACTGCTTAGCAGAAATGTATTCTTGCTCATGCAAGCTAGCTAAGACTCGATTACGACGCTTTAATGCACGCTCAGAATTCCTACGTAAATCGTAATAAGAAGGCCCTCTTACTAAGGCAACTAAGGCCGCAACCTCATGTAAGGGTAATTTATGTAGCGGTTTAGAAAAATAAAACTCACTGGCTAAACCAAAGCCATGTACTGCATAAGCGCCATCTTGCGCAAGATACACTTCATTTAAGTACGCTTCTAAAATCTCATCTTTGCTATAACGATATTCTAAAATAAACGCCATAAAGGCTTCATTAATTTTGCGCGTTAAGCTACGCTCAGGGGTTAAAAAGAAATTTTTAACTAATTGCTGCGTTAAGGTACTACCGCCTTGTACAAAGCCTCCTGCTTTAATGTTGACCCATATTGCTCGCGCGATACCTTTTGCAGAAACGCCCCAGTGTTGATAAAAGTCACGGTCCTCCGTAGCAACCAAAGCGTTAATCAATGTTTGCGGCACTTCATCTAATTTAACCAACACACGATCTTCTTTATGTGCCGGATAAAAGCTTCCTATTTGTTCTGGATCTAAGCGAACAACCGCCAATTCACCGCCTGTTTTCATATCAACAATGCGATTAATTTCGTTATTCGTAAATTTAATGCGTATATATTGGCTCTCTTGCACCTTATCCCAAAAAATAAAACGCCGTGTTTTTAGGGTAATTTGATTTCTTAATGCCGCATAACTCGCCTGTGAAGTCAGCCGACTATCAGGCTGATAATGCAATTTTTTGAGTACAAATAACAATTGCTTAGGGCTTAGTTTCAAGCCCGCATAAATATCGATAGGATTTGCATAAACATGCGCTGGAATCGTCCAACGCTTGCCTTCAAACTGATGTTTAACCGTATAATCTAAATAACCTAAGTAACTAATGAATCCAAACACCGCGACAAGCGCAGAAATAAAGAAATAGCGTTTCAAATGCTTATTAATTTTAGGCGCTGATTTCTTTTTTGCTGATGCTTTGCGCTTTCTCGGTGTTTTTTTCGCTGCCGCCATGGATTACTCTGCGCCTTTCATCGCATCAACACGCTGAAAACCACGCGGTAGATGTCCACCCCGTTTCGCTCTCACGCCTAAATAGCTCTCCATATCTGCGGGCTTCATGGTTAAAGTTCGCTTACCTGCGTCTATTTTTAATGCTTTTCCTTCTGCAATCACGGCAACCGAGACAACTTTGTCTGTTTGCGCAGTAAGATCCGCGGTAGGAATTTGAATCAATTTATTGCCTTTACCTTTAGTAAGCGCGGGTAATGCGGAGACAGGGAAAATAAGTAATCGCCCTTGTAAAGTCGCCACTGCAATAAAGTCTGTGGTATTTGCTATTTTGACCGGGGTTAATAATTTAACGTCGGCAGGTAAGGTAACTAAAGCTTTGCCCGCTTTGTTTTTAGATATTAAATCCTTAACTTGCACTCTAAATCCATAACCTGCGTCACTGGATAATAATAACCATTCCTCTTCTCTACCCGCTAATAAGTGAGTAAAAAATACGCCTGCTGCGGGTTTTAAGCGCCCGGTTAAAGGTTCACCTTGGCTACGTGCCGAAGGTAAATCATGTGTGGAGGTAGTATAAACACGCCCTTTTGAATCAAACACAAAAACCGGCTGTGTAGTTCTTCCCAATACGGAATCAAGGTAAGCATCACCTGAGCGATAATTGAGGGATTTAACATCACTATCATGTCCTTTTGCTGCGCGGATCCAGCCTTTTTCAGACAAAATAATAGTTAACGGCTCATTAGATATTAATGCAGTCGCTGTTAAGGCTTGCGCCGCACCTCTTGCTACAATTAAAGAGCGGCGGTCATCACCATATTTATCCGCATCTTCAATCAACTCTTTGCGAATAAGGCGATTTAATAAACGTTTGCTAGCTAAGATTTTCTGTAAATGATCACGTTCTTTTGCTAATTCCGCTTGCTCCCCTTTAATCGCCATTTCTTCTAACTTAGCGAGGTGACGCAGTTTTAAGTCTAAAATAGCTTCTGCTTGTATATCACTAATACTAAAGCGCTCAATCAAAACCGGCTTAGGTTCATCTTCAGTACGGATAATAGCAATCACTTCATCTATATTAAGAAAAGCAATTAATAAACCTTCTAGTATATGCAAACGCGCCAACACTTTATCTAGACGATATTGTAAGCGGCGACGAACGGTTTCAGTTCGATAGCTTAACCATTCCACTAAAATAGTACGTAAACCCTTCACTTTAGGGCGGCCATTTAAACCTATCATATTGAGATTAACACGATAGGTTTTTTCTAAATCAGTCGTCGCAAATAAATGCGACATAATATCTTCAACATTTGCACGTTTAGATTTAGGCATGATAATCAGTCGTGTGGGTTTTTCATGATCAGACTCATCACGTAAATCATCAATCATCGGTAACTTTTTAGCGAGCATCTGTGCCGCAATCTGCTCTAATAATTTAGACCCTGAAACTTGATGCGGTAGTGCAGTAATAACAATATTATGCTCTTCTAGCTCGTACTTAGCGCGCATCCGTACCGAGCCATTACCATTAATATATATTTTCTGTAAATCCTCACGACTACTGATAATTTCAGCATCAGTGGGATAATCTGGGCCTTGAATAAAATTAAATAAGGCATCTAAATCAGCATCCGGCTCATCTAATAAATGCACACACGCATTCACAACTTCTCTTAAATTGTGCGGAGGAATATCGGTTGCCATGCCTACTGCAATGCCCATCGTGCCATTTAATAAAATATTCGGTACACGTGCAGGCAATAAAGCGGGCTCTTGTAATGAGCCATCAAAATTATCCGTCCAATCAACGGTTCCTTGGCCTAATTCTTTTAATAAGGTTTGCGCATAGCCTGTTAAGCGCGATTCGGTATAACGCATCGCGGCAAAGGATTTAGGATCATCCGGTGAGCCCCAGTTTCCTTGCCCATCAACTAAAGGATAGCGATATGAGAAGGGTTGCGCCATCAATACCATGGCTTCATAACAGGCTGAATCACCATGTGGATGATATTTACCGAGTACATCCCCGACTGTTCTTGCGGATTTTTTATGTTTAGAAACCGCACTCAACCCTAATTCAGACATCGCATATATTATACGTCTTTGTACTGGTTTTAAACCATCTCCAATATTGGGTAAGGCTCTATCTAAAATAACGTACATGGAATAATCCAAGTAGGCTTTTTCAGTGAAGTCTTTTAAAGGAATTTGTTCAAAATTATCTTGTATGCCCATACGCCTATCTATGCAAAATCTAAAAAATAAAAGTAATTCGCCTAATGAGCGAATCAAACGCTGTATGTTAGCTCACTCAGCCTGACTAATAAAGCGCTTAAGCACTACGCTTATGCGTATTGAGAAAATCAGCCGTTATTTTAAAAATAACAGGACTCAATAAGATTAAAGCGACTAAGTTAGGAATGGCCATTAATCCATTTAATATATCGGCTACCAACCACACTAAAGTCAATTTACTCATCGCTCCAATGGGAATAGCACAAAGCCATAATATGCGGTAAGGCCAAATAATTTTAGTCCCCCACAAATATTCAGCACAGCGTTCACCATAATAACTCCAACCTAATATCGTTGTGAAAGCAAAAACAACCAAACCAAACACCACGATATATCCACCCAAAACCGGTAAATTTGCGCTAAACGCTAAACTAGATAAAGCAGCCCCATTAACACCACTAGACCAAGCACCGCTTAAAATAATTACTAAGGCTGTCATGGTACAAACCAGAATGGTATCTATAAAGGTCCCTAACATGGCAACCATCCCTTGTTTAACGGGGTGATTTGTTTTTGCTGCTGCATGGGCAATAGGCGCACTACCTAAGCCTGCTTCATTGGAAAAAATACCGCGCGCCACACCAAAGCGTATCGCTGCCCACACCGCTGCGCCGGTAAAGCCACCTACTGCCGCAGTTTCAGAAAAAGCATGGGTAAAAATTAAGCTGAATGCCTGAGGAATAGCTTGGTATTGCGCAATAATGATCGCTAATGCTGCAAGTATATAAGTAATGGCCATCAGTGGTACTAATTTAGCAGCCACTTCTGCAATCCGTTGAATGCCGCCTAAAATAACAACCGCACTTAATACAGTTAAAGCAATAGCAGTGTAAGCAGTGGGAATATCAAATAAACTATTAACCGCATCAGCAACGGAGTTTGCTTGCACCATATTGCCAATTCCAAAAGCTGCAATCGCTCCAAAAAATGCAAAAGCAGTCGCCAACCAGCGCCAGTGTGATTTTAGGCCATTTTTAATATAGTACATAGGGCCACCGACATAACGCCCTCTTTCATCTTCTTCTCTGTACTTTACTGCTAATACCGCTTCTGCATATTTTGTGGCCATGCCAAATAATGCTGTGACCCACATCCAGAAAATAGCCCCAGGGCCACCTAGCGCAATCGCGGTTGCAACGCCGGCTATATTGCCTGTCCCTATCGTTGCTGAAAGTGCGGTCATTAATGCTTGAAATGGCGTGATATCACCTTTGTTATCCGCAACCCTATCACTCCACAATAATTTTATTGCCGCATAGGTATTGCGCCAGGTAAAAAAACGTAGACCTAGGGTTAAATAAATACCGATGCCTAGTAGTAAAACCAGCATCACTGGCCCCCACACAAAGCTGCTTATTTCATTTAAAAAAGTTTCTACTGTTTCCATTAACAATCCTGTTTAACAATTTCGTGTTACCTTTTTTTAGTTTATGCGATATAAGCTAACTCACCTACTAAAACATTAATTTTTTAAATAGTTAATGAATGTTAGGATGATCACTTAATCTTCCTTAGTTTTCTCATGAGGAAGGCAGTTCCAATATTCTTCCAAAGGACTTTGTTTTGCTGCATTCCATACTCTTATTTTTGCTTCTTTCTCTTAGCGCTTCAGTTTATGCTACCAGTAGCGAATTAGTGGTATCTAATCAAGAAGATAGTTTCAAGCGTTTTTCTGTAGATTTCTTTGAGGATAAGTCTGCTCAATTATCCTTTGATGAAATCAGGCAACGCACTGACTTCATAACAAGCTCTAACCATTTAAGTGAAGGCTATTCCGCTTCTACTTTTTGGGTGAAATTTAAAGTTTCGAATCAATCACATTCCCCCGTCAATTATTTTATTCAATATACGGAAAACTCAATACATACAATAAATTTTCATACCCTCTCTACTGATGGTTCCTACACGACAGAAAAAAAAGGAATTAATTACCTATCCAGTAATATGGCCATTAAGCCCGCAAAATTTCAGCTACACTTAAGCGCAGGGGAGACTAAAACTGTTTATCTCAGTAACTCTACTTTTTTCCCTGTTAACTGGGCTATTTATGTACTTAATACACAATCATTAAATAACTACTTTGCAAGTTACAACAGTTATTATGCTTTCTTCTTTGGCACTCTATTTTCTTTAATGGTTTATAACGCGTTTATCTTTGCCTACACAAAAGATGCCTCGTACTTAAACTATGTTATTTATTCTGGCTTATTCTTAAGCTGGCAAGCAATAATTAACAACTTTCTGCCTGTAAATACCATTAGCTCCCCCAACCTGTACTATTTAGCTATCGGCATAATAATCCCACTCCTTGTCGCAACATTTATCAATTTTAGCCGTAGTTTATTAGATACTCGATCATTATTGCCTAAAATAGACCGGAGTCTTCAGGGGCTTTTTTATTTTTTTCTACTTCTCTGCTTTTTAAGCATCATTGATCTTCGTGTTACTTTTACAATCGTCACCGCCTTAGTTCCTTTGGTGCTGCCTTTTTTAATTTTTGTAGCCATAAAGTGCTTTAACAAAGGGAGCAAACCAGCTATTTTTTATATTGTTGCTCAATTTTCTTTCATCTCATTAGCCACGCTCTACTCTCTTATGTCAGTAGGCGTACTGCCTTATACCTTAATCAATCGACATGGAATTATTGTTGGCGCTGTTATTGAAATAAGTTTATTTTCTCTGGCACTTGCCTATAAAATAAAATCACTACAAAATGAAAAAGTTTTTATCATCAACAATCAAAATATTGAGCTAGAAAAAAAAGTAAAGGAACGCACTTTAGAGCTAAAAGAACTTGCTAATCAGGATCCATTAACCAGCCTTCATAACAGACGTTTTTTGTACGAAATAAGTGAAAAATTAATTTTATTAGCTAGGAGGGAAAAAACACCATTAAGTTTGATTATGTTTGACCTTGATCATTTTAAACGCATTAATGATGACTATGGCCACAGCCTAGGTGATGAAGTCATAAAGATTTTCGCACAAAAAATTCAACAGACACGCGAAAGCGATATCTCAGCCAGAATTGGTGGTGAAGAGTTTGTTTTATTACTGCCTAATACGAACGAGCAAGGCGCTTATGAAATAGCCTCACAACTACGCACAGAGGTTGAAAAAACCAGCATTCTCAGCAATGACAATACGCCCATTCACTTTACTGTTAGCTCGGGTATATCGGTATTATCTGAAACCGACAATACAATCGATCAACTTTTAAATCGTGCCGACAAGGCACTTTATATGGCAAAAGATCTTGGCAGGAATAAAGTAATGATCGCTAATACCACTAATGTATAAACTTTAATACACTAGGGTGCATCACCTGCATTAAGTATTGCTTTTTATGCTTGTTTACCCAGCCTCTTGCCTCAACTTTTTTACCTTTTAAATCATTTATTTTCGGAAAATATTCTAAAAATTGTTTTTTTATCTGCAGTTTAAAGGTATCAGACATAATTAAATAAACGTTTTTCTTAGTGCGTTTAATTTTAATAACCTTACCCACAATACGCTGCCACCCCTGCTTATTATTTGGATTTAACTCTGACGCTAGTTTAGTTTTATAGCTAGGATACTGCCAAATACCTATTTGTTTAATTTCAGCGCTATTTGATGCTTTGAGCAAATCATCAACATAAGCAATATTCGGTGGAAATATATTAATACTTGCATATCCACGCTTCACCAACTCTAAATTGATATGTATCCCTTTCTCGGTAAATATATGCGCTAAGTACCGCTTGTATTTATCTTGTTTCTGCTCAGAAAACTTTAGTCGTACTTTGCTTGCTGATAATACCTGAGTTAGCCATTGTTTTGCCGCATCCCCGCCTTCTTGCGCACGATTATTCCTGTGAGCAATTTCTGGGGTATTAATACCTGCTAAGCGTATTTTTCTACCATCTTCCAGCTGTACTGTATCGCCATCATAAATAGTCTTAATCGAATAAAATGAAATATGCTGACTTTGTTGATATTCACTTGCACTGGGATGTTTAGTGTCCGAAAAATGTTTTTTTCCTTGATCATCGGTCCAAAAATAAATACCTGCTTGGCAAGGCTGCATCATTAAGAGCAATATGACTAGGCCAATCCTATTAAATTCTTTGTTTATCACGCAATACACACCAAAAAAATTATCATTTAATCGCTAATACTCTATACAATAAAGGACTTTAAAAAATTATCCTATTAAACACTAAAATAAACTGAGGAACTTATGACAGATTCACTCCCTAATCCTTTGTTTGAAAGCATTCAGTCGCGCTTAAATGACTGTTCTTATTATCAAAAACTACTCACCTACCCAATAGCTCAACGCTGGTTAATCGCTATAAGCTTATTCCTACTATCCCAAGCCATCGTGTTTGGTAGCTTATATCTGTTTATTGGTAAAGTTGCGATGATAGGTTTTTTCGTTTGTATTTTATCCGGCCTTGCTACTGGCGTAGGTGCACTACCTGCCATATTTTTTAAAGAAATTTCTAATGATATTTTTAATAGCTTATTAGGTGCAGCAGCAGGTGTCATGCTTGCCGCTACCGCATTTTCTTTATTATTACCTGGCATCGAATTTGGTAACGAAATTTGGCCCGATAAAGGCTTATGGATAGTTGCCATCGGCATGTTAGTGGGCGCAATATTTTTACACTTAGCCGACAAGAAATTACCTCACTTACATTTTGGTTCGGAATTGACTAATCAAGTCGATTCTTTACAAAAAATCAGTCTTTTTATTGTCGCTATCACTATTCATAACTTTCCTGAAGGCATGTCAGTCGGCGTTAGTTTTGGTACCGGTGATATGCATAATGGCCTTGTGTTGGCGATTGCCGTTGCCTTACAAAACATTCCTGAAGGCTTAGCCGTTGCTTTACCCTTGGTTGCTTTAGGTTACAACAAATGGAAGTCAGTGGGCATTGCTACCTTAACCGGATTGGTTGAACCTATTGGTGGCTTACTAGGTATCACCATGGTTTCTGTATTTTCTTCCGTTTTACCGTTTGCTATGGGCTTTGCTGCTGGTGCTATGCTGTTTGTTATCACAGAAGAAATCATCCCTGAAACACATTCTAATGGCCGTTCACGTTATGCGACATTTGCCTTAATGTTCGGCTTTATTTTGATGATGGCTTTAGATACTTTACTCGTTTAAAGATGATTACAATTATTCAGCGCGTAACGCAAGCCAGTGTTAGCATAGAGGGGAATAACGTAGGAAAAATAGAACAAGGCATCATGGCATTAATTGCAGTTGAAAAAAACGATACTGAGAAGTCAGTACAGCGCTTATTAGAGCGCATCTTAAATTATCGGATTTTCCCAGATGCTGATGACCGCATGAATTTAAGCTTAAAAGCGATACAAGGTGGCTTATTATTAATCCCCCAGTTTACCTTAGCGGCTGATACAAATTCAGGCAACCGCCCTAGTTTTACGCCGGCGGCTTCACCAGAGCAAGGACAGCTACTGTTTAACCATCTACTTTCGCTTGCTAAGCAATCATACCCTGCAACACAAGCTGGCGTTTTTGGTGCTGATATGCAAGTTTCACTCATCAATGACGGACCTGTCACTTTTACGCTCACCGTTTAGTTTTTTATGATTTTAAATACACTCACCAGCATTAGTTTTTTATTTTACTTAGTCAGTAGCCTTGGCTTAATAAAAAGCATTCAAAATTCTCGAATCAGCAAATTCAGCATGTTTTGTGCTTGGTTAGCCGCACTCACTCATACTGGCTTTATTGCTGTAGATATAGTCAATAAACAAGGTTTAGATTTTAGTTTATTTTCTATTGCTAACTTTATTGCCCTGATTATTGTGTTTTTTTTATTACTGGCAGCGCTATCCAAGCCGGTGGCAAAACTAGGTATTCTGCTTTTTCCTAGTGCTGCATTATTTTTATTATTACATACCCTATTTCCAAGCGACGCACCGGCAATGACTGGTTTATCGATTGAAATGCTAGCGCACATATTAACTTCAATCAGCGCGTTTAGCTTACTAGCAATTGCGGCTGTACAAGCTTTATTATTAACGCTACAGAATTACTATTTAAAAAACCATATTACGGGAAAATTCCTGCAATCCTTAGTCTCTTTGCAGGCAATGGAAGCATTATTGTTCCAAATGATTTCGGTAGGTGTCGGTTTTTTAAGCATTTCACTGTTAACCGGATTTGTTTTTATTGATGATTTATTCGCGCAACATTTAGTGCATAAAACTATTTTATCCCTATTAGCTTGGGTAATCTTTAGTTGCTTATTACTGGGTAAAAAATATTATGGTTGGCGTGGAAAAACAGCCATTACTTGGACACTGTACGGATTTCTTTCTTTAGTGTTAGCTTATTTTGGTAGTAAATTAGTTCTAGAATTAATTTTAGATCGCGTTTAATAGGCGTTTATTCAGCGCCACTCCTACTCTAAAAACTTATTAAATTAAGGTATGGCGCAGCCTTTAGACTGGTTTATATATTATTATAGGAATTCCAAGCCTTCGTCCCAAGACTATGTGCTCTTATTACTTAAATCAATGGAGCAACGAGGGCTTTTGGAACAATTAATAATTACGTTTTCATTTAGGTAAACACTGTTCAGCTGCCACTTGATACTCACCTAAATTTTCCAGCAATTCACTTGCCTCAGCTTCGCCTAGGCTAACTTTAAAGTAATGATTTTCTATCTCTTTATATCGTGGCACAATTTCTAGTTCTTGCTGTATCGCTTGCATATATTTAACTTTTGCATTATTCACATTAGCCACTTTAGAAAACACACCTAAAGAAATACGTTTTTCAAACTCACCTTTTTCAATCACCCATACATCCAGCCCTTCTTGTTTAATACCCTGAGCATTAGCCTTCATTTCAGCAATTGATGCGCTCTGCTCTGTCAATAAAAAGTAGTGGCTAATATATTGTTCAGTGCGTGCAAAAAATGATACCGAATAGGCAGCTAGCTGCTTTTGGATAAGCCCCTTATCTGCCTGTAAAACTTTAAAACACAAGCCTTTTTCAAGTTGAGCTAGCTGAATGGGCTGCTGCACACTTGGTACGCTTTCTTCCGGCGCTGCTGGCTGGATTATTTCTTGTTGCTCTGTTGATTCTGTTGATTCTGTTGATTCTGTTGATTCTGTTGATTCTGTTGATTCTGTTGATTCTGTTGATTCTGT
>CBDUDV010000051.1:0-18715 GCA_965366065.1 uncultured bacterium | reverse complement strand
GATATTCTATGATTTATAGAGTGAATTTTTATTGAGAACTTATTTTTCTTAGGTTTCATGTTTTTCGAGGTTCCCTACAAATGTTTAGCGTGTGGGTCGAATAAATCTACATCTATTTAATATTTTTTAATAGCTTTTATAAACTGAATCTTTAAACTAATTTTTCGCAACGCTTTAAAACATTATGCATTTTATATAGCGTCAGGATTTTAATAAACTGAATCTTTAAACTAATTTTTCGCAACGCTTTAAAACATTATGCATTTTATATAGCGTCAGGATTTTAAATCATCCTCCGTGCGGTTAGAACTTCGTCCTAACAGCGTGTCCTACCAAGCATTATATTTTCATCGTAAGACTGCAATGCTAATAATATGGTGCTTATTTTTAGGAGGACTGTTTTATATATTCCTCCTAAATACTTTACTTTTTTACTTATTGTATATACGGTAAGTGCATGGAAATTACATTTGACCCAAATAAAAATAAACTCAATATTGAAAAGCATGGTATTTCACTTGCTGACGCACAATTACTTGAGTGGGATACTTTATGGGCAACAGAAGATTTACGGGGTAATTACCAAGAAACACGTATCATAGGGTACGCTTACATAGGGCTACGCTTAATGAATGTCATTTATACCGACAGAGGCGATATTCGCAGAGTAATTAGCTTACGAAAAGCCAATAAAAGAGAGGTAAAAAAATATGCCAATGCTTAAAGAGAATACTATTATTCCGACAGATGAAGAGGATACAGTGATCAATGCAGGCATTGCAGCCGACAATGATACCTATGAGTTAACTAAGGCAGAATTTGCTCAATTAAAACCAATGGGTAGGCCTAAATCCAGCACTCACAAAAAACCTATTAGTATTCGTCTATCACCTGAAGTAGTTGATTATTTCAAAGACACAGGGAAAGGCTGGCAAACTAGGGTGGATGAAGTGCTTAAGGATTATGTAGCACATCATTAGGCAACTGCATAACATGCATGCGGCCACTTATATCAAAATGTAATGATCAAGTTTGCGATGATAAGAATTCGTTTACCCTTCAAAATCTGAAGGGTTGCCACTTCACAGTCAAATGATGACAGTTAATAATCTAGACGGCAGTTAAGCTCCTCAACAAGGAATACAATCTTAATTCTGCTGTTATATTATAGATGTCATAGACAACCAGTAGCAACCAGTAGGGTCAGACTCGATTGAAAATTAAAATAACTAATGCCTCTAAGGTATTCAATATCAGCATTAATAATGCTTTATTAGCTCTATAACGCTTGGCTATCGGCCAAGCTTAAATCATCTATATTTCTGTTTATCTAACTCTTTAAAAAACACGTCACATAGGTAACATCTGTAACAATTAATAAAAAACGGTTGAAATTTTTATGAAGGTTACCCTTGTTACGGGGTTATGGATCTACTCTAGCTAAAATAAAAACAAAAAAGTGTGTCATTAAATTCTACAGCTTAATAGAGCCTTTACTTGACGAGGTAATGCAATCGCATTACTATTGTCCCGTTGAGATAGGAGATAATTATGAATACATCAATCTTGAGTAGTGAATCTAAATTAACGGATCGCTATCAAACGACAATCCCTGAAACAGTTAGAAATGCATTGCATTTGCATAAGCGAGATAAATTACGTTATAGCATTCAGTCTAATGGTGATGTGCTTATTTCGCGTGCTGAAACGCAAGAGAGTGACCCTGTTCTGAGTGAGTTTTTGAATCTATTAGCAAATGATCTAAGCGATAGACCTAACCGCCTGACAGCATTAGATGGCAACTTAGCTAATAGGATGAAAACATTAGTATCTGATGTTGATATTGACTTGGATAGCCCTCTTGCTGATGAGGATGATTAAGTGTGCCTCAATTAGAACCGTTAGTCATTAATGGCTGGACACTGTTTGCCCATCCTCTATTTTTAGATCAAACTGAATCTCTCATTAAGCAAGTTGAAAAGCTACAACAAAAAGACCCTGTTAATTATAAAAAGAAGAATGCGACTAAACGCTTGGCCGCAATTGAAAAACTTGCCTTTGAGGTTATTCCACAAGATCCAACATCTGCTGAATATAGGCAGGAAAATACATTAGGTAGTGAGCATAAGCATTGGTTCAGAGCTAAATTCTTTCAACAATACAGACTCTTTTTTCGTTTTCACCTAGAGAGTAAAATTATTGTTTACGCATGGGTTAATGATGAAAGTACAAAGCGAGCTTATGACAGTAAAACTGATGCATACCGCATTTTTGAGAAAATGCTAAAAAGTGGGCATCCTCCTGATAGCTGGGATGAATTATTAAAAGAAGTACAATCTCAAAGTAAGCAATTACAGAAGAATTGATTTAGATCAAAGTTTGATTAATAAGCTATTAGTCGACAATTAGCTTGGCTATCGGTCAAGCTTAGGTCATCTATGTTTCTGTTTACCTAGTCTTTTAAAAATCAGTGCCAGATAGGTAACATCTGTAGCAATTAATAAAAAACGGTTAAAATTTTTATTAGGGTTACGCTTGTTACGGGTTTATGAAGCTACTTTAGCTGAATAAAAACAAAAATAGGCGCGCCATCCTAGTTCATGAAACATTGGGATGTCCTATCGCCACCGTTCATTCACCTACGAAGCGATTTATGGAAGCCCCAGTACGCAATGCTGTTGACTTAAGCCCTCTCTTGTTGGAGAGGGTTGGGTGAGGAGAATAAAACCATGCCTTTATAACTCCCCTCATCCCAACCTTCTCCCTTTGGAGAAGGAGCTTATTCTTAAGTCAACAGCATTGGCCCCAGTACGTCCTGCGTACGATTCAACTACGCACAAAAGCCGCTTCGTTAAATCTACCTCATTGACTTGACGGCTGTCGGGATAAAATTCTTACCTCCCGAACGAACTTAGGCGAATTTCCCTGTCGCCTACTGCGGACTAAAAATCATCACTTCGCTGCTCTCCGTTTCCCTGATTTTCAGCGTCAGACGAAAATAGTCGCTAAGAAATTTCAACCTGATTTAACGCTCTGAGATTTCCATTTTCGATCTGTTTTGCCAATGTAAATGAATAATGCCCGAGCATATTGGCCGAGCGTGAGGATTCGTGCGTAAATTGATATTAGCGCTCTGTACCCCTTATAAAACCGAGTCTCTACATAGTATTTGTCAAATTTCGAATAATTGTATAAATTTTGTACGATTTAAACTGTAGCCTTTGAATACGCTGGGCTGAGACAGTTACGCAAAAACTACACACAGTCTTATCCACAGAAAATGTGTGTAACTAGTGGTATAGAGAGGATTTGCATTTAGTTATCCTCAATTAACACAACGGAAAATAACAGGGTTATTTTTGTTGCTTCTCATTGATTAATTAAGCTTATTTAGGGTTATCCAGAGAAAAGGCTGCCACTAATAATAATTATTAGGCTGAACGCGCTTTGATAATTCGCGCATTACTTTGGCGTATGTGTGCTTTAAAGCTGGAATAACTTTGTGTCATTGATCTGCTGTAATGCTGCGTAATAAAGCACATCCTCTTTGTTATCGCTTAATTTGGCTGTAGCTGCTGCGTTCATGTCAGCAATATCAGTTGCTAAGTACTTGGCATTTTCATTTAACGCATCAGCAAGACGGGGTTATTTGATAAAAAGAACTTACAAGCCCAAGCAGCTTATTTTTTGTGACAGAATCCTTTTATGCGAGATAATGACGAATTGTTGATAACAATCTGTAGATTAAATATGGAAGAAGAAAAAACAAGCTCGGTGAGCGGTGCATTATTGGTAGGGACAAATAAAAGCAGTCGTTTAGCGGCTATGCGCGCCAAAGCATTAGGTGTTGAAAGCCTGAAAACGACGGTTAAGAAGAATCAAAAGCTGTGGGCTAGTGGTTTAAAAACTGAAACTAAAAGTGCTTTAGAACAGGCTGAAAAATTGATTGATTATAAAGTAGCCGCTGTTTTAAGTGCTTACCCCAAGGGCAAGGTGAATACTTTTTTTAAACTGAACTATGGGGTTAAAATTGATGAAATTAATCAGTTGCCTAGAAAAGAAGTGTTTCGCTTACTGGGTTTGGAGACTGCAAAAATCAAACAATTTCGCTTAATTGAAGCGATGGACAGCAAAGGTAATATCATCAATGATTAACCGAGTCGTTAATTTGTTTCCTATTTGGGCGATTATTCTTTCTGTCATTGCCTTCGTCTATCCAGCGATTTTTTTATCATTCAAAGCTATGATTGTGCCTTTGCTGGCATTAGTCATGTTTAGCATGGGAATGACCTTAAACTGGCTTGATTTTAAAGCGGTGGCAAAAAAACCATTGATTATTGCTATTGCCGTGGCAATACAGTTTTTATTAATGCCGCTTTTTGCTTATCTCATCTCTATTTTATTAGGCTTGTCTGTCGAAGTAATGACGGGGATGGTCTTGGTAGGCGCTAGTGCTGGCGGTACTGCGTCTAATGTGATGTGTTATCTGGCAAAAGGCAATGTGGCTTTATCTATTTTAATGACTGTGGTGTCTACCGTATGCGCAGTGATTTTAATGCCTGCTTTAACTTATTTATATCTTAATCAAGTCGTGCCTGTCCCTGTCGAGGGGATGTTAAAAAGTTTATTTTTGATTGTATTACTGCCTGTTTTAGCAGGCACATTTTTAAATAGTGTTTTTAGTTTAGGGCTAAAGAAACTTCAGCCTATTTTTCCGTTGTTATCCTCATTTTCTATCGTCTTTATTATCGCCATTATTGTGGCCTTAAATCATGATAATTTAAACGCTTTAGCATTACCTGTCTTGCTGGCGGTGTGTTTGCATAACCTTTTGGGCTTAATAGTAGGTTATGCCATTCCTTGGTTATTAAAATATGATGCTAAGACTTGTCGAACAGTGTGTATCGAAGTGGCAATGCAGAACTCAGGGTTGAGTGTGGCGCTTGCCGTGAAGTATTTTTCCGTTGCTGCCGCATTGCCCGGTGCAATTTTTAGCATTTGGCATAATGTATCAGGTAGTTTATTAGCGATGTATTGGCGTAGATTGGATACACACTGAACGGCCCGCAAACATAAATTACAGAGCCTGTAGAAATGCGCGTTATTAAATCGATAATTCAACAAAAAACATATGTCACATAAAAAAATAACCCCCCAAGTTAAAGGTCAGTTTTTACTGGGTAACTTACGTGAGTTTAAAGCCGATGCCTTTCAAGCATTGTGTCATTGGCAGCGTGACTACGGGGATATTGTTGGCTTTAAATTAGCACGGCAACAACTTTATTTATTTAGTCACCCTAGGTTAATTGAACAAGCATTAATTAAGCAAAGTGATGTTTTTGTCAAAATGTATGATGCGAAAAAGCCCAAAGGGTTAGCATTAATTCTGGGGCAAGGCTTAGTCACTAGCCAGGGGGATTTATGGCGCAGACAACGGCGTATTATGCAGCCTGTTTTTCAGCGTAGTAATTTAACGAATATGTTCGAGCAAATGGTAACGGCTGGACAGCATACCTTAAGTCGCTGGGAAATACTCGGTGATAATGCTGAAGTGAACCTTGCCGATGAAATGATGCAGCTGACCTTAGAAGTCATCACGCAAACCATGTTCAGTACCAGTGTCTTAGGTGATATAAAGAAAATTGCGCCTGCTTTGGACACAGGTTTACGCTATGCAGCAAAAACGGTAGCTAACCCACTGACATTACCTTTATGCATTCCAACTCCCGCAAATCAAAAATTCAAACACGCCAGCGCCTTATTAGATGATGTTATTTACGGCATTATTGCGCAACGCCGCCAAGATCCTACGCCAAAAAATGATTTATTAGCCATGTTATTAAAGGCTAATGATGCAGAAAGTGGCGAGAAAATGACAGATCAACAAATTCGCGATGAAGTCATTACGATTTTTAGTGCAGGGCATGAAACGACTGCTAATTTATTGACCTGGACTTTATATTTATTAGCCAAGCACCCTACTGTTTTGGCTAAAGTACAAGGAGAGTTGGCGAGTTTACAAGGCAAAGTGCCTGATGAAGCTGATCTACAGGCATTGGTTTATACCCGCGCAGTATTGAATGAATCTATGCGTTTTCGCCCTCCTGTAGGGCTGATCATGCGTAAAGTGAATAAAGAGACTGAAATAGACGGCTATACATTAAAAGCAAATAGTTTAGTTATGTTCAGCATTTACAATCTACATCATCATGCCGATTTTTGGGATAAGCCTGAAGAATTTAACCCTGATCGCTTTTTAACAGCAGAAAAACGTCGTTATACCTTTATGCCTTTTGGCACAGGTGAACGTATTTGTATCGGCAATCATTTTGCATTAATGGAAAGTCAGTTGTTATTGAGCATGATTCTTCAAAAATATGAGCTGCAATTAGTAAGTACAGAAGAGGTTGAAATTGAAATGGCGGTTACCTTACGACCAAAAGGTGGCATTCCCGTGCGATTAAAACCACGTTCATGTTTTTAACGACTTTTAAAAAAAGATAACTAAACGATGAGTAAAATAATTATTTCAGCTGAACCCGTCGAAGGACATATCAATCCCTTTATGCCTATTATGGTGCAACTGATTGCCAGAGGGCATGAGCTTGTTTGTATAAGTTTAGACCGCGTGTGGAAAAAGTCAGGGCTGTTTTTCAAGTTAGATATTAATGACACACTGCCAATATTAGCTTGTTGTCGGCCTGAATAGTGTGTACGCTTTTACCTAGGTATCTACAATCAATTTAAAGAAACAAAACAATCCTATGAAAACACGTATTCTCACTATTTTATTTCTCTTATTAATGAGTGTGGCTAGCTTTCTGCCATTTCCAACCACCACGTTGATTTGCCTGTATACGGCTATTTTCCGACCACGCTGGTTTAAAGTAGTCGCTGATGAAGTCTATAAAAGCAAAGTATTCGATTAAAATAAATCAAAAAGTCCTCTCGCTTTTGATCAAGAATAAAATGTATTCCGCTTTAGTCTCTATTTTCAAATACCTGCCTCAAAAACACCTGCATCCGCGCCCAAGAATCTTTATCCGCTTCGGCGTTATAAACCAGCGGCATATTAAAGCGTTTACCGAAGTCATCTGCTTCTGGATTGGTGAAGCTGTGTTTAACATCTGGGTAATTCACAAATTCTAAATCAGCCCCAGAATTCTGCATTTCCTGCTTAAATGCAGTAACTTGTTCTGTGGTAACAAACGGATCATCAGCACCATTGAATACTAATATTTTGACTTTAACCGACCCTTTATCCGCTAGCGTATTGGTTGCTAACGAACCGTGAAAACTGACTACACCGGCCAAATTATCACCACCCACTCTTGCCATGTGTAACACCGTACCACCACCAAAACAGTAGCCGATAGCGGCTATTTTATTGGCTTCGACCGTAGCTTCTTGTTGTAGTAACTGCCTGGCAGCATTAAATCGAGATTCTGCAACATTCATATCAGCCAAAGTTGCCTGCATAAATTTTTTCGCATCGTCAGGATGAGTCGCCAACTTACCTTTACCATACATATCTAAGGCAAAGGCCGTATAACCCATTTTTGCCAGCATATCAGCCCGCTTTCTAGCATAGGCATTATGTCCCCACCATTCATGAACCACGAGAACACCGGGACGCTTACCTTTAATTGCATCGTCATAACTAAAGTAACCTTGAAATGCTTGCTCTCCAATTTGATAGTTAACAATTTGAGATCGAATCTCGGCTTGCACTATACCTGTCATATCAAGGGCTAAACCTATAAACAACGTGACTATTTTTATTAATTTTTTCATCTATTTTCTCCTAATAATATATTCCGCATAAATTTTATTTTCTGCCCTTAATAAAAACACAATGAGCGATGGCTTTAGCAGCAAGTTTTCCCTTTTCATTTCTAAGATCAGCTTGTAAAACTATATGCGTCAAAGTCTGTTCCACGATTGAAGCAGTCACCTCAACATAGTGATCATTTTCTGTAATCGGACGCTTAAAAGTGTGGTATTAATTTCTTTAGTGATATTGGGTGGAGCAACCAGATAACTCAAGGGTGCGATTGTATTATCAATAGCCGCAACAATAATCCCACCTTGCATAAATCCAAAAGGATTTTGATATCGTTCTTGATTGGGGAATCGAGCCGTTAATGACTCTCCATCAACAAATTCAATAAATTCGCCCTGCATATCAACAAACACTTTGGGTGGTAACTCCATACCCGAGTCCAAGGGCATTCTTTCAAGCAGTTGAGATAGGATATCTTGGTTCATTTTTCATTCTCAGTAAGTGAAGTTTATTTATACTAACACTGAACACTTATAGTCTTTTTACCACTAACATTTCAGTTGCGCCTTTTTGAAATTGATAACTGACTGTTTGCAAGGAAACCTGAAGGCCTTTTTCTATCATAGGCGCGCCACCACGTGGCTCGCCTAACTAAAGAATTCAGTGAATTCATTAGAGTCTGCCATTTCTTTGATCAGGATAATCGCGAACGCGTTGCTGAGGTTGAGATTTACAGAGCCCCACTTATCGAACTATCCCCACTTGAGTTATTAACCTATGCCAGTTTATATGCCTTTGAATACCTAATACCAAAAGAATTTTCGCAAGATAAAAATGCTGATAATAATGTAATGCAGGCAACTTGGGATGCCATTAACGATGCTTTAATATGGAAGCTGACCACCACTGAAGATACCTTTCATATTTCTGAAAAAACTATTGGTAATTCACTACGCGAGCATTTATCACCCTTTTTATTTCCTTCACCTGACTTACCACGGCCAAGGGATGATATTTATCAAGCTTTAGTATTATTAATTGATACACAGATTGAGCTCAACAGCTTTCTATCTCAGTCTGTTGATGCATTCTGCTATGACGATAGCATCCGTTTTGAATTTTCTGGATCAGAATTAATTATTGTTGAGCTTGAACCAGATAAAAAAAGTGCTTGGGATCGTAACGGTGAAAAACTCTCTCGCCTTCATACTTACTTGCATTACCGCGCTCTTGAAACTTTTTCATCACCTGAACTAGACACATTTCTTATTGAACGACTTGGAAATAATGAAATGAATTTCTATGCCTACATGAAAGCGACGGCGACCTACCTACAACTCACCGAATTCTATGACTTAGATAAACCCATCTTTATCAATCAGGCTTAAAAACAGAATAACCAACTAAACCATGTGGAAACTTTTGGGCGCTGACAGGTGGTAAGTTTTCAACGCTGATTGACATTACGAAAAGTTCAGAACGAAAGAAGCAGCAAAGCTGAGTATTATTGATTACTTAGCTTTTTATAATGGAAAACGAACACACTCTATATTGGACTATCAATCACCCTTAGAGTTTGAGCGTAAATTCTATAGAAAAACAGTCTAAGAATGTGTCCTGTTTTACTTGACCATTACATTACATTGAATTCTATAATCACAAACGATTCCATGAAACCCTCGACTATCAAAAACTGATGACTGTATACAAAAACAGTATTTTATTAAATGCATCGTTAAGAGACGCTGCTTAACTAGAGTAAATAAGGAACCTTAAATCTGTGTCTTGATAGTTTGGGGAGCTATACATAACGACTTATCCTCTCATATTAGAGATTAATGATAAGCAATTACACAAAGTTTTTTACAGTCTCAAAATCAAAGATACCTTTCATTTACTCATCAACACTACTTACAAAGCCTTCTAAATTAATAGACTTCAGCATTTGTCCTGTAGATCTTAGTAATCTATATTTTGCAGCGAGTTCAGCATAATCCGACGAAATATAAGCTGTTTTTGCACGAAACAATTCATTTTTAATATCTAATACATCCAATAAAGTTCTTTTATTAACCTTATATTGCTGTTCATAAAGAGCCTTAGTTTCTTTACTGTAGCCTGCATGTTCATCATTGAAGGTTTTTTGTCTACTTGCCGAAGTATAAGCAGCCCATGCCAACCTTACTTCCTGCATCACTTGTCGATAAGTATTATCACGGGTACTTTTTGCAACGTTAACTTGTGAGCTAGCAATTTGTCGATTAACTTTATCCTCTCCACCACGGAACAAATTCCAATTCATTACTACTTTTGCAGAGTAACCATCATCCCGCCCTATACCAGCGGTAACATCTTCATCATCCCATGCCGCTTTTAAAACCACATCAACATTGGGCATATAAGGACTTTTTGTACCTTCATATTGCGCTAATGAAGCACTAATTGTACGCTTTGCAGCCTTTAACAAAGGGTGTTCTATCGCGGCCATTTCTAAAGCCTGCTTTCTTTTTATTGGAACCAGCCCCATATCTGGCTCTGGTTTTTCAAATGAATCAATTTCAAAACCGGTTAATGCCTCATAATTTGCTTTTGCATCTTCTAAATCATTAACTGCAACCATAACATTCGATTTTGCCAACGAGGTACGTCCTTCCATTTGAGTTAAATCCGAACGATTACTAACTCCATTGGTATATCGGTCTTTAATATCTACCTCTAAACGCTCATGTGCGTTTAGATTTTCTTCAGATAACTTTAGTGTTTCTTGGGTACGCAATACTTCTAAATAAGCTTGCGTAATTGCCAAAGAAATCTGCTCTGCTGTTGAAAATGTTTTTAAGAATTCTTGTTTAGATTCCTCTTCACTTTCCTCAACACTATAAACCGTACTTAAACCGCTAAAAATTGGTTGCGTAAGAACCAAAGCACCATTGAGAGGCGTTGATTTCTTATTGATAGCATGAGGTGAATACTGATACCCTGCTGCCGCATTAAAATCCAATCGTGGCATATATCCACTATTTGATTTCGATACAGTATCTTCACTAATTTTCTGCTGATGTGTTTGTGTCACAAATTCAGGGTTATCCTTTAAAGACTTAAGAACTGCCTTTTCTAATGATAATGCATTCGCTGTCACACTATAAAATATGCCACCAATCATGACAGGAAAAATAAATAAACCTTTTTTATTTAACATTTTCAAAATTTATCTCTAATTAATTGTAATTAATATTAATCGTCATCTTTATGACAAAACCTTTATTTCAACATCGATTTAAAAACATAGTGAAGCACATTATTTTGACCAACAATAATATCTGCTTCAGACTGCATGCCGGGGATAATATGTAACTCACCGCCTTTTTTATCACTTAATGTTGTTTTATCAGTTAGCAGCCTTACCAAATAATAACTCTTGCCTTTTTTATCTGTAATAGTATCTGCACCCACAAATTTTACTGTACCTTCTATCCCCCCATAAGTAGAGAAATCAAACGCCGTAAATTTAACCATTGCTTTTAAACCCACATGCACAAAACCAATATCTTTGGGTTTGACTTGTACTTCAATTAATAAATCATCCCCTCCTGGCACAACCTCAAGCACATCCATTCCTGGGCGAATCACACCACCCACTGTATTTATATTAAGTTTTTTGATAATACCATCAACAGGCGATGTCACAATCGTATGGTCTAACTTATCCTGTAAAGTAACCCCTTTTGCTTGCATAGCATTCAGCTTTGCATCAAGTTCATTCCTTTCTTTAGTAATTTTATTTTTTCTATCCTTAATAAAACTATCACGTTTATGTTCAGACTCACTCACTGCGGCAGCAGACTTTGGTACCCCTAATTTTGCCGTTAACATTTTAGATTTAATATCGTTAACATGTTGCTGAATTTGTAAATAAGCGACCCTAGAAATAGCACCAGTCTTTAATAAAGGCTTATTCATATTTAACTCTTGTAAAGCTAAATGATACGAGCTATTTAAAATAGCAGAACTATTAATAGCATCTTGATACCCATTTTTTAGCTGAGTTGTCGCATCCTCTATTTGCACAACCGTCTGCATAAAACTTTCCCACTCAGCATTAAACCAACTACGCTCATGTCTCATAATATCTTGATATGGCAATAACTCATCAGGAAAATTTAAAATTCGCTTCCCATCAATCATAGTATTAAGTGCCACTAAATGCGCTAGCATTGAATTGTACTGAATTACATTATCCTTTAACTCTGATGTTGCAGAAACAGCATTAATAATAAGCAGAGCCTGTCCCTTTTTAACATGCTGACCTTCCTCAACATTAATTTGCTTAACTATCCCGCCCTCAAGGTTTTGCACGACTTGAATTTTAGTCGTTGGAATGACTTTACCCATTGCTTTGACGACTTCATCCACTGGCGAAATAGCTGCCCAGATAATTAAACCAATAATCAATAAAAAGCTAATACTAATTAACAAAGAAGCCCCTTCAGGCACATGTAATAATCTAGCTTCACTTGCAGCACTAACAAACTCAAGATCCTTTTTGTCTATCACTTCCTCCTCTTTTGATTGCTCTCTCGTTGATTTAACCTCAGCTAAAAAAACCTTTAATTGGCTCCATGCACTCATGATGCCTCTCCTTTTGCTTGATTAAGTTTTTCAGTCACTGCTTGCTTAGTACCAAAGGCAGCTAATTGCCCTGCTTCTATCACCATTAAATGATCAACCAAGCCCAATAAAGAGGTTTTATGTGTAGCGATAATAACGGTTCGGTCCTTCATAATGTCTGCTAAACGTTCGCATAACAATTTTTCAGTTGTTAGATCCATGCCTGAACTGGGCTCATCTAAAATCAATACCTTCGGAAATAACAATAATGCCCGTGCTAGTGCAACTAACTGACGTTGGCCACCCGATAAGTTGCGACCGCCTTCACCCACAGGTAAATCTAAGCCCATAGGATGTTGGTCGGTAAAATCAGTGACTCCAGCTAATCGCGCCACCATTTCAATACGTGCGTCATCAACATACGATGCCCCCATACAAATATTATCTTTTACCGAACCAAAAAATAATTGCACGTGTTGAGGGACATAACCAATATGGTGGCGTAATTCATAAGGGTTAATTTGTCCGATATCTGCACCATCAATATAAACCGAACCCTCACTTGGTAAATAGAAGCGCATCAATAACTTACCAATGGTTGATTTTCCGCAACCTATACGCCCTAATACCCCCACTTTCATGCCAGGCTCTAAAGTAAAACTGACTTCATGTAATGATTTAATCTGCGCTTCTGGATAAGAGAAACTGACATTTTTGAATTCAAATTTACCGTTAAAATCTGATTTTTGTAGATAAGTTTTTTGGCTGTCCATTTCCAGTGGCTTATCCATGATTTTATTGAGTGATTCAAATGATGATTTTGCACCATGAATACTGGTAATCAGTGTTGCTAACTGACGCATGGGGGCAATAGTTCTACCCAGCAACATAGTAACAGCGATCAGGCCACCCATCGATAAAGTAGCATCCTGAATTAAATAAACCCCATATACAATCACAGCCACTGTAGACATTTGCTGAATATAATTAGAAAAAGACCCCACCGATGTGGTTAATAACTTAGTCTTTACACTCCAGCCGGCAATCTCACCGGTATCATCTTCCCACCGTTTTTGGTTTTGTGATTGCATATTGTAGGCACGCACCGACTCAGGTGAGTTTAGTGTTTCAATCAACATGCCATTTTTTTCGGCCCCTGCGCGGCTGGTTTGTTCTACCGTATATTTAATCGCACCATGCACATACAAGCTGAAAGCTAAAATTAATAACATTGCCACAATAGGCACAATCACCAGATTACCCGCCATAATCCAAATAACCGCTAAGAACATTAAAGTAAACGGCATATCTATCATTAATGTCATGGTGGATGAAGTGATTAAGCCACGAATTGAATCAAATTCTTGTAATTGTTTAGCAAAAGACCCGACCGAGGCAGGACGCTCGCTTAATTCACTGGCTTGAACTTGCTGAAAAATCATGGATGACAGCATCACATCACTCTTTTTACCTGCAATATCAATAAAATACGCACGTAACATGCGCATTAAAAAATCAAAGGTATAAACCAAAAATATCCCAATGGTAAAGGTCCACAAAGTATCTAAAGCGGCATTAGGAATAACGCGATCATAAACATTACGCGTAAATAATGGCGAAGCGAGAGCCAATAAATTGATCAATACCGATGCAATCATCACATCCCGATATATTTTCCAAGATTTAGCAATCGTCCCCCAAAACCAGTGATTAACTTTTACATCTAAAGTTTCTTCTGCTCGGTTTTCAAATCGATGGCGCTGTTTGATTAAAAATAAATAACCACTGTATTCCTGTTGCAATTGATCGAGTGAAATGTCTTCTTCTGACTGGCCAAATTCAGGCCTCATCAATTTTGCAATTCCCGTTTGATGATCCACTGCTAGTAAAATAGCGGTTTTTCTATCTTTTAAAAGCAAGACAGCAGGCAGTGTTAAGGTGGAAACATCACTCAACTCTCGCTTAAATAAACGAGCGGTTAAGCCTGCTCGCTCAGCCGCCACCTCAAAATTTGTGGTATCCAGAGAACCGTCAACAACAGGTAAACCTGCTAACAACCCATCTCGAGTATACGGTCGCTTATACAGTTTTGTAATTAAAATTAAGGCATCAAGTAATGGGTCAAACCGTGTATCACTTTGTTTTGCTTCATTCCATTCATTCATTTGTTTCTCAAATAAAATTATTAATTATTTAACTTATAAATCACTAGCACTTCAACTAGGTAGCTTTTTTGTCCAGCCTTATCCCTTAAGTTAAGCCAGTCCCATCATTCAGCTCATCATCACTTGGCTGTACCTGAGAGGAAGAGTCATAGTCAACTGCTTCAACAGAAGAATCGGTTACAGAAGTATCACTTTCGTCTTCAGTCTCTAAAGCTTTTTGTACAGCAAAATCAGATGGGATCGCTTCTTTTTTAGTCACATTATCAACCTGATGAACCAAGCTTTCAATATTAGAATCTGAATGTTCATCTAATAAACTAGATACCTTACCTAACGCTTGTAAATTCTCCATACTGGATTTTTCCGCTTTTGAATCATCTAATAATGAAGCCACATTGCCTAGTTCAAAAGGCTGCATAGCATCATCTTCTTTTGGCTCTTGATTTACCACCGACTGGATTACATTTGTATCATCTGTTGTATCTTGTAAAAGAGTTGCTGCATTTTCTAGCGCTTCTTTTTCTTCTATTAAATTTTGTTTTGTGTCTGTTAGTTCATCTAATTTGGCTTGAGTATTTGCTGTATCATGTCCATCAGATTTTAATTCAGAAATTTCTTTCATAGCACTTGCTATATGTAAATTTGTATCAGCTAGATCAATATCTAACTGCATTTCTATTTCATCAGGTGTAACTTGGGCTTCATCATGCACAACAACTATAGGCGTAATTTTAAACTCAGAATGACTTTGAGAATGACTGTGAATCTCAGCATCTAGTGTTGCAACTGCTATACCATGCTGGTATATAGTACAAGTAGCTGTCTGAGGGTGAGGATTACCACGACCAGATACACTAAGGGTAACTTCTCCTGTATCCTTATCTATTTTAATTGTTGCTCCATGCTTTCCACCTAGATGTTGGCTAAATCCTCCAGAAGCAGTAAAAGAAAAGCCTCCTGAAACAGTTGATTGAATATGTGCAGAAGAGCCAGTAGTAGTATGAGCAGTTATTACTGGAGCAACAGGGGCAATTGGAGCTAAACCATCTGCCGTAGCGCTTGCTAATCTTGACGTGTTTTGATGTTCATCTGTGTAAGTAACATTTAGTCTAGTACCAGGTGTTGTTTCATACTTGACTTCATGATGGTATGCTTCAGTATGGCTTATGGTATGTTTGTGCCCATTTATAGTTAATGTTTCTCCTGCCTTAGCATCATGACCAATGCTTATGGTTGCGGTAATAGTCCCAGCAGTTCCTTTTGCAATTTCTGCTTTACTATAAAGATTATCACTTCCAGAATCTTCAAATCTAATAGTTGGCTCAGAGGCTGTTGTATCAACACTATAAGTTTCGTAAGCTTTAGCAGCACTATTTCCTGCTATATCTTTAACATCAGCAGTAGCAAATGATGAGTGTCCATCAGCGATGGTAGCAACAACACTAGCGGGTACAGTTGCAGAAAAAGTATTTCCCAAAGCACTTGAAACAACTGGAACATCATAATAATGACCACCATATCCTACACTAACCATTTGACCTACTTCGGCAGTAGTCGTACCAGTTATAAGTAAATCTTGTCCATGTTCTTGAGCATTTATAACATCATCACCTGTAATTTTATTAAGGTCTATTGTTGGTGGTGCTGTATCAATTGTAAAATTAATAGTAGAAGATGGTGATACATTTCCAGCAATATCTGTTTGTCTTACTTGAACACTGTTTGAACCTCCATGTGCTATTGGCTGTGTAGTTGACCAATGTTGTCCATTATCTGTTGAGTATTCAATTTTTGCGCCTGTTTCAATACCACTTACATCAAGTGTCCCTATATTTGAAATATGGTCAGTTTTACTTGAACCACTATCTGTTGTAAGTGCGACTGTTGGCGCTAAAACATCATTATCTATTACAAAGTGAAAAGGAGCAGAAGCAGCAGAAGTATTTCCAGCTAAGTCAGTCTGTCTTGCCATAACACTATTGTCTCCATCTTTTGGAACAAAATTATTACTCCAAGTTTTTCCACCATCAATAGAGTATTCTATTGTTGCACCCGCCTCATAACCGTGCATCACCAAGTTACCAGCAGTAGGATTGGCATGATTATTTGTAATATTATCACTATTAGATATACCTAAATCATTTACAAGATCACTTATAACCAATGGATTAATCGCTGTATCTATATATATAGTCAAAGGCGTTGAATCTACATGAGTTGTAACAGAAGGTGCTGTTGCTTGCGCGATTAGATGGTGAGTAGAGAGTGTACCTGCTGATAAAGGAGATGTATCGACACTATAATCTCCACTTGCATCTGAAGTAGTAGTAGCTACTACCTTTGTACCTTCCATTATTTCTACTTTTGAAAATGGAATATCCGTATGCCCTGTAATGGTTGGTGTTTTGTCTTTAGTAAAATTATCAGTATCTGATTTTCCAGTATCACTAGAGGCATCTAAGTCAATGGATACACTATTTGTTGGTTGGGTTGTGTTTGTAGTAGATGCTGGTGGTTGTGTCGTTCCTATAGCTGGCAGTGTTGGTACCGCTGTTGTGATAGTTGGTTGCCCACCTGGTATTACTGGAGCTGTTAGTGTCGCACTCACATCCATAGTGATATACTTCACATCTACACCACCGTGATTATCTTTCACCTCTACTTCAAATATCTCTTTACCACTATAAGTACCGGTTGCTTTATCGTAGTTCATTCCTACTACGGATGGATTTTGAGAGTAAGAGTACTTTCCTGTGGCAGAATCTACTGTTAAAGTTCCAAAGTGACCGGTACCATTTGTTGTATCAAAGGTATGAGTATCTGTTGTGTCAACATCGTGTTCAACTAATGTGCCTGCTGTATTTGAACTTTGAGAAACACTTAGGGTTGGAGCATCATTTGTACCTGTAACATGTATAGTAATCGTATGATAATCACCACCAACAGTATGAACGCTGTACTTAACATCAACAACCTGCCCTTGCGCAAGCATTTGCATCTGAGAATTATTAGCTACGTAATACCATGAGCCATTTGCACTTATACCTAATCCACCATGAATTCCACTGTTAAAAGGATCATATATAGTTGATACATCATGTGAAAAAGCAGCCTGTCCCGGATCAGGATCAACAACATTTAATTGACCTTGAACTAATTCTGTACGTGAGTGTGAGCCATCTTCTATAATATTTCCACTATCTGCTCCAGAGATAATAGCAACATCATTTACTGCTGATAATGTTGCTGTTGCCGTCGCTTTAACATGTCCGCCATTTCCATCTACTACATGATATTCCAAGATAACATCACCATTATAATTAGCATTAGGGGTAACAGTATACACGCCGTTTATAGGACCACTAATATTGGCATGTACAGATGTAATATTACTTCCTATACTAAGTACATCTGTTGTATCAACATCACTAACATGAGATAGAAGTTCACTTGCTGTTACTGTAAATGACTTATCTTCTGTTCCTGCTGGTAATGTTACTGGTGCTGAAACTACTGGAGTATCGTTTGTTCCTGTGACTGTAAGTATTAAGTCTTTTGCTACTGAAGCACCCGAATGTGAATCTGTTGCTATTATTGGAATGGTTATTACTGACTTTTCACCTGCTGCTAGGTATTGGAAACTTGCATCGGTTGGATCTAGTGTATAGCTACCATCTGCATTAAGTTTGAAACCTGCTTGTGTACTTGTTGTAGCAAATATTGAATGATCACCTGTATCTACATCAGTTACTGTGATTTGTCCTGTAACTTTATTTCCATCTTCCATTGTACCTTGTGTAGTGATTGCATCGATTACTGGCTTATCATTTGTACCATGAATCGTTACGACAATATCATGCGTTGTTCCATCTGCTGAAGTAACTGTGATGGTGTCTGTAATGCTTTGATTAGCATTTAGGTTTTGTGCAGCATTATTATCCAATGAGTAAACTAACTCTCCTGCTGCTGTGATTGTTGCACTTCCGTGAGCGCCTGTAAGTGGTGTTGTTTGAAAGTGTGCTTCACCTGCATTTACATCTGTAATTCCTAAATGAATTGTTGCTGTTGTAGTACTATCTTCTGTTACATCTACTGTTGTACTTGTGATAACTGCCGCATGCTGTCCTACTGATAAAGTTGTTGTAGCCGTCGCTCTAAC
>CBDUDV010000050.1:0-19015 GCA_965366065.1 uncultured bacterium | reverse complement strand
CATGAGCGTAGTCTGAATATTGATTTTTTACTCGGCTATATGCGCTGGTTATTACCACGGCGTCCCGATTTGAAATTAATTATTACTTCCGCAACGATAGATCCAGAACGATTTTCTACGCATTTTTTTGATGCGCCGATTATTAATGTCTCTGGGCGTACTTTTCCTGTGGAAATGCGTTACCGTCCTATCGAACAAGAAGAAGACAGCGATGAAACCACGAATGATGTTCAGCAAGGTATTTTAGATGCGGTAGATGAGCTACATCATGATATTAGCGGTGATATTCTGATTTTTCTCAGTGGTGAACGGGATATACGCGAAACAGATGAAAGTTTACGTAAGCATAATCATGGTCGCTATGACGTGTTACCACTGTATTCTAAATTAAGTGTTAGTGAGCAAGAGCGTGTTTTTAAAAACAATGGCGGAAAACGGCGTATTGTTTTAGCTACAAACGTTGCGGAAACCTCATTAACCGTTCCCGGTATTCGCAGTGTAATTGATGTCGGGCATGCACGGATTAGTCGCTATAGTCATCGCAGTAAAATTCAACGACTACCGATAGAAAAAGTATCGCAAGCCAGTGCAAATCAGCGAGCAGGTCGTTGTGGGCGTGTGGCAGAAGGGATTTGTATTCGCCTGTATTCTAAAGATGATTATTTAGCGCGAGCTGAATTTACCGAGCCAGAAATTAAGCGTACCAGCTTAGCGTCGGTTATTTTGCAAATGTCGGCGTTAAAATTAGGCGATATTCGTGATTTTCCTTTTGTTGAACCACCCGAAGATAAAATGATTAGGGATGGTTTAAGCAGTTTGCAAGAAGTGAATGCTTTAGATAAAGCAGGCAAGCTGACAGTGGTAGGGCAGCAACTGGCAAAATTACCGGTTGATCCTAAGTTGGCAAGAATGTTAATTGAAGCCAAAGAGCTGTCTTGTTTAAATGAAGTGTCGATTATTGTGTCAGGTTTAAGCGTACAAGACCCGCGTGAAAAACCGGCTGATAAAATGCAGCAAGCGGATGCTAAACATGCAGAATTTATTGCTGAAGGTTCGGACTTTTTAAGTTTTTTAAATATCTGGAAAACTTTTGAAGAGCGAAAAAAACACCTCTCTAATAATCAATTGCGTAAGTGGTGTAAACAGCATTTTTTATCCTATGTGCGTTTGCGTGAATGGCAAGATGTGCATACACAAATTTCACAAGTGATTAAAGGGGAGCTGAAATTTAAACTCAATAGCACGGAAGCATCTTATGAAGCGATTCACCAAGCTTTATTACCGGGTTTATTATCCAATATTGGTTTCCGCCATGAACAGTATGAATACTTAGGCGCGCGTAATTTAAAATTCTTTATTTTTCCTGGATCAGGGCAGCATAAACTCAAGCCCAAATGGATTATGGCTTCAGAACAAGTTGAAACTAGCAAAGTGTATGGGCGATGTGTGGCTAGAGTTGAGCCGCAATGGATAGAGCGCTGTGCAGAGCATTTAATTAAGAAAAATTATTTTGATCCGCATTGGGAGAAAAAAGCAGCGCGCGGTGGTATTTATGAACGCAGCTTGTTATTTGGCCTGACTTTACAGGCGCGACGTAAAATACCTTATGAGAATGTTGATCCTAAAGCTGCACGACAAATGTTTATCCGTAATGCCTTAGTTGAGCATGACTACCAAACTCGAGCGCCCTTTTTTAAAGCGAACGAAGCTTTATTGGAAGAGGTAGGTTACATTCAACATAAAGGGCGACGAGTTGATTTAATCGAGGATGAGGAATGGTTATATGAATTTTATGATCAGAAAATTCCTGAAACCGTGGTTAATGGCATTACCTTTGATCAGTGGCGAAAAAAAGCGGAGCATGAGCAGCCCAAACTACTTTATTTAACCAAAGAAGATTTAACGCGTACCGATGAAGGGCATATTAGCTCGTGGGAATATCCCGATGAAAAGAAATTAGGGCGACTCACATTAGAGCTGCAATATCGCTTTGATTTGGGCCATGAAGAAGATGGGGTAACGGTGATTATTCCAGTGCATCAACTTAATCAGCTAACGGAGCAGCCTTTTGAGTGGTTAGTACCGGGATTATTGACAGAAAAATGTGTTGCTTTGGTTAAAGGCTTGCCTAAAAATCTACGCAAACATTTTGTACCTGTACCCAATACGGTTGAACGTTGCTTGGAAGTGGAACCTGATGGTAAAGGCTCGTTGTATGAATGGTTAAGCATGCGCTTGCGTAAATTAACGGGTGAAGCGATTCCTTTAACCGAGTGGAATACCGCGGTTTTGACTGACCATTTGCGTATGAATTTTCGCGTCATCGATGAAGAGGGCAAGCATTTAGATAATGGACGTGATTTAAAAGCCTTGCAGCAAAAATACACGCAAGCGGCTGGCAATAGTTTTAATCAACTTGCTGAAGATGAGCTAAATTTTAGTGGCTGTATTCAATGGGCATTTGATGATTTACCCGAGGTATATCAATTTGAGCAAAGTGGCCAAGAATTTATTGGTTATCCTGCGATTATTGATGAAGGTGATGCGGTGGGTGTGCGCATTTTGGATACCCAAGAAAAAGCAGCAGTATTGCATGAGCAAGGGTTAGTACGCCTATTTCAGCTGCAATTAAAAAAAGAAGCTAAATATATTCTTAAAAACCTGCCTTTTTCGCCTGAATCAGAACTGGCTTATAACCGTTTAGTAGCACATGCGGATTTAACTAAAGATATTGTTAGCCAAGGCTATAAGAATGATGTATTAAGCTTGATAATTAAGTCGGTGTTTGTTTCTGAGAATACGATTCGTACCAAAGCACAATTTGATAAAGTATTAAGTGATAATAAAGCAGAACTGATGAATCTAGCGACTAAAATTGGTGATGCAGTGGTTGCTTCATTGAGCCAATACACGCAGATAAAATTACGCTTAGATCGTTTGCCGCAAAATGATGTATCTGTACAAGATGTGCAAAAACAACTGGCGCGTTTATTTTATCAAGGTTTTTTAACCTTAAGTGCGTATGAGAATTTACGGCATTACCCTCGTTATCTAAAAGCGATTGATTCGCGTTTAGAAAATATGTTACAACAGCCGATAAAAGATCAGCAGAAAATGCAAGAAATGGCGCGCTTTCAACAGTGGTTTTGGCAAGATATAGTCAAGCGTCAGAAAAATGAAATTGTTAACCCTGAACGAGAAAATTTTCGTTGGATGATTGAAGAATTACGCGTGTCGTTATTTGCACAGCAATTACGAACACCTTATCCTGTTTCCGCAAAGCGCTTAGAAAAAGCGTGGAATAGCTAAAATCTTAAAGACGATAGAGAAGAGTAATGAGTGACTCAAAGATAGCCGACATTAACATCGAAATAAATGAATTTGGTGGCGTTTATGCGAGCGTGCCCGAGGGAATAGATAAAAAGCTTTATTCCGCAGAGTATTTAGACTCTTTGCTAAAGAAAGCTGATTGCTTAGGTATCCTACTTGAAGACGCGGTACATGATGAAATTGCAGAGCTAATAGACGTAAAAAAAGCGGGCCGAGTTAAAGTAGGTAATAAAGAAGATGCGGCGGTTGATGTGCTCATTCCTTATGACAAGCTTACTGCTAAGTTAAGTATTTCTACAGCGCGTGGTGGTAAGCAGGCGGGTGTAAAAGAAGTGATGGATGCTTTGGATAGTAGAAAAGTTGATTTAAGCTTAGTCATTAAAAAAAGAATTGTTGGCTTAATTTTACAGGGTCAGCGTAGTGAAGCGGGTGCATTGGTAGAAGTCGAAATTGCTAAAGGTTATCCTGCTGAGCATGGTAAAGATACAGAGTTTGAGCCACTGCAAGATGATATTACTGAAAGATTACCTTACGAAAATAAAGATGGCAGCCTGGAATACAAGGATTTAGAAGAGTTAAGTGCTGTTGAAGAAGGGGTGGAATTAATGCGTATGATCCCAGCTACATTGCCTAAAAAAGGCGTTAATGTGCTGGGTGAGCCATTAGAAGCAATGGCAGGCAAGGCTTTGGAATTAAATGTTGGTGAGGGGGCGGTTATTTGTGATAAAAATCCTCATATCATGCGATCAGGGATGAAAGGTCAGCCAATTAAGGCTGATAATGGCGTTAAAATAGGGCATTTAAAAACACTGGGTAGTGTCGATTTGGCAACCGGTGATATTGATTTTGATGGTTCGATTATTATCAAAGAAAATATTAGCGCAGGGGTGAAGGTTAAAGCGACAGGGGACGTGCAAGTTTTTGGTATGTTGGAAGATGGTTCGATAGAAGCGGGTGGAAATATCGATATCAAATTAGGTGCGTTAGGGCATGCTAAGAAAAATAGCAATGTTGAATTGCGCTGTGATGGTAATTTATCAGCAGGCTATTTAGATAATATTCGTGTGCAGGTCAAAGGTGATGTGCTAATAAAAACAAAATTATCCAATAGTTTTGTTTTTGCAGAGCAGCAAGTGGTAGTAGGCAGTAGTCAACAAAAAAAAAGCGCAATTACAGGTGGGCGCGTGGTTTCGGGGGTAATGATTCGTGCAGAGGAATTAGGTGGGTCTTCAGGGATAGCAACAGAGGTTGTGGTTTTATATAATGATAAGCTAGAAGAAAAACTAAAATCATTAAAGCAAGAGATTGCTGATAAAAATGCAGCACTTATTACCCTGTTGGGAAAAATGGTGGGCTTATCTAAAAAAGGGACAGCGGAAGCTAAGCAAGAGAAATTACTACTACAAGCTGAGTCTGAGAAGATTAAACTGCAAATTAGTGATTTGATGACTGAGCAAGAGCAAAGTGAAAGCTGTGTTGAGCAAGTCAAAGTAGGACGAATTATGGTGCAGAAAGAAACAAATCCTGGAGTGGTTATTAGAATCTTTGATCAAGAAATGAAGGTTAATTCAAGGTATGGTGCTGGTTTTTTTGCTTTAGATGAAGGGAAAATCTCTTTTGCATCAAATCAAATTAATAAAAAAGGGGAGTAATAATGAAAATTTTTCTAGTAGGGCTTATGTTGTTTTTATCGGTGGCGGTTTATGCTAAATCACCTGCACCACTCACAGTGGAAGGTGCGCGTACTATTAGCACCATTCAGGCCAAAGCATTAATGAATCAAGGGGCTACCTTTATCGATGTGCGTCGTGATACCGATTTTTCAGAAAGTCATATAAGTTGGGCGATACATTTAGATTTAAAGCTGAGCTTAACGGAAGCGACATTATTAGATGTGGTTAGAAAAAATCAACCAGTGGTTTTTTACTGTAATGGCGACATGTGTCAGCGTAGTGCTATCGCAAGTGAAAAAGCAGTTAAATGGGGATGGAAGAAGGTTTTTTATTACCGAGGCGGCTTTCCTGATTGGAAAAATGCGAATTTACCCTTGGAATAAGGTAGGTATTATTTTAAATTATTAGGGTTATGTTTGAATGATAACCCTAATAATCGCAAGGATTAGTCGTTTAAAATAATCATTGCTTTTTGGATGTGTTCAGCGGCTTCAATTCCTAAACTGGTCAAGTATCCACCATCTTCTTGATCAACTAAGCCTTTGCTATGTAAACGTTTTACTGCTGCGACAAGTTCTGGCGCGGCTGTGTGATGAACTTTTATTCCTTCTTGAGAAGATGCTAAGTTATAACGTGTTAGAATATTCAGTTCTTCGACAAGTGCTGGCGAGATTGGCATAATGAATCCTTGGATTTATTTAAGATTAAGGTCGTTAGAGTACCTAAAAAAAGCAAATAATAAAAGCATATTTTCTAAGCTTATTTGTTTGTATTAATATACTTATAGAGTTGTAAATTTATTTATCGTCACCATATTTAAAACACTCGCCATAAAAATAGAGAATTTATAATGATGAAAAGTCTTTCCAGAATCGCAATGTTTGCGGTGATTGCTAGTTTATTTTTTAGCTTCATGGGCTCTGTACGCCCTTCGTATGAGCAAAACTATACTATTTTATATTCTGACTTCATTGAAGATATTAGAAGTGGTGTGGTGGCTGAAGTAACAATTGATGGCAACTCGGTTAAAGGCAAGCTGCGTAATGGTGAGCGTTTTGCGACCACTAATCCAGATGATACCCATTTAATCGATGATTTAATCCAATACGGTGTCAAAATTAAAGTAGCAGAAGAAGAAAAAGAGTCAATGCTAATGACTATTTTTATCTCTTGGGCACCGATGATTTTATTAATTGGAGTTTGGGTTTACTTCTTCCGTAAACAACAAGGTGGCGGTGCAGGTGGCGGCGGCCAAATGGGCATGGGTAAAAGTCGTGCGAAATTATTAGAAGAAGATCAGGTTAAAGTTAACTTTTCTGATGTTGCGGGTGTTGAAGAAGCAAAAGATGACGTGGTTGAAATCGTTGATTTCCTAAAGAGCCCAGGTAAATATGAATTAGTCGGTGGAAAGATTCCGCATGGTGTTTTATTAGTAGGACCTCCAGGAACAGGTAAAACTTTACTAGCACGTGCGATTGCAGGCGAGTCTGGTGTACCTTTTTTCTCTATTTCTGGATCAGATTTTGTAGAAATGTTTGTTGGGGTTGGAGCATCACGTGTACGTGATATGTTCGAGCAAGCTAAAAAACGTGCGCCTTGTATTATTTTTATTGATGAAATCGATGCCGTGGGTCGCCAGCGTGGCGGTGCAGGTACCGGTGGTGGCGGTAATGATGAGCGTGAGCAAACATTAAACCAATTATTGGTTGAAATGGATGGTTTTAGTGGCAATGAAGGTATTATCGTTATTGCCGCAACGAATAGATCCGATGTTTTAGATAAAGCTTTATTAAGACCTGGACGTTTTGATAGAGAAGTACATGTAGGCTTGCCGGACATTAAAGGCCGTGAAAAGATTTTAAGTGTACACATTAAAAAAATACCACAAGATAAAGATGTCAGTCTTCGTGATTTAGCGCGTGGAACACCTGGGTTTTCAGGTGCAGAGCTTGCTAATTTAGTGAATGAAGGCGCATTAGCAGCAGCGCGTGCAAATAAAAAATTGGTGACTATGGCGCACTTAGATGGTGCTCGCGATAAATTGTTAATGGGTGCTGAAAAACGCTCAATGGTCATGCGTAAAGAAGATCTATTAATGACGGCTTATCATGAAGCGGGACATGCGATTGTTGGGCAACATGTAGTTGACCATGATCCTGTTTATAAAGTAAGTATCATGCCGCGTGGTGGTGCATTAGGTATTACTATGTTCTTACCTGAGCGTGATCAATACAGTGCAAGTAAAGATAAATTAGAAAGCCAAATTGCGGGTCTTTTTGGTGGGCGAATTGCTGAAGCCTTAATTTATGGCGATAACAAAGTAACAACCGGTGCTTCAAACGATATTGAACGCGCAACACAAATCGCGCGCAATATGGTGACAAAGTGGGGTTTGTCAGACACATTAGGGCCGATGGATTACGGTGATAATGAAGGCGGTTATATGGGCTCTCAAGCAAAACCAATGTCTGAGAAAATGGCAATTGTGATTGATGAGGAAGTGCGTAAGCTAATTGATAAGAACTATGAAAATGCAGAAAATATTCTAAAAGATAATATGGATATTTTGCATAACATGGCGCAAGCATTAATGGATTGGGAAACAATCGATAAGCATCAAATTGATGTTTTATTAAAAGGTGAGAAAATTGACCCACCTGCTGAAGATGAACCTGTGCCTGAAGTGGAAGAGCCTGTTGTTGATGAAACAATTGATGACGAGGCAACTGAAATAGCATCAGAAGAACAAGTGACAGATAAAAAAGAAGATGACGCTTAGTTCTGTTTCTTAATTAACGATGTAATAAAAGGCCATCATTTGATGGCCTTTTTTATTGGGAATCGCTTATGCAAAAACTTAAAGACTTACTATTAGAGCCAACATGGCAGGGTTATTTAAAAGACGAGTTTGAAAAAGACTATATGCAGCAACTACAGTCTTTTTTACAACAAGAATTAGCGCAAAAAAAAGAGATATATCCTAATGAGGATCAATATTTTAATGCCTTAAATTTAACGCCATTTAATCAAGTGAAAGTGGTTATATTGGGCCAAGATCCTTATCATGGGGAAGGTCAGGCGCATGGTCTATGTTTTTCGGTTCTTTCTAATACAAAACTACCGCCTTCTTTAGTTAATATTTATAAAGAATTGAGTAGTGATTTAGCGATTGAAGCACCTAAAACAGGGTGTTTAAATCATTGGGCGAAGCAAGGTGTATTATTGCTTAACAGTGTATTAACGGTAGAAAAATCTAAAGCCGCTGCTCATCAAAAACAAGGCTGGGAACAGTTCACCGATAAAATTATTCAGTTATTAAATGATAATGCTGAGGGTGTTGTTTTTATACTCTGGGGTGCTTATGCGCAAAAAAAAGGTGCATTGCTAAATACGGAAAAGCATTTAGTTATAAAGTCGCCACACCCGAGTCCGTTATCCGCTTACCGTGGTTTTTTTGGTACACGCCCCTTTTCACAAGCTAATCACTATTTGACGGCTATGGGTAAGGCACCGGTAAACTGGTAAAACAGATAAGCTATTCGTAATAGACTGATTTATCGGTATTGCATGGTAAACTAACCATAAATTAAAGCTATGTCACCGTTAAGTGTGGATTTTTTTAATTACATTTGTTCTTAAAAGCCCTCTCCAAAGGGAGAGGGTTGGGTGAGGGGAAATAGAAAGTATGTTATCAATATTTCTTTCATGTCTTTGTCAGTAATTAAGAGAAACTTGCAATATCTTATTTTAACTTCTCCCCACCCAACCCTCCCCAGCAAGGGAGGGCTTTAAGAGTTGTTGTTTTTCCACACTTAACGGTGACATAGCCTAAATTAAAGAGTTGTAATAACAATTAAGCTATCGGATTGATGAGATATCATCCTGATAGTCGTTTCAATATTCGGAAAAAGATAACGCACGTGAAAACACAAGCCCCTATTATTAATATACAGCCTTATTTAGAAGATGAGGAAATAGCAGAAGCCACCAAAAAATCAGAAACTGCTGGAGAGAAAAAATCAGCAGGTATTGAAGGTGAGCGTATTCAAAAAGTCTTAGCGCGTGGTGGCGTTGGCTCTCGTAGAGAAGTCGAGCGCTGGATAAAAGAAGGCTTGATGACTTTAAATGGCATGCCAGCTAAATTAGGTGATCGCTTAAAAGAAGGCGATAGCGTTAATTTAAGAGGTAGACCACTACGCTGGGAACGCTTTGGTGTTCAACCAACACAAGTCATTATCTACCATAAACCAACCGGTGAAATAGTTACACGTAATGACCCTGAAGGCCGGGCTGTTGTTTTTAAACAGCTCCCTAAATTACTTAAAGGGCGATGGATTGCTGTTGGGCGTTTAGATATTAATACTCAAGGCTTATTATTGTTTACTAATAATGGTGAGTTGGCGAACCGTTTAATGCATCCTTCTTTTGAAATTGATCGTGAATATGCGGTGCGTATTCTAGGTGAAGTAAGTGAAGATCAGTTAACACAATTGAAAGAGGGTGTGCAGTTAGAAGATGGCATGGCTAAATTTGATGATATTCAATTTAATGGCGGCGAAGGTGCTAACCGTTGGTATCACGTTACGGTAACAGAAGGGCGTAATCGTTTAGTTCGTCGTTTATGGGAAGCACTTGAATTTCAAGTAAGTCGTTTAATGCGCGTGCGTTATGGGCCTGTATTCTTGCCAGATGGCTTGGGTGCAAGACAATCTCACGAATTAACCCAAAAAGAACTCGATGATTTATTGACCTTTGTAGGCTTGCCGACAGAAAAAATTACTCCAAGTTTTACTTCGCGTGGAGATAACGTGGGTAAGCAGAGAGGGGCGAGTAAACCTCGTTTACAGCAAGCAAAAGAAAGAGAAAATGAAGAAATAAGTCGTAGCCGATTTAAAAAAACGCCAGGAAAACACGAACGTAAGCCGGCATTTAATAAGCAAAAAAGATCGCGGACATAAGCGGCGTTTATCCAAGGTAAGCTATGACACAGTTAACGATTGATAAGAAAACCTATGCTTGTGCGACTGATGAGAGTGTTCTAGATGCACTTTTAAAGGAAAGTGTAGAAGTCAGCTATTCATGTAAAAAAGGTACCTGTCAAAGTTGTTTAATGCGTTGTATTGATAGTACACCGCCTGAAGCTGCTCAAAAAGGGCTAAAAGATACGCAAAAGAAACAAAATTATTTTTTAGCGTGTTTATGTGTGCCAGAACAAGATATGGCAATTCGTTTGCCAGAGCAATCTGAACTCTATAGCCAAGGTATCGTGGTAGAAAACTCGTTACTCAACCACAATACTTTATTGCTAAAAGTTGAGTGCCAAGATAGAAATGACTATTTTGCCGGTCAGTTTGTTAATTTGCAGCGTGAAGATGGATTGACCCGCAGTTACTCCATTGCAAATACACCGCAAAAATCCGGTGTTTTAGAGTTTCATATCCGCCAGTTGCCTGATGGGAAATTTAGTTCGTGGTTGCATAATGAGATAAAAGTAGGAGATAGCATTGCTATTTCTGAGCCTCAAGGGCATTGCTTTTATATGCCAGAGCGAGCAGAAGAAGACTTAGTGTTGATTGGTACAGGAACAGGCTTAGCGCCGTTAGTAGGTATTTTGCATGACGCCTTAGGAAAAGGGCATAGTGGTGCTATTTCGCTTTTTCATGGCTCAACTGAAGCGGAAGATTTGTATCGTGTGGATGAAATGCGCGCATTAGCTAAACAATATGCGAACTTTTCTTATTATCCCTGTGTCTCTGGTTCTGTTGTTCCAGAGGGTTTTTTTGCTGGGCGTGCTGATGCTGTTGCCTTAGCTGAGCGTAGTAATTGGAAAAAGTTGCGTCTATTTTTATGTGGTCATCCTGATATGGTGAGTAATATGAAAATGGAAGGCTTTATGAACGGTGTCTCGATGAATGATATTTATACCGATGCGTTTGAAATTGCTGCGCAGTAATAAATATTTCAGTTTTAGATAGAGGAATGCAATGGATAGCATGTATAAAGGGATATTAAAGAAGTGGAATGAAGATAAAGGATTTGGTTTTATAAGTCCTGAGAATGGAAATAAGGATGTTTTTATTCATATTTCAGCCTTAAAAAAGATGAGCCGTCGTCCTATTGTTGGTGATGTTGTTTTTTACCAGATTCACACCGATAACGATGGTAAAAATAGAGCGGTTAATGTAAAAATTGAAGGTGTTGCAACAATTAAACCGCGAGTAAAGCGAAAAAATACAGCAAGGTCTAATTCTAAGTTATTTCCTTTTGTCGTTGTAATTCTTGTAGGCCTTTTTGTTTATAACTTGAATTCAAGTAATGAATTAACAAAAGAAAATAGGTTATCGGTAGTTGCACGTTTGCCAGTTATATTTACTCCAGAGACGTCAGTAAATTATAAATGTGATGGCAGGCAACACTGCAGTCAAATGAACTCAAGAGATGAAGCTAAGTTTTTTATCAGAAATTGTCCAAACACCAAAATGGATGGGGATAATGATGGAATACCCTGTGAAAATGATTCTCGCTTTTAATTTAATTAATAAATTTTTTTAGGAATTTTGGTATGAAAGTACAATCGGTTTTATTCGCAATCTCTACCTTGGTTTTAACGCAAGCCTGTTCTTTTTCAATGAGTTCTGAAAGTATTTCAGATAGTGTTTCGGAAAGCTCTGGTAGCTTTTCTGATTCGGTTACTTCGATTATTAGTAGCCCTTCATCATCGTCAGATGATACAAATAGCTATCAAGTTCAAGTGATGAACTATACCAATATTTATTTTACCAGTGCTGAATTTGATGCGGTAACGTATAACAAAGGCATGACTGAGTTAGCGGAAGCGCAAGGCGTGACTAACTGGGAAGATGATGAAGATACTTTACAAGGTGTTGGTCGTGGATTGAAAAAAGCAAACATAAGCGGCGCTTTATACCAAACCTACGCGAATAGTATTGCAAATAATAAAGCGACTCGGGTTGAAATGATTCAAAAAGGTTATGACTCACAAGAGTAGTCTATAAGCTAAATTAATAAACCGTGTATAAGCATAAAAACAGTAAAATTTATTGTGTATTATGCGCGGTTTTTAGTGCATTCCTCTCCTTTTCTCTGCCTGCTAAAACTCTCGAATACCTTTATATTAACGCCAGCGAGGGTAGTGCTAGTGGTGGGCATATCGCCTTACGGTTTGATGAGGAAACCTTTCATTTTCAGCATTACGATGGTGGCATCATTCGTGTTGTTAAAGATTTAAATTCAGACTTTGATTATCAGTATCGATATCTTGAAAATAGACGCTTTTATATTGCCAATATTGAATTAAAAGCAGAGGCCTATCAGCAGTTATATGAGCATTTTATCTACTTGTTTTTTCAGCAAAAACAACAAAATGCGTATTTGCACGAAATTAATCGTAATCTTGCTTTTTTTCAGCAGCAGTTAGACTCTCCATTATTAGCAATTTCAGCCGCAGGACTATTAAAAACTACCCCTGATAAAGAAGATCGGCGTCAGTTATTAGCAGGCTCAAAACTACATGCCGCTATTAATAAGCGTTATGGTAAATACTTTGTTGATAACAAATTACTTGAGCTACAGAGCTTGCTGCAAAATTTATCAGCTACATCAGAGTGGATAAATGATGCGCATGTGTTGGCTAACAACTTTATAAATATTCCGTATAGCTATGCAAGTCAAACTGTTGATATCAGCAGTAAAATTTTGCTGTTACAGGGCATTCGGCAATTAAATCCTTTAAATGAAGAAAGCTATTTCATTCCATTAGACAGTAGTTTTGATCTGTCTAAATCTGAAGTGCGACAGCTAAAGCATTTTCAGGAGCAACTCATTCAGCAATTAGTCAAATTGTTGAGTTCCAACCGGCCTGATTGGGGGAAGTCGGGGTTCATTTTATATGCACGTATCTTGAGCTTAGAGTTAAGCATGCAAACAGGACGGTTTGTATTTTTAAATAGCTATAGTGAGAACAGCGTAGTTATCGAAGAGCCTGAGATAAAAAAGTATCAAGACTTATTGCAAGCGCAAAAGCAGGGCGTGTTAGCTTATATTCAAGATGAAAAAGCTCAACTCTTTGTGGCTGAGCAAGGTATCAATGAAAAATCGTATAGTTTATTTGAAATGCTGAGTAATTATTACTCTGAGCGAGAGATTGGCTTACTGCAATTCAGGGGAATTCGCGTTTCTGGTGAGCAGCGTTTACCCAGTAAACCGATTCCTTTCCCTAAGGCGATGTATCCACAATTAAATAGTGATGAGCGCAGTAAAAGGGTGCAAGTATTAGAAGTGACTAAGAAAGATTACTTACATAAAATTACTCAGCGTTATAAATACAATGTTTTATCACGTAACTGTGTCACTGAAATTTTTAGTGAGTTTGAGCGAGCAAAGATTGACGATAAGCAGCTTAAAATTATAAGTCAGCAGATTAATCGTGAAGTCGCTCCCTTTATTCCTTTTCAATCATTTAATAGTCTGGCAGAAAAACATAAAGTAACAGAACAAGATTCTTTTAGGCAGCAAAGGCTAGTTGAGATGTATGCAACTGAGAATAATACACAGGTGTTTTTTCGTGAGTTTAATACGCTAACCGCGAGTGATTATAAATTTAATGACAATGATTCATTGTTTTTATTTTTTACGGATGATGCAGTCTGGAATCGACCTTTGTTAGGCTTTGGAAATCTATTGGTTTCCAGTGCTTACACTTTATATGGTAGCTTGATGGCACCCTTTGATGAGGGGCGGTCGTTTAAAAAAGGCGGAATGGGGATGGTGATGAGTTTTCCTGAGTTGGTTTTTTTTAATATCAGGAAGGGAAGTTATCAATACTTATTGCCACTTAATAAGCCAGCAGCTAAAAATAATGTAGATTGATGAATAGCAAAAGGCAGGTGTGCCTTTTGCTATATAAGGAGCCTTAAAGCTCCATTATTCCATCCATTTCAACTTCAACGCCCTTAGGTAAGGCAGCAACACCAATCGCTGCGCGAGCAGGGTAAGGTTGTGCGAAGTATTCACCCATAATCTCGTTTACGATAGGGAAGTGTGAAAGATCAGTTAAAAAGACATTTAACTTTACGATATCGTCTAAATCTCCGCCGGCAGCTTGTGTAACGGCTTTTAAATTATCGAACACTCTACGGATATTAACTTTAATATCGCCTTCGACTAATTCCATTGTTTCGGGAATGAGTGGAATTTGGCCTGACAAATAAACGGTAGTTCCAACTTTTACGGCTTGAGAATACGTGCCAATCGCTTTAGGTGCTAAATCGGTATGGATAATTTGTTTTTGCATAATAGTTTCAACCTTTAATACGAGTGATTTTTAAAGTAATAGGTGATTTTTTCAGTTGGCGCATAATTTTTGCTAAATGTACGCGATTTTTAACTGAAAAGGTAATGTGATCAATAGACACACGTGCGTCTTGGTCTGCAATACTGACATTTTCAATATTAGAGTCTAATTTAGAAATAGTGGATGCAATCATCGCCAAAGTCCCTGGCTGATTTAATAACTCTATACGGATAGAGGTAGGGTATTCTCCTTCAAGGTCATCACTCCATTCTACTTCTATCCAGTCAACTGAATTTTTACGTTCTTCCATAACATTACGGCATTCAGGGCGATGAATGCTAATGCCTTTTCCAGGGTGAAAATAGCCAATGATATGATCACCAGGAATAGGGTGACAGCAGTTTGCTAAAGTAATAACAATGCCTTCGGTGCCTTTAATGATTAAAGGGGCCTTATCATACTTTTCTTCGCTATCTAGCTTAACAACAGCACTCACATCATCTTGGTTGAGCTGTTTAGCAATGAGAAAGGGCATTTTATTACCTAAACCAATTTCTTCATACAAGGTATCCATACTGGAAATATTTAAGGCTTGTAGTAATTCTGCAAATAATTCTTCGCTAATATCATTCAGGTGTAACTTCATGGTGAGTAATTCTTTACTCAATAAGTTACGCCCTAAATTAATCGCTTCTTTTTGTTTAAAATGTTTTAAATAAGAACGGATACCATTTCGAGCTTTTGTTGTGATGGTATAGTTAAGCCAAACTGGGCTAGGCTTGGCCCAATCCGCTGTAGTGACATCAACAGTCACGCCATTTTCTAGTTTTGTTTGTAAAGAAGCAAATTGCTTATCAATTTTTCCCGAGACACAAGCATTACCAATGTCTGTATGTACGGCATAAGCAAAATCAACAATGCTGGCATTACGTGGTAGTGTAATGATTTTACCTTTAGGGGTAAATACAAAGACTTCTTGTGGAAATAAATCGACTTTTAAGTTATCAATAAACTCAAGGGAATTCCCTGATGTCTGTTGTAATTCTAATAGGTCACGTATCCATTCGGTCGCATGACTTTTCTGTGTGGCAGAACCCTCTCCATCTACCTTGTATAGCCAATGTGCAGCAATACCCGATTCAGATAAACGATGCATTTTATGCGTGCGAATTTGAATTTCAATCGGCACACCATAAGGCCCAACTAATACCGTGTGTAAGGATTGATAGCCGTTTGCTTTAGGTAGTGCAATATAGTCTTTAAACTTGCCAGGAACAGGCTTATAAAGGTTATGAACTACGCCTAAGATACGGTAACAGGAATTAACATCTTCACAATAGATACGAAACGCATAAACATCAAAAATATCGGAGAACGAAAGTTTTTTATTGCGCATTTTTTTATAAATACTATACAAAAATTTCTCTCGGCCTTTTATGCTGCAGGCGATTTCAATTTGATTTAAGCGATTTTCTAGTGCGCTAGTGATGATTTCGATAATTTCTTTGCGATGCCCGCGTGCTTTTTTGATATGTGCCAATAAAACATTATGGCGTATCGGGTACATCGCTTCAAAACTGAGTAGTTCGAGCTGATGACGAATACTATTCATCCCTAAGCGATTAGCAATAGGGGTGTAAATTTCTAGCGTTTCTTTTGCAATGCGGTATTTTTTTTCAGGGCGCATAACCCCTAAAGTTTGCATATTATGCAAACGGTCAGCAAGTTTGACCATAATAACGCGCAAGTCTTTAGCCATGGCTAAACACATTTTACGGATATTTTCTGCTTGCGCTTCTGCTTGAGTCTTGCAATTTAGCTGGGTTAATTTGGTAACACCGCCCACTAAAAGAGCGACATCATCACCAAAAAGAGTTTGAATTTCTTCGATGCTGGTCTCAGTATCTTCAACAACATCATGAAGAATTCCTGCCATAATGCCGTGTGTGTCCATTTGCATTTCTGCAAGAATGATTGCAACGGAAAGAGGGTGGCAAATATAGGCTTCGCCTGATTTTCTAAATTGACCTAAATGCTGCTTAGCACCAAATTGATAAGCGTGAAGCACGTTATCAATATCTTCAGTGCTAAGGTATTTAGAGAGTAGAACTTGGAGTTGATTGAGCAGTTGTTGCTCAGGCGTATCGGCAATAAGGGTGCTTACCTGAGCAATCATGAGACCTGCCTAGTTAAATGGAGTTATCGTAGGTGCTTCTAGTGTAGGTTCGACAGGTTGGTGTAAAGATTCGATATTCTCTTTAGTAACATGTCCTTCAGAAATTTCACGTAATGCAGTGACAGTACACTTATCTTTTGAAGGGGGGAGAAATGATTCTGCTCCAGACTCTAATTGACGAGCTCTTTGAGAAGCAAGTAAAACTAATTCAAAGCGATTTGTAACGTTATCTAAACAATCTTCAATGGTAACTCGAGCCATTTATATGCCTTTTTAGTGTAAATGAATTTTTGGGAAACTATTATATACCAGTTGTTGGTTAATAATCTGAATTTTTGCGGGGTAAATAAGCGTAATTAGTTGATGATGCAGGCATATTACGCTTAGCGCTTAATTTATTTTTTTGCTTCTAATGCTGTAATAGCCGGAAGGTCTTTACCTTCTAAGAACTCTAGGAATGCACCGCCACCTGTAGAGGTATAAGATACCTTGTCTTTAATACCATATTTGTCGATAGCTGCAAGCGTATCGCCACCACCTGCAATAGAAAAAGCAGCACTTTGAGCAATAGCGATAGACAGTGTTTTAGTGCCTTCAGCAAATTGGTCAATTTCAAAAACGCCGACAGGGCCATTCCAAACAATTGTTTTTGCTGATTCTAAAATAGCCGCATATTGTGCGGAAGTTTCAGGGCCTATATCCAGCACCATATCATCATCCGCAATATCAGCTACTTTTTTGACAGTAGCTACGGCTGTATCAGAAAATTCTTTAGCACAAACCACATCAACAGGAATAGGAATGTCAGAGTTATTCGCTTTTGCGGCCGCAATAAGTGCTCTAGCATCATCAAGTAAATCTGCTTCAAATAAAGATTTCCCAACAGAATAACCGGCTGCGGCAATAAAAGTATTCGCAATACCACCACCGACAATAAGCTGGTCTACTTTTGTCGATAAAGTTTTTAATACGGTTAATTTAGTAGAGACTTTAGAGCCACCCACAATCGCCACCACGGGGCTTTCTGGTTGGTTAAGTGATTTTCCTAAGGCGTCTAATTCAGCAGATAATAACGGGCCTGCACAAGCAACTTTCGCTTGTTCAATTACGCTGTGTGTTGATGCCTGTGCTCTATGTGCTGTGCCAAACGCATCCATTACAAAAATGTCACATAAAGCGGCCATTTTTTTGCCTAGCTCAGGGCTATTTGCTTTTTCGCCTACGTTAAAGCGCACGTTTTCACATAAAACCACTTCACCTGCGCTAATTTCAATGCCATCAATCCAGTCTTTTTCTAAACGCACTGGTTTATTAAGTAATTCAGATAGGCGTGTTGCAACAGGCTGTAGTGAAGCAGCAACATCAAACTCGCCTTCGGTAGGGCGACCTAAATGAGACATGATCATTACTGCAGCGCCAGATTTTAAAGCTAACTCAATCGCTGGAAGACTTGCTTGTATACGAATATCACTACTGATAACGCCATCTTTTACGGGAACATTTAGATCTTGGCGAATTAATAGGCGTTTGCCATTTAAATCTAAATCAGTCATTTTCTTTATGGTCATATTCATCTCCAGAGTAAGCGCTATAAGTGTTATATTAACTATTATGAAAAGTATTATACCTTAACTGATACTATGTGCTTAAATGCGCAAAATGAGGTATATCGATTAACTTAAAATAACCAAAGAGGTGAATGATGGCTGTTGATAATCAAGAATTTAAAAATGCATTAAAAATGTGGGCGAGTGGTGTAGCCGTTGTAACTGCAAATTCTGAGCAAGGCGAGCAAGGAATGACCGTTACATCGTTTACCAGCGTATCAATGGACCCGCCACAAATTTTGGTGTGTGTTAATGGCGAAGCAGAAACCGGTGCGATTATTTCTTCAGGTGATGCGTTTGCAGTGAATGTACTTTCTGCAGAACAAGAGCAAGTGTCTAATGCATTTGCTGGTGGCAGTAGCATGGAAGACCGCTTTAAAAATGTAGCGTGGAAAAAGGGCGCTTTAGGCCTGCCTGTTTTTGATGATGCTTTAGTTAGTATGGAATGCACCTTGGTAGAAAAAGTAAAAGCCGGTTCGCATTGGATACTGATTGGTGAAATCCAAAAGACACAAGTAAAAGAAGGCGATCCAGTTCTTTATTTCCATTCGGGCTATCGCCGAGTGGCAGCCGCTTAAATTTAGGTAACTGCATAAAAAAGCCAGGTTTTATCCTGGCTTTTTTATGTGAGCTTATTAGCTGATGTTACGCAGAGAGCCTATTTTTTCAATCCTTATTATATAAAGACTTACGGTTACAACTAGATAACATTTAGTAGCCCGTATGAAGCTTGCGCAATACGGAGGTTCGATGCGCTGTTTATCCCGTATTACGTACCTCCATACGGGCTACGATGGTTACGGTTACTTTGTTTTTAGCGTCAGGTAGCAGCTATCTTTACCGAATCTAAAACAGTGTTTTTTATAATGTCACAATTTATGTGATCGCCTGATAAATAATTTCTATTTGCCATATC
>CBDUDV010000049.1:0-20148 GCA_965366065.1 uncultured bacterium | reverse complement strand
TATTCTCCGTCATGTCATATCTTGGTTTTATTACTCACAATCTAAATGTAGCCCGTATGAAATGGAGTGGCTCGCAGAGTCATGGAATGCAATACGGGAATTGGCGCATCAAAATCCCGTATTACGCAAGCTTCATACGGGCTACGTGTTTTGATTTTACTCTCCATAATTTCCTTCATCTTCACTCATGGCTTTTCCCCAACCTACTTCAATCTTGCCTAAACTTACATCACGGTGAAATGATGAAAAAGGCCATTCTCCTACCGATTTAGCCCAGCCATGTTTTACCGGATTAAAATAGATATATTCAATATGCCTTAATAAATCCGTTTCATCGCGAATAACATGCTCCCAATAACGCGGTTGCCAGAGGTTATATTCACCTCGTTTATTTTTTTGTATGCTGATATCGGTTTGCTTTAATGCCCGTGTAAATTGGCTTTTAATCATGCGCCAGCGCCCTTTGTAGTCATCATCTCCTAAAGGCAATGTCCATATACAATGTAAGTGCTCAGGTAAAATCACTATGGCTATAATTTCAAACGGGCGGCGCTGTTTTGTCTCTGCAAACGCTTCTCGTAGGGCGTCAATATGGCGTATTAAATAATCAGCATTACGATTTTTAAGCGTTACCGTAAAAAAGTAAGTTCCTCCTTTTTGGTATACACGCCGATAATTGACCATTGTATTTTACCTATTTAGCTTTTATATCCATATAGTCGTGTATTAACCCCGTATTCCGCAGGCTTCATACGGGCTACGTGTTTTATATCGTTATTACACTGTAAATGGCGCGACTATGCCAATGATCGGTATAACTTAAACTGCGCATCCATTTGCTTTTGAATGCTTTGAATTGTTTCATTAGCAATACCAAGTGATTTAGCGGTACTGCGCCAGTGCGTTAATGCCTCATTAATTTCACTAAAAACCTGCCTGACTCGTTCCGCATCAATCTCTAAATTTTCGCCCAGCTGGTAAAAAATTTTTGCAGGAATATTTTTACCGTAACCTGACACTGACATGGACTGTTCGTTATTTTGCCCTAGATTAAAGGTCACATCATAAGCCGGTGATAATCGCCATTCGCCTTTTGCATTCATAATAAAGGAAAAATTCTTGGTATGGTCGTCTCGATTAACCGCTAATATATTAAACACCATTTGCCGAAAAGCCTGTTCAACATCACTGCTATTTTTGGTTAATAAGAAGGTGAGTTTTAAAAACTGTTCATAATCAAAATCAAACGCTCTAAAATTAGCATGCGCTAAACCGGCTAGGCTATGGACATGCAGGCGTTTATTTTGGTAACGATCAAAACGTTTAACAGCAAAAAATTGTTTGTCATTCGCATGCAGTATTTTTGTTTCAGGCATATTAATACCCGACTTTCTCAGCAACTGCGCGTAAGCTTCTTCAATCAACCCTTCTTCGCTATGCTGTTTTGTGTGTAGTTTAATTAACCAAGATTCATAGCCTTCTGGCAGCTCATGCTCGCCAGATACTATTTGTTCATCTTTTATACCCACAATGATTTTAGGCCTGGCTCCACCCGGCGATGTACCCGCCATTAATAATTCGGGCAAAACATCGTCCATTGATCCGGCGTAGACTTTTTCTGCTTCTATACTCAGTGCATAAAGATCAAGTGCGCGATCATTGAAATTTTTAGGAGTATTTGATAAATCCGGCTCATAAATTAAAGCTCCCATAGCCGTAGAACCCACATATAACAATCTATCTAAAGGCGTTACTGTTTGAATATCTATTCCTTGTTGCTTCAAATACCGATCCATTAATAACAAACCCCAACCATCTGGGAGCGAGTCTGCAAATACACCCTGCAATTTATTGAAAGGCATCTCTGGTGCTTTATAAACCTGGTCGTTTAAGGGTAGTTTTAATGGAGATAACTGAAGGCCGGTTTTTATAAAGGTTTTATCGTATTGAAAATAAACGCCGTGGTCTGCTTTTAACAACTGGCCAACAAAGTATGTTTTACCTTCTAAGTTTAACTTAACATTTATCATTTCGACCCTCGCACCCGTTTAGGCTTTTCCTTGGTCTTTTGTATTTCATCTAAGGAGCTGTAGAACGGCTCATCTGGCTTAAACACTTCGTTTAATTTATCAAGATCACCCAAAATAAAGGCCAATTTCAAAAATTGGCGAAGTGAAATCTCTCCTGTTGTTTCATAGCGCTTAATGGTTGGCACGGGTATGCCTGTCTGCTGTGATAGCGTTTCGCGCTTCCAACCTCTTGCCAAACGAGATTCTTTGGCTTGTTGCGCCAATTTCTTTTGCGCTTCAATAGGAAGAAGATTATTAAGAGATATTATATTATCCATAATTATATTATATGTTAGTTTAGGGATATAGTAATATCCATAATTTTAACTAGATACATTATTTTCTCGTTCTTAAAGCCTTTTCCAGAGGGAGAAGGTTCTGGGAATTAATTTAAAACAGCGCCAATGCCTCTAGACATTGCTTATAATGCGCTTCACCTGATTGCGGTTTTAAATTTAATGTGCCAAGTTTAAAACCGTAATTTATATCTGCTTTGTGTGCGTCGACTACCCAACGGCAGAGTTGGCTAAGGCGCTGTTCTACATCCCCGCCGGTGGTAAATTCATAATCTAAATAAATATCTTCTGCTTGTGTCTCGCTACTAAATTGTTTGACCTGCAAGCCCTGGCCTTTAGCCAGTGCGCGCCAATGAATATGCCGAATGCTATCACCCGCTTGGTATTCTTGTAGGCCATAAAAATCATCTTGTCCCAGCTGCGGTGCGAAACCTTGTTTATCATTTGCCAGCATGGTTTTAGGAAAAGGCAGGTTATCTTTACTTGGTTGAGGGTAAACGAGAGTGTTGATTTCAATTTTTATTTTTATCCACGCACGAAATAATCCAAACGGATAATAACTACTGATAACGGGGTAAGGCGATTGATACCAGCCACGTTTTTTGGGTTTATATTCCAAGTTTACCGAGGCTTTATCCTGTGCGGCGATATCAATACTTTGCTCATTAATATATACACTAAAGCGTGTATCAGGCGTTGTATTATTAATCCATAAACGTGTTTGCGTTGTGTCGCCTAAAAAGATTTCGGGACTTTTACCTAGGTGTACTTCTAAGCCAACTAATGATTTTACGGTATGTAAAATCGTGACGAAAAAGATGCTACCTAATAAGAAGCTGAGTAAATAGACTAGGTTATTGTTATAAATCGCCGCAATTGTAAGCAGCAGTAGAATAAGCAATGCAAAGCCTAAGCCGCTTTTGCTGGGTAGAATGTAAATATTGCGATAATGTAATCGAGTTGGTTTTTTCATGGATGTTTGGGGTTTTGGCTATGTCACCGTTAAGTGTGGAAAAAAATCGCTCTTAAAGCCCTCCTTTGCTGGGGAGGGTTGGGTGGCAATGCTGTTGACTTAAGAATAACCTCCTTCTCCAAAGGGAGAAGGTTGGGATGAGGGGAGTTATAAAGGCATGATTTTATTCTCCTCACCCAACCCTCTCCAACAAGAGAGGGCTTTTAAGATCAAATGCGATGGGTTTCGTGCCTCGACCCATCCTACCGTCAATTAAGTTAAGGAATCGCCACTTGCTGCAATAAAGGCGCGACCACATTGTCTGCGTTGGTTTTGCCGGCTTGTAAGCGATGCCCTGCCACAGCGGCTAAAACGGCTTGTACATCTTCAGGAATCACAGCTTCACGCCGCTGCATATAGGCCCATGCTTTAGCTGCGGTTAATAAGGCTAATCCTGCGCGGGGTGATAAGCCCGTATGATATTCATCTGACTCGCGACTAAATTGGATTAAGGCTTGTACATAATCAAGCAATGCCGAGGAGGCAAACACCGCCAATACAGCTTGCTGCATTGCCATTAGTGTTTCAATAGGCAAGGCTGCGCTTAGGTCTTTAATTAAAAGATGGCGATTTGTTCCGCTAAGCAACTCACGCTCTGCGGCTTGGTTAGGGTAGCCGAGTTCAATGCGCATTAAAAATCGGTCTAACTGTGATTCTGGCAAAGGAAACGTGCCTAACTGATGCATAGGGTTTTGCGTTGCAATTACAAAAAAGGGTTGTGGCAAAGGATAGGTTTTTCCTTCAACTGTCACTTGCCGTTCTTCCATGGCTTCTAAGAGAGCACTTTGTGCTTTGGGGGTTGCGCGGTTGATTTCATCCGCTAGAATCATTTGGTTAAATAATGCGCCCTGATGAAAACTGAATTGATGCTGTTCACTGTTATAAATGGTCGCACCAATAATATCTGCGGGTAATAAATCACTGGTAAATTGAATGCGCTGATATTCTAAGCCCATTAACTTGGCTAAGGTGTGCGATAAGGTGGTTTTTCCGACACCGGGGATATCTTCTATCAAAAGATGCCCGCCTGATAATAAACAGCATATAGCTAATTTAATTTGCTGTTCTTTTCCTAAAATGATCTGACTCGCAGCGTCGATCATATTATCAAGTGTATTGTGCATAGCATTCCTTTTGCTGTTTATTGATGTCTTTTTAATATAGAACGTAAGCTCGGTTGTGTCACCCTATATTAAAAATTTTTAAAATATTAATAATGGTTGTTACAATCAAGCTGTTCTAGTATCAATGCTGAGCATTTTTAATCACTTTAACAAGGAACATCATTCCATGAAAAAAACTACTCAAGTTTCACTTAGCTTCCTTTCAGCTATTCTGCTGTCCGCCCCTACCCTAGCGGACCCTATTATTTACCCTGCGCAAGGGCAAACCAATCAACAAATAGAACAAGATAAGTACCAGTGTTATAGCTGGGCAAAAAATAATTCAGGATTTGATCCAATGAACGCATCTGCCCCCGCCGCTCCACAAGCTAGCTCTGGCGGTGGCGCGGTAAGCGGTGCAGCAAAAGGCGCAGCCACCGGTGCCATTATCGGTGCAATCGCAGGGGATGCAGGAAAAGGGGCCGCGATTGGCGCTGCATCAGGCGGGCTCATGGGAGGAATGCGTAAACGCGGTGCACAAAAGCAGCAAGCACAAGCGCAACAGCAGGTACAGCAGCAATCCAATGCCGCACGCTCTGAGTATGATCGCGCTTATTCAGCCTGCCTAAATGGCCGTGGCTACACTGTAAAATAAGCTTATTTACTAAACTTAAGGAAATTAAAATGAAATACTTTAGCGCTCTTTTCTTTGCTTGCACATTACTACTATTAAGCGGCTGTAGTACGACCAATAAAGATATACAAATTACAGCAGAACATGAACCCAGCAGCGTTTTTTCTGAGTATAAATCGTATGATTGGTTAGGTAGTGCTGCGATTTTAAATGATCCTGAAAACGTATGGGAATCGGTAGGTGTGGATGTTGCTGGTGATATTAAATACTTGATTGACCGTGAATTACGTAAACGTCAATTATTTAAAACTAGCGGCCGTCCTGATCTTGCGGTGAGCTTTTTTGTTGGTGTTAACATGGACAACCAAGAGCTAAAAATTGACGAAGAAACCAAAATTGAACTAAAAAAGACCATCCCTAAAGCGGGGCTTGTTGTGGTATTAAGTGAAGTGACTTCTGGAAAAGTAGTTTGGATAGGCGTTGCCACAGGTGATGTACAAAAAAATCGCACGCCTGAGCTAGTACGAGAGCGTTTAGACTTTGCTGTGACTGAAATGTTTAAGCAACTTCCTAACTAATATCACTCCGCATTATATAAATGGTTTATTCTTAGTTTTTATACATAACATCAATTAGCCCATATGAAGCTTATGCAATACGAGGATTCGGTGCGCTGAATCTCCCGTATTCCGTGCCTCCATACGGGCTACGCTAGATAACATTTAGCTTGTTTAATCTCCTCATCCTAGCCTTCTCCAGCAGGAGAAGGAATAACAAGCGAATTTATTGGAATTGGTATAACACCCATTCCTAAATTAAAATAATATCCATAAAGTGTTAAACTCAGAGTCCGTCATAACGCATCAGTTCTGATGGCTTTTATTATGTGAAAAAACAAGACTTCTCACTCTAACCACTCGACATGCCCATGAAAAAATTACTCGCTTTTCCTTATTGTAGCCTTGTTATTCTATGCTTATATATAAGCTCTGCACACGCTGAAAACGAGCATAGCTATTTTAACCAGACCATGGGGGTTAATTTAGGTTACTTTTTCACTAATATTGATAACAATGCACAATTAAGCGGTACGCTTACTGGATCGGATTTGAATTTTGAAACCGATTTAGGCTTAAACAGTCACTCTAATACCTTTAAGTCTGATATTTTCTGGCGCATTACACCAAAACATCGCTTAGACTTTACTTGGTTTGGTTTATTCCAAAACGGACAACAGCTAAGCAATAGAGAAATCACTATAGGCGATCATATTATTCCTGCCGGCACGGGCCTACAAAGTAATTTTAACTTTAATCGTTACCAATTCACCTATACTTACAACCTGTTCCAAGGCGATAATTTTGAAACTGGCCCTTCTTTAGGTGTTTACACCATCAGTATCAATTCTAATATCAATTCCGTGGTTGCTAACAGCGTTAAAACGAATTTTTCATCTACAAATATTGCCCTGCCCTTACCTACTATTGGCTGGCGTGGTAGTTATGGCTTAACAAAGGATATTACACTGCATAGCCATTTTAATTTTATGATCGTTTCTATTGATAAATGGAAAGGCGATTTGTATGATTTTCAACTCGCTGCTGAATATAATTTTTTAAAATACATGGGGATTGGAATGGCCTACAATCTTTCATTTCTTGAAGTTAATCACATTGATGACAATAGCAGCTTTAAATATAATTATGATTTTCAAGGTGTGCAAACTTACATAAAGTTTGCGTTTTAGAACTTATAAATGCAGTATCAAATGATGGGTTTCGCTAAAAAATGCGCTACCCATCCTACCCTCCGGGCTATTTCATCAACTCGTCTAACGAAACCACATTTCCCGGTAGCAAATTAACTTCTGGCTTACCAAATAAATACCCTTGCCCTAAATGTACGCCTAACTCTTTTAGTTTAACCACTAATTCCGGCGTTTCTACAAATTCAGCAATGGTCTTTTTGCCTAAGTTTGCTCCAATTTCAGCCATCGATTTAACTAGCACCTGATCTACCTCGTCATTTAATAAGTTTGTAATAAACTGGCCATCAATTTTTACATAATCAACGGGAAATGATTTTAAGTAATTAAACGAACAAAAGCCTGCGCCAAAATCATCTAAGGCAAATTTACAGCCTAGCGCACGAATTTGTTCAATTAATTGCCGTGTTTGCTCGAAGTTTTCAATCGCGGCAGTTTCAGTAATTTCAAAGGTAATTCGTTCGGCAGGCAGCTGCGTATTGTCTAGTTGCTGCTTTAACAGTGGCAATAAAGAGTCATCCTGAAATGCAAAGCTCGATAGATTAACTGCAAACGCGATTTCAGATTCAGCTTGAAGTTTTGCTAATGCAGCAATGGCATTAACCACTACCCAGCGATCAATACCATGAATTAAGCCCATGCGTTCGGCAACGGGAATAAAATCACCGGGGTAAATAATTTGATTATTCTCGCCCTGCATTCTAAGTAACACTTCATAGTGCGATACTTGGCCAGTAAATAAATCAACAACCGGTTGGAATACCAGAAAAAAACGATCTTCTTTCAAAGCGTGTTTAATTGAGGGCACCCAGTATAAATCACGGTTTCGCTCTTGTACTTTGCTATCTTTTTCGTTGTACACCCAGACTAGATTACGCCCATGTTCTTTCGCCATATTACAAGCTTGCTTGGCTTTAGCGATGATTTCACTGGGGTGTAAGCTATTCTTCAAGCCATGCAAAGAAAATATGCCGATTGACGTCGTTGTACTATAACTGGCATCAGCGACAATAAAGTGTAAGGCTTCAACTTTCTGTCTGATATTTTCTGCTAACAGCTTAACTTCATTGAGTGATTTATTGTCTATAAACAAGGCAAACTCATCAGAACCTATACGCGCAAATAAATCATTTTTATTTAACTGACATCTAATCGCAGAAACTACATCAATTAACAGTCCATCGCCTGTATCGAACCCTTCCAGTTCATTAATAATACTAAAGCGATCCATATCGATAAATAATAACGCAGACTGTTTATCTAGATTGACCTGCTCTCTTAATTGGTACTCAAAATTACTACGGTTTAATAAGCCTGTGAGCTCATCATGAACGACAAGATACTTTAACTTAGCATCTAATACTTTTCTTTCCGATAGCTCATTAATTAAGCGCTGCTTTTGTTCGTGTCTTAAAAGTCGCTCCTTTTTCATCACCAACTGTAAATTAATAACGCTTAATAGCTCAGGGTAATTAATCGGGGTAGATAGTGCATGTATTAATGCTTTAGGATTTTGCGTTATAAGCGAGTTAATCGTGGCGATTTCATCATTCGATAAAACAATAAAAGGAATGAGCAGGCCTTCATCTAAGCTAGAAAGTGCAGAGCACACATCATTATTAATTAGTGTCTCATTAATAATAATCAACCCTAATTGCTTTTTGGCATAATAAAAAGGCCTTAATGCCTCATACACACCGTCAATGGACTGCACTGTCTGAACTGCAGAAAAATCATTATTATTCAAGTAATTACGAATATCGATCGCCATTTGTTCATCGCTTTCAGCAATAATAATCAGGCAATCTGTTAACGGCTGGTCAATATTCATTTGCACCTATCTATTAATTTGATTTCCTTGGTTATTTAGTAAAATTAACTTAAGAAACTAGTTTAACTTTTAATGTTAACGCACTATACTTCTAAGCAATTATATTCTTTTCCCAATCTTTTACTAGGTTTATGAGCCCAACATTACAAGATAACTTCTCTGTCGATGATTTAATCAATGGTGATCTACAGCTAGCATCACCACCTAACATTTATTTTGAGTTGAAAAAAATTGCGGCCGACCCGACTAAATCACTTGTTGATGCTGCCTTTATTATTGAAAAAGACCCCGCTCTTTCACTTAAATTGCTACAGATTGTGAACAGTGCCTTTTATGGCTTCTCTGCAAAAATCAGCTCAATTAGCCAAGCCATTTCCTTAATTGGGCTACAAGAGCTACAAAATATCATTCTCAGCACCGCAGTAATGGATAAGTTTTCTGACTTACCCAGCGGGCTTATTTCTATGTATGATTTCTGGGAAAAAAGCTTACGTTGTGCTTTAGTTGCCCGTGAAATAGATCTGCTTTTAGGCAAAGACTACGCTGACTCTATTTTTGTTTGCGGTATTTTGCATCATATCGGTGAACTGGTTTTTTGCTTACGCATTCCTGAGTTAACTAGGGATATTAGCTTACAATTTCAAGCAATAGACGATGCGACAGACAGCGATAGAATCAATATTGAAGAATCCTTGCTGGGTTTTAATCATTTTACTGCCGGTGCAGCATTAACCCAGCGCTGGAAATTGCCTGATTTAATTAACGATAGTATCAAATTACACACTAGCCATAACACCCAAGAGCCGCATCATAAAATAGCCAGCATTATTCAGCTTGCCGATTTTTATGCTAAAAAAGATGCGATCTTCGAGGCGGAATCTATTGATAATTTGGGTTTATCTGAAACTGCAGTTAATACGCTTATCCAAACATCAGATGAAAAATTTACAGAGATTTTTAAGCTATTTTATAACGGCTAATGTGAGCTAGAAGAAACTAATACTTAAACTGTCAACCAAAGTTGACATATTTTAAAATGTAAACTACAGTGCTCACATGATAGAAATTCGCAAAACCGACTTATTTGATAACTGGTTTGGTCGATTAAAAGATCGTAGAGCAAAGGCTCGCATTCAAGCACGAATTGACCGCTTAGAAACAGGACATTTTGGTGATGTAGCTCCTGTTGGTGAAGGGGTTAGCGAATTACGTATTTTTTATGGCCCAGGCTATAGAGTTTATTTTATTCAGCGGGGCTCTGTTGTTGTTATCCTTTTATCCGGCGGCGATAAAAGCACCCAAGATTCCGACATCATCAAAGCAAAAGAGCTCGCTAAGAAATTAGAGGATTAATTCATGTCTATTAACACCACTCGCTGGGATTCAGCAGAATATTTAAAAACCGAAGAGGACATGCAATTATATTTAGAAGCATGTATTGAAGAAGCCGGTGATGACCCATCTTTTATAATACATGCATTGGGTGTTATTGCTCGCGCTAAAAATATGAGCCAACTTGCCAGGGATACGGGCCTAAGCAGAGAAGGGCTGTATAAAGCCCTTTCTCCAGAGGGAAACCCAACATTCTCTACGATAGCAAAAGTAACAAAAGCATTAGGGTTTAAGCTTTCTGTTGCAACAATACCGCAAAAACCTTCCACCCAAAAAACTCAACGGACAGCTTAAAGCCTCACGTCTTTTGTCGCTAGCGATGTAGCTATTCAAAAAACAAGTAGCCCGTATGGAGCTTGCGAAATACGGGACATTCGACGCAATATTTACCCCGTATTTCGTACCTCCATACAGGCTACATTGAGTGCTTAATCAAAATGAAACCGCCCCTACACAAGGTTAAATTATGCCTAAAATAGTCCTCACATTTTTAGTTATCTTCCTTTGTAGTTGCAGCCAACAAAATGCTGATACTAACACCCCGATTTCCCCACAAATTGCGCAAGTTAAAACGCTGACTTTAAGCCCTCAAGTTTGGCAAGACCGTATAGACGTGTATGGCATCGTCGAAGCGGCAGAAGAAATTCATCTGAGCGTTAATTTTTCTGAGCCTGTCAATGCGGTTTTATTTAAAGAGGGGCAAGCGGTCACACCGGGACAAGTCTTAATAAAACTCGATACTCAAAAGCGAGAGTTACGTGTTCAACAAGCTAAAAATTCAGTGACTGCAGCCAAGGCGGCACTGAAAAAAGCTAGCAATGAGTTACAGCGGCGACGTAAATTAGCCAAGCTGAATATGCTATCCATCGAAGCCTTGCAAACGGTGGAAATACTACAGCACCGACTTGCTGCACATCATCAAGAAGCACTCGCCTTATTAAATTTAGCTAAACGCGAATTAACCGACAGCACCTTGGTAAGCCCAAGCAAAGGCATTATTGATAAACGCTTAATTGAACCGGGAGAAACCACGCAAGCGGGACAAACCCTAGTTGTTATTCAAGCAATTGATAGCGTGCGCATAAAAACATTTGTGAGCGAAAAAGATGTTAATTATTTATTGCACGGCGATACAGCGCTAGTTTATTTCCCCGCGCTTAAAGGAAAACAACACCATGCATTGGTTGAATCTATCGGCATTAAAGCCGAAGCACGTAGCGGAAACTTTCCTGTTTACCTTAGTTTAGATAATCATAATGGCTTGCTGAAATCCGGCATGACTGCGCAGGTACAGCTATCAGGGCAGAAATTAAGCCATAGTTTACTAATTCCTGATACCGCGATTGTTGATAGGCAGCGCAAAAAAGTAGTCTATATCGTCTCTGATAATAAAGCGAAGCAAGTACAGCCACTATTGCGCGCCAGCATGTCTGACTGGGTTCCCGTGCTAGATGGATTAGCCGCCGGCGAGCAATTGATTATTAAAGGTTTGGAAAATATACAAGACGGCAGCCCCGTACAAATAGAGAAAGATTAATGATTGCTTTAATTCGTTTTTTTGTACAGCGCCCCGTACTCGTCAATTTACTGATGGTGTTTGCCTTTTTTACCGGGGCATTAGCGCTGAATAATATGAAATATGAGGTGATGCCTAAAATAGATATGGGCATCGTTAAAATATCGACTTTCCATCCCGGTGCTGGCCCTGAAGAAATTGAGCTAGGTATTACCTTACCGTTAGAAGAAGAAATTCTGAAAATCGACGGTATTAAAAAACTCCATTCGAATAGCATGGATGGCATCTCTGTTATCAGCGTACGGCTTGATCCTGAACAAGACGATTTACAAAAAACTATTAATGAAATACAAAAGGCGGTTGATCGTGCCGCAACGCGCCTACCTGCCGACTTACAAGAAAAACCTTTATTAGAAGAATTATCCAGCCTGAAATTTCCAATTATGGAAGTGCATATCGTTGGTGCAGTACCTGAAGCAATTTTACGCCAAACAGCACGCCAATTAACCGATGGCCTGCGTGAAATTAAAGGGATCGCGGGTATAGAAAAAATTGGTTATCGTCCACGCGAAGTGCATATTCAATTAGACCCACTAAAAATGCAGCATTTAGGCATTACTTATGCAGAAATAATACACGCAATCAATCGTCGCAATGTCCGCGACTCAGGTGGTTCATTAGAATCTTTTGTGGCTGAAAAGAAAGTTTTAACCGTGGGACAATTTACCAAGCCTAAAGAAATAGCTGAGGTTATTGTTCGTAGTGGCCAAGTGGGCGATACCGTGCGCATTCGCGATATTGCTGAGGTGGTTTTAGATTACCAAGATTGGCAGATACAATCACGCACCGACGGAAAACTCAGCATTGCATTAACAGCACTAAAAAAAGAGCATTCCGATGGATTGAAAACTACGCAAGCTTTACGTGATTTTGTAACTAAAGCACGCGTTAACCTTCCGCCTGGCGTTGACCTTATTTTAGTGAACGATATTTCTCGATTCACTTATGACATGATCGATGCTCTTGGCAGTAATGCCTTACTTGGGATAGTTCTGGTTTTCTTAGTGTTATGGTTATTTTTACATTGGCGTTTATCACTTTGGGTCACATTGGGAATGCCGACCACTGTAATGATATGTTTTTCGCTGATGCCGACATTCGGTTTAGCGATAGACTCGCTTTCACTGATGGCATTAATTCTGGTCTTAGGTATGTTGGTTGACGATGCCGTCGTCACGTCTGAAAACATCCAAAATCGCCGAGAACAAGGTGATGATTTCATCACTGCCAGCACAAACGGCACAGCCACGATTGCCGCACCTGTTTTAGTCAGCTCTTTAACCACTATTTTAGCATTTACGCCGGTGGCTTTTTTAGGCGGCTTAGAAGGTGAGTTCCTGTGGACTTTACCGGTGATGATTGCTTTGGTTTTAAGTGCCTCCTTATTTGAATGTTATTTCATGCTACCCGGACATTTAGCGCATGCTTATCCCGTTAAAAAATTAGCGGAAAAACCGTGGTTTACAAAGTTCCATAAAAAATATCATCAATTTATTTTAGTAGCGCTGCAAAAACGCTATCAAACCATTGGTTTATTTATTTTAGGTTTTGCCTTAATTATTGCTTATGGTATGTCGGTGATGCAGTTTAATCTGTATCCTGATGTAGATATTGATACCGTGAACGTTAAAATAGAATTACCACAAGGCACTTCTTTCGCTAGAACGATACAAAAATCGGCTGAAGTAGAAGCCATGATACGCAAGCGCCTGCCTGAAAAAGAACTGCTTAATATTGTGACGCGTATTGGCCATCATGATACCGATATTTATGGCGTAACCGAGGGACGCAACTCGGCCTGGGCGCTAATTAGCATTTATATGTTGCCGCAAGGACAGCGTACTATTGATTCAAACCAACTCATGGCTGATTTACGCAAAGATACCCTGCAATTAAAAGGCTTTACACAACTTATTTTTGAACCACTAAAAGACACACCGGTTGCAGGAAAACCAGTGCAATTAGAAATCATTGGTAATAGCGAAGAGCGCTATCAAGTCGCTGAGCAAATCAGCCAATTTTTAAAGCAACAAGCCGCTGTTACCGATGTCTGGAGTAGCTATAAAACCGGCAAAGATATTGTTCAGCTAAACCTCGATTACACTTTAATGGCAGCTAGGCACATTAGTGTTGCTGATATCACTCAAGCCGTCAGAATTGCGTTTGATGGGCAAATTATAGATGAGTTACAAACGGTAGATGAGCGCATTAAATATCGCCTAAAGTACACGGGGGAAGCGCAAAATAAACTGGAAACTTTAGAAAATCTCATCGTTATGACGGCAGCAGGCGATAGCATTTATTTAAAGAGCATTGCTGAATTAGAAGTGCGCCCCGGCGAGGCAAATATTAAGCATTATTTCGGCCAACGCAGTATGACACTGTATGCAGAGATTGATCGCGAGCTTATTTCTGTACAGCAAATAAATGACACTATTGCTGACTACATAACAAAAGCCGGGCTATTGCAACAACATCCTAAACTACGCATCTGGTATGGCGGTGAATTAGAACAACAACAAGATTCGATGGGCGATATGCAAATTGCGTTTATCTTTTGCCTAATGAGTGTGTTTTTTATTCTGGTGGTGTTATTTAACTCACTTACTCAGCCTTTTCTGATTATTCTTGCCATTCCTTTTAGTTTAACCGGCGTTATTATCGGCTTTGCTATACAAGGCTTACCCCTCAGCATTATTGCCTTAATTGGTATCTTAGGATTAATTGGGGTTTTAGTGAATGACTCTTTAGTGATGATTCATAATCTGAATAAGCTCAATACCGGCAACATGCCTGTCACGACGATTGCGCAAGGCGCGGCACAACGCCTTCGGCCGATTATAATCACCTCTTTAACCACCGCAGCGGGCTTATTTCCCACCGCTTATGGCATCGCCGGTTCTAATCCTTTTTTAACCCCAATGGTGATGGCAATGGCATGGGGGGTAGTCTTTGGCACTTTAGTCTCTTTAGTTCTAATTCCTTGTTTATATGCGGTTGACCAAGATATGAGAGCTTGGTTTTCACGCTTCAGCAGGCAATAATTTCCCAAAAAATATCAAAATTAATGTATAACCGTTAGTTACAAATTTTCAGATCATTTTCCCACCCCATTAACTTATGCTATCAACTGTTAAAAAACTCACTTTAGCTGGCTTTATTTTTGGGCTCTGTTTTCCATTATTAGCTATTTATATAGACCTACTACACAACAGCCTCGCCTTTTCCTGGCTCAATATTCAGCTATTATATAAAAACAATTTATTACATTACCTGATCGCTAGCGCGCCTTTTGTTTTAAGCGGCATGGGATACTTTTTAGCAAAAAACCGAGAAGAACTAGAAACAGGCATTATAAATAGCATAAAACAAGCAACTATAAACGATACAGCAAGTGATAGCCCTCTATTACTTACAGTCCAAAAGGAAATCGCTCAGTTACTGTCTGAAAAAACAAAGCAACTTGAATTCCAAAAAAAAGCACTCGATGAACACTCGATTGTTAGTATTACTGATGTCGCCGGTAACATAATCTACGTTAATGAAAAATTTGAAAAAATTAGCCAATATTCACGCGCTGAACTCATCGGACAAAATCATCGTATTTTAAAATCTGATCATCACCCCGATGAATTTTTTAACGCCATGTGGGAAACACTAATTAACGGTCAAACCTGGCATGGAGAAATACAAAACAAAGCAAAAGATGGCAGCTTATATTGGGTTGCATCAACCATTGTTCCTTACTTAAATGATCGAGGAACACTTAAACAATATATTGCCATTCGCACCGATATTACTGACGTAAAAAATAATGCGGAACGCCTTAGCTTTGCCCTGCGCTCCACAGGTGATGCTGTATGGGATTGGAATATAAAAACCGGCCAATTCATCATGAGCGATATGTATGCTGAAATGCTCGGCTACCAGGCGAATGAACTTCCCCCCACCATTGATACCTGGGTACACGGCGTTCACCCTGAGGATATAGACCGTGCACAAAAAAACTTGCAGTCTTATTTATCAGGTAAAGTGGCTAACTACCAATTAGAGGTCCGCTTATTATGTAAAGATAATAGCTGGAAATGGGTACATTGCCGCGGCCAAATAATCGACAAAGATAAACTAGGCACCCCTCTGACAATGACGGGATTCCACACAGATATTAGTACTAGAAAAGCAATGGAAGCGGATCTTGTACATGAAAAAGAAGCGGCTGAAAAAGCCAACCAAGCCAAGTCTGATTTTCTTTCGTCCATGAGCCATGAGTTACGCACGCCACTCAATGCTATCTTAGGCTTTGCTCAATTAATTGAAGATAATCCTGACGAGCCTTTATCCGAAGAACAACAAGAAAACATTGAATTTATACTCTCCAGTGGTGAGCACCTATTAAATCTTATTAATGATATTTTAGAACTCTCCGCCATTGAAGCAAAAAAAACAGACATACAAATAGAAGCCACTGCTCTCTGTAGCGCGCTAACGGATGCAGTGTCCTTATTAAAGCCTATTGCCGCCCAAACAAATATTGTCATTAATGATATTGCTGAAGACTTAAATTTCACTGTACTTGCCGATAGCATAAAACTAAAACAAGTTTTACTTAACTTAATCAGCAATGCTATCAAATACAATAAACCCAATGGCACAATCAGCTTAAACTGCAAAACAATCAACAACACGCATGTGCGCATAAACATCTGCGATACCGGCATCGGCATTCCGGCAAAGCTACAAAAAAAACTATTCACTGCATTTAACCGCCTAGGGCAAGAAAACTCAAACATCGAAGGCACTGGAATTGGGCTGTTAGTGACCAAAGAATTAGTTGAAATGATGCACGGAACCCTAGGGTTTGAAAGCACAGAAGGCCAAGGTAGCTGCTTTTGGTTTGAACTACCTCTAAATTCTACTAAAAACATCAGCAATTAGTATCGTATCAAAACAAAATTATGGTACATTTGTTAGTTCCCTTGTCCATTTTTTAAATGGTGGGGGCTATAAGGAAGATAACGACGGCATAGCTTGTTAAATAGCAATAAGCCAAGCGCGTCCCTTTAACAACTCCGCTTCAAAGACCTATGACTATAATAAAAAAAATAATGTCACCGGTTAACGGCTCTTCGGTATTAATCATTACCAGTCTGCTTTTAGCCACCTTAACCCTACTATTGGACTGGAAGAATAATAACTGGCTTGAATCCATTCTTGTCCTCAGCATAATTACACTTTTCCTATACTACCGCAATCAAACCCGCGCTAACCAAGCTTACCTACATACTTTATTGGATAATGTCTCGGATGCCATTCTGACCATCAATATCAATGGTTCAATTTTGTCGGTCAACAATACCGTTGAAGAGATGCTCGGTTACCACTCGAATGAACTCATCGGAAAAAATATAAAAATACTCATGCCTTCCCCCTATAAAGAAATGCATGACAGCTATTTATCCAACTTCAAACAAACGGGCCACACACATATTATTGGTAAAACCCGCGAAGTAGAAGCCTTACGAAAGAATGGTGAAGTCTTTGAAGTCGAATTATGGGTGCATCAAATTACCTATAAGCATGAAATACAGTTTATGGGAATTATTCGCGATATTTCTGAACGTAGGCATGTCGATAAAATAAAAACAGAATTCATCTCTACTGTGAGTCATGAGCTAAGAACCCCGCTCACTTCAATTCGCGGCTCTCTAGGCATGTTAAAAAGTGGTGTACTAAACAAAGCTCCCGACAAAGCGAATCGTATGCTTGAACTAGCACACAACAATACTGAACGACTCATTAATTTAGTTAATGATATTCTTGATGTGGAAAAAATTCAGGCCGGGAAAATCGAATTAAAACTAGAAACACTTAACTTAATTGACATAGTAAAACACAGTATTGCGGAAAATGAGGCTTATGCTAATACTTGCCAAGTCACTCTAGACTTAAAGACTGATCTAGATAATTTTCAAATTTATGCCGATAGTCTACGGTTACAGCAAGTGATGGCAAACCTTATTTCTAATGCCGCTAAATTCTCACCTGAAAACACACATGTTTTAATTGATATCAAAAAAATAGATCAATTTATTCGTGTTTCTGTTATCGACCAAGGTGCAGGTATTCCTGAAGAATATCGTAATAAAATATTCCAGAAATTTTCTCAAATAGATAGCTCTGATACCCGACAAAAAGGCGGGACAGGCTTAGGTTTAAATATTACTAAAGCCATTATTGAACACCATGGCGGGCATATTGACTACACCAGTGAAACCGGCAAAGGCAGTACCTTCTTTTTTGAATTGATTGAATATCATAATGATAAGCAACCTGTAGAGCCAGAAACAACCGACACCATTTCTACTATTAGCACTAAAGTAAAAAATCATGGTCATATTCTTGTTTTAGAGGACGAGAAAGATATTGCTAATTTGCTTAGCCTATTATTAGAGCAACAAGGATTTAATGTAACCACCTGTAATAATTCTGAAGATGCTAAACAGTTACTTGCCAATAACCATTACGATGCTATAACCGTTGATATTCGTTTACCGGGACAAGATGGTTTATCCTTTATAAAAGAGATTCGTAATAAAGAAAAACACTGTGCCTTACCGGTTATTATTATTTCTGCTGAAACAGAGTTCAACAAAGACAATACACCTTCTGCTTTAAGAATTGTCGATTGGATTGATAAACCGATTGATACTCAGCGTCTAAATAAGGCACTAAAAAACGCATTAAAAAAAGAAGCAAGCCGCCAAACAACAATCTTACATATAGAAGATAACCAAGACTTGATTGAAATGATGTCTGGCTTATTAAATAACAAAGCAACGCTTATTCATTCAAGCAATATGCAATCAGCAAAAGAAACGATAGACGCGGAAGAGTTTGATCTCGTCATCCTCGATATTGGCTTGCCTGATGGTAATGGCTTAGAACTAATACCGCTGATTAACCAAAAGAAACCGTTAGTACCTATTATTATTTTTTCTGCTCAAGCCGTTGAAAAAGACATTCTTAAGCAAGTTGACGCAGCTTTAGTTAAATCAACGATTAGTAATAATGAATTAGTTGCTATCATCAAAAAACTCACCGCGCCTTTAGGGACAGAAAATGACTGAGCTTACTAAAGTTTTATATGCTGAAGATGAAGCTGATATTCGTGAAATTGCCACACTAGCTTTAGAAACCTTTGGTGAGCTGGAAACAGCGACCTGCGAATCCGGCGTATTTGTAATTGACTTAGCCATGACGTTTCAGCCGCAACTTATATTGCTTGATGTCATGATGCCCGACATGGATGGCCCAACAACCTTACAAGCACTTAAGGCGCATCCTCAATTAAAGCATACCCCGGTGATCTTTTTAACTGCCAAAATATTACCCGATGAAATCGCACGCTTTAAAGCTTTAGGGGCTATTGATGTGATTAGCAAGCCTTTTGACCCGATGACTTTAGCTGAGCAAATCAAACAGATATGGGCTCAATTATGAAGACCAAAGCACAATTTGCTATAGACCGTATTCAACAGTTACAGCTCGCATTTTCCAGCCAGCTACCCGAGCGTATTGAAGAGTTAGAGCTAGCTTTATTAAAACTAGATAAACAATTATCACCGAGAAATAAGCACAATCAAGCCCCCTTAAAAACTAGTTATGAACTAGCACATAAACTAGCGGGGGCAGCCGGCACTTTTCAATTTACTGAGGTCTACACGACAGCTAAAGATTTAGAACACGCCTGTGCCAATTTTTTAGACAGTAACACACCCTTAACAGAAGACTGGTTTACTCAATTACTGCAATTACAAAAAAGAATTAGCCAAAGTTCTAAACAAAAAAGCAAAAATCTATCGACTACCAGTTCAGTATTTTCAGCATCAAGCAACGACCTGGCAGGGCCATCTAATACTAATAAAATTATCATCGTGGATGATGACAAGTTACTATCCGCACTTATCCAAGAGCAAGCTAGGCACTTCGGCTTTCATATTGATTGCATTAATAACCCAGAAGAATTAGCTGATTTCTTAGCAAACAACACCCCAGAAGTCATTTTAATGGATATCGTTTTTCCTAATTACGACTTTACTGGTATTGAATTAGTTCAACAATTACAAGCTGAAAAGAAAATACATTGCCCGGTTATTTTTCTCTCTAATCACCATGATTTTTCTGCTCGATTAAACGCATTAAGGTCTGGTGGAAGTGGCTATATTGTAAAACCTATCAATATTTTAGAGCTAGTGGAGGTTTTAGATAAACATTCCCACAAGACTATAGCCGCAGCTACTCGCGCATTAATGATTGATGACGACGCTGATAGCTGTGCTGTTTACGAAGATATATTAAAATCCATTAATTTTGATTGCCAAACAATTAATAACCCCCTTACAGTCATTGAAGCGCTGAGTTCATTTAAGCCCGACATCATCTTACTTGATATTCATATGCCAAACTGTAG
>CBDUDV010000048.1:0-20414 GCA_965366065.1 uncultured bacterium | reverse complement strand
GGATATTCTATGATTTATAGAGTGAATTTTTATTGAGAACTTATTTTTCTTAGGTTTCATGTTTTTCGAGGTTCCCTCGTATCTAATTGGAGACTGTAAATAATTCTGTGTAACTGCCATTTTTAAATTACTTTTGTTCTTAAAATCCCTCTCCTAAGGTTCAGGTATCTGCACAAGCTTTTTACAACTAAAATACAATGAGTTATAGCGTGCAGTTATACCAATCCCAATAAGTTTTTATTTTAATCTCCTCATCCTAGCCTTCTCCAGCAGGAGAAGGAATAACAAGCGAATTTATTGGAGTTGATATTACCCCCTCTCCTGCTGGACAAATCCGACAGAATTGGATTTGCATTTACCCTCATCCAACCTTCTCCCTCTGGAGAAGGCTTTAAGCGCAATGCATTTGAGCAGAAAGCGCCGGCAGTTAAGAGGATTGTTGATTAGCTCTATTTTTAACTCGCGTTAAAACCAACAATGGCCCAACAGAATTAACTGCTTGAGCCATTTTTTTAAAATTTCATCAGATTTTAAACACCCTGCGCATTTCATCCTCTATAATTAACACTGACATATCGCTCTAGCGCCGACATAAAAAACATCACCTCAGACAACAAACTCACCATGAAATTATTGCTAAAAATTACGCTTACACTCATAACCCTGTTTATCGGCATTTATTATTCAAGCGATTTTCTGTTAAATTTCTGGTGGTTTAGCAGCTTAGATTTAGCTTCTTTCTATCTATTACGTGAAAGCTATGCCGCGATTGTTATCATCGCGACGACCAGCGCATTCACCCTGCTGATTTATTATAATTTCAGCGTCATTCCACGCACACTCGGTTTAAACGCGGAGAGCAAAGGTATTTTGACCTTTTTGCAACAGCGAAAAAAAACACTCTTACTGTTATCGCTTGCTATTGCAGCAGCTGTTCTCGCGCCGGTATATGATCATTGGGAAGATTTTTTACTGTATTTCTTTAGCGCACAATCCGAATTACACGACCCTGTTTATTCTAAAAACATCAGTTATTACTTATTTTCTTACCCTGTCTATCAACTGATCCAAAACCAATTATTATGGGTGTTTGCATTATTATTAATCATCGTCAGTAGTTTCTATTATCTAGCCAATAAACATCGCACTGACTCATCTCAGAGCCTACCTGCCCCTGCAAAATTTCATATCGCGCTATTAGTGGGCTGTTTAACACTTCTTCAATCTTGGTCTATCGCCCTAGAGCGTATTGAAATACTTTATGAAGACCGCCATTTGCCTATCTTCTTTGGGCCTGGCTTTGTCGAGCTGAATTATTATTTGCCTTTAATCATTTTAAGTTTTATTTTATTTCTAAGTGCTGCTATTACTACGCTTTACACTTTATATACCGGTAAAAAAAGCAAACTAGCCATTGTATTAGGGCTCTCTTACCTATTGATTTTAGCTGTTAAAAACTTCGATTTTATTCCTAATTTAATTGATGATTATTATGTCAGCTCTAACCCAGTCGTCGCTGAATCTAAATCTATACAGCACCATATACAGGCGACTAAAGATGCGTTTAATTTATCTAACATTAAAGCAATAGACTACCCACTCGAGTCTTCTTTGACTACAAATATAAGTCTTGAAATTAAACGCGAACTAACAAACATTCCGTTATGGGATGATAATTTGTTATTGCCTGTTTATGAACAGCTACAGAGTATTCGTGCTTTTTACAGTTTTTATCATTTGGCGACTGACCGTTATTTGTTAGATGGGAAAAATCAGCAAGTCAATGTCGCTGCGCGTGAGCTTGATTATCAAAGCCTTCCTGCCGAGGCACAAAACTGGCGTAATGAACATTTAGTTTATACGCATGGTAATGGCATAGTGATGTCCCCTTCATTACAGCAAGCTAATCGCCCAATGCAATGGTTATTGCAAAATTTTGGCCAATCCACTGAACTTGATAAGCTGCAATTAACTCATCCTGAAATATATTACGCTTCAACCGATGCCGCCTACGCCATTGTGCCTAATAGCGAATCATTAGCGCATGCCGGCAGTGGTTTAGGTGATATGCATACCGATTACGACGGCACAGGTGGATTAGCTTTGTCATCGTGGCTTACAAAATCAGTTGCCTCTGCTTTTTTTAGTGATCAACGCATCTTTTTTTCTACTGGCATTAACAATAAAAGTCGACTGTTAGTTAGACGTAATATTTTTAAACGTATAAAAACCATTGCGCCTTTTTTAGTCATCGATAAAGAAGCCACACCCGTCATCGTCGATAAAAAAATTGTTTGGATTGTTGATGCCTATACTTCCTCTGATAAGTACCCCTTAGTTGAAACCATTGCTTTAAAAAATTCAGTAAAAATAAAACCATTTAACTATGCGCGAAATTCCGTCAAGGTTGTCGTTGATGCTTATAACGGCGCTGTTGATTTTTATGTTGCCGATAACAAAGATCCGATCATTAAAACCTATCAACGCTTATACCCTACTTTATTCAAAAGTATCGATAAAGCACCAGCTGCCATTATTAAGCACTTCAGCTATCCTAAAGCTTGGTTCGCATTACAAATGCAACTGTATTCTCGATTTCATCAAACAGACCCTGAGGTGTTTTATCAACAAAGCGAAGCCTTAGAAATTTCTAAATTAGGTGATAAGTCTATGCAGCCTTATTACTTAACGATTGATATTGAAGAATTAGAAAACATGTCACCCAAGGAACAGCAAAAATTTATTTTAGTCAGCCCTTTATCGCCTTTAGGTGCGGATAATTTGCATTCCATTGCGATTGCAGGCTGTTTAAATGTTTCTGATTGTGATGATCACTACCAAGAAGACATTCATGTCTATAATTTTCCTAAGCAGATACAAATTGAAGGGCCTGCGCAAATAAGTGCTTTAATGAATCAAAATCCTGATATTTCTAGTCAATTAACTTTATGGAATCAACGTGGATCTAAAGTGACACGCGGCAGAATGATCATTGTTCCTATTGAGCATTCATTACTTTATATACAACCCTTATATTTAAAAGCAAGCACACAACAAGGTTTTGCAGGTTTTGCGAAAGTGTTAGTTGCCTTGAATCGACACACTGTTATTGCAGATTCACTCAGTAGTGCATTTGAGCAATTGGAAAAGAAATTCGCTAGTAATTAACAAAGTACAGGGCCATTTTTTGGCTTAGAACTTTATTGGTAAATATTACAAACTACGTGCAACTAAAATAGGAGTTCGCCCCCATGTTAATAAAAAAATATTTTTTGATCTTTGCCTTTAGCGCTGTTGCGATTATTGCCCTGCTTTACGGTGTTTCACCGCAATGGTTTATGCAAACCGTCCTAAATGAGACACAACCCAGTTTAGATATTGCACATATTCTACGTGCGGTCATGGGGCTTTATTTATCCTTAGGTTTATTTTGGCTGTATGCTGCCTTTAATGACACTTATAGAAACTTTGCCGTATTAAGCACACTGCTGTTTGCGGGTGGATTGGTGAGCGGAAGAATCATTAGTTTATTTGCTGATGGCTTACCTTCCGGCATTTTAATTTTATATGTTGTTCTCGAGTTTATGTTGGTACCACTCGCCTTTTGGGTATTTAAACTTCCTGATGAATAAGTGTATAGAAAAGCCGGTTAATACCTTATCATATAGCCAATAACCTACTTTTATTGCTTTAGCTTTTCTATTATCAATCCCCATGCCCGATACTTCCAAATTTACACTTAAAAATAATAATGAGATTGCTCGTAAATTAACGCTAATTTTAAAGAAAAATAGTCTACTTACCGTCACATTTAATGACGGTAAGTCTTTTTTCATCAGTGCCTTGCTTGAAATTAACACTAAAAAGCAGATACTTCATTTAGATATTGCGTCTGATCCGAGGGTTAATAAACAACTACTCAAAGCAAAAAATATACTCTTTGAAACTAACGTTGCGGGTGTTGCCGTTTCTTTTATGCTTAACAAAGTGACACAGCCGCTACTGGGGGGAAAAGATACCTTCATTTTAGACTTCCCTAAAGAACTTATTTGGTTAGAGCGACGCATGTTTTATCGTATTAAACCACCCATACAAAATACGCCTACCTGCCAATTAAGTTTTGCACCGGCAGAATCCTCTGAAGTTGAATATGAAAACTTTCCTGTTTTCTCTTTTGAAATTAACGATATTAGCCTAACCGGTCTCTCCTTACTTTATAACCCTGAAGAGCACCGGAATGATCTGCTTGCTGATATTAGCAATATTCATGACTTTACCGTTCACTTACCAGAAATTGGTAGCTTTGAAACGCCCGTAGAAATTCGCAATCGCCACCCACAAAACACATCAGCACCCGAAAAAACACAAATTATTGGCATTAAATTTCAACAATTGCCTAGCGCGATTGAGTCTAAAGTACAGCGTTACCTATTATCAGTTGAACGTAGTCGTAACAATAGACGTTAAGCATGATGCCTTATTTAAGCAACAAGCAATCAATTCTTACCGTTAGCCAATTAAATTACACGGCAAAGACTTTACTTGAAGATAATTTATCGGCGATTCAAGTGATTGGTGAAATCTCAAACCTAAGCCAGCCTGCTTCTGGACATTTATACTTTTCTTTAAAAGATGAGCGCTCACAAGTACGTTGCGCCTTATTTAAACGCCAAGCACAGCGCCTCAATTTCACCATTGAAAATGGCATGCAAATTATAGTTAATGCGAGTACTAGTCTTTACGAAGCGCGAGGCGATTATCAACTCATCGTTAATAGCGCACAAGAATCAGGCGATGGTGCGTTACGCAGAGCTTATGAGCAATTAAAAGCAAAGCTCGAAGCGCAAGGATTTTTTGCTAGCGAGCATAAAAAACCACTACCGACTATTCCTCATGCGATTGGTATTATTACCTCTGCTACAGGCGCTGCAATTCGCGATATCCAATCGGTACTCAAACGTCGCTTCCCTTCTATCCCCGTGATTATTTATCCGGTTACGGTACAAGGTAACGACGCAAAATACCAAATCAACCAAGCGTTTATCACCGCAAATCAGCGTAAAGAATGTGATGTACTTATCTTGGCGCGTGGTGGTGGCTCATTAGAAGACTTATGGGCGTTTAATGAAGAAATGGTTGCCAAAGCGATTTTTAAAAGCCGCATTCCAGTGATTAGTGGTATTGGCCATGAAACGGATACCAGTATTGCTGACTATGTCGCCGATTTTCGTGCCGCAACACCTACCGCAGCCGCGGAACATGCCACACCTGATGCTCAGCATTGGAAAAACCAATTCCAAGCGTATCAGCAGCATTTAAGCCAATTAATACAAAATAAAATACTCGAACGTGCGCGCCATTTAGACTGGCTAGAGAAAAATTTAAATCAACAGCACCCTGGTAAACAATTGGCTTTAAAAGCACAAACATTAGCCAGCCTAGAGACTCGATTACATCAAGCCCTGCAGTATAAATTAGCGCAATTCAAAGCACAGCTACAGAGGCAAGAAGCTGAATTAATGCAACGTAACCCCGCGTATAAAGTGCAGCAGTTAAAATCTAGATTTACTTTGCTTAATACACGCTTACACAGCAGTATAAAAAATAAATTACAGCAGCATAGCACGCAACTACAGCATTTAAGCGCGACGTTAAATGTGGTTAGTCCGCTTTCTACTTTAGATCGCGGTTATAGCTTAACAACCAGTACTCACAATAAACTGATTCAATCCACTCAAGCACTACAAGCGGGGCAAATGATTAAAACGCGCCTTAGCGATGGTACTTTTATTAGCCAAATACAAAGCATTGACCATGACTAAAATACTCTACAGCTTATTCTTCTTTTGCTTCATTAGCCTAGCTCAAGCTAGCTCCCTTCCTACTACGCTTGCCGTGCCGGGGGGGATTATTAATATTCCGATCGGTGATATTTCCGCACCCGCACCCGAAGTGCTTTTTCAATCCAAAAAAGTGCTGGTCTTAGAAAATGATAAGCAATGGGTTGCCGTGGTCGGGATTTCCCTTAAAAGCAAAGCGGGGCAACACAGTATTCAGGTTAAATCTAGCGCAGAAACACGTAATATCAATTTTACTGTCACTGCTAAAGACTACCCTGCGCAATATATAACCCTAAAAAATAAGCGCATGGTTAACCCTAATCCTGATGATTTAAAACGCATTCGTAGCGAGCGCCCTGCTATCAATAAAGCGCTGAATACTTGGAGCTTACAAAGCGTTGATGATTTAACTTTTCAGATTCCTGTTATTGGCCGTTTAAGTAGCCCTTTTGGTTTAAAACGCTTTTTTAATAATCAGCCTAAAAATCCACACAGCGGTTTAGATATTGCAGCTATTAGCGGAACCGATATTGTTGCCCCTGCCGCAGGCATTGTTATTAATACTGGCGCTTACTATTATAATGGCAACACGGTTTTTTTAGATCATGGCCAAGGTTTAATCAGTGGCTATTTTCATATGTCTAAAATCACAGTTAAAGCAGGACAAATCGTAGAGCAAGGCACAAAATTAGGTGAAGTCGGCGCAACAGGACGTGTAACAGGACCGCACTTACACTGGAATGTTTATCTAAATAAAACTAAAGTTGACCCTGCTTTGTTTGTACCTGAACTAGCTAAACAAGCAACAACTCAGTCTAACGCTAAAAATCAGGAGTAATTATGCAATTTTCTACAACCCAAGAAATCCCAGGAAAAAAAATCGAAGAAAATCTCGGTATTGTTGCCGGCAATGTTGTGCAATCAAAACATGTCGGCCGTGATTTTATGGCCAACTTAAAAAGTATTGTCGGTGGTGAAATTGTAGGCTATACAGAAATGCTAGCCGATGCACGTGATGTTGCTATTGAACGTATGGTTGCTGAAGCTCGGTCTCGTGATGCCGATGCCATCATTAATGTGCGCTTTACTACTAGCGCGATTATGGCGAGTGCGTCTGAAATTTTAGCCTATGGAACGGCGGTTAAATTAGTCGAAAAATAACAAGGCTTAGGTGACGCAGGAGCGTCTGGACAGGCATTCCCACGCAGAGCGATGGGAGCGATAAAATCTATAGTTCCCACCGCTCCGCGTGGGAATTCAGCTTCAGACGCTCCTGCGTCACGAAACTACCATTTATCAATAGCAATCAAACCATCACTGCCTTCATAATTCCTTGCGCTAGAATATCGCCAATGCTCAGCCCTATCAACATAGCCGCGTTTTACCGGATTGTGATGAATATAGTCTAATTTCTCGCGCATAATAGCTTCACTAAAAACCATTTCTGCATGAACACCTTCTTGCCAAAATTGATATTCACGGTCTATTTTATGCGCACATTTTGCAAATTTTAAGCGCGTCAGTAACTTTTCTACCTGCTGTCGTTTTAAATGATCAATAATTTGTCTAGCTGTATAAGATTTAAATTCTTGTACACACTTATCAAGCCTTGGTGCTTGAGCTATAAAATGTAAGTGATTTTCTAAAATAACATAGCCATACAGTTTTAGAGCTTTGTTTTGTTGCTGAAACTGCCAAGATTTTAAAATAATATCAACGACTTCAGGGCGAGTAAAAATAGGCAGCCACTCTAAAACCGTACACGTCATAAAGTGAGGTTTATCGAATTCAGTGGTAACGTAGCGACTTCTGCCCATTTGTGCTCTTTATATTAGAGACGCTGGAGCGTCTAGATATACATTCCCACGCGGAGCGATGGGAACGATAAAATGAATATGCATTCCGGTGAGAACGATAAAAATAAACGCTTAAACGAAACTATATGCAGCGCCCATTATTCCACCAAAAATACCACCCCAAACGACTAACCAACCTAGGTGTTCGCGGATAATTTTTTGTACCATTTCTTTTACTAATTGCGGTGTTAACTCAGCTAAACGCTTATCAATCACGGTTTCAATTTTACCAATAATGTCTTCACCAATTTGATTCGCATTTAAGCCTTGCTTTAAAGCCGCTTTAAATTTATCCGAATCTACCATCTCCGCTAATGTTAATTGCATTTTTTCTGTAAACGGTTCTTTTAAAGGAATTAATGCTTCTTCGCCGCCCATCATTTGCAACATACTACCAAATGACGATTCCATAATCGATGAAACTAAACCTTCAAACATTTGATCGTAATTAACCGCTGCTAATAAAGGATCAAGATTTAAAACGCCACTACCCTGCTGTTCTTCGCCTTCAATAAACTGCTCAATATTATCAGCAGTAAAAAACTGATGCATCATGAGTTCTTTAATCGAGCCTTTAAATTCTTCAAAACGGTTTGGAATAATGCCCGACCCATAAAGTAATGGCACTTTCTCAAACAACATATAAACCGCTAGCCAATTAGTTAAAGCACCCGACAGCGCAAAAAAACCAATCGCTTTGATGATGTCTGAGTACATCGGTGAAAAATAGCCAGCAACTATCAATAGTGCTGCCAAAAAATTAGTAATAACGCTTTTGTTAAATATTTTTTTCATTTGTTCCTAAAATTCGTTAAAAAATAAAAAGTGACACACATAAAAAAAGCCCACCCTTTTTATAAAGGATGAGCTCTTTTGGAAATAATTGAGTTTAGATCAATTATTTAACAGAATCCGCAATCGCGTTGAATGCATCAACTTTTGCTTTACCTGATTTAACTAATTCCATACCTGTATCAACAATAATAGCTCTTAATGCAGGAATTTCGTAACCCATTTTACACAAGTAGCCTACGACAGGAGCCCCAATAAGTGCGCCGCCAAATGTATTAAGACCGATTAGGCTAAATAAATCAGCAATCATTACGATAGCATCTAATGGAATCATAACCATCACTGCAAAATAAGAAATTACGATGAAAGTAAAAAAGACAAAAGTAACAAATTGGATAAGTCTAACAAGGGCGACATTAATGTTCTTCATTTTAACAGTAACTTCCTAAAAATAAGGGCTAAAAGCAGATAGTTTCATCAGCTCTATGGATTCCACACACCAAATGCGTGAAGGTTAATAAATTTCCGTAATTATACCTTAAAGCGATTTATTCAGGATAATCTTTTCTAATAAAAACACGAAAAATCAGCATTCCAGTGCAAAAACCGCCTAAATGCGCCCATAAAGCCACATCTGATGCACCACCATAGAACATAAGTGCTGTTGTTGCTTTCTGCATTTGAAATATTACCCAAACACCAATAAAAGCAATTGCAGGAATTTCAACTAATATAGGTAAGAAAAATAGTGGCACCCACAAAATAATTTTAGCGAACGGATATAAAAAGAAATAAGCGCCCAAAACCCCTGCAATCGCACCGGATGCACCGATCACGGGAAAAACTAATGTCGGTGTATAAACCCACTGAATAACGGTTGCTACCAGCCCGCAGACAAGATAAAAAACAATAAAACGCCCGCGCCCCATCCTATCTTCAATATTATCGGCAAATATCCAAAGAAACCACATATTCATAATTAAATGCAACCAGCCTCCATGTAAAAAAAGGTTGGTGACAAACGATAGAAAATAATCTTGCGGATAGCCCATCGCAATCGCCCACTCTGGGTTGGTATAGCGTGCAGGCACCATCCCGTAGAGAGAAATAACATAACGATGAATGCTTTCAGGAACCAGCTCTAAGGCAATAAAGATAACAATACAAATAGCCATCAATGCCCAGGTAACATAAGGGCGTGAATAACATGGAGCGGTATCTCTAATAGGGATCATAGTCTCGACTCTTTGCTTATTTTGAATCCTATCATGACAGGTTTAAACACTCTGCTATGGTATTTTTCGCTAAACTGGTTTCAGCAACAGGCTGATCAAACCAAAATGACACAGGGTATTCAAAACCCATATTATGCATATAGTTATACAAAGCTTTTTTTAAGCCAACACCCAGCATGTCATGATCTGTCTGTACTGAATCTATATAATCAACATCATTATCGGCAAATAAAACGTTCTTATTGGGCTGTAGCGTAATACCATAGTCATCAGGAGACAAGCCTACGGGGCTATGAATCGTCGCCGCAAAACGATGCCAATACGCAGAATGAATACATTTATTCTGCATTAACTGCCTCACGTACTCCAAGGCATCAATGGTTTCTTGCTCGGTTTGGCTAGGAAAGCCATACATTAAATAAGCATGCACCAAAATACCAGACTGGGTAAAAGACTGTGTTATGTTGGCAACTTGCGCAACACTCACGCCTTTTTTCATTAGTTTCAGTAAGCGATCCGAAGCCACTTCTAAACCCCCGCTCACCGCTATACAACCGGAGTCTGCTAGTAGCTGACATTTTTCCGCTGTAAAGGTTTTCTCAAAGCGGATATTACCCCACCAAGTAATCACAATTTCTAGCTCAATTAACTTTTCAGCCAAAGCAAATAAGGCTTTGGGCGGCGCGGCTTCATCGACAAAATGAAACCCTGTTTGCCCTGTTTCTGCAATCAGTGACTGAATTCGCGCAATAGTAATATCAACACCGGCATCATCATACACACCAATATAATCTAAACTAATATCGCAAAAACTACACTTTGCCCAATAACAGCCATGCGCAATTGTGATTTTATTCCAGCGCCCATCACTCCAAATGCGATGCATAGGGTTTAACACTTCACAAACAGAGAGATAACTATCTAACGCCAAACCTTGATAGCTCGGCGTTCCTACTGCTTTTTGAGGAAAATCATGCACCGCATTTGTGCTATTAAATACTACCTTGCCAACTTGTAAGCTAAAGGTTCTAAATAACTCAATGCTTTGGTCTGTTAAATGCTCCAACACACTTAATAGCGGTCGCTCGCCATCATCCACGCAAATATAATCGACAAATTCAAAAATTCGCGGCTCTTTAAGTGAGCGAAGTTCAGTATTAATAAAGCCACCGCCCATCACTATTTTTATTTGCGGTGCGATTTTTTTAACGCATTGCGCTGCTTGCAAAGCACCCAGCATATTTCCAGGGAAAGGCACACTAATGCCTAAGACATCAGGCATTTCATCCGCTAAATATTGCTGCATTAACTGCTCAATAATACCTGCGGTGTAATTGGGTTGTTCTGCCTTTAATAGTGCATACAGATCATCAAACTGAGGGTTTGATGCAGACAAGCGTTCAGCATAACGTGATACTTCAAAATAAGGATCAGCCCCCTCGGTAATCACACTGGCAATATCATTAATAAATAAGGTTGCTAAATATTTAGCCTTATCTTGCACCCCTAAAGTTCCAAATGCGCTTTGCAAACTGTCTTTTTGCATACTTTCAATTTGATCTAAAGATTCAAATTGCGGGCCTTCAGGTAAAAAACGGCGCGATGCGATACGCAAGGCTAAACTAGGGTCTTTACCTTGTAAAAAATGAATAACGCTATCCACGCATTTATAATAATCATCAAAATTATCTAAAAAATTATAAATACTATCCGGTAAATCGACATCTTCTACCGACTCATAATTTAAAGCGACTTGATCATAAAGTGCTTCTAAACCACTGCGAGAAACAAGGTTCAAAAAAACATCAATAGCAAGATCACGCTGACTAACCGCATAGCCTTGCTGTTGTAAAAAACCGCTTAAATACGCCGTCGCAGGATACGGCGTATTAAGTTGGGTCATAGGCGGTGTAAGCAATAAAATTTTCATAATGATAGGTACTTAGGCATAACTTGTCATATTCCAACTCGCACCCAAAATCACCACAATTTGCTCTAACTGCACCACTTCATCTGCTTCTGCGGATTTAATCAAATCACTATAACGTTCAATAGCAATGGTGTATTTTTCTTGCCAAATAGCGAGTTTTTCCGTTAAATTCGCCCCTTCTGCATTGAAAACACTCTTTAATAAAACGCAACTCACCTGATGAAATTCATCTAACATGGCTCGCCTTGATAAAGCTTCCCAGCTAGTTTCTTTAGGTAATAATAAAATTTGATTCTGTATCCAATCGAGCTTCAAGGCACTGGCTTGATAAAATAAACCCGTGGTCATTTCTTGCAATGAATAGTTACTTTCTTTTTGTACTTTAATCGCATTCAAACACGAAAATAACACATTAATATGCCCTACTCTTAAAGCCAACTCTGCTTTAACTCCCTCATTAATTAACTCATCGGTGATTTTATCGATATGTTTTTGCTCATTCTCTGTCACTAAATGACTAAGATCAGCACTTAATTCAGCAATCGATGCAACATAATGCTCTGCGGCTTCCGCCATCGGCTCGTTACGCACAAACCAATACATAGCGCGTTCCACCCATTTACGGATAGTAAACTTCATATCATTGAGCACCTGCTCACTGACTTCACCATCGAGTTCACTTTGCATTTTCCAAAGCCCGTCTATATCAAACACACGACACACTAGGTTATAAATATTCACTAATTCTGCGGCAGAACAGCTTAACTCATCCATAAAACGATACGGAAAAACAATCCCTAAACGATTAACTAAGCTATTGATTAGCTGATTAGCTGCAATTTCTTTTCCTAAACGATGTGTTTGAATTTCTTCAGCATAAGCGGTTTGCAATTGCTGTGGAAAATAATCCTCTAAAACAGATTGATATAACTGCAAATTAACTTGTTCAGATTCCTCCAATAACGCTGCTTTTAAGAGCTGCTTGGTATAAGCTAATAAAACAGAAATTTCTGGGCGCATAATACCCTTGCCGGATACTTTTCGCTGCTGCATATCTTTATCATTGGGTAATTTCTCTAAAGCACAATCTAAATGCGCGCTAGATTCCAAATGCATAATCAGCTGTTTTAAGCTCGGCCAAACACTCAAGGCTTCACTTTTAATCATGCTAATCGCATTATTTTGCGCATAATTATTTTCTAACACCAACTCAGACACTTGATCTGTCATGCTGGCTAACAACAGGTCACGCTGTTTACGTGTCATATCACCTTTATCTAAAACACTGTTCAATAAAATTTTGATATTCACTTCATGATCAGAACAATCGACTCCGGCTGAATTATCAATAGAATCGGTATTAATGCAGCCATTATTTAAAGCATATTCAATACGCCCAGCTTGAGTAAAGCCTAAATTACCGCCTTCACCGATTACTTTACAGCGCAAATCTTCACCATTAATGCGTAAACTATCATTCGCCCTATCGCCCACCTCTGCATTAATTTCATGACTCGCTTTCACATAAGTGCCAATTCCACCATTCCATAACAAGTCTACAGGCGCAGTTAAAATAGCCTTAATCAACTCATTCGGCGATACGTGCGCTATCTTTATTCCTAATGTTTCCTGTATTTCATCACTCAAGGTAATTATCTTTTCTTGGCGGGAATACACGCCGCCCCCTTTTGAAATCAGGCTATTATCATAATCACCCCATCCAGATCTAGGCAATTTAAATAATCGTTCACGCTCTGCAAATGAAACCTCTGTATTGGGGGTAGGATCAAGAAAAATAGACTCATGATCAAACGCGGCAACTAATTGAATTTGAGGAGAAAGCATCATGCCATTGCCAAATACATCACCTACCATACTGCCTATACCCACTACAGTAAATGGTGTTTTCTGTATATCAACCCCCAAACTTTTAAAATGATGTTGTACAGAAATCCAAGCACCTTTTGCTGTAATCCCCATTGCTTTGTGGTCATACCCCACCGAACCACCCGAGGCAAATGCATCGTCTAGCCAAAAACCATATTCCTTAGACACCGCATTCGCATAATCTGAAAAACGCGCCGTGCCTTTATCTGCAGCCACCACTAAATACGGGTCATCCGTGTCATAACACACGACTTGCTGCGGTTTGATGACTTCATTCACCTTATAGTTATCAGTAATATCTAGCAGCCCACGAATAAAAACATGATAACAAGCGAGTCCCTCAGCAGCCATTTCCTCTTTGCTACAGTCAGTCTTAACAACAAACCCCCCTTTTGCACCCGTAGGCACAATCACTGAGTTTTTAGTCATTTGAGCTTTCATCAAACCCAACACTTCTGTTCTAAAATCTTCTCGCCTATCCGACCAGCGCAACCCACCACGCGCAACAGCACCACCGCGTAAGTGAACCCCCTCTAAACGCGGAGAATAAACAAATATTTCAAAATAAGGCACAGGGGAAGGAATTTCAGCAATTTTTTGCGAATTAAACTTTATTGAAAAATAAGGAATGCCTTTATCATCAACCGTATTCTTAAAAAAACTGGTACGCTCCGCCGCTAAAATAAGGTTGAGATAGCGCCTTAAAATACGATCCTCATCTAATGATCTGACTTGCTCAATCAACTCATTAATTTCACTAACGTCTGTTTCAATGGTGATTTCATCACCTAATTCAGCCTTAAATCGTTGATGAAATAACTCAACCAATAAACGCACCACATTCGCATTATTAACTAAGGTACTTTCCACATAGCTTTGACTATAAGCAATACCAATTTGGCGTAAATAAAAATAAAAGGCACGTACAAAATACACATCACGCCAGGTTAAATCGGCATTAATGATTAAGGCATTAAAACCATCATTTTCCATGTGTCCAAGCCAACATTGTTCAAAGGCTTGTTGAAAATTGGGTTTCAAAACCTCTATATTTAAGTTGGAAACCTGCTCATAATGCAGGCCAAAATCATGAATCCAAAAAGGCTTTGCTTGGCCTTTTTTTCTAATTTCATAGGGATTTTCACTGCAAACTTTAACCCCCATATTTTCCAATACAGGCAAGCTACGCGATAAAGAGGCTTGCCCACCAAAACAATACAACTTAAAAAACAACTGTTTTTGCTCTTTCGCCGTTAATGGACTATATAAAACACCCAGTGTTTCCAGGCCCTGTCGCTCAATTTTCTCAAAACGTTTTAAATCTAATAAGGCAGTTCGTGGCGAAACCGCTTCTCTATACGCCGCTGAAAATCCTTCATTATAAGATTGTAAATAAGCATTTGCTTCTGCTTCACCATAAGCAAAATGTAACTCAGAGGATAATTCATCATCCCAGTCAGACAAAGCATCCACGATGCGGCGCTCTATATCATCCACATCATAGTTAATACTACAGCCTTCTTTACTATGAATAACAAAATGAATTCTTGCTAGGATCGATTCACTCAAACTCACACTAAACTCGGTGTCCTCACCTTTAAAAATACTCACCAAAATTTCTTGAATTTTTTTACGTGATTCCGTGTGATAACGCTCTCTAGGTACATAAATCAGCAATGAAACAAAATGCCCATAAATATCGTGGCGTACAAACACACGCACGCGTTGGCGCTCTTGTAACTGTAATGTGCCTAACGCATAAATAAACAAATCACTTAACTGCGCTTGAAATAATTCATCACGCGGTAATGAGCTTAAAACAAATAACAGCGCCCGTGCCGTATGACTACTATTGATAAACTCAGGGCGTAGCATTAAATGTTTTATCTTTTCCCTCACTAAAGGAATCGTTTTAAGCTCGCAAGAATAAGCTGATGATGAATACAAGCCTAAAAATCGCTTTTCACCAATCACTGTTCCTTCTTCGTCATATTGTTTTATACCAATATAATCCATAAAGACAGAACGGTGCACCGTTGCTTTACTCGTGGCATTGGTCAGCATAAGTGGATTGTCGGTATTTAGTTCCGCATAGGCATCCGCTGTTAACGTTAAGAAATTTCCTTCTGGAATTTGCGCTAATTTATCACGTAAAATCCCTAAACCTGTCTTAGCGACTACACTAAAGCCATGCTCACCAGCTTGCTCGGATAATTGATATTCTCTATAGCCTAAAAAAACAAAATGATCATTTTGCAACCACTCTAAAAATTCAATGCTTTCTTGCGGTTTACTTTGCTGATTTTTTAAACGCGTAATTTCCGCCTGCATCTCACTAACACTCAAAGCCCAGTCACTCGTTGCAGCGCGCACATCAGCTAACACTTCCAATAAACTTATTTTTAGTTGCGTTAGTGTCTCAGGGTCGCTTTGCCTATCAACTTCTATATGTATAACACTTTCTCTATCGAAACCTTCTTGCTTAGTCTCAGAAATAGCTATTAATTTGCCATCTTTTTTACGTTGTACCCAATAAAGAGGATGCAGCATAAGCTGGTTTGCAAACCCATAGCGATTAATTTCCATGGTGACTGATTGCAAAATAAACGCACAATCCGGTAACAAAACTTCAATAACAGTATGCGGACTTTGCCAGCCATGCTCTTCAACTGACGGGTTATAAATATGAACTTTTTCCTGTCCATTAGGTAACTCTAAAAACTGATTCCATTGCGATAGCATTGCACCATACAAATCCTCAACAGAGCGAGTGGATAGCTCATCAAACGCGGCATAACTAAAATAAATATTCGCAAAATTAACTAATTCACCTGCACTCTTGTCTTCAACTTGCTGACGTATATAAGTGGCTAACGCCTTCAACATTTGTTCGCTGGTTTTATGTTCCATGTCTATCTCCTTGTTTCTTGCATTTATTTAGTTAAAGCTAACACTCAAAAGTTACCTAAGCATTAAAATCACATACCCTATAGTTAAGGAATTGTACTCTTAACCCTCTTACCCTGCCTAGCCTAAGCTGAGCAGCTTGCTATTTTTTATAATTTCGGTAATCAATAGAAATTTTTAAACCCGCAAAACTACCTGACATTTTTACCATTTCATCAGAGGCTTTATTAAAATAGAGCTTGATTACATTTAACGCCCTATCTTCATACCCGTCCTCAATATCATGCGCATTTAATAAGAAATGATAAATATATATATGCTCAAGCTTAGTTTCAGTCACCTCTGCTGGCTCGCCTAATTTAGCGACTATGGCTTGTTTTAAAGGCAAAGCACTAGAAATTTTATCTACTTTAGCCGTATCTACTTTCAATTGTCGGCTCTGTTTATTAATTTCACCTTTTGCCACAGAACGAATCGATATTTCCAAAAATTCAGCCGGTATAATTTGCAAAAATAAAGGGGAAAATGTACAGCTGACAATGTGATCATCTTGGTTAAAGGCTAAATTAACAAAAAATGAAATTTCAGGCGAAACCAGCACACCTTTAGCATCTACTTTATTAAAGTCATATTGCCATAGCAGCCCTTGCTCTATTTTTTCTTCAGACGTTGGTCTTAGTTTAGCCAAACTAACAAAATCTTCACTGTATAAACGCGGTTTTTTAAAATTAAGCGCAAAACTATCCGTGTTTGTGATACTAAAATTTTCATCAAAATAACTCAACTGCCGATAAGTTTGATAAGTTCGCCACCAGTAAAAGCAGCCGGTCAAAGAAGCCATTAAAATTAATAATAAAATGCTACGCAACAAACGCTGAAATGGGTTTTGCATGACCATACCGTCCTTACCTTAATCATCTCTGTAAATAACGAATTCTAATTTGAATAGGCCTTAGCTACAAAATATTTTTGAATAAGCTGATTTTATTAGGTAGAGTACTTTGAAATTAACACCCTTATTAACAGAAATAACCAAGGAAAAACACATGAAAAAAATAACCTGTAAACAGCTCGGTGGAGCCTGTGACAAAGAATTTCAAGCTAACTCGTTTGAAGAAGTTGTAGAAATGAGCAAACTACATGGAATGGAAATGTTTCAAAAACAAGATGCAGCACACCTCAAAGCACTCGCTGAGATACAAGCCCTAATGCAAAACCCAGTAGCGATGCAAGAATGGTTTGAGAGCAAGAAAAAAGAATTTGAACAATTATTAGAAGAATAAAGATAATACCTCCGCCTTTTGAGACTGTATTTTTTGTCGTAGTCTTGATGCTTATCAAATGGTACCTGTAGGTCAACAATAGGTTTTCAATGTAAGATTGATTGCACTAATTTTTACATTGTCTAGGTCATATTTGAGCTAGTAGATATTGGACGCGCGGCGAATTATTAATGCCCCGATTCGCCCTGCGTTCGAAAGCAACTACGCATAAAACTGTTACGTTACTTTCTACCTCAATGGCTTGACGGCTATCGGGATAAAATTTTCACCTCCCAAGCGAACTTAGAAAGCTCCGTTCCCCTAATTTTCAGCGATAGAAATTTAGTAAGTAGCTTGAAAGTGTGATTTATTAGCTCTCATAACTTATCAGCTTAAATAGAGATTAAAAATACTATAATATTTTCAAAATACGCCAAAATTTGTTGTTTTAATCAAATGGTAAAGCCAAAAATAGAAACATCATCCCTTCGTACTTCATCTTTCTGGAATACCTCTAACTCATGGTATAGATGATCACCTAGCTCATCCAAAGGCACATTTTCTGAGCTCACTAATAGTTGCTTAAAACGCCTTTTGCCAAAACCACGCCTCTTTTCTCCACCAACCTGATCAATAATTCCATCACTGGTGAGAATAAACCGCCTGCCTTTTAGTATATTAATTCGTTGGTTGGTAAATGACTCATTCTGAGGAATATCGCGATATCCTATCCCTTTTTTATCACCTTTCACTTCAACAACATCACAACCCTTATCATGATAAAACAATGAAAAACGGGCACCGGTAAAAATGAGCTTATGATCATTTGAGATATAACAAGCACCTAATTCCAATCCGTCATCGGAATCTCCGTAAGTTTTGTCTTGCCCCAGTACACTTTGAATGATCTGGTGTGTGTTAGTAACCATGCTTGCCACATCACCAGGCTCTATCATTTTCCATGCTTTATCCAATGCGCCATAAGCTATTAATGTCATAAAAGCACCAGGTACCCCATGACCAGTACAATCAGCTAAAATCACTAGCGTTCCTTCACCCCATTTTCTACACCAGTAAAAATCTCCCCCCACAACATCACGCGGCTTCCAGAGTACAAAGTGATTGTCTAATAATGCTTTTATTTCATCATCCGGAGGCAGAATAGAACGCTGAATATTACTGGCGTACTGAATACTACCCCGGATAATCTGATAGGCACGATCTCTTTCATCCTGTAACTTTTTCTGTTCGGTAATATCCTCATCGAAACCAAAATAGTGGCTGATTTCACCCTGTTCATCTCTAATAGATGAGATAGAAGTATGCACCCAGTAATGTTCTCCATTTTTCTTTTTATTTAAAAGCTCACCTGACCAACTAGCTCCTTTAGTGATCGCTTTCATCATGGAAGAAAGGGTACTGGAATCTATTTCGTTAGAATTGAGCATACCTGAATCCTGCCCCACAGCATCACACTGGCTGTATCCACTCAGATCAGTAAATGCAGGGTTAACATATTCGATGATACCTTGCTCACCGGCAATCATAATTGAGACTGTACTACGTTCCACCGCATTGGATAATTTACGAATTTGCTCTTCCTTTTGTTTCCTTTCAGTAATATCTCTGGCAAATGCTGTATAGAATAATTTCCCACCAATCTCTATCTTTGAAATACCGGCTTCAACTGAAAAAACTTCACCATTTTTTCGTTGCCCATAGAGACTACGGCGAGCATCCATTGAGCGAGACGTCACTTCTTCCTGCGCAAATTTATTAACGTGGTGCTGATGATCATGGCGATATTGTTTGGGTAACAATAGAGTAAGTGGCTCCCCCAGTACATCGTTGCTGGTATAACCAAAGACTTTTTCTGCTGCTGGATTAAATAAAACGATATTTTGCTCACTGTCTATGGTAATAATCGCATCATTTGCATTTTCTACAATTAAATCAATCCGTTTATGTGCATGTTCCAGATCCCTAGTACGATCTATCACCTTGTTTTCCAAGTTAAGGTTAATTTCTTCCAGCTCGCCTATCAACTGCTTGATAGATTGCCGCATCAGATCAAAACTTTTCGCTAAGAGTCCAATTTCATCGTTACCCTTAAGATCAATCTTAATATTTAACCGTCCTTGAGCCAGCTCTTCAGCATTACGGGTCAATTTTTTTAATGGCCTAGTTAAAGATCGAGAAAAAAAGAATGCAATAATGATGATAACCATGACTAACCCGACTAACCAGAGTGCCAGCTTGTCTCTAAGCGAGTAAATATAGATAAAGGCTTCTGTTTCATCTATTTCACTCATAATAACCCAGTCAACGCCAGCGATAGCAAGAGGTCTATACGAAGAAAGAACCGAGACTCCCCTGTAATCAGGGAAAATTTCTGTACCAGTCTCTCCTTCCTGCGCCGCAATGGTTCCTTTTGTTTTAACTTTCTGTAAACCGATCGTACTATTGAAGTTTTTAATCTTGTTAATTGTTCGCTGCGCTATACCGATCTCTTGTATTTTATTAAAGTAATTTTCTTTATCTTCAATCAAAAACCGGGATTGATTACGCAGTGTATAGTCACCCCCGACAATATAGGTTTCACCACTACTTCCTAAACCAATGTTTGACCAGGAATGAACTGTGCTTAATGTCAACTTATTTTATCTTTAAGCATACTCATTTGAGAATGGCTGGCCACTTTTTAT
>CBDUDV010000047.1:0-20439 GCA_965366065.1 uncultured bacterium | reverse complement strand
TGCGCTTCGGCATAACTATCTAATTCATTAAAATAAGCAACCCGCATGGCCAAATACGTATTAGAAAACAACTTAACCGCTTCTGCTTCAGTAGAATCCGTAAACAACACATCAATATTTTCTTTAAGCGCGCCTTCTACTAATAAATCAGCAAACTGCTTAGCCCTTGCTGATTTCTCACCCAAAATAATTCGAGAAGGATGTAAATTATCATACAACGCTCGCCCTTCCCTTAAAAACTCAGGCGAAAAAATAATATTATTCGTTGCGAAATCTTGACAGATTTTAGCTGTGTAACCCACAGGCACGGTTGATTTAATCACCATAACCGCTTGTGGATTAATCGCTAAAACGTCCTTAATAACTGACTCAATCGAGCTAGTATTAAAATAATTCGTCTCTGCATCATAATCGGTTGGTGTCGCGATAATAATAAAATCCGCCCCAATATAAGCCAACTCTTTATCTAAAGTTGCCGTAAAATTAAGCGATTTATTCTGTAAAAAATCTTCAATTTCCGTATCAATAATCGGTGACTGCTTATTATTAAGCCCCTCTACTTTTTCCTTGATAATATCTAACGCCACAACCTCATTATGCTGTGCCAATAACATAGCGTTAGAAAGCCCTACATACCCTGTACCTGCAATTGCTATTTTCATAATTTTAATTTCAAAAAGATTTTAATTTTCTCAACAAACATATACCCAAACTACATGAAGGCGCAGAAAATTCATTTCCCGTCACTCCCGCATGCTTTTAGCGGGAGTCTAGTATTTTAAGTAGATCCCCGCTAAAAGCATGCGGGGATGACGGTTGAAAAAAAACTGCATCTTCAAGTGTGATGGGTATAAATATCCACGACAACACATTTAACAATTTATGCAGAATGGCTAGAATGCAACATCTGTCTTTTTAGGCGCATAGTGAAACCCATCACCTTAAAAACATATTAATCAGGAACATACACTGACAACTCATCATTAACTAACAAAATAAACTCCTGCAATCTCATATCAGCATCTGCAATTTTTTCGGTTAAACTAACCGTTGTTGTCAACCGTACCAATGCCCCATCAGTTCTACTCTGTAGAAAAGACCCTACAAATGTACTCCATTTCAAAGCATATTCGCTAGCAATATCTTTCCCTCGCTGCCTATACCAGTAATAAACCAACTGCTTAACCTTACCTTTGGTAATAACAACTCGATTTAGCTCAACACCCTTAAAATTATACTCGCCAATATCCGTAATCAACCAACCGCCGCCAGGGATACATAGCTTAGGCGAATGGGGAACAACTCCGTGTTTTTGGGTTTGATAATAAGCGACATAAAAATTAACCCATCCTTGCTCATCCGATTGTTTGTAGTTCATCAAAACATAATCTGACAGCCCTAAGAACTCTACCGTAGCCTGATCCATATCAACAGCATCACCAGACCAATTTGATAACTTTAACGGAAACTCATAAAAACTTTTTCGCTCAGGAATAACATCCTCATTATTCCCCAAAGGTTTAATTGTAAAAATAGTTACTGTAACAAGTACCAACAAAACTAATAATGGCGCATAGTTATTTAAAGAATTACTTGATGTTGCTTTCTTCGAAACAGGCGCTGACATAACCACCAAGCCAAAAACATCCTCCCAACTTCTATTTTTTCGATCAAACCAAGACAGTAACCACATTTCAAAAAACAAAACAATGAAACATGCCATAAAGACAATCCAGCCTTCAAAATCATGAATAAAGCCTTCAGCCATTGAGATACCCCAATTTTCAACCAAAAGACCAATTACCCCAATCCTAAAGCTATTCATAAAAACAGTAACAGGAATAGCCGTCAAAAATAAAACTGCACGCTTCCAAAAAGCAACATGAAACATATAAGCACAGATAAATGCCAAACTCATTAGTGGGAACAAATACCTAAGCCCACTACAAGCCTCAACCACTTGTAGCTTGTAATTCCCCAAATCAATAACATTGCCTTCTAAATAAACGGATATCTCGCAAAACCGAATTAAAGAAACACCTAACTGAGAGGAAATAAGCTGTAACTTTGCCGTCAAACCTGCTTGCATTACAGGCGGCAGGGGAAAACAGAAAATAAGTAACAAGATAGGAATTAGCATTAATCGTGTAACTTTAAACCCACAAACAGAAAGTGCTAACCCAATTAAAAGAAATATAAACGAAAAGCGGAGCAGAAAATAAACATCCCCCACAGTACCGATAAAATATAGCGCCATTGCAAAGAAACTTAAAACAACACCCAACCAAGAAGGGCTAAATTTCTCAGCTAAAATCAAATCCTTTTGTAACCATATAAAATATAAAGAAACAAAAGGAATCATATAACCATGGCTATATTCTTCTCTACTCTCCCATATCTTAATTAGATCGGCAAAAACATCCCAATATAATCCGATAATTAAGGATAATACTAACGAGTATAAAAGAACTTTTTTAATATTAAGTTGATTCAAAATATGACTCCCCAAATAATTTTATTTTTTGGGTAATTACTTACCCGACTCACCCTAATGCTAATAATTTTATGCTTAAACTCATATTTCTAAAATAGTCGCCATTCCGTAACCGTTCAGATCCCCCTCTAGAAAATATCAAAATACCCCGTCATTCCTGCATGCTGTTAGCAGGAATCTATACTCAGCATGGATTCCCGATTAAACACTTCGGGAATGACGGTATTTTTATGAGGGTCTATGAACAGTTACGTCATTCCTGCATGCTCCTAGCAGGGATCTATCATGGGCATCCTTCATATATCTAAAAAGTAGTTGACACTTTTAATACCCCCTATAAATCAAGAGAAAAATGTAGCCCGTATGAAGCTCGCGTAATACGGGGCATTCGAAGCACTGATTTCCCGCATTCCGCTTGGGGCTTCATACGGGCTACGCTTGTTAAAGCAAAAAGTGTCAACTGGAAAATGAAAGATGCCCTATCATGGCCACCTAAATTCCCGATAAAGAAGTTTATAATATCAAAATTAACGACTAACGAACTCTTTAATAGCAAAAACCAAATCTGTTGATACTTCAGTCAACTCAGGCTCACCAGAAAAGCTATTTTGCGCAAGCAACTTATCTATTGCACTCAAAAGTTCAGTACTATTATTAGCTACGACTATATTCTTATAACTTGAAAAATGCTTTGCTGTTGCTAACTGATGATCATTTCTATGCTCACCATTACGTGCCAGCCTAGGCAAAAGCACAAGAGGCTTCCCAAGCTCCAAGGCACTGATAATAGTTCCCATACCCGCATGAGCAACAATGATATCCGCCTTTTTAAAGTAAGCACTATAATCATCAGGGGACATAGTTTTGCAAAACTCAATATTCTTTGGTTTATATTCTGAGTTCCCAATTTGAGCAAAAACACTCTCACTGTTACTATCAGTTGACCACTGGTCAAGTGTACTAATTAACCGATCAAAAGGTAACTGCGATCCAACAGTAACAAAAATCATAAAACAGCCCCGTAAAAATAGGGACCTTCAGGCTTTGCTAGATGTTCCCATTGAGTTAACCATAAATCTGCATACGGCTTAACTTTTTGCCCACTTAACGACATTATTTCAGCGTTTGCCAAACTATCAAGCCAAATTGTTTTAATCATCATTTTTTTAGCAAAAAAAAGTGCAAAAAAACCAACTGAAGCACCCGTAGTAATAACTACATCAGGGCGAATTTTAATTAGCAGCCATAAAACACAAAGCGCTTGCCAGACTAACCGAAATTTATTCCACATAGAGGCATCAGGAAGAGAATAAAAGGTTTCGCCAACAACAAACTGCAAATAACTAGGATCAGTTGCGGCATAAAATTTATCATAACCTTCAAAAGCAGATTCTGTTCGTCGCATCTGCTTCCAATGCCCCCCACAAGACGAAATAAAAAGTACCTTTTTTTTAAGCTCTACTTGACTCATCTCTTTCCCATTTAGTTTGCTTTGTTATATATTGATGCCGCGCACGAATACGTGAAATCAAATTAACACCGACATACACAAGCAATTTAGGCCACAACTTAACATCAAAACAAAGTGATTTAAAAGCACCTTGAAAATCTTTAGCTTCATTAGCTAATAATTCAGAAAACTTATCTTTTAATTGATAGCGCCCCAGCCTACTACGTGTTTTTATCTTAATTAAACTTAACAAATCTTTTGGTGCAGTTACAATTGCATAATGCCCCTTTGTAACTGAGCGCTCACTTTCAGTAAATAGTGCTCGCACATAGCCATCATCAGCAATAATATTAGGAAACCTATCAAACCTAGACCGCCCCTCTTCAGATAAAGCATAAACACCACTGCCAATCATCCCTGCTTTACAATAAGGCAAACTTAACCAAATCTCATAAAAAGCCTTAACAAACCAGGAACTACTTGATAAATCCATTTGAGGTTCAACCGATGTTGCTAAAGCACCAGACTCCAAAGTAGAGCACATTGCAAAAATTGCATCTCTAGTTAACATAACATCAGCATCTAAATATATTCTTGGAAAAAACTTAGAATGTAGTTCACCAAGGTTTATAGCGCTTGTTTTTGAAGGTATATCAGTTTCTAAACAAATAACATCGAAAGAGTTTTGTTTTGCAATCTCAGCTGTATTGTCCACACACCCATTACAAACCACAATAGTTTCAAACTCTTGTTTATTATCAGATCCAGATAAACTAAACAAACAAGAAGCAATTGAAGCCGCCTCATTATGAGCGGGAATAATAACAGTTACCATTTTAATCACCTTAATGTTCTTTACTATCAGATCTCACCACAATAAAAAATACAGACATCAAAGTTTTATCCCTCTCCTAACGGCCTTATATATATTCTCAACCCACAAAGTTAACGCCCCTTTAAACCCAGAATATACTTGAAAAATCAGACCGACATCCGTCTCAACACCTCCCATACGCTCCTTAAATAAATAGACAAAAGGATTATTCTCCTTATCTATTCCACCTAGGTCATACCAGCGACACCCGCGCTCTTTTGATTCATTTATCACATGCCACTGTAACAAATAGGCAGCCCCTAACTTTCTACCTGTATCATTTGTAGCACCCAATAAATATACTGAAGTATCACCACTCATACTTGATAAGTGCCCTCCGATAGGCTGTTTATCAACATAGGCAATAGCTAAATGAAACTTTTCCTGTTCTGGCGAATGCTTCTGAACAACCTGAAAAAAGTCATTATCCATATCAACATCAAATGACTTTTTTTCTACTAACTCTTTAAATAATATTCCAAAATCATCAAAAAGAACCGAACTATCTCCAGTAACAATTTCTATATTCTGTCTTTCACTTTTATTAAGAACATTTCTCCATTTCTGGTGGAGTTTTTTACGAATATCCTCAAGCTTAAACGACAAATCAACTAACATAGTGGCATTAGTTTTTCCATGCTTAACAAACCCTGCTCTGCGATAAATATTTGTTTCAACATCACGATGAAGAGACTCTTTATGTCGCTGAGAAATCCGTAAAACAAGCCCCCTATTATTTACATATTCATTCTGAATCGCGATTAAAATAGATTGCAAATCTTGTTCAAACTGTTTTTGCCCTTGATCGACCATAGGGCCACCGCTAATATAAGCAATCCCACCCAAACCTAAAGGAAGTTCTTTCACTCTAACATTAGACATCCCAACCACATTATCTTTTTCATCAATAACGGCAATGTGTTCAGACTTTGCACCAATCCTTTCTGCCGCATGTTTACTGTAGAACCAGTAATGAGTGTAATTGTAATCATAAAATTGCTTTGCAGCAGCAAGCCATGTATCCAAATCCAGCTTTTTAACTCGATAATTCAAATTATTTACCTACAAGTTTTTCAACAATCTAATCATTCTTCTAAAATAAAATAACCATGAATATGCACCATCAACTGTCAGCCTAAATTCAATTGGCCAAACATCAGGTTCCATTGAAAAACGCCCCATTTTTCCTTGAAACTGGTGTGCATTGATCATTTTCTCTTCAAGAGTCAAAAGTTGTGTTAACCCACAACTTTTAGCTACACTCAATATAGAAGCATTAAAAGCGCCATGAGGAAAAGCCAATGAATCAACCTTTCGACTAATCAAGTCCTCTAGTTTTTCTTTTGATTGCCTCAATTCCATTTTTACAAAATCAGCATCAATAGACGTAAGGCTGGGGTGAGTATGCGAATGAACCCCAAAAGTAACTAAAGGGTTAGTACCCAGAAGCTTTACCTGCTCATCACTCATTAACTTATTATACTCATCTTTATGATTACTATTAGCTAACCATGGTGGTTTGCCGCCCATACAGCCAGTAACTACATATATTGATATAGGAATTTTTAGCTCATTAATAGTCGGGAGAGCATTATTCAATAAATTTTCAAACGCATCATCAAATGTAATAATAACTGAAGGCCCCCACCTTCTACCCTGCCGCACCCTCCTTGTATCAATGGCACTTACTCTATCAGCTACTAACTGCATTTGCAGGCGAAATTCATTTACTTGAAAACTAGTAATTCCGTGATAACAAAGAATTACTGTGCTTGATTGAAATAACCTCCCTCCAAATGTCACCAACCATAAAAAAATGGACGCTACCAAATAGAGGACCCTAACAACCACGCCCTTTTTACCATATACCATTCAACTTTCCCCCAGAACTTTAAGAGTATTATTAATCACACTTTCTCTCTCAGAAGAAAAACGTAACGATGAAGATTGCTCAATAGGAGCAGGGAAAGAACCTAGGATCTTCATTTGTTTGCATATAGGCTTTATAAATTCAGTGATTGCCTCTAAAGTTACAGTAGGGTTTTGACAGATTTCCTCATAATTAACTATAAATCGACGGTTTTCACCTATTGATTTAAAATCTTCATCAATATCTTTTCGAAGTAATACCACTTGAGCACAAGCTTGCTCCTCCATAGATAGTCCACACCATAAATCTACACCACGCGGCCTAACTGACCACCAACCATCTGGATCTAAAAGTGGCCCACCACCTTGCTCCCGTGCTCTGATGATTGATCTAACATTAGCCTTAATATCACGCCTAATCTCAATGAACAAACAACCTGGAAATATAATATTCAAAAAACGAACATGTACACTATGCATGACATTCTTATTAAGAAAAGGTGCACCTTGTAATTCTTGTAAAGCCTGTATTACTTTAGTGGCTTCATCCATCTTTTTTTTTCGTTCCTTAGCATCCCTTTCATCAAGGTAATCAAACTCAGAAATCCAACGCGCCCAAATATTACCTGCCTCACTAGGAGCAGCAATTCCGCCTACTACTCCAAAATTACTTTCTTGAGTACCTGACCACCCCCTCTTAAAAATCAGTGTTAACTTAGATATACTTAACGGTACAAATGGAAAGCTGTTAGCTAAATTAGTAAAGTAAGAAAACTCATAACAACTCACCAACAACTCATAAAGAAGCGTTGTTCCTGACCTAGGAGCACCGAGTATAAAAACTGGAGGAGACACACTCACATGCCTTTGATACCTAAGTAATATCTTCTCTAAAGGCGAGAGCATAAAATAAATTACGTTTCGAACTATTAACTTTATCACTTCATTCACAGCCACTCCCCCTTAAATTTTCTTTTCAAAACCAATAAGATAGAAAAATAGATAGAAAAACCTTACATAAGAAGCTTTCAGAGATATGCTTTGATCTGCCTTATTTTTGTTAATTAGCCTCAACATAAGCCACATTATTACTCTCGGTAGATCGCGTATTAGCATTAAAACATTTGCAACCAAAGCAACTATTGCGCCTCTCGTTTTTTTAAAAACCATCAACTGCCCTTTTGCAATCAACAATACCTTACGAAAAGACAGCGATGTACTGCACCCACCACCGTAATGTATAATAGAACTCCCAGGGAAATAACGAACCTTTCGTCCACTTTGATACATTCGCCAGCACCATTCTATTTCCTCTCCAAACATGAAAAAGTCTTCATCTAATCCGCCCACCTCGGCTAAAACAGCACGATTCACCATCATATAACAACCAGCTATTACATCAACATCCTGCTCACAACTATAATCGACACCTACATACCGTGACTGACCTAGCCAACGATTTTTTCGCATAATTTTGTACGGCACAAACATGTTAATTACAATATCTTTTAGAGTTGGAAATTTAATTAATGTAGATTGCCTACCCCCTGTCCCCCATAGCACTTCACAGCCAAGCAATCCTACCTCAGTATGTTCTTGAGCATAACCTAAAGACTTATTAATAGCTCCGTCGGTAATTAATGTGTCGGGATTGAGTAAGAGAATAAATTCACCTCGTGCAACCTTAAATCCAATATTATTTGCTGCAGAAAAACCAATATTAGTTACATTTTTGATTATATTCACAAAGGGGTAATACTCTCTAATTTTCTCAATAGAGTTATCAGATGAGTCATTATCAACAACTATAATTTCATACTTATCTATTTTAGTTTCTCTAATTATTGATTCTATACAGGAGAGAATTAATTTCCCACCATTAAAATTAACAATTACTATTGACAATTTCATTTTATTCACCTTTCATAATACATAATACATTAATTCGAAACCTATACCCATCTCCTTACACACATCTTTTTACTAATTAAATATCAACGACTTACAGAAATCACCTAAAAGTTGAGAAGTCAGTAAAATCAGGGGATACAGCCAATTGTATAAAAAACATACAATTACGTAAGTCATTGATTTTAGGTTATTATGATACTTGTGTGTAAGGAGATGACCTATACCCTACAACCATCATAAAACCTAATAGGCACAACACCACACGGCGAATCAATAATGCCCCTACCCTGCCGTCCGGATTAACTAAGTACAAAATCTGCTTAATTAATCATACCTCAAATAACTCTACAGCTCTACAGCTCTACAGCTCTACAAGATAAATTTTATGCCTCCATAACGAACTTACGGTTAACTTTAGACTGCCACATTTCCCTTCTCCTATCGCGGCCTGAAAATTACCCCTTATTTTCAGCGCTAGCCCCCACCACCACCCCTAATTCAAAACAAAATTACATCATAAAAATTGTTTTAATTTTGTTTTTTTCACCAGAATAGTGGTAAAAAAGGATAACATCAAAACTAGAAAAAAAACAGGAAAACTAAATGACTCAGTTTCACCTAAGCTTCCCCAAACATATTTAATATAAGAATAAAATGCTGGGTGCAATATATAAACACCATACATTGCGCCCCCGCATAAAACTAATAATTCGGAGGCCTTTCTCTTATAAAGTATTGATAATATAAAAACTATGCTGCCAATAATGTACGCCTCAAGCATCGTGCTCTGAATAAAGTAACTCCATACAACTAAAAATAAAATAAAAACTAAAGTCACAATCAAAAACCAAAAAATACATATACTTTCATAAAGCCAATACAATACAAAAGCAATAAAAAAAGATGGTATAGAAAACAATATTTGAGAAAAAGGAGTGGAGTATTTACCACTATCATGCGCTAATAAGCAAAAATATAAAACAGGAAACAATAAAGCTAAAATAATACTAAAACTAATTTCCCCCATTCCAAAACTGGAAATAATCACACATATAAGTACCACACAAAAAGAAAACATCAAAAACCATAAGTGTATAGACCCTCCAGTAAATAACATATAGGGGAACAGCCTTGAAAAAAAAGAATCTCCTACTAAAAATGAGGATGAAACTTTTAAACATATAAAAATTAAACTCCAAAAAAACCATGGAAAAAGTAGACGCTTAATACGACTTTTAATAACATTATTTTTTGACCGTCTCTTCAATGAATTAAATGTCATAAATGGTACCAACAAAAGAAAAATAACCAATCCAGACAATGAAAAACTCGGGTAACTTCCCCCACCATGAAACCAGACAATCATAATAGCTGAATATATTCTCGCTAACTCTATACCTAAATATGTATCAGTTTTTTTCTCCACCACCACTACCTCCTCCATACTTAACTTAAGAGAGCCACAAAAAATGGAACCTCAGTACAATTAAGTTAAAAATAAAAACTCACTCCATGAGACTTAGTATAGTACTCAACAAGCGCCTTCATCCAACAAGCGCCTTCATCCAACAAGCGCCCTACGATCTATTTCTTCTTTAAAATGACACTATTCTCATCCCTACCTCCATAATTAAAGAAAGAGCAACCAACTATAAAAAAAAATAAAACATATACAGATCCCCAAAAATGCACAGTAATACCCGCAAAAACAATTGCAGTAAAAGTGTAAACAATTCCTTTTGAATATATACACCCATCATATTTATATGTTTTAAACAAAACAATATAACTTATATAAATCAAAGAGAATAAAACAGGAAACCCATACTTTAATGCCTCAACCATCCAAAAACTATCGACGCTATATGGCAGCCAATAAGGCCTAACCCAATCATTAAATCCCAAACCAAAGATAGGATTATCTATAACATTATTGTAAGCAAATTCATAAATTATTTTCCTAAAATAAGCTGTCTGCGGATTCAATGTAAAATGTGATAATAAAAAATTAAGTATATTTTTTCCTAAAATGATATCAACAAATACATATATGCAACCCAAAAAAATAAATATTGATTTCTTTATTTTAAAAATTGGTATATGCATAATAATTAACTGAATAAATACCATTATAAAAGCAACAGATGATAATGATGAAAAACTAGCGATAACTACGATAAAAGTTCTAAAACTGAAAGCTTTATATATTATAATTGATAAAGATATACACCCTGCTGCAAATACTCCAAGTAAAATTGGGTGGTTAAATCCTCCTTCCGCACGATGAAGGCCAAGCCTAATTTCATTAGGATGTATACTCCCCCCTATAAAAAGGTCTTTAATATAATTAACTCCATAAATATTCTCTGGGATACTAAATAATGGTAATAAGCATACTAAAAAAACATAACTCTTCCCCAAACTAATTAAACTTCTAATATTATTAACATAAACCCTTGCCATGATATATGGTGAGAATGTTTCTAGTGCAATTATTCCACCAGACTTGATACCTATTACAGCACCATGGTTCACCGCTAAGGAAATTACAGTCCATATGGAAATAAATAGAATAATATAATCACAAACATGGCGTTTTATCAGGTTATTATAAGTAGCATAAGCCTTAAAAAATCCAAATAATAACATTATTCTATATGCTGATAACCGTAAACCAAATAAATCAAGAGAAAATTCATCTGGAAAAACAAGAGATATTAAAAGAAAATTAATCATCTTGAGACCAACATCCTCGAACCCATATACTCTGTCCATTCAAACATTTTCCACCCATCCTTTACTGTATTTTTAGTTGGTAATGTCATAGAAAGAAAAAATATAACATGTTATATTAATTTCCGAAGATAAAAAAAATCCAATTGGAACTAAATATTTATCATAATAAGTTCTAATTAAAGCACACTTTTACATTAGCAGTTTTATTAATTTATCCAATTTATTTAATGTTTACTGCATAAATACAACCCCAATATACACCAAAGTCATTTCGCAAGCACATACCTTGTAATTATTATAAGTAGTTGGCTCACGACCACCTCTGGGAGCATGAAATATTTTTAACAAGTAGTTTACAGGAAATGATTTGTTTTTGACTAAGGGTAGCATTTTCATTCTATGAAAATATCATACTATAATACCCCTTAGATTCTACTAATAAGTGCATAACTTGATATAAGTAAAAAAAATGGTTAGCTGACTCTATGCTAATAATTTTTCTCCGACAAGAGATGCAACAATGAAAACATATAAACAACTGACCTATGATGCCAGATTTACGCCTTAAAGAAAACAGGTATGAGTCAAAATAAAATACTAAACAGTTAAGTATTAACCAATCGACCATTAGCAGATAACTTCCCCATAATACAGAAAAAGCGGGGGTATCGTATTAAACATGTCCAAAAACTATCAGATAAACATCGATTATCTGCCTGACTAAATAATAAGGCTATGCCCTCATTAAGTATGAAAAAAATTAACACAAAGGAGTACAAGTTAATTTAGTCTTTAAGTTTAGTGGGGAGCAATGAAAGCTGACGAGTTTTTAAAGTTTATTTCCACTGTTGATAATTTAGATCACCATCAACGCACTATTTTGATGCGAGAGGCTGGTGCAGAGTGATAGAATATAACAAGAATCTGAGGCCTGAATTACTTTTAAATTCAGCTCTCGAGAACTTTCAACACTTAACGGTGACATAGCCAATAATAAAGGTTTTTAAAGGTCTTAGTATCAAAAAGGAATATTGATACTATATAAAATAACATGGCACCTGTAATCAATAAGAAAAAATTAAATTGTTCATTGATAAAAATAATCTCAGAATACTGAAACCAATTGACAAAAATCACCATAGGAATACAAAGTAAGATAGATCGAATTAATAACTGAATGCCCCTTAAAAAACGTACATTAGTACAATAATATATAAAATACCCATCAGCAAAGGAGCCAAGCACATTTCGAATAAGAACAGCTACAGCAACACCAAGAAGGCCATAGTATGCAGCCCCTATATATAAAACAGGCAATCCAACTATAGATCGAAAAGTATTCAATTTAAGAGTGAAGATCGGCTTACCAACAGAATAATAAACGGCGTGATAAATACTTGGAAATATTAAAAAAATACCCGAAATCATTAATATAAAAAAGATATCAGCTATAAACAACCAGTTAGCCCCAAACCACAAACCAATTATTTCTTTAGAGGTCATCGCACTACCAACAAAAATAGGGATAACAAATAAAAAAGTATAACGAAAACTAGTAACCAGCCCTCTTCCTAAGCTATCTTTATTATCCTGTTTTTTTGATAACAGGGAAAAAGTCACTTTAGCTACTACATTTAAAATCAAATCCAGCACTATTTGCAATAATTTTTTTGCAATAGAGTAATACCCCAGCAGGGTTGTACCCAAAAAATAAGTAATTAAAATCTCATCCAGTTTATTAGTGAAAAATAAAATTTGTTTTTCTACTATTATTTTATTGCAATAGCTATAGATTTCCTTAACATATTGTAGTTTAATCTCAAACGCGGGTCGCCATGAACTAAAAAACCATAAAACAATAAAACCTACTGTAGCTGAAACCACTTGCTGCCATACCAGACTCCAGACTCCCCAGCCATTATAAGCCAGATAAATACCAACAACTCCGCCAATAAATGACTCAATAAAGCTCCGCTTTGCTAAACTTTTAAATGCCATATCTTTAATTAACAAGACAACATGTACACGTGAAAACCCAGAAATAAGTAATGATAGTGCTAAATAATACAAAATATCCTGCATTTCCGAGTAGCCCATAAGCTCAGCAACATAAGGTGCAAAAACAAGCAAGCAAACAGTAACAAACAATCCCGATAAAACACTAAGCCAAAAAGCCGTACTTAAAAAAGAGTTATTAATATTATTTTTTTGAATAACGGCAGAGCCAATACCTTGATCAATAAACAATTCCATATAGTCTAAAACAATCCTAACCATAGCAATAATACCAAAATCCTTAGGATCAAGAATTTTAACCAAAACAAAGAAAGTAATCACAGTAAATATTTTATTACCGAACTTTTCGCAAAACGCCCAAAGTATTGCTTTGGTATTTTTTTCCTCACTCATAACCGAATTCTTTTGCTTTCATTACAGGGGGAAAAAAATATTTTAATTATAAGAGGTAATTTAGCCATAATTATATATCTTAATTAACTCCCTTCCACTCAATGTTAATTCACTTCAAATTAATGCTAAGTCAACTCAGTCATCAAGTTGACTTAGCCCTCCTTATAACTAATTAGCTCCTATTTTATTCTTATAATATTCAGAAACCCTAGGTACATCCTTTTCAATATTTGCTACTGGCCCATATCTAATATTAATTTCATTCAATACTTTTGAAACTTTTTCTGCATAATCATTCAACCTAATTATTCCATTATCTTTATCTACCACTGACTCATCAGCAACTAAATTAAAAGAATTGGATAAATTAGATATTACTTTATTCCCTACAGATCCAATTATATTTCTCGTCCCAATCATAACCCATGACCCAAAATAATCTATTGCACTCTGAGTATTAATAGTTACATTTTCTGCAATTAATGAGTTCTCCGTATCATAAAGTGCTATGCCATGATATGAATTAATATCGATAACATTCCCCACAACAGATAACGTAGATAGTGGCCCATCAAAATATCCAATTCCTTGCATAGTTCCTAGAAAGTCAAGATCAGGCAGATCACGTGATATAATCACATTATTTATTATTAAATCCCCTTTTCCTCCGCCATACCCTTGAATTCCATCATCATGATTATCATTCACTTTTATGCTATTTTTGATAACATTAAACTGAACAATTGTATTATTTGCACCTACTCTTATTCCATCAGCTGAAAAATTATTAATCACATTACCACTAACATAACTATCAGGTGCGGAAATATTTATTCCAAAATTAATATTAAAGATTAAATTATTAATTAAATTAATCTTGCTACCTTCCTTTCCAATTAAAATACCATCTGCTACTTTCTCATTCCAATCTTTTTCTGTCCAATTAGCCGTACTTTCAGCTGAATAAATATACGAATCTACTATAGATACATTTTCACATACTCCAAACCAACTTTGAATACACAGTATGACAACTCCTCCTCCAAATTCGCTTGAAAATTCAGGACTAATTCTTAGCCCTCTAAATAGTATGTTTTTCACTGAGTGCATTTGCAGGCGACCTAATGTTGGGTATTGCCCTTCTGCAGCCTCAATTGTAATAAGCTCGTCATTATGAGAATTTCTATAATTTATATCCCCATGATACCCTGACATTAGTTTAATTGTATCTCCTGCTTTCACAGGAGAGCCTTGATTAATTACATTACCATTTTTATCTTTTGTCTCAATATATCCCTTACTTAAAACTTCTTGCAACGTATTCCATGGAGAGTATTTGGAGCCAGAATTATTAATATCTCCATTGATCGGGTCAATATAATGAATAGTGGGGTTATTATTACCTGATACCATAACAGGATCATTTGTAACTGAAGGAACATAATTAATTGTACCATTAGCCACTGTATCATAAGCAATTTCAGTGATATACGTACTTACCACCTTATCATCTACTCTTTTCATTTCAGCTAGCAGATGATCCTGACCATAAGCACTAGATATAATAGATATTAAATTACCTAAATCAGAATAAAAATCATCTTCATTTACCATAGAATTATTATTTTCTGATATTAATTTATCCTCTGAAATTGAATAAATATTTACTTTATTAGAGTCAAATACATTATCCGTTGATTCTATTATATTTTTTGACCCAAACATTATTTTAGAAATAATTTCACTATTTTCCTCGTCTAAATTATATACTGTATTTTTTATAACTTCTGATAATTCAATATCATTTAAAGAAATTCCTATGCTGTTTTGCACTCCAACTACATTATCACTTATATGTATACTACTTAAAGGGCCGTCATACAAAGCAATACCCGCACCTATATTTAAAAACATCAACTCGATACTTTCATTATTTTCATTTGCTAAAAATATATTTCCTTCTATTAGCAACTCTTTAAATCCTAAACCTCCATTGTAACCTTTTAGTCCGAAGCTTTGTCTTGTCGTTACATTCAGATTATCTTTTATAACATTTAATTTCACCTGAACAGTATCTGTATTAAGTCTTATTGCCTCATTATAATACCTTGATACAACATTACCTTCTATTAAAGTTCCTGGCGAACCTACTGTAATTCCTGAATTAACGTTAAGTATATAATTATTGATGAATTTAAAATTACTTGAGCCACCTGCGACTGAAATTCCATTCGAAGCATCAGTTATCCATCTATCTCTACTCCACACCGAAGAATCTAAAGTAGAATATATAAACGAGTCCATCAATACAATATTGTTACATGGTCCAAACCACCTATTATAACAAAATAAAGCAATACTACTTCCTCCATGATCATTTTCATTAAATTCAGGAGAAATTATTAATTTTTTAAAAACTAAATTTTCAGCAGAATTAATCACCAATCGACTTAAGGTAGGTTTTTGCCCTTCATCAGCTTCAAATACAATAGGAGTATCATTATATGAATTCCTATAAACTACGTTTCCATGGTAGCCAGTTCTAAGCTTCACTATATCCCCAGCTTGAATATAGCCATTTTCATTTAGGATATTTCCATTAAAATCCTTTGTTTTGACATACCCTTGTCTTAATACATTTTCAAGCGTATCCCATGGTGAGTCAATACTTCCATCATTATTTATATCTCCCTCCAAAGGATCTATATAAAACACCCTTAACTCGCCTGTCCCAGATGGGTCCATCATCATTTTTTTTTCTATATTCTCAACATTCATTTTATTTTTATCTATAGTACATCCAACCCCTATAATTAAAATAAATAACGTTAGCCATATGGTTTTCATATTTTTCTCCATCAATTAATACAATTTTCACACCGTTACAATAGCATAATTTTTTTGTATAAAGCATTGTACTTAAGGTACGCTGCATATCACACCATTACTAACTGCTTACTATAGATTCTAGATTCTGACGGGCTACTATTATGGTTCATGCGGTGTTGGGGTCAGATACTGCCTTAAAAATCAACTCTTTTTTTGCTTTTATCTATTAAAAATACCCTCTCTTTTCTTTGACTAGCAGCTTAAAAACTTAGTCCGTTATTTGATAATTTATATCAAAGGGTTTTTCTGACTTCAATACGCCATAAGATAAAATTAACAACTTTCTCATGACCGCGACTATCGCTACTTTTTTAGGTTTGCCATTATTCACTAAGCGCTCATAAACAGCCTTTAGTATCGGGTTGTATCGAATAGCCACAAGAGCAGGCATATAAAGCGATTTACGCAATCGTTTAGAACCAAAAGGGTCAGACTCTAATACTGCTTACTTAATGAAAAATATCTTATGAATTAATGGCTTAATTAGTTTTATTGCGTGGCTGTTTAAGCAGAGAATAAGGTTTTGGGCGGCGTTTTACAGCACGAGGCTCTGGCTTCCTTTTCTGTTGACCAATAGGTATAGAAGCGATTGCGTTCAATAATCCATCAATAGCATATTTCAACCCCTTTCCCGAAAGAACGATTAACGACAATATACCTTCATTAAAAACCTGTACAGTCGTCATAAAACTAATTTTTCTGGGAACTTGTTTTTTTACCTTAGCCGCTCTAGCTATACTAGCTCGAATAAGGTTGTAAGCTAATAGGTATACTGCTATTTCTTTTCTGACCATGTCGGGAGATTTGCAACGTAACATATCCATTTTCATGTGAGTCTTAAGACTACGCAAATCAAGCTCAACTACCCACCGCTGAGTGTAAAGCTCCGCAAGTTCTTGTTTATGATATTTTTTTGCATCGATTAGCGTCGTTACATAGACACGACCTTTTACGGAGAATTCCCTAAACACTATTTTGTTGGGCAAGGCATCGTAATCGCTTTGAGTAATCCAGTTTGGCTTTCGTTTAGTCTTTTCCCACTCAATAAGGTGATCTTTTGCCCCCAGCTTTTTGCCTCGGCGAAAGTCTGGTTTTCGCTGAGCGTGATTTTGAACCAATATATGCGATTTTTGCTGCATTATCAGTGCGATAATCGCCCATGTGCAGTAATATCTATCTGCTAATAATATATCATTTTCGGCAATTGTACCTATCACTTGACTAAATAATGAGGTTTCTCCGCTCCCTTTCCCTTGGTATGATCCCATGGAATAAGAAGCAACGGATCCAGCACTTAATGAAACCAGTCCGACAATTCGTGCAATAGGAAAACCTAAGCCAGGTTTTTGATTGGACTGCTGAGGGTAATCAATCTGATTTTCTTGTGTATCAGGCATCAGCACAGTGGTTCCATCGGTGAGTAAAGTATTATGCCCTTTCCATAACCATGATTTATGCGCTTGTTGATGCAATGCTTGCCCAGACGACTCAACGGCCTGTTTTAACTGCTTTTGAGGCAACTTCTATCTCGCTTTACAATAAGCACCTGTCTGAATTGAATTAGCGAGTTTGCCTACGTATAGTCGCTCAGAAAGAACATGGTTAACCGCCTGCCTGCAGGAACCGTCAGTACTGAGTACTTGAAAAATAAACGCTTTGAGTGTGACTAAAGGAGTAAAAATACGCTCTCTACTACTCTCTGAATGTTCAATAAACCAAAAAAAACCAAAAGGGTCAGACTCGATTGAAATCGATATAATCACGGGGCAACCAACGTGGTTTACAGTACCCACAAATTATTACAAATACTTTAGTGTTTATTTACAGCCGTCATGTGTGTGTGTTTATAGCCATAACTCATATTCACTAATGTCAATTTCGCTGCTCCAAGACACGGAATAAGTAGAATCGTTAATGCCCATATATAGCATGATCATGATCACCATCATCAATAAGAACCAGCTTACCGTCATCCATCAATTTTAATGTTAACAAAACTCTATATTGCATATTGATGGAGATTGAATGGCAATATTTATTTTTTATTGGATGCAGCCTCAATGATGGATGTAATGGGTCTAATGATAGTAATTTTAAAACCTTAATATATTGCTTAATAAGCTCCGGGTGCTTTTTAAAAAACTTTCTTTCCCGTTTAGCATAGGAATCTGGACGAATAATTTCAAACGTCATTCGCTATTTCTTTTTCTAATACTAGGGCATAGTTTTCTATGTCTTTAATCGTGGTAAATTGACCGTTATCAATACAAAGTTCCGCTTCACTTATAGCCTGTTCAAGCTGATATTCACGGTACTGATTAAATTCATCAACAGATAAAATAACATATTTTGCCTTACCTCTGACATCAACCATAACGCTATTCTCTAGGCCGTTTAACATAGCCCGTTCGATACCAGCAATACCATTACGCTTTAAGTCATTTGCATTGATAGACACCATAATACTTACCTCTTTTGTGTTAATAACCAGCCAAGCAATAATAGCACATATTACAGCACTATAAACAGCTCTTAGAAACCCAAAGGAGCAGACTTGATTGAAATTAATAAACAACCACTCGCTAAAGACGAGTGGGTTAGAGATCTTGGCGACTGAAGGTCGGGATACAGGGCAAATAGCCCTATTTTCCTATCTATTTACATTTACTTTGTAAGCTGACGATTTCACTCCTTACAAACAAGCTAACTCATTCATCACTATAATTTGCGGGTACCCACGAGGGGCACCCCTACAATTGTACGGGCAATCCCTTGTGGTTGCCCTAGCTCAACACTCACAGATTATACGACTCACCATCCTCTGCCACTTGCGACACCGATAAGAGATAAATCTGTTCGCCTGAAAGGCGAAGGTTTTAACCTTACGAATGGAAAATAAACCAACCTATTCAGCATAAACAGCATGAATATGGGAAGGCGGATGATCTCCAAAAAATAACTTTATTACAATCCCGTAAAATCTAGAAATTTCTGGCATGAGCAGCTCCAATTAATCTTTTTTATGCATACTTACGAGCTTAAAACATTTGTAAAATAGAGCAAGAAAAAAATATCCACCTTCTAAGAAGGTGGTTTTGTTTACCCCCTTGAAGGGGGCTTGCGTTATCCCATCATTTTAATTTATTAAATTGAAAATTTACGACCTTAAGAAACACTGATAAAAACCTTTTATGATTTGTCCTTTTTCTTAATACGTCATGCGATAATATTACAAGCGGCGTTATGAATAGGTTAACAGGACAAACGGCATAGCCATTTGCCCAAGCCACCGCCTAAGGCGGTGGATATACAAGACTGATTATATTTTACTTTTAAACCCCGTCCACTTTGAAATGTGCCGTTTTTAATGTTGATATAGTCCCCATTTTTCTTGATGCGATTGATACTCGCCCGGATAAAAACAACACTTCACCCAAATTAAGCCGATTGTTTCTGTTATAACGGCTTTGGCACCTATACTGCTTTTCCACCAGTTATCTAGCTTGTATTCTGTGGTTTTTGCGGCGTTAATGCCAATTTTGTATTGCTGTCCGAAGGCTATTTGGTATAGAGCCTTGGTTCTTCTTGCGTGTACGCCTTGTGAGTAGATATTTATTTGTTTTGTTTTGATATTTTGTTTTTGTAGCCAGTCTCGAACGGTGACAGCACTGAGGAAGGTGCGGTTTTGCGCTGATTCTGGTGTCGGCAGGATTTTTATATTGCAGTTGTTTAACTGATGTTACGCAGTAGCCGATTTTAATTTTTGTAATTCATTAAAAGCGTGTCGAATAGCTTTGATATAAAGCT
>CBDUDV010000046.1:0-22094 GCA_965366065.1 uncultured bacterium | reverse complement strand
ATAATCATATACTGCTATCGATTAAATGACAAAGGCAATTAACTAATGCTATTATAATTAGTTGAATTTTATACTTTGTATGAATTAAAAAATAATTATAACTAGATCTGTTTGGGGGTTTTTGTGCGTTTAATATTAATGTTTGCTGCATTGTTCGCGATGCCAGAGCTGGCAATGGCTAATGAAGGCATTGCTAATTTGGGATTAACGGGAACAGAGCGTGGTATTTACACGGTTCTGATTTTTATTATTGCGTATGGCTTTGTGATGGCGGAGGAATTTACCGGATTGCGTAAATCAAAGCCCGTTATTATTGCAGCAGCGATTATTTGGGCGCACGCGGCGGTATTGGCTGCGGATGCGGGTGTTTCTGTAGAAGACTTACACGAAGCTTTTGAGTTTAACTTAAAAGAATATGCCGCATTGATGCTGTTCTTGCTGGTTGCGATGACGTATATCAACGCAATGGCTGAGCGCAATGTATTTGAAGCGCTACGTTCTTGGATGATCAGAAAAGAATTTGGCTATAGACAACTATTCTGGATTACAGGGATTATCACTTTCTTCTTATCTGCGATTGCTGATAACTTAACCTCTGCGTTATTGGTTGGTGCGGTAGTTCTCGCTGTTGGTAAAGATAATGAGAAATTTATCGCGATTGGTTTTGTTAACTTAGTGGTTGCTGCTAATGCTGGTGGTGCGTTTAGCCCATTCGGTGATATTACTACCTTAATGGTATGGCAAGCAGGGTATGCTGAATTTTTTGATTTCTTTAAATTATTTATACCGTCTGTTGTTAACTACGTTATTCCTGCATTTTTTATGTCATTGGCTGTGCCTAATGAGCAACCACCTAAAACTAATGAAGCTGCGATTGAATTAAAGCCGGGTGCGATTCAAGTGTGTGTTTTATTTGTATTAACTATTGCAGCGGCGGTTAGCTTTAAGCAAGTTTTTCATCTCCCACCTTTTATGGGAATGATGTTAGGTTTAGGTGTATTAATGGTCTATGGATTTAGACTTAAAACTTTATATGGTTCTCAAGACGGTAGTGAGTTTGATATCTTTAATAAAGTGCGTGATGCTGAGTGGGATACCTTATTCTTCTTCTTTGGTGTTGTGTTTGCGGTAGGTGGTTTAGGGTATATTGGTTACTTAGAATTATTGTCTGAAGCAATGTATGAAGGCTTGGGTCAAACACCTGCAAATATTTTAGTGGGCTTCATGTCTGCCATTGTTGATAACATCCCGGTTATGTTTGCTGTATTGAGCATGGGCTTAGATATGGATCTATATCAATGGTTATTAGTTACTTTGACTGCAGGTACGGGTGGTTCAATGCTATCTGTTGGTTCTGCGGCTGGTGTCGCGTTGATGGGATCATCAAACCATAAATATACTTTCTTTAGTCATATTAAATGGACGCCTGTTATTGCACTGGGTTATGGGGCAAGTATTTTTGTGCATTACTTAGTAAACGGCTAACTATTCGTTTAGCTTTTATGCAAGCGTGAAGAAGGGGATGAGATAGCAATATTTCATCCCCTTTTTTTGTTTTAGCGGAAAATTTATATCGATGATTTTCTCTGAGCGGGAGTATGAAAGGCAGCGTTGTTTTGTGTAAGCAGAAGTCTTTTTAATTATTTTAGGAGTTTAAATGATAGAACATACATGGAAACAGGCTTTTTCAGCCTATATACAGCCTAGAGTAATCGGTATGGCCTTCTTGGGATTTTCTGCTGGGCTTCCTTTCTTGCTGGTTTTTTCTACGCTCTCTGCATGGTTGCGCGATGAGGGCGTTACTTTGTCGGTAATTGGTTTCTTTAGCTGGGTGGGAATTACCTATTCTATTAAAGTTATTTGGGCTCCGGTTGTGGATAGACTTTCCTTGCCTTTTTTAACCACCTTATTAGGTAAGCGCCGTAGTTGGATGTTATTGGCGCAAATAGGGATTGCTGCTGGTTTAATGGCGATGGCAGAACAGAATCCAACAGAACAAATTTCGCTGATTGCCGCTTGTGCTGTTTGGGTTGCTTTTTGTTCTGCGACGCAAGATATTGTTATTGATGCTTATAGAATCGAAGCGATCGATCCAGAATATCAAGCGGCTATGGCCGCGATGTATGTATTTGGTTACCGAGTGGCTTTATTGGTTGCAGGGGCGGGCGCTTTTTATTTGGCTGATTTTGTTGGCTGGAATGCGGCTTATTCGGCTATGGCCTTATGTATGTTTATCGGTATGCTTACAACACTTCTAAGTAAAGAGCCAAAGCATAAGGTGAATCAGCAAAATAAAACACTAGAAAATCAGATTGAAAATGCATTGGGTGTTAGTGCGCATAAAAATAGCTTGCAGCGATTAACCGCCTGGTTTGCAGATGCTGTTGTTGCCCCCTTTGCTGAGTTTTTTGTGCGTAATGGTAAATTAGGGATATGGATTTTAGCGTTAATTGCACTGTATAAAATGAGTGACATTACCATGGGTGTGATGGCAAATCCCTTTTATTTAGATTTAGGCTTTAGCAAAAAAGAAATTGCTGAAGTGAGCAAAGTATTTGGCTTTTTTATGACTATATTTGGCGCATCATTAGGCGGTGTATTAGTTATTCGCTACGGGATTATGCGCCCGTTATTATTAGGCGCAGTCTTGGTTGCGACAACGAACTTATTATTTGTATTGTTAGCGGTATCTGAACCAAGTTTGAAATTGCTCGCCGTAGTTATTAGTGCGGATAATTTGAGCGGCGGTATAGCCACATCAGTTTTTATTGCCTATCTATCGAGTTTAACCAATACGGCCTATACGGCAACGCAATATGCCTTGTTTAGTTCATTAATGACGTTACCTGCTAAGTTGCTCGGCGGGATGTCCGGTATTATTGTGGATAGCTATGGATACGATATCTTCTTTTTTTATGCGTCTTTTGTGGGCTTGCCGGCGATAGTTTTGGTTGTAATGTTAACTCGATTACAGAATGATCAAGCAAGTTAGAAAAAAGTGTTTATAAATTCAAATATTAGCTACAATTGAAAGTAAATTTTAAATAGCTTAGGTAGGGATATGAAAAATCTAGTAAATTTAATGAAAGTAGTCTTGTTGAGTTCTTTATTGGTGGCTTGTAAATCGCCATCGGCTACAGTTGATGGAGGGACTCCAGTAGTTGATGCAGCTGTTACTGATACAACCACGGCTACAGACGGGGCAGGAAATATAACGACCACATCAACGGCAGCTGATGGCACAATTACAACAACCATTACGAGTGCTGACGGTTCGGTAGTGACAACAGTTGCTTTGCCAGCAGAGGTAGATAATTTAGGCAGTGCGGGAGGTGTTTGGCGAGGAACGTTTACGCCGGATGATAAGACTCAGGCAACTGTGTTTTATAAAGCTTTCATTACGCCGAGCAGAAAAATGGTTATGCTGTCGGATAGTGAGGCTTCGTTTGTCATTCAAGGAAGTGACATGCTGCAAAGTACTGCCTTTGCACAAACTTCTGATGGCATTACCATAAATTTACAAGAATATGTGAAAGAGAATGATGGCACTGCACCAGTTGATGTAGTTATTACAGGGAATTTGACGCCAACTGATAATATTAAAGGAACGTATGTGCGTGGAGCAGAAACGGGCAGCGTTTTATTTATTTATGACCCTATTTATGAGCGTGGGGACAGAACACCGTTTTTTTATACGCAAAGTACCTATTGGAAAATAAGCAAAACCTTGGCTGATGCAAGTACATATACGGCTGCTTTTAATGTTAATGATTCATTTAAAGTGACTGGTGTGAATGCTGATGGTGTTGTTTTTACTTTTGATGCTGACGGGAAAATATTAACAACAACTTTTCCAGCTGTAGCAGTAGATAGTAGTGGCTGTAATTATGATGGCAACTTAGATATTGTTGATACGCACTATTTTATTTATAACATAACTTTGGTTGTTACTAATTGTGCTTTAGCTGGAGCTTATGAAGGGCTTGCAACCTTAGAGGAAGAGTATAGTATTGAAAACCACCCACATACGCATTATGAGTTTATGACATTTGGCGTAAGCGATGGAACTAGAACGATCAATAATAGATTAACTCTAGATTATTTCGGGGTTTAAAGTTGAGTAAATAGTTTTGAAAAAAGGGTGATTTTTCACCCTTTTTTTATGCCTGTCATTTATATTTTAAACGATATAGTCATAATCAACGATTAAAGGCGCGTGGTCAGAAAATCGTTCATCTTTGTAAATAGAAGTGGAGAGTACCTTGTCTTTTAGTGACTCACTAATTACATGATAATCAATACGCCATCCTACATTTTTAGCCCAAGATTGACCGCGATTAGACCACCAGGTGTATTGCTCTGCTTCATCATTTATTAAACGAAAGGCATCATGCCACGGGTTTTTGTAAAATAACTCATCTAGCCATGCACGTTCTGCGGGTAAAAAACCTGAATTTTTTTGATTAGGCTTCCAGTTTTTTAAGTCGATTTCTTTGTGGGCAATATTCCAATCACCGCAGATAATATAATCTCTACCGTCTTTTGCGCGCTCTTGCAAAAAGGGTAAGAAGCGATCCATCACGCTGTATTTAAAGTCTTGGCGCTCTTCTTTTGCAGAGCCTGAGGGTAAATAAAGAGAGATAACACTAAGATTGCCAATTTGTACTTCCAAGTACCGGCCTTCGCTATCAATGTCTTCAAAGCCCATGCCTTCAATGACTTTATCGGGTTGCTGTTTGCTATATACGGCAACACCACTGTAGCCTTTTTTTATGGCGCTATGAAAATAACAATGATAGCCATCGGGATGAAACGCTTCGGCGGTTAGTTGTTCGGGTTGTGCTTTAGTTTCTTGTATGCAGATAACATCTGCATTTTGCTGTATCATCCAAGGAAAGAAGCCTTTGCGCTCCGCGGCGCGAATTCCATTTGTATTTGCAGTGATAATGCGCATAATTTGTAAGGTGTTACTTGCGAAATTGGGATTAAAGAAGTATTATACTCTGTTCTAAATTGTGTTAGTCGATTTTTAGACATTTATTAAGGTCATTATGAAACCAGAAATTCACCCAGAATATAGCCAAATCACTGTTACATGTGGTTGTGGAAACGAGTTTGTTACAGGCTCAGTATTAGGCAAAGATTTGAACATCGAAGTATGTTCAGCTTGTCACCCTTTCTTCACTGGTAAGCAGCGTGTTGTTGATACTGCTGGTCGTGTAGATAAATTCCGTAAGCGTTATAGCCAATAAGCTATTACTACGCTTCGTAAAAAAAGCTTAGGAAAAATCAATGACAGAAGAAACATTAACCATACGCGACAATTCAACAGGCAAAGAAGCAGATTTTTCTTTGCTTAAAGGAACGATTGGTACGCCTGTTATTGATGTAAGTTCGTTGAACAAGAAGATGGGGTTATTTACTTTTGATCCTGGCTTTATGTCTACTTCGAGCTGTAAAAGTTCCATCACGTATATTGATGGTGAGCAAGGTATCTTGCTGTATCGTGGGTATCCGATTGATCAGTTAGCTGAAAAATGTTCGTTTTTGGAGGTAGCTCATTTATTAATGAATGGCGAACTTGCCACGACTGAGCAGCAGGCTAACTTTGAACATGAGGTTGGCCAGCATGCGATGTTGCATGAGGCGATGCGTAGCTTCATAGATGGCTTTCATTATGATGCGCATCCTATGGCAATGATGGTGGGGATTGTTGGATCATTATCGGCTTTTTATCATAGTGAGCTGAATATGAACGACCCAGAGCATCGCCGAATTTCAGCGATGCGCATGTTAGCAAAAATGCCTGTTATAGCAGCAGCTTGTTATCGTCATTCTATTGGGTTTCCTTTTGTATATCCGCGATCTGATTTGAGCTATTGTGAAAACTTTCTTAATATGATGTTTTCATTGCCATCCCAGAAATATATAGATAAAGATAATTATATTGATCCAGTGGCTGTTAAGGCATTGAATTTATTGTTTATTCTTCATGCGGATCATGAGCAAAATGCAAGTACATCAACGGTTCGTTTAGCAAGTAGTACAGGAGCAAATCCTTATGCTTGTATTGCTGCTGGTATTGGCGCTCTGTGGGGCCCTGCGCATGGTGGTGCAAACGAAGCAGTATTAAGTATGCTGGAAGAAATCGGTACTGTTGATAGAATTCCAGAGTTTATTGCTAAAGCAAAAGATAAAAATGACCCTTTTCGATTGATGGGTTTTGGGCATAGAGTGTATAAAAACTTTGATCCTAGAGCGACTATTATTCGTAAAGCCTGTCATGAAGTGCTAGAAAATCTAGCAGGCTCAAATACAGATCCTTTATTTGACTTGGCGTTAGAGCTTGAGCAATATGCTTTGGCAGATGAGTATTTTGTTGAGAAGAAGTTGTATCCGAATGTCGATTTTTATTCAGGAATTATTTATAAAGCACTGAATATTCCTGTTGATATGTTTACGGTGATGTTTACGATTGCTAGAACCGCTGGATGGGTTTCTCATTGGTTAGAAATGATGGCTGAACCAGGCCAGCGTATTAGTCGTCCAAGGCAAATTTATACCGGGCACGATACTCGTAATCTCTAGTTCATAAGAGAATAACGGACATAAAAAAAGCAGCTTTAAGCTGCTTTTTTTATGTCCGTTATTTAGTGTTTTTAGCTGTGATGGTTAAAACAACTCTTCCTGAGTAGGTTTATTTATTGGGTCGAATTCAGGGTCTAATATAGTGGCAGGCATAGGGCTATAGTGGCTTGGTACATTAGCTGTCATAAAGTATTCCCAAAAGCTAAAGTCACTCGATTTTTCTTCTTGGCTTAGTAGGCCTGTTTTTTTGTCGATTAGTACTTTGATAATGCCTGCTGGAGCAACGCTCTCCTGTTCTGGGCGGTTTTGTAAGGCGACTTGCATAAAATCAACCCATAAAGGCAGCGCTGCTTTCCCGCCAGTTTCCCAAGAGCCTAGTGTTTTTGAGTCATCTCGTCCAACCCAAGAAATACCCACTATATCCGGAGTGAAGCCATTGAACCAGGCATCTTTTTGATTATTGGTTGTGCCAGTTTTTCCTGCTAAGTCAGTACGATTTAATGCTTTAGCTTTAACGGCCGTTCCTCGTCGAACAACATCCTTTAATAAGCTGCTCATTAAAAAGTTAACTTGTGGGGAAAGAATTCGGGGGGCATGAGTTTTATTATCTGTGATCTGTTTTGAGCAGGAATGACAAGGAAGAGGTGGCGTTGCTTGAAATAAAATTTCGCCGGCTGATGATTCAATGCGATCAATAAAGTGGGGCTGTATTAAGAAGCCGCCATTAGCAAAAACCGCATACATGCGTGCCATTTGTATTGGGGATGCGTAACCGCTGCCTAGTGCCAGTGAAAGTTTTTGTGGTATTTGTTCTGGAGAAAAACCAAACCGAATAGCTGTTTCAGTTACGCTGGGAATACCAAGAGAACGTAGTAAGCGAATAGAGATAAGGTTACGGGATAAGCGTAATGCTGTGCGAATGCGAGTTGGTCCGTAGAATTTATGGCTGTAGTTTTCTGGGCGCCAGTCACTTTCTTGCTCGGAGCTGTTGGTTAGTATGGGCGCATCATTAATAAGGCTGGCTGTGGTGTAGCCTTGTTCTAGTGCGGTGGTATAGATGATAGGTTTAAAGCCAGATCCTGGTTGCCGCTTTGCTTGAATGGCACGATTATATTTATTGTTGAAATAAGAGTAGCCGCCAGTAAGCGCTAAGATTGCTCCATTTTTAGGGTTTAGTGCGACAAAGGCACTTTCCGCTTGTGGAGTTTGGGCGAGTTTCCATTGCTTATTTTCTTTTCTAACGCGAAAAGTATTGCCTAGCTCTAAAATATCTAAAAATGAATTGATTGAGCGAACTGAGTTGTATTTTGGGTTATATAGTAGAGTGCTATAAGGACTATCTTTCCAGAGTAATTCGATTTCTGTACCATCTTTGAGTTTGGCTCGCAGTGTTTCTTTTTCGATCGAGGTGACTTGTGCGGGAAAAGTGTCGCCAATATTGCTACTATTTTTTAAGGTTTTATTACGTTCATTGCTGATGCGATAGCTGTAGCGTTCATCATAATGATGTAAGTTGGTGCGTAAGGCATGAGTTGCAGTATTTTGTAAGTTAGATTGTATAGTTGTGTAAACTTTGAAGCCAGCTGTATAAGCGGTTTCTTTGCCATATTTTTGAATGATTTCACTGCGAACCATTTCTGCAATATAAGGGGAGTAAAGCTCTCTTTGGCTAGTGTAGCGATGAGCTGTGATAGGGGCGGAAATTGCAGTAGTGAATTGTTCTTGAGTAATATGATTTAATGCAAGCATGCGATTAAGTACATAGTTACGGCGAATTAAAGCGCGTTCGGGGTTTGATATTGGGTTGTAAATAGAAGGTGCTTTGGGTAAGCCTGCAATCATAGCAGACTCAGCTAAAGTTAATTCGGATAAAGGGCGGTGATAGTAAATGTCTGAGGCAGCAGAGATGCCGTAAGCACGCTGACCTAGGTAAATTTTATTGAAATAAAGTTCGAGTATTTCATTTTTACTGAATTCAGATTCTATTTTGAAAGAAAGAATGATTTCTTTAATTTTTCGGGTATAAGTTTTTTTGCTGGTTAATAAGAAGTTTCTAGCAACCTGCATGGTGATTGTGCTACCCCCTTGTTTCTTTTTGCCTGTAAGGGCAAGCTGGACAGCTGCGCGAGCTAGCCCTTTAAAGGCAACGCCTGAATGAGAGAAAAAACTGGCGTCTTCTGAAGAGATAAACGCGGCAATCAGTTGTTGCGGTGTGTCTTCTATCGTAATAGGGGTGCGTATTTTTTCGCCAAACTGTTCAATAAGTAACTTATCGGCGCTAAAAATACTTAAGGGCTGGTTGTATTCAATGTTACGTAAGACTCGTGTGTCGGGTAATTCATCTTTAAGCTGTTGGTAGGCAAAGTAGCAAACAATAAGCCCAATACTGAGCAGGCTTAAGAGAGCGAAGGAAAGCCACTTTAATGTTTTTTTAAAATTCATGTCTGTATGAGTAAGCTAAAAATGAATGATGCATAAGTATATAGTATATGATTTTAAAGCGTTATGATTTGATAGGGTTTGCAGCGGTGTTTATTATTTTCTGTTGGGGTGGGTGGTAAAATAAAAGTCTATATTCAATGCGAGCTATGCTCATGGATTTTGGGTGAATAGAAATATTACTTGGTTTGTATTTCATTGGTTTATGTGCAATACTTGAAATAAATATTATGTATGAAGCGTGTTGAAATTCTAGCTAGACCAGCTAATAATATTAATGATAAAAAAGACAGAGTCACTATATGAAATGGTTTAATCGTAAGTCTGAACGTATCTTAGGTATTGATATTAGTACGGCGGCTGTCAAGCTGCTAGAGCTAAGTAAATCAGCTGATGGGTATAGGGTTGAAAGTTATGGCGTACGGCCTATACCAGAAGGTGTGTTAGTCAATAATGACCCAGAAGATATGGAAATTATTGCTGAAATGATTCGTGAAGTATTAAAACAGGCGGATACGAAAATACGTAGTGCAAGTATTGCTATTGCTGAGTCAGATGTTTTTAGAAAAGTTATATCCATGCCTTCAGAGCTTTCTGACTCTGAAATGGAAGAGCAAATTATTATAGAAGCTGATCAATATATTCCTTACCCACTAGATGAGGTTCGCTTCGATTTTGAAGTTCTAGATAAAGATGAAAAAAAGGGGGTATCGGACGTGTTGCTTGTTGCCTCTAGAACTGAAAATATTGATGAGCGAGTTGCTATTCTGGAATTGGCTGGAATTACCACTAAGGTTGTTGATTTAGAAACATTTGTTATGACGGATGCCTTGTCTTTATTATCTGACCAATTACCGAGTTCAGATACGCCGCAAACGGTTGCTATGATAGATATTGGCGCTTCAATCATTAGTTTGAATGTTGTTAAAGAGGGGCGGTCTCTTTATGCGCGTGATCAAACCTTTGGTGGGCGGCAGTTAACTGAAGAAATTCAAAGAATTTATGGGTATTCTTATGAAGAAGCAGGCAGAGCTAAACGTAGTGCTGATGCACCAGAAGGGTACAATACGGAAGCTTTAGAACCTTTTAAACGTGCGATTGTTCAACAAATTGCGCGAGCTTTACAGGTGTTTTATTCTTCAGCTGCAAGTGAAGATATTGACTACATTGTATTTGCAGGGGGGTGTGCATCAATCGATGGCATTGCTGGCTTAATAGAGGCGGATCAGCGCTGTCCTGTTTTAATTGCTAATCCATTTTTACATATGAAGCTAGCAAAAAAAGTAAATGAACAAGGCATAAATGCAGACGGGCCAGCCTTAATGGTGGCTTGTGGTTTGGCGCTTAGGAGTTTTGACTAATGACACGAATTAATTTATTACCCTGGCGGGATGCGTTACGAAAGCAAAGGCAAGATGAATTTATTATTGGAATAGGAGCGGTTGCTGTTATTGCAATTATTGCTGTATTTGGCTATTACTTTTACTTAGAGAATGAAATTAAAATACAGCAAGAAATGAAAGAAAAGGTGAGTGAAAAAACCAAAGAATTACGCTTTGTAACGAAAAAAATACGGGATATAAAAACGAAAAAAACAGTTATTGACGATAAGATAATGGCAATACAAAAGCTACAAGAGAGTCGGCAGAATGTAGTGCATTTTATGGACGAAGTGAGCAAGGTGATGCCGGAAGGCGTTTTTCTATCAGAAATAAAACAAGGAGAAGGCTCAGTATCCTTGAAGGGCAAGACGCAATCGAATGCTCGAATTTCTGAGTTAATGCGAAATATTGATAATTCTGGATGGTTAATTGCACCAGAAATTAGTGTGATTGAAATGGGAAAAAAAGGGGCTAATGGTAAGCTAAGTAACTTTACGCTTACTCTTAAGCAGCGTAAAACAGAAACCACAGAAGAAGAGGGTCATTAATGGATCTATCTGAAATCAATTGGGATGTTAATCAGGCAGGCGCTTGGCCAACACCTATTAAAGCAGTTGCAGGAATACTTATTTTTTTGCTTATTGTGGGAGGGGGGCATTATCAGTTCACTAGTGATAAGGTAAATGAATTAAATGTTGAAAAGAATGCATTAACAGCAGCCGAAGATGCTTATGGATTTGAGTGGCGGATGGCGTTGAATTTAAAGTTGCATCAAGAGCAATATAAAGAAATAGAAGCGTCATTGGCAGAAATGATGCGGCTTATGCCTACTCAGGCGGAAATGGCAAAATTATTAGTTGATATATCGCAAACGGGTGTTTCTAGTGGCTTAGAGTTTACTTTATTTAAACCGGCTGGAAAGATTCCGCGTGAGGATGTTGTCGCTTTACCTATCAATATTAAAGTACGTGGAATGTATAAGGAGTTAGGCTTGTTTGTTAGTGGTCTGGCTGCATTGCCTAGAATTGTTACGATAAAGAATATTGAAATCTCTCCTAAGAAAGATAATGATTTGTTGATTATGGGGGCGACAGTAACCACGTACCAAGAAGTAGAAAGTGGTGAAGAGCAAAAACCGGCATTAATGGATAATAGTCATTTGATTTGCTTAGAGAAAGATGGCTTAATTATTGATGGGTGTTCAGGTGTAAGTAGTGTTGATCTCTCTATGTTTCCTGAGTTAGGTAGTCGGTTAGAAGTGAAAAGAAGAGAGGCTAAGCCTATTGATGTGGGTGAAATTAAACGCATAGAGCCCGTTGTTGTTTTTGCTTTTAACCCTGAAGGAATTCGCGACCCTTTCAATTCGCAGGCACCAGATAAACAAAATGCAGACGATTTGGCGAAAGAAGGTGGGGGTATTTCTCCTGACTTTAATCGAAAAAAAGGTGTTTTAGAGGGGTATTCTTTAGATACGCTGTCTTTTGTTGGGACGATGCGAAAGAAAAATGACCCAATTCAATGGGGTTTGATTCAAGTCGCAAGCGGGAAGATTCATCGTGTTAAAAAAGCGGGTTATTTGGGTAAAAATTACGGAAAAATCACTGAAATTTTACCAGAAAGCATAGAATTGATTGAAATTATTCCCGATGGCCTAGGGGGCTGGGAAGAGCGAATTGCATCAATAGCCTTATCTAAGGCACCAGACGAGAAGTGATATGAAGATTAAACAAGATAGGTGGAATATGAGTTATTTAAATCGTTGGGTCTTATTACGTATTTTTTTAATGAGCGGTTTATTTTTTTCGCAAATTTTAAATGTGCAAGCACAGTCACTTAAAAATGTAGATTTTAGCGTGTTATCTGGAAGTAAAGTACAGTTAGCGTTTGAAATGACGGAACAAGCGGTTAAGCCAAAAATATTTCAAATGAATAACCCTGTTCGACTTGTTATGGATTTTGCCGGTGTCAAAAGTGAGCTAGAGCAGAAGAAAAACGCAATTAATCAGGCTGGCGTCAGCAGTTTTTTTGCTGTCGAAGCAGGTGGGCGCTTAAGAGTAGTGGTGAATTTACAAGATAAATTTAGTCATGAGCTCAAGCTGGAAGGTAAGCGAACATTACTTGTTTTAAAACAACGGGCAGCGATTGAAAAGTCAATTACAAGAGCGGAGCAAGCAGAAGGTACCGTACCCACTATAGCTAAGCAAGAAATTACCAAAGTTGATTTTCGCCGTGGAAGTAAGGGTGAAGGGCGGATTTTAATTTCGCTTTCAAATAAAGATACCTTGGTTAAAACGCAACAAAAATCTGGGAAAATTGAGTTAAGATTTATTAATACTAAATTACCTGCAAATTACGCGAAACGTATGGATGTTATTGATTTTGCAACGCCGGTTTCAATGATCGATGCAAGGCAGAGTGGTGATGACGTTAAAATATTAATTACGCCGATTGCTGTTGAGCATACTTATTCTGTGTTTCAGTCAGAAGGTATTTTAACGGTAAAAGTTAGAGAAATTACCCGAGAGGAAAGTAAAGCGAAAAAAGCAGCCTATAAAGGAGAGCGCTTAACTTTAGATTTTCATGATATTGAAGTACGCAATGCATTTAAAATTTTATCGGAAATTTCTGGAGAAAATATTATTGTAGATGATGCCGTGACGGGCAATGTTACTTTGCAGCTAGATGATGTGCAGTGGGATCATGCTTTCGCATTAATTTTAAAACTCAAGGGTTTGGCAAAACGACAAGCAGATAATGTTGTGTTAGTTGCGCCGATGGAAAAGATTCGCAAATTAGAAGAAGAGGAAATTGAATCTCAAAAAGTGAACGAGCGTTTAGAGCCGTTATTAACTGAATACATTCAAATTCATTATGCACAAGCACAAAATTTTAGACGTATTTTAGAAGGAGATTCTTCTGGCGCACTTGGTGGCTGTGCGATAGGGGGGATGGGGAGTTCTTCTGGTTCTTCTGGTAGCTCGGGAGGCTCAGGTGGCGGGATAGCAAGTGCAATTAGTAATGTAAGAAATAATAATTCAAGTAATAGCACAAATGATGATGAAGATAATGCGTTACTTTCAAATCGAGGTAGTGCAATAGTTGATTCGCGGACCAATACATTAATCGTTAAAGATACTGCGAAACAAATGGAAGAAATTAAAAAAATGCTAGCGTTGTTAGATGTGCCCGTTAGACAGGTTTTAATTGAAGCAAGAATTGTTATTGCAGAAGATGGATTTCAACAGGAGTTAGGGGTTAAATTTGGTGCGGCTTATGTTGGTGGAGATGGTTCTCAAACGGGATTTAACCTAGGTGGGACGACGGGTGGGTCAACAAATATTGGTGGGAATGATATTGTCTCGCCTATTTTATCCAACTTAGCAGTGTCTAACCCTTATGGCGCGCTTGGAATGACGCTTGCTAGTGGGGCTGACTATGTGCTTAACTTAGAAATTTCAGCGCTACAAGATGAGAGAAAAGCTGAGTTTGTTTCTAATCCAAGAATATTAACATCTGATAGATGTATTGCTAGAATTGAACAAGGGGAGGAAATTCCATTTCAAACAACTAGCCAAGAAGGTACAACAACGATTTTCAAGGATGCTAAAATAGTTTTAGAAGTTATTCCTCAGATAACACCAGGTGGAAGTGTTATCATGAAAGTGAAAATAACAAAAGATTCACGGGGCGATCAAACTCCTGATGGTTTAGCGATCAATAAACGCGAAATTAATACAAGTGTACACATTCAAAATGGAGAGACTATTGTATTAGGTGGGGTTTATGAAGGGGATACGCTACATATGGTAAGTTCCGTACCTTGGTTTGCTGATTTACCTTTAGTAGGATGGATGTTTAGAAAAAACATTGAAAATGACTCTAAAAGAGAGTTGTTAATCTTTATTACACCTAAAATTGTTAAAGATTCGATGCGAGCGCAATCGTAAATTTCAATTTAAGCTAAAAAGGGGCATAATGCCCTTTTTTTATGGATACAAAAAATTAATGAATAAGAAAAATATATATTTAGTTGGCTTGATGGGGGCTGGAAAAACAACCATAGGGCGATTATTAGCAAAATCCTTAGGACTTCCTTTTTATGATAGTGATAAGGCAATTGAAGATTCAACTGGCGTCGATATTGCGACTATTTTTGAATTTGAAGGGGAAGATGGGTTTCGTGTAAGAGAAAATAAAATGATTACCGAGCTAACTGGAATAGATGGAATTGTTCTAGCAACAGGAGGCGGGGTTATATTAAATGAAGAAAACCGTGCGCAATTAAAAGAGCATGGTTTTGTTGTTTATTTACAATGTTCGGTGGAACGATTGGTTGAGCGTACCTCTAGAAATTCACAGCGTCCTTTGTTAAATACCGAAAAGCCACAAGAAAAAATTGAAACCTTGGTTCAAGAGCGTGAAGCGCTATATAAAGAGTGTGCAGATTTCATAATTGATAGTGGGAAAATGCAGAGTAAGGCAGTTGTAAGCGAGATTGTAAAAGAGTTTACTGGAGACGAGTAAGTAAATGGATAATGTAATGCAGGTGGAATTAGGGGATAGAAGTTATCCGATATATATGGGGGCAGGACATTTAGATAACTCTAATTTACTGACGAAACATATAAAATCGAAGCAAGTGGTTGTAGTAACCAATGAAACCATTGCGCCCTTATATTTAGATAGAGTTACAAGGCATCTGCAAGATTATCAATTAGAAGTCATTATATTGCCTGATGGCGAGCAATATAAGACTCTGAGTACATTAGATATTATATTTAATGAGTTACTGCTTAAAAAGTTTAGTCGAAATGCCACGCTTATTGCTCTAGGGGGCGGCGTAATTGGTGATCTAAGTGGTTTTGCAGCCGCTTGTTATCAACGAGGAATTCCTTTTATACAAATTCCTACCACTTTATTATCGCAAGTTGATTCGTCGGTGGGTGGTAAAACAGGGGTTAATCATGCGCTAGGTAAAAACATGCTAGGTGCTTTTTATCAGCCACAGTGCGTTATTATTGATGTTGATGTTTTAGATACTTTGGATGATAGGCAATTAGCCGCAGGAATTGCAGAAGTAATAAAGTATGGCTTAATACGAGATATAAGCTTTTTTGAATGGATAGAGGCGAATGTCACTAAATTGCTAGCGAGAGATAAGTCTGCTTTGACTTATATTATTGATCGTTCTTGCCATAATAAAGCCGAAATTGTTGCTTGTGATGAAAGAGAGTCCGGTATTCGAGCCATATTAAATTTAGGGCATACCTTTGGGCATGCAATTGAAACAGGGATGGGCTATGGAAAATATTTGCATGGCGAAGCTGTCGCAATTGGGACATGTCAGGCGGCTGAGTTATCTAGGCAACTAGGGTGGTTAACGGAAAATGATGTTTTACGTGTTAAAAATATTTTTCAGAGAGTTGGGCTGCCTATTAAAGCGCCAGAAAGTTTAAGTGCAGAAACTTTTTTAGAACTAATGGCTGTAGATAAGAAAAATGTTGATGGTGATATACGATTGATTTTACTGAAAAGCCTGGGTGAGGCAACCTTACCTGTGGCTGTAGAGAAAAGCGAATTATTGAAGGTATTAAATAATTAAAGTGAACAAAGAGCGTTAGCTTTGTATTTGTAAGCTTAATAATATTTTCATGGGTGTATTTTAGGTAGATTATGAATGTCTAATATAAACATAAAAATGGAAAGTTTATTAACGGTGGAGCGAAAACAAAAGTTAGACTTGTTGTTGCACTTGTTGACGAATATACAAGACACACTCATTGTAAGAGGTGAAGTAGGCTCAGGGAAGACTGCTCTACTTGCTTCGGCTGCAAAGAGAATAGTGCCGGGTTGTGACATACTGCTAGTAAATGCTGAGTTAAGTCTAAGCTTTGAGTCAATTCAATATGAATTATTGCAATTTATAAATGAAAAATATCAGTTAGATAATCGCTCTATAGCTGATGTGCTCTTAACGTATGATAAGCAAGATGAAAAAGTAGTCTTAATTATCGATGATGCGGGCGTGTTAATAACAGGGCTGATTAATGCCTTAGTTAACTATTCAAAAGAGTATCCCGCATTAAAGCTAGTATTTTCTGTAACGCCACAAGATTTATTGCTTAAAGAGAAAACTGACAACTTAAAAGAAAACTGCCATTTTATCGATTTGTTAAACTTGGATTTAAAGCAATCTTCAGAATATGTACAGCAATTAATTACTTCGGGAAGTGGATCCTACTCTGAAGCTAAGAGTGACTTGTTCGCTGATATATTTCAGGAAACAAAAGGTAATTTAGGAAAAATAAATAGCTATATCAAGTCGTCTGAGAGCAAGTCTTTAAGTAGCCGAGCGATATTATTTTTATTGGTCATCAGTGTTGCGATTGCTTCTGGTGCAATCAGTGCCTACTTATGGCGAGATTCTAGTGTGGATAAAAATAAAGCTGAAGCTGAAGAAGTGAAGCGATCACAGGCACTGGAAAAGGAAAAAATTGTAGTACCTATAAATAAACCTCAAGTAAAATTACCTAAACAAACTATATTGCCTGTAGTGGCGGAAGTGCAGCGTCTTATTGTTAATCAACCTATCATTCCACAAGTTGATATTCCAAAGGTAGAAATGCCGAAAATTCCCCTCGTGAGCAAAGCTGGGGAACAACTTAAGGCCAGTACTCTGAAGCCCGTAGAAAAAATTTCACAAATGGAGGCCCAGGGTAGACCTACTGATGTTGCGGAAGCTATAAAAGAAATAGAGTTACCAATAGCAGTAAAAGTTGACATGACAACAGCCAGTAAAGAAACAGGCGGTCAGCTGAAGGATAATAAAGCGGTGGTAGTTGCTCAGCAGAACAAGGCAATAGCAAAAAAAGATGATAGTTTTTGGGTTTTGGAGCAAAAAAGCAATAAATATACCCTGCAACTAATGGCTGTATCAGCAAGAAATTCATTATTAAAAGAGCAAAATCAGCTTAATAAGCAAGGCCATAGTACTTTTATTTTGATAAAAACAAGCAATACTAAACAAGTCTATTTGTTGTTTTACGGTGTGTTTGATACTTTAGATGGGGCAAAAAAAGAAATGCAGGTATTACCACCTAAATATAGACGTTCATGGATTAGAAAATTTTCAGCTTTGAAAAAAGGCTTATCAAACTAATCAATTATGAGGCTTTCTTGTTTCTGGCGATCATGAAAGCCTGATGTGTTAAATTAAATGATAAAAATCAGTTATAAATTAAATATAGGAAATATTAATTACAATGAGTGAGTTAAAAAACGATAGATTTATTCGTGCCTTATTAAAGCAACCTGTTGATAAAACGCCTGTATGGATGATGCGTCAAGCGGGACGATACCTGCCGGAATATAAAGCAATTCGTGCTGAAGCAGGAAGCTTTATGAATTTATGTACGAACCCTGAGCTTGCTTGTGAGGTAACGTTACAGCCACTTAGACGATTTGATTTTGATGCGGCAATATTATTCTCAGATATATTAACGATTCCAGATGCAATGGGATTGGGTTTGTATTTCACTGAGGGCGAGGGGCCGAAATTCAAAACACCTGTTCGTACTGCTGCTGATGTCGATAAATTATTTATACCGGATCCAGAGCAAGAATTGAAATATGTTATGGATGCGGTACGTTTAATCAGAAAAAACTTGCAAGGACAGGTGCCATTAATTGGATTTTCTGGGAGCCCATGGACTTTGGCGACCTATATGGTTGAAGGTAGCAGCAGTAAAACCTTTTCTAAGGTAAAGGGAATGATGTTTGAGCAGCCAAAACTAATGCATAAAATGCTAGACAAGTTGGCGCAGTCAGTTGCAATCTACCTAAATGCACAAATTGCAGCAGGTGCGCAGGCCGTTATGTTGTTTGATACTTGGGGGGGCGCATTAGGTTCAGAGGAATATGCGGAGTTTTCCTTATATTATGCTCAGCAAGTACGATCACTACTAAATACCAATGTTGCGGGTGAAACAATTCCTACCATATTATTTACCAAAGGCGGCGGGCAATGGTTGGAGTCAATGGCTGCAACTGGGTACGATGCATTAGGGCTGGATTGGCAAACTGATATTAAGCTAGCAAGGGCTAGAGTAGGTGAGCAGGTAGCATTACAAGGGAATATGGATCCGATTACCTTATACGCAAACCCAGAAGTTGTACGTCAAAAAGTCGGAGCAATTTTAGATAAATACGGTTCAGGGTCGGGACATGTATTTAATTTAGGGCATGGGATTTTACCGGATATTAACCCTGATCATGTAAAAGCAATGGTTGATGCGGTGCATGAATTAAGTCCTCAGTATCATAGATGACAAAGTTCGCAAGTAAGTTTGTGTTAACAGTTTCCTTGCTGGTATCAGTATCCGTTTATGCGGATGCTGAGCTGAAAGTAAATCAGCTTGGCGCAAAAATAAAAAAAGAGATTATTGTATACAGAAGCCCGACTTGTGGTTGTTGTGGTAAATGGATCCAGCACCTAAAAGATAATGATTTTACAGTTGTTGATAGAGTGACTGTGGACGTACAGACTATAAAAGATAAGTATGGCATCAGTCAGTCTCTTGCGTCCTGTCATACGGCACTGGTCAATGGATATGTCGTAGAAGGGCATGTACCTGCCGAAGATATAAATACGATGCTGAGTTTAAGGCCGAACATAAAAGGGATAAGTGTTCCTGGTATGGTGGCGGGTTCTCCAGGTATGGAGATGGGCGAGCGAAAAGATCCGTATAAAGTTATTTCTTTTGATGATAATGGAAAGCTGGGTTTATATAGAGATTACAAGGAATACTAATGATTTTAGCCATAGATGTTGGTGGTACAAAAACATTATTGGGCTTGTATTGCAAAGCAGATAATGGCTGGAGCCTCTATAAAGAGCAAAAATATAAAAGTTCGGATTATGAAAGTATAGCCGAGATACTTCAGTCTTTTTTGGCTAAAGATTTTGATAAGCAAATAGAATGCGTTTGTGCTGGAGTTGCAGGAACGGTTATTGATGAGTCTTGTAAGATTACAAATTTAACATGGACGATTAGTGTTGCAGAAATTCAGCAGGTAACGAAAGCTAAATGTGTGTATTTATTAAATGATTTAGCTGCGACTGCGTGGGCAGTTGCACTAGGGGATATGCAGTACGAAGAGATTAATTTAAACGCCAATTTACAGCTGCCAAAAAACGAAACGATAGCAATTTTATCGGCAGGGACTGGGCTAGGTGAGGCTATATTAGTTAATACAGGGAATGATGGCTACAATGTTTTGTCGACAGAAGGAGGGCACAGTAGCTTTGCGCCGCAAAATTCGGAGCAAGATCGCTTGCTTGCTTATCTAAGGTCTAAATATGAAGGGCATGTGAGCTACGAGCGCTTAGTGTCAGGAGAGGGGTTGTTTAACATATATTCTTTTTTGCAAGCAGAAGGAATTTACACTGCAAACCCTGAAATAACAGAAAAAATGCAAAAAAAAGATCCTGCAGAAGTTATTGGTAGCGAGGCTATGCTGGGGCAGGATGAATTGTGTTGCAACGCAATTCAGCTATTTTGTGAGGTTTATGCTGCAGAAGCGGGGAACTTAGCGTTAAAGTGCCTGCCGCAATCTGGTATTGTTTTGGCTGGTGGGATTTCACCTAAAATACTAAAAGCTATTAAGCAACCCTATTTTATACAATCATTTATTAATAAAGGGCGATATAAGTCGTTTTTATCAGGCTTATCGATTCGAGTTTGTATGAATGATAAGGCGGTATTGCTTGGCGCTCTTGCATTTGCACGTAATCAGTTGGATTAAAGCTTAATCCAGGATAGAGCGCCAAGACTAATATGGGTTATAGTGAGGAAATTCCCGATAAACCATTCACGCTCCAGTTATCAGAATCCATAACACCTTCTAAATCAGAGTCTTCGTCATATTGAATTTGACACGCATACTTTTTAAAAAAAGATTCACCGGATGCTTTAGTTAGTTCAATATCGGCATTAACAAGGTATTTATAGTTACCAAGTGACCATGTCTGTAGTGGTTGTTGTGGGAAGTTAATGGAAATTTCCTCATCAACTGTATTTCTAATTTCAATATTACATTGATTAAATGCATGATTAGTCATGGGGGTGCTGTTGGCTATTCTGCTACCTTCGTCACCAGAATCCTCTAAGAAGAGGCCAGTTGAGGCGACCCATTCAGCGAAAGGTACAACAACTTCTTTTTGAAATAAAATAAGGCCTATAAGGGTAACTATAAAGAGAAGGGGTAAAAGTTTTTTTTTCATTAAAAGTGCCTGAAATAAGATCGGTTTTAAGTGTTATATAGTTTAGCAGGAAATGAAAAGAAAGGGTGGAAGTAGTAATACTATCCAGCATTGGAATAAAATAGATTATATTAAAGTTGTTTTAAAACAGTTTGTTAGCTTAATCGTGTCGAGCCGAATGTATTGTTAGTGGATATTTTCTTGACACTTTTTAGAAAGTTGATAAACTTAATCGGCATATCAAATGGAAATGATGTCATCATTATTTATGATGAAACAGGATGTTAAAAATCCTTCTGACGTTTTGTCGGAAGATTATATTTACTTTTAGGAGGTAATAATGGCTGCTACTACTGATTCAGTGAAAGCTGATGCTTCAGAAGCCCCACTACTAAATAAATTTAACCTGTTCGCAGGCTTAATGCTTTATTTGGTATTCTACTCATTCATTCGTTGGTACGAAGGTGTTTACGGATGGTCTGCTGGTTTAGATTCTTTCGCACCTGAGTTCGAAACATATTGGATGAATATGTTATACATCGAGCTAGTGATGGAAGTTATCATCGCATCTGGCTTATGGGGATACATCTGGAAAACTCGTGATCGTAACGTAATGTCTATCACTCCACGTGAAGAGTTAAGAAGACATTTCCATCACTGGGTTTGGTTATGCATGTACGGTTGGGCTGTATACTGGGGAGCTTCGTACTTCACAGAGCAAGACGGTACTTGGCATCAAACTATTGTTCGTGATACTGATTTTACACCTAGTCATATCATCGAATTTTACTTAGCATACCCAATTTACATCATCACTGGTGTATCTTCGTTCTTATATGCTAAAACAAGACTTCCTGCTTATAGCGAAGGTCTTTCTGTAATGTATATGGTATCTGTACTTGGTCCATTCATGATTCTACCAAACGTAGGTCTTAACGAATGGGGCCATACTTTTTGGTTCATGGAAGAGTTATTCGTAGCTCCTCTACATTACGGTTTCGTATTCTTCGGATGGGCGACTCTAGCTGTAATGGGTGTTGTGAACACTGAAGTAGATGCTTTAACTAAACTACTTAAAAAAGACCTAGCTTAATATAAAATAAGCAAGTTTTAAATAGTAGTGAAACTTGTTATCTCCTTATCTTCCCACTCTTTTTAGAGTGGGAAGGTGAATAGAGAGATGACAATAATAATAAAAATTTTTTTGGAGGTAAGCGAATGAGTGCATCTCAATCAGCTGTACGTTCACGTGCTGAAGCGGTTCAAGTTTCACGTACGTTAGACTGGATGATTCTCTTTACATTATTCACCGTTGTACTAGGTGGGTATCATATTCACTACATGTTAACTGGTGGTGACTGGGATTTCTGGACAGATTGGAAAGATAGACGTTTATGGGTAACTGTAGCGCCAATCGTATCAAT
>CBDUDV010000045.1:0-23240 GCA_965366065.1 uncultured bacterium | reverse complement strand
CGCGGTTTAGATATTGGTGAGCTTAGCCGGGTTGTTAATTACGACCTGCCCTTTAAACCAGAAGAATACATCCACCGCATTGGCCGAACAGGTCGTGCTGGCTCCTCAGGTGAAGCTATCTCGTTTGTTGCAATGGGCGATTTTAAAAATCTATGCGCCATCGAAAGCCGTTTAGACCATATAATTAAGCGCAAAGAAATTGCAGGTTTTCCGGTTAGAAAAGTGGTTCCCGTTTCAATTTTAAACTATGTTCGCAAAAGCCAAGCACCTAGTAACACCTCTGCCTATAAGCCCAAAAATAGAAAGAACAATAATACTTGAGCTTAGATCCAATGGGGCGAAGGCTTTAGCCTTCACATAAAGCAGACTAAAACCTGCGCCCCACTGGGTACTTAACTTAGTGCGAATTTAATAAAGGACAGGTGGAAAAGGTGAAAAACAAACAAGATCACTGGACTATTTGTCCGGAATGTCAGGGCCGCGGTAAAAAAAGTAAGCGGCTACGCAAGAAAGTGAAACTCCGCTACCAGCGGGAGTTGGATCAATTTGAAAAATCGAACTGCGAAGGCACGGCTCCCGTTCGCCCTAAGGGTCACCTCGACTCATGCTTTAGCTGTAAAGGCTCCGGCTTGATTTATTCTGCTCTCTCTCCTTTAGCGGATAAAGAAAACTACCCTCACCTTGCCATCATTGGCGCTGGAATCGGTGGAGTGGCTCTCGCCGTGGCTTGTTTACACCGCGGAATCCCCTTCACTCTTTATGAACGCGATACTAGCTTCGAGGCGCGATCCCAGGGTTATGGACTCACTTTGCAACAAGCGAGTAGAGCGATCGAAGGATTGGGAATTTTCTCGTTAGAAGAGGGAGTGATTTCAACCAAACATGTGGTTCATACCACCGAAGGAAAAGTAATCGCTGAATGGGGAATCAGAAAGTGGGGGCGGTCAGATGCGAAAACGTCACCGAAACGCACGAATATTCATATAGCAAGGCAGTCGTTGCGTTTAGCTCTGCTTGAGCAGCTAGGTGGACATGATGCGGTGCAGTGGGGACACCAGTTGGTGGATTTTAAAGAATGTGCGGGCGAAAGTGTCAATTTAAGCTTTCAAGTAAAAGGTAAAATGAAGAGCGCCCATGCGGATCTTGTGGTCGGGGCTGATGGCATTCGTAGTTCGGTACGGCGCTTGTTGATTGGTGAGGACGCCTCCCCTTTACATTACCTCGATTGTATTGTGATTTTGGGGATTTGTCCTTTGGAGAACCTTAAAGGTCTTGAGAGTTCTTTGCTGGACTCGGCCACGGTATTCCAAACAGCTAATGGCAATGAGCGTATTTACATTATGCCTTATGCGTCAGACTCGGTGATGTGGCAGCTTAGCTTTCCCATGTCAGAAAAAGAAGCTTCTTCCTTGAGTGCTCAAGGCTCTCAAGCACTCAAGGAAGAAGCGCGTCAACGATGTCAGTGGCACGATCCCATTCCTCAAATTTTAGCGGCGACGCTGGAAGCTCAAGTTTCTGGTTACCCTGTGTATGACCGAGCACTACTCGAGCCAGAATTGTTGCAGAAAGCGGCTCAAGTAACCCTGATCGGAGATGCGGCTCACCCGATGAGTCCATTTAAAGGTCAAGGAGCGAATCAAGCTCTGCTAGATGCGCTGGCGCTGGCTAGGGGGATCACAAAAGGGTGTGGCTCCTTTACTCAATGGAAGAAAACAGGCGTGAGGGAAAGTGTATTAACTGAATTTGAATCAGAAATGTTACAACGCAGTGCGACAAAAGTTAAGGGTTCAGCAGAGGCCGCACAGTTCCTGCATTCCGATATTGTGCTCCATGAGGGCGACGAACCGAGAGGACGCTGCTTAAAGCGAAAAGCAGAGAATGAAAAATAACAACATAACAAGGCGCTGAAAAATATCAAAGTGGCTCGCCAGCTTGACATGAAAAGCAACGATTATACTAACTAAGATGTCTACTTTTTCGGGGAAAGCGCAGTTCATTTCCAAAAGTCAGTATTTCATCAAAGTTCACTACGTTGCAGGAGTTCATCGTATACCCTCCCGCGTCATGTGCGCTTGTCGTTATATTTATATTGTCTGAATTATCGAGCAAACTCATGGAGAGATTACAACCCTCCCCTAAGAAAACACGCGTAGTTTTAATTTTTAATCGAACCAGGCCCTTTTCGTTGCATTAGCATTTACGCAAGAAAATGCCCTTCTGTTTTAGATAGTTCAATTTGCCTTTTGATTTCTTTTCTATACCTCCTATAAGGTAACAGAACGAAATAAACCGCTATTCCCAGTAAAAGCCAGTATTTAATCCTGAACGCAGCTTCAAGGTGGTCTAACACTACAGGGTGAGTCGCTAGATAATGATTAAATGAATCAAAAAATTCCATAGCCATATCTCCGTAAATTTGTATTAGGGGTTAATTAACTAAAAGACCAATCTGTTCCAAAGCTATGCGATAAGTACTCATATTAAAGGCTTACAGCATATTTTTCGATTGTAACATCAAAGCTGATTATTCGTAAAAAATTAAAAAATCAATAAAAACAAATGATTAAGAAAATATTTTTAATATTTCTGATTATCCACAGGCACAGAACAATACAAAAAACGTCATTCTTGCCTGCTTTTAGCAGGAATCTATATTTTCAGCAATGGATCCCCGGTAAAAAACTTCGGGGATGACGTTTTTCCCCTAGAATAATAAGAAGTTACAATATTTTTAAAAACAATCGAGTTGTGTTTAATATTTTCGGAAAAAAGTAATTGCGCCTGAAAACCTTCGCCTTAGGTACAGCGTCTAAAACTATTATATTTCATATAAGAATTTAGCTATAATTAAAGCGTCAAAAAAGGTTTTTAAGTATATATTTTATAGGGCAATTCATGCTACAAAGAAAAAACATAACAATATTAGTGGTTGATGATTCAGAATCTATGCGTAAGGTATTGGTATCAATAATAAAAAGTTTTGGTATAGGTACCATATTAGAAGCTAATAATGGGATCGCAGCACTTAATATAATTAAGGAGCAAGAACTAAATGTGATTCTATGTGATTGGGAAATGCCTAAAATGAATGGATTAGAACTGTTTGTTGAAGTGAAAAAGATGAGAAACCCACCCGTATTTGTTTTGGTAACATCTAATGCCGAAATGGATAAAGTTAAAGACGCCGTAGCAAAAGGGGTTAAACATTACATTGTTAAGCCGATAAAGCCAGAAACAATATTAAAAAAATTAAGCACTATTCTACCTATATTAAATTATTAATTCTTTGAATATATGATGGATTGACTGCTCTCTGGTGCAGTTATTTAGCTTAAAATTCGTTATTAACCATATCTTGTGCTTTAAATGATGCGGAGCATCAAAGGCTGAATTCCCACGCGGAAGCATGGGAACGACATTATTTACCTATAGCAAAGCCTTAATCTCAGGAACACAACTACCACAGTTAGTTCCCGCCTTTAAACACTGCCCTACTTCTTGATGAGTTTTTAAGCCCTTTTCTTTAATTATATTAGTAATGGTTTTTTCACCGACATTAAAACAAGAACACACAATTTGTCCTACATCTGGCGTACCTAATGGCGGTAGCCCTGTTAATAAAGCAGAACGCTCTTCTTTACTCAGTTCGGGTTTAATAAATAAACTCGTTAACCAGTTACGCTCAGGTAAAGCACTCTGCCCTGCAATAAACAACACACTGTCTAATTGATTATCTAACAAACGCGCAGCACGATAAGAACCTTGACTGATATCTTGGTATTCTTGCCACTGTGCCATACCCACGGTGTCCGTACACAATTGTTTTTTTGCCCAAAGACTGTAATCATCAAAAGACTCATTACCCGCTAATTCATAACGGTAAAATTGCTCACCTTTCACTTTAACCACATAAGCAGGCTGTTCAAACTGTAATTCACGCCTAGATAGCATAAACCCTTGCCATGCGGGTTGATAAGCTTGAATTTTCACAGGCGTATGTTTGAATTCAGGCTGTTTAGACACAGGGTCTACAACAGGGTTTACCAAAGCACCCACCCGCCCCAAGCTAGAAAATTGCTCTGTCCAATGCATTGGGATAAACACACCACCTTGCAGCTGGCTTGCTGTTATTGCCACACGCGCAACCATTTTTCCCCATGCACTACTAATTTCAGCCAAACTATTATTGCTTAACTGCATTTTTTCAGCATCATCAGGACTAATCTCAACAAAAGGTTCTACTTTATGTTGATTGAGTTTAGCCGCCAAAGCCGTACGTGTCATGGTATGCCATTGATCGCGTATCCGCCCTGTATTTAACGCAAGCGGATAGGCTTTACTGGGTAAATTAGCCGGCAAACGTGGCGTTAATGCAATAAATTGCGCTTTGCCTGAAGGCGTAAAAAATTTTCCATCAGTAAGTAATCGTTTTGTACCTGCTGGATTTTCTGTATTCACAGGCCACTGTACCGGCTGTAAATCATCATATTCTTGTTGATTTATTTCACTGAATGCAGAAATATCAAAATCACGCACACCGTGTTCTGTATTATTTTCATACGCTGACAAAGCTGCATGTTCACGAAAAATTTCTGCACTACTCGTGTAATGGAAAGCTTTTTCAAACCCCATACGCCGCGCCACTTGCGTTAATATCCACCAATCAGGTTTAGATTCACCTGCGGCAGAAAATAAAGGGCGTTGCCTAGAAATTCGGCGTTCTGAATTGGTGACTGTGCCATCTTTTTCGCTCCAACCCATAGCTGGTAATTTCACATGTGCCAAATCTAAGGTGTCCGTACGCGCCACGCAATCAGAGACCACCACAAATTCACATTTTTGTAATGCCGCTTTCACTTTATCGGCATTCGGCATACTGACTACAGGATTAGTTGCCATAATCCAAACAGCTTTGACTTTACCTTCATCAATTGCATCAAATAATTCCACCGCCGTATATCCTGGCTTAGTGGCAATATTCTCACTGTCCCAAAAAGTAGCGACGCGCGCTACATCATCTGGCGTAAGCTCCATATGTGCGGCGAGTTGATTGGATAAGCCCCCTACTTCACGACCACCCATCGCATTGGGCTGTCCCGTTAAAGAAAACGGCCCCGTTCCGGGCTGACCAATGCTGCCTGTCGCTAAATGGCAATTAATAATACTATTCGCTTTATCAGTACCTGAACTAGATTGATTAACCCCTTGGCAATACAAGCTCATGACTTTTTTATGTTCAGCAAACCATTGGTAAAACTGCTCAATATCTTGTTCTTCCAAACCGCAATAAGTCGCTAGTGTGGCTAAATCGGCATCTTGTGTCGCTGTTTTTATAGCCTCATCAAATCCTTCGGTATACGCTTCGATATAATCTTTATCACACGCCTTGTTCTTATCTAAATAATTTAATAAACCATTAAATAATGCGACATCAGTGCCTATACTAATAGGTAAATGTAAGTCGGCAATATCACAACTTGCGGTACGGCGTGGATCAATCACCACAATTTTTAAATTAGGATTTTTTTCTTTTGCCGCACGAATACGCTGAAAACTAACCGGATGACACCAAGCGGCATTAGAGCCAATCAGCACGATCATATCGGCTAATTCATAGTCCTCATAACAGCCCGGCACAATATCTGCCCCAAAGGCACGTTTATAACCCGCCACAGCAGAAGACATACATAAGCGACTATTGGTATCAATATTGGCACTACCAATAAAACCTTTCATCAACTTATTAGCAACGTAATAATCTTCATTTAATAGTTGCCCCGATACATAAAAAGCAACTGAATCAGGGCCGTGTTCTTTAATGGTGCGACTAAAGGTATCAGCCACTAAATCTAAAGTTTCTGACCAGTTACTGTTTTGGCCATAAATTTGCGGTTGTAATAAACGACTACTTAAATCAATGGTTTCTGCTAAAGCAGACCCTTTAGAACATAAGCGTCCAAAATTCGCTGGATGATTTTTATCGCCTTGAATCTTCAACGCGTGTTTTTCAGTATCTACTTTTGCTTCAACACCGCAACCCACACCACAGTATGGGCACGTTGTTTGAATGGTTTTATGCGTCATTGTAAGCATTCCCTTCTGCATAATGTTGACCAAAAATAAGCTTATCTCTTATATTCGATAAATCCTGTGCGCTTTCTAATAATTGCTGATACCAGCCACCATCGGCTGTTTCTCCATATAAAACAGCGCCAACTAAACGATTATTTTTTAACACTAATTTTTTATAAATCCCTAACGCTAAATCACTAAACTGGATGAATTCGCAGTCATCATCGCCTAAATAATTGCCTACAGAAAATAAACTAATTCCTGTCACTTTTAATTTAGTCGCCGTTGGTAATGTGGTGTATTCAGCCATACCATGTCCACTTAAATGATTAGCACAGACTTTTGCTTGCTCAAATAAAGGGGCGACCAAACCAAAGGTATCACCCCGATGTTGCACGCACTCACCTACCGCATACACACTGGGATCATAAGTTTGCAAGGTATCATTCACCACAATGCCTCGGTCACAATGTAATCCCGATTCTTGTGCTAAAGCCATATTAGGGCGCACACCAATCGCCATTACAAATAAATCACAGGCTAACTCACTCCCATCGGCAAAGCGTACGGCTTTAACATGCCCATTGCCATCGTCAACTAACGCCTGAGTTTGCGCGGGCATCTTGAATTTTAGATTTCGTTTTTCCAACGCTTGTTGTAATAAAGTCCCCGCTTGGGTATCCATTTGTCGATTTAATAAAACCGCATTACTATGAACTACTGTGACATCCATACCTCGCATAGCTAGACCATTTGCGGCTTCTAAACCTAATAAGCCCCCGCCTAAAACAACCGCATGTTTATGTGTCCTAGCGTAGTCCAGCATGGTACTGATATCTATAATCTGTCGAAAACTAATAACACCCTGTAAATCGCAGCCTGGAATCGGCAACACTACAGGATTAGAGCCGGTTGCTATTAATAAACGATCATATTCTGCCGTAGTGCCATCTTCACTAACAACTGTATTAGTCCCACGATCAATTTTGCACACCGATTTATCCTTACCGGCATGCAAAGTAATCTGGTTATCTTGGTACCACTGCCGATCATTAATCACGATATCTTCTACGGTCTTTTCACCACATAAAACGGAAGACAACATAATACGATTGTAGTTACCATGCGGTTCCGCACCAAAGACGGTAATATCATATTTATCAGGGCTGGCAGATAACAGCTCTTCAACGGTTTTCATGCCCGCCATACCATTACCAATAACAACTAATCGTGGTTTATTCATTCCGTCCTTAATCCTGAGGTATGAACATTGTTCCTTCCGCTACCATCACCGCCTCACCACCAACACGTAAATTTAATGATTGCTCTTTTTTATGATCCATTTCTAGATTTAAAATACTACGGTTCATTTTGTCGTCACCTCGTTGCACGGCAAAAGTATAAGTTCCTTTTTGTAAGTGATCAAATGAACATAAATACGCAGCTAAAGCAGGTATTGCTGATCCAACAGGTGGATCATCATTTACACCAATATTGGGTCCCACTAAACGCGCCGCAAAATCAGAATCTTGATTTGGCGTTTTAGGTGACACAAGTAAGATTTCCTGGGCAGCGGTCTGTGGTGCTATCGATTGACTCCACTCAGAAAAATTAAACACGGCATTGCGCACATCTTCATAATAATACACAGGTACAACCAAATACGGCACACCACAGGAGACCAAACGCGGTGCATATTTTTTAATATCAATATGCCCTGCCTGTATACCTAAAAATTTCTCTAACTCAGTTTCTGTTGGTGCATAATAATCAACGGTAGGTATGACGGTACGTGCAAATTGAATAAAATTAGTTTTACCTGCATGTTTACTCACACTCGCTTGTATCGCGCCCGCATTTTGCTCAAAAACAACCGGTGTGTGTCCATCCTTTAGAGCCAGTTTTCCAGATTCTGCTAAAACATGACCCGCCGCAATAATGGTATGCCCTGCAAAATCAATTTCCGCAGAGGGTGTAAACATTTTCATGACGAAATGGTTTTCAGCACTGTCTTTTTTAGTTAAAAACACCGTTTCTGTGAGATTAAGTTCTCGTGCAATCAACGCCATTTGTTCTGCTTTTAAACCTTCTGCTTCAGGAAAAACTGCAATTTGTGCACCACTGAATACCTGATTAGTAAAAACATCGGCAATATAATAAGTGTAATTCATTTGTTATCCCTCTAAGCTAACTTCTACGCGGTTATTTTCTATACGTACCGCATAGACCTCAATACTGACTGCTTCATCTTCAAAACATTGACCCGTCAATAAACTGTAATGCTGTTTATAAAGCGGAGAGGCAATCATCGGTTCGCCTTTAATATCACCCAATAAACCGCGTGATAACACATGCACCTTGCCAAACGGATCATAATTACTTACTGCATACACAGCTTGTTCTTTAGGCAGATAAAAAATTGCAACTTGTTTATCTTCAACTAAAGCACAAACGCCTGAATCTGCTTGCAGATCATCGAGTGGGCAAATATCAATCCAGTTACTCATTACGCTTCCTCCGTTACAGCCATGTGTTGACGCTCTTCTTCATTTGCGGGACGAATTTGACCACGCTCTTCTACGAATAAAATATTTTCATCGGTTTTATCGCTATTAATAAAGTGACGGAAACGTTTTACTTTACTCTCATCTGCGATGGTTGTTTTCCACTCACATTGATAGGTATCAACCACATGTTGCATTTGTTCTTCTAAATCGTTACACAAGCCTAATTTATCATCGATAACCACAGACTTTAAATAATCTAAGCCGCCTTCCATGTTTTCCATCCACACTGAAGTACGTTGCAAACGATCAGCAGTACGTGCATAAAAAACTAATACGCGGTCGATATATTTAATCAAGGTTTCTTTATCTAAATCAGTCGCGAATAAATCCCCATGACGTGGTTTCATTCCGCCATTACCGCAGACGTATAAATTCCAGCCCCCTTCCGTCGCAATAATACCGATATCTTTACTTTGCGCTTCAGCACACTCACGCGTACAACCTGACACCGCAAATTTAATTTTATGCGGAGCACGTAAGCCTTTATAACGATGTTCTAACTCTACCGCTAAGCCCACACTATCATCAACACCAAAACGACACCAAGTACTTCCCACACAAGACTTAACCGTACGTAAAGATTTACCATACGCATGACCTGACTCAAACCCTGCATCAATCAATTCCTGCCAAATTAACGGCAATTGATCCATTCGTGCACCAAATAAATCGACACGCTGACCACCGGTTACTTTGGTATATAAGTTATATTTTTTGGCAATCTGTCCAATAGCAATCAAACCTTCAGGCGTTACTTCTCCACCCGTCATACGCGGCACAACAGAATACGTGCCATCTTTTTGCATATTGGCTAAAAAAGTATCATTGGTATCTTGCTGGCTTAAATGATCGTCACTTAAAATATAATCATTCCAATATGAGGCTAAGATAGAACCCACCGCTTGACGGCAGATATCACAACCCCGTCCTTGACCATGCTGACTTAACAAGTCATCAAAGGTTTTAATTTTATTAATCATAACCAAGTTATATAAATCCTGACGCGTAAAAGCAAAATGCTCACACATGTCGGTATTCACTTCAAAACCTGATTTTTCTAATTCACAATCTAATACCGACTTCAATAAAGCACTACAGCCTCCACAGCCCGTTGCCGCTTTAGTGCAGTCCTTTAACTCGCCCATAGTATGACAGCCACTTTCTACGGCATCACAGATCTGCCCTTTAGTGACGTCAAAACATGAACAAATTTGCGCTGATGCAGGCAATGCATCTGGCCCTAAACCGACTGATTCATCAGAGCGTGAAGGTAAAATTAAGCTATCTGGGTTTTCAGGTAAATCGATATCATTTAAACAATACTGTAATAAAGTGCCATATCCAGACGCATCACCTACTAATACCGCACCCAATAATTTCTTTTTATCAGCACTAACAACAATGCGCTTATAAATTTCATCCGCACCATTTTGGTAGGTATAAACCAGTGAGCCTTCTGCCGTGGCATGCGGGTCGCCAATACTGGCAACATCGACACCATTAAGTTTTAGCTTAGTGCTCATATCTGCACCAGTAAAACTGGCTTCTTTACCCGCTAAATCAGCAACGACAGTACGCGCCATGCTGTAACCCGGTGCAACTAATCCAAAGGTCTGTCCATTCCAAGCAGCACATTCCCCAATCGCATAAACGTCTTTAGCAGAGGTTTTACATTGGTCATCAATGACAATACCACCACGAGCCCCGACTTTTATCTCACTTTTACGTGCAATTTCATCACGAGGTCGTATGCCAGCTGAATATAAAATCATATCCGTTTCTAATGTAGAACCATCTGCAAAATTCATTTTATGCAAACATTCATCACCATCAACAATGCTTGTAGTATTTTTGCTGGTTAATACCGATACACCTAACGCTTCAATTTTATCAGCGAGCATTTTTGCACCGCCATCATCCAATTGGGCCGCCATTAAACGCGGTGAAAACTGTACGACATGTGTTTTTAGATTTAAATTTTGTAAGGCTTTAGCGGCTTCTAGCCCTAATAGCCCACCACCAATCACTGCACCTACTTTGGATGTTTTAGCGGCCTCCATCATGGCCTCTAAATCTTCAATGGTTCTATACACAAAACAATTTTTACGGTCATGTCCAGTAACAGGCGGTACGAACGCATAAGAGCCTGTCGCTAAGACCAATTTGTCATAACTAATAGCTACGCCTTTTTCAGAAACGACCAGCTTATTCATGGTATCAATTTCAACCGCTTTATCATTTAAATGAAGCTTAATATTATTCGTTTCAAAAAAGCCGTCACTGACCATTGATAAGTCTTCCGCTGTTTTTCCTGAGAAAAATTCAGTCAGATGGACACGATCATAAGCAGCTCTTTGCTCTTCGCAAAAAGTGACTATCTCGTAATTATCTCTTATATCACTGGCAACAAAGCTTTCGAGGAAGTTATGCCCCACCATGCCGTTACCAATAACTACTAATGTTTGCTTTGTGCTCATAGCTGCCTCATATTATTCATAAATACCTATTACATAATATCTAAGCATAGACCGTGCCATAGATTAATATACTGATTTTAAACGACCTATTTACAGAATTCTCATCAACCCCAGAACAATGCACCAATATAGAACATGGTAGCCCAATCATGGCGCACAACGTATTCCCCCCCTTCCAATAGAGCACTTGAAGAAATAAGCCCACTTTGCACTAGAGTAGTACATAAAGTCATCACTATCTAATGGCTATAAACAAAAGAAAGTACAATTAACTTATTGAAGTTAATCAGCTTACTAAGCCACATCATACTTTGGCTTGAATAATGCTTAATATTTATTTAACAGCTCCAACGGCGGAGCCTTAAGGTTGCCATTTTGTCCATTCTGACAACGACGTCATAAAATTAAGTGCATTTTCATGCCTTAAATTTTCTGGCGTTTTTTTTGCAAAAAATTCCAGAACTTGGGTAAATGCTTTACACAAAATAGAACCAAAGGAGCTATCTATGCTTAGCTTAATTAATGACGACTTAGCAACACACCTCAACAATACCCAACAAGCTAACCCTCTTATGTTTAGTTATAAAAATTACATTCTCAGCTCTGCATTTCAACCGATTATCAGCATAGCGCATAGAAGAGCGGTCGGGTATGAAGGTCTTATTCGCGCACGCACAGATGAAGGGGCCATCACAATGCTGTTGACTTAAGAATAATCTCCTTCTCCAAAGGGAGAAGGTTGGGATGAGGGGAGTTATAAAGGCATGATTTTATTCTCCTCACCCAACCCTCTCCAACAAGAGAGGGCTTAAGTCAACAGCATTGAGGGGCCATCACCTCACCACTTGAGCTGTTTTCAACACCACAAAATAGTAGTGAGCACCTTTCTTTAGATAGATTATGTCGTCGCTTACATATTCAAAACTTTTCGCAACAAGCAACGAATGATCAATGGCTGTTTATTAATCTAAATTCACAATGCCTAGCTACAGAAAAACCTGACCCTGGCTTTATGGATAGCCTATTTTCTGTTTCCGGAATTTCCGCACAACGCATTGTTATTGAAATACTAGAAAGTGAGATTAATGATCGCGCTTATTTACAAGAGCTCATCACGCATTTTCGCTCTCTGGGTTGCTTAATCGCTATTGACGATTTTGGTGCAGGACATTCTAATTTTGATCGAATATGGGAATTAGAACCTGACATAGTAAAAATAGACCGTAGCTTAATACAAAGAGCCGCATTAAGTTCTCGTATAGAGCGCATATTAACCGGCATTGTTTCGCTGATTCACGAAGCAGGTAGCTTGGTTATTATTGAAGGAGTGGAAACAGAAAAAGAAGCACTGACAGCCATAAGAGCCGCAACAGATATGATTCAAGGCTTTTATTTTGCCAAACCGAATGCACAAATCAGCAGCGACAATAGTCTCGATAAAACATTTAATGGCTTATTAGAGCAACAACAAATCAACAATCATTTAACCAGCAATAACTTAAATACGCATTTTACCGAATTTGAAAAACACTTTAAGAGTGCCCTGCAAATACTTACTTCACCCAAGTTAATAGATGCCAGCGCAAAAATCATATTCAAATCGCCTTACGCTGTTAGATGCTATTTATTGAATGAAGCAGGCTATCAAATAGGCTCTAGCATTCATTCCAAAAGCCTTCACTCGTTATTTGATACTAAGTTCACTCCTCTACTCTCTGGTAATAACGCCAACTGGGCGCACAAACACTATCATTACCGTGCCATACACTCCCCCAACACAATACAAATATGTCGCCCGTATTTATCCATTGCCGGTTCACATTTATGCATTACAGTCTCTCAAGCCATTAAACTTAAAAATGAAACATTTGTCTTTTGTTGTGATTTAGAGTGGAAAGATGACTAAAGTACTTTATAAGACCGTGGCATTTTGGTTAGTATTATTCAGCTTAATCGCAGGTGGATTACTTGACTTAGTAATCCCTCTTGGTGTGGCTGCAGCTGTTATTTATGTCATCCCTGTTCTACTTTCCTACAATACTCCTTCGCAGAAATTCACTTACTTTGTGCTATTTTTAAGCGTGATTTTAACTGTCATAGGTTACTTATTATCACCTTCAGGCGGCGAACCATGGAAAGTTATCAGTAATCGTGCACTATCCATTATGGCTATTATCAGCGTTGGTATCAGCGTCATCTTGATCAAAAAACATAAACAGGCACTGCTAAAACAAACTGAAATAGCGATTGCCGCCGAACACCAAGCTAAACAAGCTAATATCGCTAAATCTAACTTTTTATCTTCAATGAGTCATGAATTAAGAACACCGCTCAACTCTATCATTGGTTTTTCGGAATTATTAAAATCTGACGAAAACTTAGACGAAGATCAAATAGAAAGCATTAAATTCATTAATCAATCGGGTATCAGTCTTCTAGGCTTAATTACCATGACACTAGAATTTTCCAATTTACAGGACCAACTTATTTGTCATGATACAAGCTTTAGGCTAGACACTTCAGTCATCAACATTATCAATAAAAACAAATCATTAGCTAAAGACCTCGATATTCAGATTGATAGCCAAAAAATAATGCTCTTCCCCATCAAAACCATTCAATCCGACCCAAATGTAATACAGCAAATTATTGATATTTTGCTAAAAAATGCTATCCAATACAATACGCCTGGTGGCTCCATCATAATCAACAGCATACTTACCGACCACGGTAAGTTAAGAATCAATATTACTGATACAGGTTCGGGTATCGCCCCAGATAAAATAGATGAAATCTTTCAGCCCTTTTCTCGATTAGGCATGGAAAATTCAATTCATGCAGGAATGGGGCTAGGATTAGCTAAAGCAAAACTATTAACTGAAGCGATTCACGGCAACATAGGCTTTTACAATAATAACGATACCGGGTGCACTTTTTGGTTAGACATCGCTTATCTAGGCCCAGAAAAATAAACACTAACCTTCACTATCAACACACCATAAATAATCATGGATACATTTATAAAAATCACTGAAATTTGGGTATTAAACAAAGACCGCACTCAGCTTGAGTTAAAAGAAGGCATTTACGGTGAATTCACTGAATTTAAAGAGATTAGTGAAAACAAACAGTTTGCCTACCACCAAGGCTTACCAGGAAAAGTATGGGCAAAAGCAGAGCCTATCGTCATAAAAAAACTACAAAGCCCTTACTATGAGCGCACAGAAGCAGCACACAAAGCAGGTTTAACCTGTGCTATAGGCATGCCCATATTAGCAGGTGAGTTTCTTATGGCTGTGGTGGTTTTTTTATGCGGGGCAGATGATGACAATGCGGGTGCAATCGAGGTATGGACTAATTCTTTAACTGAAAAAAATCAACTTGATGCGTTAGATGGCTATTATGGAAAATTAGATCACTTTGCCCATATTTCTCAAAAAACACACTTTATGAAAGGCGAAGGTTTACCGGGTTTGGTATGGCAACAAGAACAGCCTGTCATTATAGAAGATTTGGCACACACCCAAAATTTTATGCGTAGCAAGGAAGCCAAAAAATCAGGCTTAACAAAAGGCATAGGCTTACCTATCGCTTTGCATCAAGGGAAAATATTTATTATGAGCTTTTTATCCGCACAATCTACGCCTATCGCCAAACGTATACAAATATGGTTACCCAATAAAGAGCACACCCTACTTAATTGCCAAACGGCTCATGGCCAAGAAAATAACGACCTAGCCAACCTGTTTGAAATACAAGACATAAAAAAAGGCTCTGGCCTCGTGGGTCGCGCATGGTTAACCGGTGTACCCGTTATTGGTAAAAGTGCTATTAATCAAGGTGCATTAGATCCTGCAGCAATCAGCTCTTTATTAGCCATTCCTATCACTGATAAAGGCATATTGAAATCAGTAGTGACTTTTTTATTCTAAATCTTACTTTTATCTAGTTTTACTCGTGCGCTACAGTGAGCAATTGAATCCATCGACGTTAATAACACAACAAACTCATCCTCTAGCAATGACTTGTTTTTAATATACAAGTAGTTGACCAGAAGTCTTTTAACAAAAAAAAAGACCTAAAAAACCACGTCATCCCCGCATGCTTTTGGCGGGGATCTGCTTAAAGCACTAGACTCCCGCTAAAAGCATGCGGGAGTGACGGGAAGTGAGATTTCTTCATCTTTATGTAGTTTGGGTATACAAGTGGTAAGTATCACACCCCATACTTTATAAACTGTCCAATTTGATAAATTAGGCACTAATTTGGTGTGTAATTAATTTTTATGCACCAAAGGTGCACTTAAACTTAATAAAACTAATACAAAAAAATCGCCTAAACAACCACCCACTAAAAGACAGGAGGAACTAGAAAACTTGGCAAGAACTTTGCTTAATCTAAAGTTAAGTGAGTGATGAAATCGTGTCAGTCTTGAATAGCACTGGTCTTGATTTACCTACTTATGTTTTAACAGAGTTATTGAATTTGCTTAACTATAAAATTATTTAGGAAATGATGAAAATAGGTTCTAAATGAACTTTAAGCCTGCTTTATTTCTTAAGTATTTACCCTTAATTATTAATTAAACTGAGAGAAGCTATATGTCCTATTTAGAACCCACAGAATTTGTCACAAAGATGGTGGATGCTGGTGAAGCCAAAGTATATATGTCCACCAAAGATACTTTGATTCGTGCTTTTATGGCTGGCGCAACACTGGCACTTGCGGCTATCTTTGCAATTACCGTAGCAGTCAAAACAGGTTCACCTTTATTAGGTGCCGTGCTTTTCCCTGTTGGATTCATTATGTTGTACTTAATGAAGTTTGACTTATTAACCGGGGTTTTTACACTCGTGCCACTGGCTCTTTTAGATAAAAGACCCGGCGTAACGACTAATCAAGTATTAAGAAACTGGGGATTAGTATTCTTAGGCAACTTGGCAGGTGCATTAGCAGTTGCTTTTATGATGTCTTTTATTTTGACTATTGGTTATAACACTGATGGCGGGGCTATCGCTGCAAAAGTAGGAACAATCGGTGAATCTAGAACCTTGGGTTACAAAGCACATGGCATTGGCGGGTGGTTCACAATTTTTATTCGTGGCATGCTATGTAACTGGATGGTTTCAATGGGTGTTGTCGGCGCTATGATTTCTACTTCTGCAACAGGAAAAATGATGGCGATGTGGATGCCCATCATGCTTTTCTTCTTTATGGGCTTTGAGCATTCAATCGTAAATATGTTCTTGTTCCCATTCTCTATGATTATGGGTGGAGATTTTACATTGATGGACTATTTAATTTGGAATGAGATCCCAACCGTATTGGGCAATATGGTCGGTGGTTTTGTATTTGTTGGGTTACCACTGTATTACACACACGTAAGAATGAGTCCTGAACGTAATTTGTAATCAAATTACAGCTGATAAACTAAGCCTCTGCTCTGTATAGAGCAGAGGCTTTTTTGTTTGTAGAAGTTCATATATTTTCAAGCGCCTTCTGAGGTTTAATCACAATGCCTAATCAATTAAAAGTTTCTGTTGGACAATATTCTGATAAAGGTCGTAAGAAAATTAATCAGGATTTTCACGGCGTATTAGTTCCTGAAGAGCCTCAATTAACCTCAAAAGGGATTGCCATTGCCTTATCTGATGGCATTAGTAGTAGTAATGTAGCGCACATTGCTAGTCAGGCGACCATTACAGGCTTCTTAGATGATTATTTTTGTACCTCAGAAGCTTGGTCAGTCAAAAAATCAGCCTTGCAAGTCTTATCAGCAACCAATTCCTGGCTGTACTCACAAACCCAACAAGGCCAATATCGTTTTGATAAAGACAAAGGCTATGTTTGCACATTAAGTGCCATGGTGATCAAATCGACTACTGCCCATATTTTTCATTTAGGTGATAGCCGTATTTATCGTTTACGCGATAACTCGTTAGAGCAATTAACCAAGGATCACCGACTTTGGGTATCAGAAGAAAAAAGTTATCTTAGTCGGGCAATGGGTATTAATTCTCGGTTAGAAATTGACTATGATAAGCACCAAGTCGACTGGGGCGATGTTTTTTTATTTGTAACCGATGGCATCTATGAATCCGTTAGCTCACGATTTATGGCTGATGTGATTAATAAGCATGCAGATGACTTAGATGAAGCCGCAAAAATAATATCAGAACAAGCGTACGAGCAAGGAAGTAGCGATAATTTGACAACCCAAATTATCCGAGTCGATGAATTACCTTCTCAAGATGTAAATGAAATCCATCAGCAGTTAACTGAGCTACCTTTCCCCCCCATTTTAGAAGCCAGAATGGAATTTGATGGCTATAAAATTATCAGGAAACTCCATTCAAGCAGCCGTAGTCATGTCTATCTGGTTGTAGATAATGAAACGGGAATTCAAGTCGTGATGAAAACGCCATCGATAGATCGTCAAGGCGATACGGCTTATCTGGAAAGGTTTTTGATGGAAGAATGGATTGCTCGGCGAATTAACAATAGCGCACATGTGCTAAAGCCTTCTGTGCAGACTCGGCAACGAAATTATCTGTATATCATCATGGAATATATTGAGGGTCAAACTTTGACTCAATGGATGATTGATAATCCAAATCCGGACTTAGCAACCGTGCGAAATATTATTGAACAAATTGCTAAAGGGCTACGTGCATTTCATCGCTTAGAAATGTTACATCAAGATTTGAGGCCAGAAAACATCATGATTGATAATACCGGCACCGTGAAAATTATCGATTTTGGTGCAACAAAAGTGGCGGGCATTACTGAGATATCAACCCCTGTAGAACATCATAATATTCAAGGAACAGTACAATATATTGCACCTGAATATTTATTGGGCCAGTCTGGAACACCTCGGTCAGATCTTTTTTCCTTGGCAGTCATTAGCTACCAAATGTTATGTGGCAAGTTACCTTACGGGGCTCAGGTAGCTAAATCAACAACAAAATCTGCACAACTGAAATTGAAATATATTGCTTTACCTTTTGATGATCGCCACATTCCATTATGGGTTGATGGCGCACTTAAAAAGGCATTACAAGCCAATCCATTAAATCGCTATGAAGATATTTCTGAGTTTTTATTTGATTTGCGGCATCCCAATAAAACTTTTTTAAATAAGGATAGGCCGCCCTTATTAGAACGAGATCCTATTATTTTCTGGAAAAGCCTTTGTTTTATCCTGATTAGTATTATAGCTGTACTTTTGAATATGCTATTTGGCTAGCTTAAACCTATCGATATTAAGAGTGGGATGATTACACTCGACAAAAAAGACGCAATATTGCGCTGGTATTAGTGTTTTTTCATACTCAATAACTTCACAAACTCGTCCGCTGGCAACGGTTCACTTCTAAGATAACCTTGATAAGTATCACAACCAATACTTTGTAAGAAATCTAATTGTTGTTGATTTTCCACGCCTTCTGCTAAGACCTTAAACCCTAAAGCATGCCCCAGTGTATTAATGGTTGTTGTAATTTCAACATCACCTTTATCATGCGGAATATCATCAATGAAGCTTTTATCAATTTTTAAGGTATCTAAAGGAAAACGTTTTAAATAGGCTAACGAAGAATAGCCGGTCCCAAAGTCATCAATAGCTAATAGAATACCCAGTGAGCGTAAATCATTAAGCACTTCGACTATTGCTTCTTGCTGCTCCATCAAGCCACTCTCTGTCATTTCTAGTTCTAATTGTTCAGCAGGGAAACCCGTGCTTGCTAAAACATTTTGAACTATGTCATGTATATTAGAACGTTTAAATTGGTGTGCTGATACATTAACCGCTAAAACAATAGGCTCAAACCCTGCTTGTACCCATTGCTGCCCTTGGCGACAGGTTTCTCGTAAAACCCATTCCCCAATATCCAGAATCAGACCTGTTTCTTCTGCTATTTGTATAAACGAGTCAGGTAAAATGAGCCCTTCATCTTTAGTTTGCCAGCGTACCAAGGCCTCCGCACCAATAATTTTTCCTGTCACAATATCAACTTGGGGCTGATAATAAACACGCAGATCTTGCTGTTTAATGGCTAAGCGTAAGTCAGCTTCCAATTTTAATCGTTCACGAATAGTATCAGTCAGATTATCCGAAAAGAAAGAGTAACACCCTCGTCCGTTATCTTTAGCCTGGTATAAAGCCATATCCGCATGATCCATCAATGACGATACTGAATTAGCATGCTCTGGAAATAAGCTAATACCGATACTTACCCCAATATTGGCTTCGTTTACATTACCCAGCATAAACGGCTTTTCCAGTTCTAAAACAATAGCTTCCGCAATACGTGCCGCATCATCTGGGTGGTTTATATCTTCTAATAACACCACAAACTCATCGCCTCCTAAACGCGCTAACAAATCAGTATTACGTAAGCGCTTACTAATTCGTTTAGCAACAAGCTGTAATAATTCATCGCCTGCTAAATGCCCAAAACTATCATTGACTGCTTTGAATCGATCTAAATCGAGCATCAATAAAGCAAAGCTTGTGCCTTCACGAAGGCTCATTAAAATGCAATGATCTAAACGATCTAGTAACTTTCTACGATTAGCTAACTGCGTGAGAGGGTCATAGTAAGCCAGGTGTTTTATTTTTTCTTCTGCGGCCTTAAATTCAGTGATATCGGTAAAAATAGCGACATAATGCGTTATTTTGTCGTTTTCATCCTTTCTGGCAGTGATGGTTAGCCATTCAGGATAAATCATTCCTTGTTTGTGTCGGTTCCATATCTCCCCTTGCCACGAGCCTGTTTGAACGATTTTATTCCACATAGCTGAATAAAAGGATTTATCTTGTCTACCTGAATTAAGTAAGGTTGGCTGTTTACCTAAAACCTCTTCAATGGAATACCCTGTAATTTTAGTAAATGACTTATTCACTCTAAGGATTTTATTCTCTGCATCGGTCACCATAATGCCTTCTTGTGATTCAAAGGCAATAGCTGCAATCCCTAACTCAATTTCGGCTTGTTTTTTCTCAGTGATATCTTCTTTTATAGCGAGATAATGGGTTACTTCATTGTTTGCTTGTCGTATAGGCGAAATAAGTGCTGATTCTATATATTCACTGCCATCTTTACGCTTATTAATTAACTCGCCTTGCCATGTTTTTCCATTATTTAAATGTCTCCATAGATCATCAAAAGTTGTTTTTGGTGTTTTATTAGAGCTTAATATTTTAGGGTTTTCACCCATTATTTCATCAATTTCATAGCCTGTTATATTTAAGAAAGATTGGTTAGCATATTCAATCTTTGCATTAACATCGGTGATAATTATTGAACTTGGACTTTGCGCCACAGCAAGCGAAAGTTTGCGTAATGAAATTTCTTTTTCTTTTATGTCACTTAAATCGCGAATAAACGCACTAAATTCAATGCCATTCGCTGTATTAACAGAGGATACAGACAATTCAACGGGAAATTCATGACCACTTTTATTTAAAGCCTCCACCTCCATTCGTGAGCTTATCTGTTCTCTTTCCCCAGATTGTAAGAAACGTTTTATGGCTCTTAAATGCATTTTTCTATGCCTTTCCGGAATAACCAAGCTATGTATTTTTTGCCCTTCAGCCTCACTTTTTGTCCAACCAAAAATCACTTCTGCCTGCTGATTCCAACCCGTAATAATGCCAGTGGTATTGATTTGAATAATAGCGTCTAAAGCTGAATTAACAATGGCCTGTAAGCGATCTTTATCTTCTCTATGTATTGCCAATAAATGATTAGCACTATCTGCCATTTTATTAAAGCTATCACCGATTTCTTTAATATCATCTTTAGTTTTTAAATGGACACGTTGCTGTAAATCACCATGGGTATATTTATAAGCTGAGCGAGCAATTAAGTGAATATTCCCCACGGTTGCGTAGTAAATACCAAAAAATAAATATTGAAAAACAAGAGTTAATAATAAAGCACTTCCAATGCTGATCAATAATTGCTGCTCTATCTGACTAATTCGGTTATATAAGAGTATTTCTAATGTGGGTAATAAAGTTTCATAAATTTGACTGTAACCTGTATTGATTACTTCAGTCGATAGCTTAAAAAATACATGAGGATCTGTGACAAATTTATTACCTAAAATATCAGACTCAACTAAGCGAGTGACTTTCCTAGATGAATTTTTAATGTCAGTTGTTGCCAGTGATAGTTTTGCCTGTATGTCTTTATTGTAATGGCTGGTTTTTTCTAGATTGATACTCAAAGAATCAAATGCATTAATAAGCGTTGCTATTAACGAATACATCTTTATTTTTTGTTTTTCAGAAATAGTTTTTTCTGCAAGAATCCCTGCCCCATAGGCACGCATCTGCCCCAATTGTTCAAGTGCTATCGGCATATCATTAATTGTAGTCATGATAAGATAATAAGACGCAATATCCGCATCAAGAGTCAATGTAGAGGTATCAGCTATATGATTAATCAACTTTTGCAACTGTGAAACAAGATGGCTATGAGCTGAAAAATTATCAACTTTAGACCAGCTTAAACCTGAAGATTGAATTAGTTTATATTCAGTCAATATATCCAACCAAGATTGATTAGAAAGTAAAGTAATCGGCAGGGTTTTTTCTAACGTTATAAATCTATCTGCTAAAAAAGAGGCTTCTTCATTAAGCGCATAAAAAAGAGTATTGTCTCCTCCTAAAATACCTGAAGATAAGCCTCTATGCCTTTGCACACTCTGAATTGTTTTTAAAATAGGCTGAATTAACGTTATTCCGTCTAACTCTTTTTGTGCATCATGAATATGTTGGGTTTCTTGTGTGTATACATTATAAATAACAACACTTAATGCGATGACATTAATAAAGCCTAAGAGTATTAGTTTTTTGGAGAACCCCAGTTTATTCATCAATAGGATAGCGGGGTAAAATATGTTTTTCATGTGTCTTTAAATCAATCTATTTCAATTTTTTATTATACAATAACTCATTAGATGTATGGTTTTTTAAAAACAGCCGGCGATATGTACAATGGTATGCCCCAACCCATAAGAATTACGCATACCGTTGCCTTATCTCCCAAACTATTATCTGACAAATCGTTTGGAATACTTGATTGTTTAACGCACAGGGAATGACACTAAGTCTTAATCAAAGTTCGGCTGCGTACTCAAGTAACTGCTACCGTTACTACACATGACATAAATGAAGCTATTTTATTAGCTGAACGCGTAGTAATGATGGACAATAGTCAGAATAAAAAGGCAGGAAAAGTTCAAGAAATTGACCTTCCTAAGCAAAGAACATGCAAAAACTTATTAACTCACCCAAACTATTACAAATACCGCAAAAGCTTATTAACTTTTTTAGCTGAATGCGATAAAACACTTTGAATATTTAATTAGGAGTTCTATTTATGACAAAAAACATACTTAAACCAAGCCTTATATCTTCGGTTATTTTAGCCGCAGCATCCCTGCAACCCGCATTGGCTTATGAATTTGATAAGCCTATCGAAAAGGCATTTAAACTAGGCCAAGATGATGCTAAATACGGGCAAATTAAAATGGATTTGCGTTATCGTTATGAGTTAGCGGATGTAGCTAATAATACTAACCCCGCAGGGAATATTGATACCGCTCATGCAAATACTTTACGTTTACGCTTAGGTTACTTAACACCAGAATTTCATGGCCTACAAGCGTTTGCAGAGTACGAAGGTAATTTAGCCATGCAGCGTGATTACAATGCACCCAAAGGCAACTGGGGCGGCGGTAATCCAAACCGTGAAGTAGTTGCCGATCCTCAAGATCAAGAGCTTAACCAAGCCTGGTTAAGCTATAAAGCGTTTGATACTGAGTTTAAAGGGGGTAGACAGCGTATTATTGTTGACGATTCACGTTTTATTGGTAATGTCGGTTGGCGTCAAATGGAACAAACTTTTGATTCAGCCATGATCACCAATAAGTCTTTTGATAACCTAACTATAAAAGTGGGGTATATCGGACAAGTTAAAAACATTTGGTCTGTTGACGATCTGATAGAGATGCCTTTTCTTAATGTTAATTATAAATACAAAGATCTAGCAAGTATTACTGCTTATAGTTATTTGTTAGCAGACAAACAGACGGCTGCAAAATCAACTCA
>CBDUDV010000044.1:0-23661 GCA_965366065.1 uncultured bacterium | reverse complement strand
CAGAAAAAAGCGATACGCCAATTACGGCAACGCATTAGCTTTAGCTATACTTTAAAAAGACTTTCTCGCTTAGATGTTAGCACTTACGTTAGCCACCGATTAAGCATCGCACAGCTTAAAATAAAGCACTTATTCTCGCCTCTTTCCTATTATGCACTGCACTTTTACAGCCGTGGTACGCCTCGCTTAATCAATATACTCAGCCATAAAGCCTTACTCTCTGCTTACGGCTCTGGAATTTATAAAATAGGCTTCAAACAAGTCCATTTGGCCGCTCGCGATACCGAAGATACCGCACGACGTTTTCACCCTTTAGAGTGCAGAAAAAGTTTGCTGTTTTTATTTGCATTCAGCTTTAGCTTATTGGTTATTAAGGTTAGTTTTTTACCATGAGTTTACTTAATCAAGTACTACAAGATTTAGAAAAGCGTAATGCTGAGCAGCCGGCTAATTTACAAAATACTGACTTACTCGATCAGCTTAAACCAGCTAAACCCGCCCCTAAAAAAAATGCTACCCTCATTATTCTAATCAGTATTTTAGTGCTTGCTTCTATTTATGTATCCTATCGTTTTATAAGCAAACAACCCGCACCACTCGCATCGCAAACTAATACTCAGATAAAACCAATAGTCGTGGCAACGCCTTCAGCGCAAAAGCACGTAGCAACAAAAACAACAACCTCTAAGCCAGAAGAAAAACCGCAAGAAATACCCGTTATAGCGATCAAGCCAACACCCGCCATAACACCCACAAAAATAGCTGCACCTAAACCTAAGACTCAAAAAACAAATAGAATAACCACTGTTATTAAAAGTAAACCTAGCACTGCTGCAATTTATTTTACACGAGCCAAGAAAAGCCAAGACTTATCCACACAACAGAGCTTGCTAGAAAAAACCCTGCAATTAGACTCCAAACATTTTCCAGCACATTTATTACTGGCGAATAATTGGTTACAGCAGGGGGCAACTGATCGAGCCATCTTTTCTTTACAAAAAAGCTTAACCCAGCTACCTAGAAACATTGCCTTAACTAATATACTGGCACAGCTTTATTTACAAACCCAGCAAACAACAAATGCATTAAATACCTTATTAAGCATCAATCCCGCAACTACCCAGGATGAAACATTTTTAAGCTTGTTAGCGGCAAGTTACCAGCAAGCTAATGATGCGCAAAACTCATCTACTATCTATCAAAAGCTATTAATCATTAATCCGCAAAAAGCTGAATATTGGCTGGGTTTAGCAATGGCCTATGAGAAACTTAATCAAGCAACACATGCCGTCACAGCTTACCAACAAGCACTGAATAAAAAATCACTCAAACCCAGTATAGTGAGCTATATTAATCAAAGAATAAGCCAACTTAATTAAGAAAAAATTATGGAACCTAAAAAGAAAATTCGTATTGGTGATTTACTCGTACAAAACAAACTGATCACTTTTGATCAGCTAATGAGCGCCTTGGCAGCACAAAAGAAAACCGGGCGAAAATTAGGCCACACCCTAATTGATCTCAATTTAATTACCGAAACGGAATTACTTAATTTTCTTTCTAGACAGTTACAAATCCCTTTATTAGACATTAAGCAATATAAGCGCGACGATAAAGTCACCACGTCTTTACCTGAAAATTTAGCGCGCCGTTTTCGTGTTTTATTATTAGAAAAAAATGAGCACGATGTACTCATTGCAATGGCTGACCCAACCGATTTACTTGCCTTAGATGAACTCACGCGCATCCTCAATAAACGTATCCGCCAAGCCGTCGTCAAAGAAGCAGATTTATTAGCTATTATTGATAAATGCTATCGTAAAACTGGGGAAATTAGTGCGCTTGCAGAAAAGCTCGATGATGAGTTAGCCGATAATGATTTTGACTTTAACTCGCTGATTACATCAAACGAAGTCGCTGAAGCGCCGGTTGTTAAACTATTACAATCCATTTTTGACGATGCCGCATTGATGAATGCATCAGATATTCACATTGAACCCGATGAAAAAGTATTACGCATCCGACAACGTATTGATGGCATTTTAAGCGAACAAGTTTTAAACGAAGTAAAAATTGCATCTGCTTTAGTCGTACGTTTAAAGCTGATGGCCAGCCTCAATATTTCCGAAAAACGCTTACCACAAGATGGACGATTTACCATTCGTGTAAAAGGTAAAACCCTTGATATTCGTTTATCAACTTTACCGGTTTCGCATGGCGAATCGATTGTTATGCGTTTACTTGACCATTCTCAAGGCTTATTAAATCTCGACAAACTTGGTATTCCTGAAGAGATGCTCAACCGTTTTAGAAAGCACATTCGTAATCCGCATGGGCTTATATTAGTCACTGGCCCAACAGGAAGTGGTAAAACCACAACACTGTATTCAGCACTCAGCGAAGTGAATAAACCGGATACGAAAATCATTACTGCAGAAGATCCGGTGGAATATAACCTGCCACGTATTAACCAATCACAAGTGAATGAAAAAATCGGTTTTACCTTTGCTAGCGTTTTACGCTCCGCATTAAGGCAAGATCCTGATGTTATTTTAGTGGGGGAGATGCGTGATACTGAAACCGCAGAAATTGCGATTCGTGCTGCAATTACCGGTCATTTAGTATTCTCTACCTTGCATACCAATGGTGCAGTAGAAACCGCAACTCGCTTAATCGATATGGGTGTACAAGGTTATATTCTAGCCAGTGCCTTACAAGTTATTGTGGCGCAAAGGTTGGTGAGGCGTGTTTGTGCAAATTGCGCAGCTGAAACCGATATTGATGAGCATCAAAAACTCTGGCTAGAAAGTGCATTCCCGACAATGAGCGCATCAGATTTCAATTTCAAAGCGGGCTCAGGCTGTCAGCAATGTAATAGCACAGGCTATAAAGGCCGAATCGGTGTTTATGAGTTATTAGAAATGTCGCCTGACTCTTTGGATGCATTACGCCGTAGTGATTCAGCAGCCTTTATCACTGCAGCTAAAAACACGCCTAGCTTTAGACCTTTTACCGAAAGTGCATTAGATTTCGTAAAAGAGGGGGTTACCACCTTAGATGAAGTCATTCGAATTACAGGCTCTGGGGTCTAAAATTGGCCAACTATAAATACAAAGCACGCGATAAGAACGGTCACTTAATTGAAGCCAGCCTCGAAGCAAACTCGCCCAGAGATATTGCGCGCATGTTAATTGCTCAAGAAATGAATCCTGTCAGTATTAGCGAATTTACGCCTGACACTGACCTGCTGGAACAATTTAATAAATGGCAGGACTTAAGAAGCCTTAAACTTGATGATTTAATTCTCTTCAGTCGCCAAATGTATAGTTTGACTAAGGCGGGCGTCCCCATTATTAGAGCCATTCATAGCTTGATTGAATCGACGCGTAACAAAGCTTTATCTGCCGCACTTTCAGATATCTCCGTCTCACTAGAAAGTGGTTTAACGATGGGGCAAGCGATGGAACAGCATCCAAAAATATTTTCCTCTTTATTTCTTAATGTGATCAAAGTAGGGGAGAGTACCGGTTCATTAGACCAAGGTTTTTTACAAATTTCTGATTACCTAACGCGTGAAAAAGAAACACAAAGTCGTATAAAATCCGCATTGCAATATCCTACTATGGTTCTTATTGCGATCAGCATCGCCATGATGATCGTCAATATTTATGTCATCCCAGCCTTTAAAGGTGTGTTTGATAAAATGGGCGCAGAGTTACCTTGGCAAACAAAAGCACTCATTAATATCTCTGATTTTACGGTTGAGTTTTGGCCTTATATTGCCGGCGTCTTAGTCATTGGCTTTTATGGCTTAAGACAATACTTTCAAACAGCAGATGGATTAATGACTAAGGACCGGCTTATATTAAGAATTCCCGGCGTGGGCAGTATTATCCAGCGCGCAAGCATGGAGCGATTTTCACGTTCATTTGCGATGATTTTAAGCGCAGGCGTTCCTATCATTCAAGGAATCAGCGTAGTCTCCGGTGCTATCGGCAATCAATATATCGGTTCAAAACTCAACAAGATGCGTATCGGTATAGAAAAGGGCGATAGCATTAGCCGCATGGCAATGAGTGTTGGTTTATTTACTCCGCTGGTTGTACAAATGATTATGGTCGGCGAAGAAACCGGTGATATTAGTACTATGTTATTAGAAGCTGCCGATTTTTATGAAACAGAAGTCGATGCAGAACTAAAAAACCTCGCCAGTGTTATCGAACCTTTTTTATTAGTTATTGTTGGCATCATGGTTTTGGTTTTAGCCTTAGGCATCTTTTTACCTATGTGGAATTTATCGGCAGCAATGCACTAAAATCACTTTTATTTTCCACGCTACTCAAACAATACGCTAAAATTAAACATACTACTTTTATTATCTAACAGACGTCAAAAAGGAAGTTAGGATGAGCGATTTACCCCATATTTTAATTGTTGATGATGATCCGTCTAATATAGAAATCATTGTTAAACTACTAAAAAATGAAGACCGCTATAAATTAAGTACCGCATCAAGTGGTCAAATCGCACTCGACATGCTGGAAGCAAATCCTTACAGCTTTGACATTATTATCCTTGATAGAATAATGCCTCTCATGAATGGCATGGAAGTGCTATTAAAAATAAAACAGCATGATGTATTAAGCCATTGCCCAGTTATTTTTCAAACAGAAAATACCAGCCAAGCGGATATTGCCGAAATTTTAGAAGCCGGCGCTCATTACTATTTAACAAAACCTTTTGATAAAGACAGCTTACTTTCCATTATAAATACAGCAGTAGAGGAACGACTGTTTTATCGAGAAGTCATGTCCAACTTAAGTAAGAGTGAGCAAGCAGCTCCTCTATTCCGTCATGCCGACTTTGAATTCACCACTATTGATCATGCGCGTAATTTAGCCTCATTACTCAGCAAGGCATTTCCTGACCCCTCTATTGTTATTGTAGGCTTAACAGAACTCATGCTTAATGCGGTTGAGCATGGTAACTTAGGCATTACTTATGCTGAAAAATCTGCCTTAAACGAAAGCGGTACCTGGAGTGAAGAAGTCAGTCGCCGCCTTGCTTTAGCAGAAAATGCTGATAAAACTGTTACCGTTAGTTTTGTAGCAACTAATACGCAAATTGAAATTACCATTATTGACCAAGGTCCGGGGTTTGATTGGAAAACTTATATGGATTTTGATCCATCCCGCATTATGGATACTCACGGCCGGGGCATTGCCGTCGCTAATAAATTAAGTTTTTCTGACGTTACTTATAGCGGGTCTGGCAACACCGTTTGCGCACGATTATTATTAAATTAAGCTAATCATCCCTAGCAACAAAGCCCAATTAGAATGTTTCACGTGGAACATTCTAATTGGGCTTTGTTATTTCTACCCTAGGTGTTACAGTTTCAAACAACTAAGTTCATTGTTTATTTTTATACTCATGAGCACCCATTTAAATGAATGTTTCACGTGAAACATTCATAAGCAAATACAATAAGGATCACTCTCTTGAGTACTACTGATTTTTCATCACTAAACCTACACGCTGATTTACTAAAAAATTTAGCAACACTAAATTACACACAAATGACCCCCATCCAAGCACAAAGCTTACCGCCAATACTGGAAGGTAAAGATGTCATTGGGCAAGGTCAAACAGGCTCAGGAAAAACTGCAGCCTTCGGCTTAGGATTATTAAATAAGCTTGATGTAAAGCGTTTCCGCATTCAAACACTGGTGTTATGCCCAACGCGAGAATTAGCCGAACAAGTGTCTAAAGAAATTCGTCGATTAGCGCGCGGCATACATAACATTAAAATATTAACGCTCTGCGGCGGTGCTTCTTTTGGCCCACAAATAGGCTCATTAGAACATGGCGCACATATTATCGTCGGTACACCCGGAAGAATTGAAGACCATTTGCGCAAAGGTACTTTACGCTTAGAAAATGTAGACACCCTTATTTTAGATGAAGCAGATCGTATGTTAGACATGGGATTTCAGGAATCGATAGAAAACATTATTGAGCAAGCGCCTAAAGAGCAGCGTCAAACACTATTATTTAGCGCGACATTTCCAGCGCAAATTAAATCGATCGCTAAACGTATCATGCAAAACCCAGTCATGGTAAAAGTCGAATCGACACACGACAACTCCAGTATTGAACAACATTTTTATAATGTAAAAGATGATCAAAGACTCAATGCTGTCCAGTTATTACTATTGCATCACCGCCCTGAATCAACGGTTATTTTCTGTAATACAAAAATAGAAACCAAAGAAGTTGCCGAAGGCTTAATCGCTGATGGCTTTGATGCCTTAGCGATACACGGCGATTTAGAGCAAGTTGATCGTGATCAAGCCTTATTGCGATTTGCCAACAAAAGCGCCTCTATTTTAGTTGCCACCGATGTTGCCGCACGCGGTTTAGACATTGATTCCTTAGATGCAGTTTTCAACTATCATATCGCTCACGATCCTGAACAACATTTACATCGCATTGGTCGTACTGGCCGCGCAGGCAATAAAGGAATCGCCTGCTCATTAATCAGCCCTCAAGAAAGTTTCAAAGTCGAGGTATTAGAAGGCTACTTAGGAATGACAATTAGCTCAGAAAATCTACCCGATCGTAGCGAATTAAATTTTGAACCGATGCAAGCCCCAATGGCAACATTGCGTATTGACGGCGGAAAAAAACAAAAAGTACGCGCAGGCGATATCTTGGGCGCACTCACAGGTGAGCATGGACTAGAAGGTAAAGACGTGGGAAAAATCCAACTCATGGATAACTGGGCGTATATTGCAATCAAACGCGAGCTAATTAAAACAGCCCTCAACCGCATTGCCAATGGAAAAATAAAAGGTCGTACTTTTCGAGTAAGGCAAGTATAAACGGCACCCCACTTAAGCCGCGACAAGTAAGTAGAAAATTTTGTAGGATGGAAAAAGAGGGGACGACGTGCCCATCTTTACTCCCCATAATCATGATGGGCACGGGGTAAATCCCCTTTGCCCATTCTACTTATTTTTGCACCCGCTTAAAAGTAAAGCCATATAAACTAAATAACTCCCACTTAATTAACGCTATCATCGGCACTCATATGCTAAGAATTATTCATACAGCTGACTGGCATTTAGGCCATTATTTACATGGTATTTCTCGTCATTATGAACACCAACAATTCTTAGCATTTTTGCTGCAACAATTAAAAGAAACTCAAGCGGATGTACTAATTGTGGCTGGCGATATTTTTGATACCGCTAACCCACCCGCAAGTGCACAGACACAGCTTTATGATTTTTTAGTCCAAGCACGCAGTGAAAACCCACAAATAGATATTATTTTAATTGGCGGAAATCATGATTCCGCAGCTCGCTTAGATGCGCCTGCCAGCTTATTAAAATCACTCGGTGTTTCTGTTGTCGGTGGCATTCAAAAAAATAGTGATGGCAGTATCGATTGGCAACGACTCATTATTCCATTACATAATAAACAAAATGAAATAAGCGCATGGTGTGGTGCCATGCCTTTTTTGCGTCATTCAGATTTGCCGCTACAAACAAGCGAAAATGATGGCTTAATTAACAGCGTAAAATTACGTTACACAGAACTAATAGAGGCATTAAAAAGCAAAGCCTCTAACAATGAAGCCTTATTATTAACCGGGCATTGTTATATGGTCGGCGGTAACTTATCGGAGCTGAGTGAGAGAAAAATACTCGGTGGTAATCAACACGCTCTCCCCGTTGATTTATTTCCTGGTGAGATTAGCTACACTGCATTAGGTCATTTACACTGCGCACAAAGTGTAGGCGATCACGATAACATCCGTTACAGCGGCTCTCCCATTCCTTTATCATTTGATGAAAAGCACTATCAACATCAACTCTTACAAGTTGATTGCCAAGCTGACAAAAGTGTCATTATTAAATCCATCAATATTCCACGCAGTGTTGATATTTTGCGCATCCCCAATTCTAGTAATTTTTGTGATTTAGACAGCGCGATTACGCAATTACAACAACTCGAATTAAACGCAGACTTACCCAAACAACAACAGCCACTTTTAGAGCTACGCATATCACTTGAGAAACACGAACCAAGTTTGCGCCCAAAAATAGAAGAAGCGATTGCCGAACTGCCTTTGCGTTTATTAAAAATCAGCACCGCTTACGCAGGAAAAAATCGTGGTCTAGCGGATGGCATACAAGAACAGCGCTTAGAAGATTTACAACCCGAACATGTTTTTCAACGCTGTTACCAAGATAAATATAACACCGATACGCCTGCTAAATTATTAGCACACTTTCATGAATTACAAGAAAACCTACAAGGTGATGACTCATGAAAATACTAGCAATCCGTGGTAAAAATTTAGCCAGCTTAGCCAATGAATTTGAAATACTCCTCGAAGAAGGCCCACTAAAACATGCCGGATTATTTGCCATAACAGGGCAAACTGGCGCAGGAAAAAGCACTTTATTAGATGCACTTTGTCTCGCTTTATATGACAAAATGCCACGCCTTCCAAAAGGAACGGGCGTTAGCATTGGCCATAAAGATGAAGATGAAAACACCCGAATTAGTAGCCATGATGTTAGCTCAATTTTAAGACGCGGTACGGCATCCGCTTATGCCGAAGTTGATTTCATTGGCTGTGATAAACAACAATATCGTTCGCGTTGGGAAATCAGCCGCGCGCGCAATAAAATAAACGGCCGCCTGCAAGCGCAAAAAATAACGCTAACTCAACTACCATCACAAGAAGTCATTGGTCATAAAAAAACCGAAACCTTAGAAGCCATTGTTGAAAAAATTGGCTTAAGTTTTGACCAGTTTAGACGTTCTGTTTTATTAGCCCAAGGCGACTTTGCCGCTTTTCTAAAAGCTAAAAAAGATGAGCGCTCTAGTCTATTAGAAAAAATGACGGGCACGAGTATATACAGTCAATTATCGATTGCTGCCTTTGATCGTGCCAGCAAAGAAAAACAAGTCTGCGACAAATTAAAAGAAAAACTCAGCGACAAAATCCCTTTATCGGAAGAAGAGAGAAGGGCGCTAGAAGAACAAAATGTCACGCTCAATGCTGAACAACAACAACTGAACTCTGCCATTAAACAAACAGAGCAGCATCTTACTTGGCACAAAACTCAAGCTGAATTACAACAAGAACTAACGCAATTACAGCAGCAAAATACACAAGCAATCGCGACATGGAATGACCAATTTGAGCATCGCCTGTTATTAAAACAGATTGATGACGTTCAAATATTACGCCCGTTATTGCAGCAACAAGAACAGCTCACTGAGGATTGCACAAAAGCGAATGATGAACTCTCTCAGCACAAGCAATTATTGCACGATGCAAATGAAGCTTTACCTGAGTTAGAAGCACGCACAAAATCGGCGGATGATTTTTTTAGTCTCAAACAAAAATCTCAACAAGAAGCACAGCCACTTTTAACGCAAGCGCAAATTTTAGATAGCCAGCTTCATGAAAGTTCGCAGCGTAATAGCCAACTTAAAAGTGAGTCTGCACAGCAAAAATCACAATGGAAAACCAGCCAAGTAACAGTTGCTACATTACAAAAACAAACCCATACCCTTACTAAAAAATGCCATACGTATACAGCATGGCAAGAACAGCATGCACAAATATCACCACTGATTAATGAATGGGGGCGCTGGAAAAATGACCTTAAAAATTTAGCCACCAACCAACAAGTGTTAAAAAGATATAAGGCCCAACAAGATCAGCTTGCAGCGGATAGTCAAAATAACAAAATAGAACTTAAACAGCTTAATATCCATATTGCTGAATCTACTGAAAAACATAATGCACTACAAGAATCAGCTCATCAATTAGAGTTAAATTACAAAGAAAATTCTTTAGAGAGTTGCCATCAACAACGCATTGCAATAGAGCAAGAAAAGCAGGCAACCGATACAGCCTTACTCTCTGCCGAACATTTCTTTGCTTTATCAAACCACCTAAAACAAGAACAAGATAATTTAGCTGCATTGCAACACAACCGACAACAGCACCAAGAAACTATCAGCGATCTTGAAGCTCAACAAACTATTATCAACAGCCAATATAATGAAGCACAACAAGCCTTTCACTTATTACAGAGCGCAAACACTCAATCAGTAAAACAATTACGCGGTGCATTGCAGCAAAATGAACCGTGCTCTGTTTGTGGGTCTGAAGATCACCCTTGGGCAGAAATAAATAATCCACTGCAAAAACCACTCGCTGAACAAGAAAAGCGCGTGCAGCAACTAGGCGCACAAAAAGATAATCACATAAAAATGTTAGCAAAAGAGGGCAGTTTTCTCACGCAATGCAATAGTGATTTAGCTGCCTGCCTCTCACGACAAGATGTATTAACCTCACAACAACATGCATTACATCTTCCATCAATTCCCTCCCAATCAATTGAGTACTTAAAACAGCAGCAGTCTGAATTAAACTTACGCCACCTAAGTGCGCAAGAAAATGAAACACACGCACTGGCCTTACAAAAACAATGGAATGATTTACGTGATAAGTTGGAGCATAGCCAGCAACAAAATCAGCAGAAAAATGAGAAAATCACTCAGCTTAAACAACAGATTACTTTAGACTCGCAGCTGCTAAAATCACTTAAAAAGGATGTTTCACGTGAAACATTTAACAAAGCAGAGTTAATTACCGCGCTCTCAGAACCACTAACATTAATTACCGACTGGCAAACCGCATTAACTGAAGACTCGCAATTCATTCACAATTTACAGAGCGCCGTTTCAGAGTGGCAGAAAGCCGAACAAAGCAAAAAAGAAACTGAAGCCTCGCTGGTTTTAATTCATCAAAAATTAGAACTAGCAGAAGCGGAAGGGCAGCAACATTTTAATAGCTGGGAAAAAATAGATGCCGAGCTGCAAGCTCACCTATCCGCACATAAAAAATTAGCGCAAGACAGGCAAAGTTATTTCTCAGGAAAACCCGCTATCGAAATTGCCCAACAACTAGAAGCCGAACTTAAGGTTGCCGAGTTAGAAAAACAAAATACTATTGCTCAGTTAAATGCGCATCACTTAGACATTAAAACGCAACAGCACTCTATAAAACACTGGAAAACTGAAAGTAGCCGGCGCACAAAAAATCAGCTAAAAATAACAGAAGAACTAAATGCCGCACTACACAAAAAAAATATCAGCCTAATAAGCCTCAATGAACTATTAAGTAAATCGGAATCTTGGCTGATAGCAGAAAAAAATCAACAAGAAAAACTGAAGACTAACAAGCAAGAAACTCAAACTGTTTTAGCTGTAAAACAACAAGCCATTAACACGCATCAAATCAATCAGCCGAAACAAGATAAATCTGATTTACAAACCAACTTGCAGCAACAACAAATTGAGCAAACAACACTCAAAAATACAAAGGACAGCATTAGCTTTTCTTTACGTTCCGATGATGAAAAACTTAAAGCAGGAAAAGAGCTAACTAAAGATCTGAATAAGCAAACGCATATTTGGGAAGAGTGGGAAAGCCTCAATGATTTGATCGGCTCAAAAAGCGGACAGAAATTTCGTGTCTTTGCCCAAGGTCTAACCCTAGAAACCTTATTGGCTTACACCAACCAACACTTACAAGAGTTTGCCAAACGCTATTCCTTAGAGCGCGTCAACAACACTGATTTGGAGCTACAAGTAATCGATAGAGATATGGCGGATGAAATTCGTAGTGTGCATAGCCTTTCTGGTGGCGAAAGCTTTTTAGTCTCACTTGCACTCGCTTTAGGTCTCGCCTCACTCTCATCTAATAAGATGCAGGTGGAATCATTATTTATCGATGAAGGCTTTGGTAGCCTAGACCCCGAAACACTCGATATAGCGATTGCTAGTTTAGACACCTTACAGTCACTCGGGCGGAAAGTGGCAGTCATCTCCCATGTTCCTGCTTTAGTAGAGCGCATAGGCACACAAATTAGGGTCGATAAAGTCGGCGGTGGGCACAGCACAGTTCGAGTTTTAGCCAATAATTAAGACTCGCCTCCGTTAAGCATAGAAAAATAACCGCTCTTAAAACCCTCCCTTGCGGGAGGAGAGTTAGGTGGGGAGAAGTTAAAATAAGTTGTTATAAGCAATACCTTCGCCAAAAATCATTCAGCCTTCGCATGAGTTTCACCAATCTCTACGGCGTGAAAAACCTTATCCGTTATTAAAAAATTCTCTGCACTTAAGCTGAGTGAATTAATAAACTAATTAGCCTGCCCACCTATAATTCGATCAACACTTAATACAGTATCAATACGCACATTTTCTTGCTGCTTTATTGTTACTATTTGTTCAATCTTACCTAGGCGCCAATACCAAAAGATTAATGGGTAGTCTCCCGGGGTAAGATTCTCAAATTGGTACTGATCTCCGCTTGATACTTTTTGAGTCCACATATTTTTCTTAGAAAACAAAATAACACTTTCCTTAGTATTCGATTCAGCAAGTAACTCTAAATCTCCTTCCAATTTAATCGTAAAAATAGCACTCTGTCCTGCTTGTATCACAGACAAACTCTGAAAACCCTCACCATTTATTTCACTAATAAAAAAATCCTGAGCCTGAGAACTCTGATTCTTAATAAGCAGATCATCCCCTGGTGACAGGGCTAAAGAACTCGGTCGTATTTTATCTGGATAAATAGTTAGAAGATGTTGCTGCTTTGTATAGGCAGGCAGAACCAACCCCACATAAAGCTCATCAAGCTGAGAATAATCAACTCTGCTATGTTGAGAACTATCCCGTTTGCTTCCAGTACTGTAGTCTGATGTTGAACCTTGCTCATCAAACATTTTCTGCTTTATAGCCGTATGAGAATCTGCAGACAAAACGCCATAAACAGCTCCCTTATCAATAATAATATCAGGCGTTTTAACACAAGCAGACAAGAGTAAAAGACTAATGAGAGATAAATAATTCATCGTTTTATGACCTCCAGATTTATCCCTTGAATGAGCTCTTTACCTATTGTTAACTTAATCGGTTTTACTTTATATCGTCGGTGGAAAACAAGCACATTCAATGTCCACTCCCCCTCGGGTAAATTATCTATTTTAAAATCAGCCGATTTCTCTAACAGCTGATAATGCTGGCTCGGAAGAATAACCAGTTTGCCTTCCATTTCTTTATGAACAGAACAATAATAATTTAAAATTCCACTCTTATTAAAACTTTGGGAAAGTTTAGAGCCTTTTTCACCCAAGCCTAAATCGAAACGCTTTAAAGAACTGAGTGAAAATATATTATGGTCGATTTCTTTAGTTTCATCATTAGCCCATTCAATTGAATCACCTACACTAATAATCCATAATGCAGGGCTGAAATGTGTATCTTTTTGAGAGACTACATGCTTTTGTACTGGCCGTTGCTCCTTTGCTAGCGTTTCTCTGCTAAGATAAACGATCATTTTTTTTACACGCTTTGGTGCGTTAACCTCACCAGATATAGAGCCCGCTAATAACTGAGTAGAAAAGAAAAAACCAACTAAAGCAGTCCATAATAGGGAAAACGTATATTTTTTCATCTTTTATTACCGTTGAGTCAAGTATATGAGCCTTAGCCTGAAGATATTCCTTACCTTCTTTATTTCCGTTGCAGCCTTATTATTTACCACCTTGTACCTTATTGGAACGCAATCTGAACAACATGAAATTGAGCGAATCGTTGATGATTTAAATAAAACCCAAAACAAATTTCAATATGACCTAGAGGCCCAGCAGCAACACATTCAATCTTTAGGCCATATTATTACCACAGATCAAAAGTTTCGCTCATTTTTATCTCAAATAAAAGATAATTTTTATCCATTTACGGCCGAAATTGGCAAAGGTACTCACGCTGATTTTGTCTATATGCTTGATGATGAGCCTGCCATAAGGGCCACTTATACAAAAAATGAACTCTTGCAGTCACCCTTAAATAATAACTTATCAATATTTGAAATAGAACACCACTTAGATTCAGGCTTGGAAGATTCTAAGATGATAAGTACTTCTGGCGGGTTATACAGTACCCATTTCATTCCACTAAAAGAAAGCCTAATCGATGATTATGCCGTCGGTTTAATTATCGTCAGTAATAAAGTCAATGATACTTGGGTAGCTAAGCTATTGAATAATAGCTCTGGATTTCAAACTGTATTCTTTACTTCTAGCCAGATAGTAGCAAAAAATACCTCTTTAGACTTAGCTCAATCAATTTATGAAAACCGCCAGATTATTAAAAATCAAGGTATGTTTTATTTTGACCATCAACGCTATATAGGTAAACTGATTCTTTTTGATCCAGAAAACCAGCAATCTGGATATATTCTTAGCTCAAACTTGGACTCCGCCTTAGCCAAATTTGAGCAGTTACAATTACAGATTTTAATGATTGGTAGTGGGATTTTATTTATTGGCGCCTTATTATTTTTGTGGATTTCACGTCATATAACTCACCCTTTACGCCTTATTACCAAAGGAACTTTGGCGATTGAGCGAGGTAATTACCAACACCGCATTAATTATCAAAGTAAAGATGAAATAGGCAAGCTTTCCCGCTCGTTTAATATCATGGCCGATGGCCTGCAAGAAAAGGAACGCATCCATAAAACATTCAACTCTTATGTGGATCCAGCCATTGTTTCTGAATTACTGAGCCAACCAGATAATCTTAAATTAGGCGGGGAACGAAAAGAACAAAGCATCTTATTTTCTGACATTGCCGATTTCACAAAATTTAGTGAAAAATTACCCGCAGAAACACTTGTTAAAATTTTGAATGAATACCTAACCGCCATGACTCATGAAATTAGTCAGCAAAAAGGTATCTTGGATAAATTTATCGGTGATGCCATTATGGCTTTCTGGAGCCCACAAGTTTGTAAAAACGACCATGCTCAGTTGGCTTGTGAAAGTGCATTAAATATGCAAGAAATATTAACTAATTTAAGACCTGCATGGAAAAAGAACGAGGGTATCGACATACATATTCGTATTGGTATTGCTACGGGGGAAATGATTGTCGGTAGTATTGGCTCCGAAACAGCACGAAGTTATACTTGTATAGGTGATAAAGTAAACTATAGCTCTAGGCTTGAGGGTTTAAATAAACACTATGGAACACAGATAATTATAGATAAAAAAACCGCTGACACCATATCGGGCTTTGTTATAAGGGAGCTAGATACGGTAATAGTAAAAGGCCGAGAGCAAGGTGAAAATATCTATGAGCTAGTAGGGAGACAGTCAGACACTTCCGAGCTAATGTTCAAAATATTGGATACTTATCAAAAAGGCTTAAACTTATACCGAGCGGGAGACTTTAGTCTAGCGTTAGAAAACCTTGCAACAATACATCACGACAACCCAAGTCATCTACTGATAAATCGCTGCAAATTATTACTACAAAAACCACCAAAGCACTGGAATGGCATTCATTCTATGGTAGACAAATAACTGATACAGCTTTGGTCAAGTTAGATTATTTCAAATAAAGCCCTCATATGCTGAAAACTGGGGAAACGGAGCTTGCGAAATGATGATTTTCAGCGATTGATGACATACTTTCTATTTCCCCTCACCCAACCCAATCATGTTGAGCTATCCCTGCTCAACACCCTACGGGTAAATGCAAATACGATCCTGTCGTATTTGTCTCTTTGGAGAGGGCTTTTAAGATAATAAGTAATTAAAAAATCCACATATAGCGGTGACATAGCTAATAATTAACGCCTTTAGCTAAGAAATATTAAAAAAACAAAAACCCCTATATAGTGTGTTTATGTTTTTTAAAACACTAGATGTTGTGTTAAAATAGATTTCAAATAACCACAGCATTTCACTTTATCTAGTGTACCGCCATCGCACAAACAGGACCCCATATGACAGATAAGCCACAAATAGAAATTCCGCTACAAGATGCCTCCGTTGATATCTGGGATACTAAATACCGTTTAAAAACAAAAACAGGCGAAGCCGTTGATAGCAATATTGACGACACCTTTCAGCGTGTAGCAAAAGCCTTATCTGCCGTAGAAAAAGGTAAAACCAAACAAGACAAATACTACCAAGAATTTCTATGGGCTTTGCGTCAAGGTGTCATTCCTGCCGGGCGTATTATTTCTAATGCCGGCGCACAAGCACATAAACCAGCAACCTCTACTATTAACTGTACCGTTTCTGGTTCTATCGCAGATTCAATGGATGATATTTTAGGCAAAGTACACGAAGCAGGGCTTACCTTAAAAGCCGGTTGCGGTATCGGTTACGAATTTTCTACACTACGTCCAAAAGATGCGTACGTCTCTGGCGCAGGTGCTTATACATCAGGCCCATTATCCTTCATGGATATCTACGATAAAATGTGTTTCACCGTTTCTTCAGCAGGCGGAAGACGTGGCGCACAAATGGCAACCTTTGATATTGGCCACCCTGATGTGATCGACTTCATTCGCGTAAAACGTGAAGATGGCCGTTTACGCCAATTTAACCTTTCTTTATTAATTACCGCTGAATTTGTCGAAGCTGTCAAAGCCGACAAACCATGGCCACTTTCTTTCCCAGTTATGCAACGGGAACTTGAAGAAGATAAATTAGACCTGACTGATAGCTCAGTTATTTTATGGCGCGATCTACCGCATGCCGAAGGTTATGTAGAAAATGAAGATGGTTTAGTCGCTTGCCGTATTTCTAAAACCATTCCTGCACAACGTCTTTGGGACATCATCATGTCCTCGACTTACGACTATGCAGAGCCGGGCTTTATTCTTATCGATAAAGTAAACGAAATGAATAACAACTGGTTTTGTGAAGATATACGCGCAACTAATCCATGTGTTACTGCGGATACTCGCTTACATACTCAACATGGCATGATTAAAATTGGTGAGCTTTATAATAGCCAAACACCTTTAAATGTTACCGTCGATCAACGTGCTTTAGAAGAAAATAAATTCGGCACAACAACACGCCCTGCAAAACCTGCCTTTATGACAGCGCGCTCAGCTGAAATTTACAAGGTAACGACAAAAGATGGCTATGAAATAAAAGCCACTAAATGGCATGATTTTTATACACAACGTGGAAAAATAAAACTTAATGAGCTAGCGATTGGCGATAAACTTTTTATTCAGTCAGGTAAAGGGCAGTTTGGCCAACAAGGCGACCATGATTTTGGTGCTTTATTAGGTTTTATTACAGGTGATGGTCACTTTACTAATCGTGGAAAAGATCAGCAAGCAGCCGTGGTTAATTTATGGAATGAGGATCGCTCATTTGCTCCAATGCTTGTTACCTATATTAACCACCTTATTAGCACAACACAACTTGCTCAACAGCGCACACGTCAATATCAAGTTTCAGCCGTAGCAGTACCTGAACGAAATATGATTACGATTCGTTCAGTTATCTTAGCGCGCGTTCTTGAGTTTTATGGATTTAACAAAGAAAGTAAATTAAAAGTACCTGAAGCTATTTGGCAAGGGACTGAGTCTTGCATTAAAGGCTATATATCTTCTCTATTTCAAGCAGATGGAACGGTTAATGTCTCAGGAAAAAGTAAGTCATGCTCTATTCGGCTCGCCTCTTCTCATCCGGCATTGCTAAAAGATGTCCAAGGATTATTAAGTAACTTTGGCGTATTTTGCCGCATTAGAAAACGTAGGGAAGCCGGGCTAAGAGAGTTACCTAATGGAAAAGGGGGGCATGCAGCTTACGCCTGTAAAGCGAATTACGAATTAATTATTGATGGACAATCTCGTGAGTCTTTTATGCAGGAAATAGGCTTTCTAGGTGATACTAAAAATGAAAAGTACCAAAACTGGGTTCAGGATAAAAAATTATTAAAAAAATGTAATTTTTTATCAGATATATCAAGCATAGAATTGCTAGGAAAAGAGGCAGTTTTTGATACCACACAAGCAGATCATAATACTGTTATTTTTAATGGTATCGTAACAGGACAATGCGGAGAGCAGCCGCTTCCGCCTTATGGATCATGCCTACTTGGTTCTATCAATCTAACGCGATTCATAGACAAACCGTTTACTGCACAAGCAGCCTTTAACTGGGATGCATTCCGCAAAACCATTCGCATTTTTACGCGTATGTTAGATAACGTGGTTGAAATAAATGGCCTACCGTTAGAAAAACAACGTGAAGAAATTACCTCTAAACGTCGTCATGGTATGGGTTATTTGGGTTTAGGCTCTACTTTAACCATGCTCGGCATGCCATACGGTGAAGCTCAATCCTTAGCCTTCACCGATGAAGTGACTAAAGTATTAGCGGTTGAAGGCTGGAAAGAAGCTTTAGAATTAGCTAAAGAAAAAGGCGTTGCACCAGCACTGAGCCAAAACTACACCATCACAGGATCGATGCTACATAAGCGTCCTGAAATGGTAAAAGATGGTTATAAAGTGGGCGATAAAATTGCAGGTAAAGTATTACATGCAAAATACAGCCGCTATATGCAAAAAATCGCGGAAGTTGAGCCTGAATTAGTCGAGGCTTTAATTGAACACGGCGCACGTTTTACACACCATAGTTCAATCGCGCCAACGGGGACTATTTCACTTTCCTTAGCCAACAATGCTAGTAACGGTATTGAGCCGAGTTTTGCTCATCATTACTCACGAAATATTATTCGTGAAGGTAAAAAGACCAAAGAAAAAGTGAATGTATTTTCTTTCGAGCTACTGGCTTACCGCGCTTTAATTAATGATAAAGCCATGCCATATAGCGAAAAGTCCGATGAGCAACTGCCAGATTATTTTGTTACTGCAGATGCCATCACGCCAAAACAACATGTCGATATACAAGCCGCTGCACAAGTTTGGATAGATTCATCCATTTCTAAAACGGCGAATGTACCGACCGATTACCCTTATGAAGATTTTAAAGATATCTACCAATACGCTTACGAAAAAGGCTTAAAAGGATGTACTACCTTCCGCTTTAACCCTGAAGTTTTCCAAGGTGTCTTAGTTAAAGAATCTGATTTAGAAAACACCAGCTATCAATTTACTTTAGAAGATGGGCATATGGTCGAACTAAAAGGTAATGAAGAAGTGGAATACGATGGCGAAACGCATACTGCTGCTAATTTATTTGATGCCTTAAAAGAAGGCTATTACGGAAAATTCTAATTTAAGATTATGACTATAAAAATAGACAAAAAAATTGTTAGCTATAAAGTTATCAAACCAGAAGAAGAAAAAGCAACGGTCGAAGAAGCGGCAGAGTTAAATATTGAGCGCATGAACGAAAGTGTTTCGCGCCCAGAACTTTTATTAGGCTCAACCTATAAAATTAAAACACCGCAATCAGAACATGCCTTGTACATTACCATCAATGACATGATTCTAAACCAAGATACAGAGCATGAAGAACGCCGTCCTTATGAAGTGTTCATTAACTCTAAAAACATGGAACACTTCCAATGGGTACTTGCGCTAACACGCGTTATCTCAGCGGTATTCCGTAAAGGCGGCGATATCACCTTTATGGTAGAAGAGTTAAAAGCCGTGTTTGACCCTAAAGGTGGCTACTTCAAAAAAGGCGGCGTTTACATGCCGTCATTAGTCGCAGAAATAGGCCATGCGATTGAGCAACACATGAAGCAAATCGGCATGTTAAAAAGCTTAGAATTTGATGCGCACCAAAAGCAATTTCTAGCAGATAAACGCGCAGAATTTGAAGCTGCACACTCTGCCGATACTGCTGAAAATAGTGACTTTCCAGAACAAGCGCAACTATGTACTAAATGCCAAACAAAAGCATTGGTACTATTAGATGGCTGCATGACGTGTCTGAATTGTGGCGATAGTAAGTGCGGTTAGTGCTGAAGCTTAATTAAGCCATTAAATATTCACCGCTAAAATTACTGGCTTAACTCTGTTGAGCCTTAGACAGCGTCAATTTAATAAGGCTATTTTCCTTCGTATGTAATACCAGAAAAATAGCCTACTAAGTAATAGTTAGCCATACATGAGCATTTATCTCTTAACTTCAAAGTGCTCTAAATATTATTAGTAAACTGATATACTTTAAAAAAATTAATGCATAAATTTTTAAATGATTGAATATTTAGAACTACTCAAACAACTACAACTTAAAAATAAAAAAGGCAATAAATATAAAGTATTAGACCTTTTCGCTGGCTGTGGGGGGCTTGCTCTTGGCTTTGAAGCAGCAGGTTTTGAAACAGTTGGGTATGAGAAAGAAGAAGATGCCGTTAAGTCATATAATAGCAACCTTAATGGTATATGCCACGTAAAAGAATTAACCACGGAAACAGTATTTCCAGTTGTTGATATTATTATTGGCGGTCCTCCTTGCCAGCCTTTTAGTGTTGGAGGAAAGCAAAACGGATTAAAAGATTCTCGTGATGGATTTCCTATATTTATTAATGCAGTAAAACAACTAAAGCCACAAGTTTGGCTCTTTGAAAATGTTAGAGGAATGCTTTATCGAAATAAAGAGTATTTACAGGAAATAATTAAAAACCTAGAACTATTGGGGTATAAAGTTAGTTTTCAGCTAGTAAAAGCATCAAATCATCAAGTGCCGCAAAATAGAGAAAGACTAGTTGTTGTTGGTACAAAAAAAGGAAGCTTTCAATTTCCTAGTATATTTAACCTTAAATATACAGTAGGTGATGCAATATCAGATATTGCTTATAAAACCGATGAAAATAGTAAGTTTTTAACAGAAAGTCAGGATAAGTATATTGCTAAATATGAAAAAGCATCAAAGTGCATAAATCCTAGAGATTTATATATGGATCGCCCTTCTAGGACTGTAACATGCCGAAATTTAGCAGGAGCAACAGGTGATATGTTGAGAATAAAACTGCCCGATGGAAGAAGAAAAAGATTAACTGTTCGTGAGGGGGCAAGATTACAAAGTTTTCCTGATTGGTATGAGTTTCATGGCTCTGAAAACTCCCAATTTTATCAAATTGGCAATGCCGTTCCCCCTTTAATGGCACTTCACATAGCAAACTCGATACTTGCCCATATACAGGGTGAGGTCGCTAATGATGAACAGCAAGGACAACTAGAGTTAGAGTTCTCATGGCAATAAATAAAACAAATGTAGCAAAAAATAAATCCCCAAAAATTAGAAAATTGATAGTTTCTGGGTTAGAACTCATTACCGCTGTTGGCGTTCCTGTTGATGGATTAACTGTTCGTCGCCTTGAAAAAATGACTATGTCATTTTTAGCTCTTTGTGAAATGACTCACCACAAAAAATGGAGTGGAATATCATCTCTTACTAGTGCCCGCATTCTAAGGACTAGAGAAATAATTACATATATAAATGATAACTATGAAGAGAATATTAGCTCGGGTAGTTATGATGACATTAGAAGAAAAGATCTTGTTCGTTTAGTGGGAATGGGATTAGTTGTAAATAGTGCAAATAACCCTCAAGCAGATACAAATGATGGTACTAGAGGTTATGCAATAGAAAATAGGTTTGGGGAGCTTATAAAAAAATATGAAACTAAGGCATGGAAAAAAGCGCTTAACTCATTTTCATTAGATCAAGAATATATAGATAAATTTCACAGCAAAAGAGAAATTGAAAAATTAGAAGTTCAAGTAGAGAATGGTGTTTCCTTATCTTTAGATAAAGGTCCTCATAATTTAATTCAGAAAGCTGTTATTGAACAATTCCTCCCCAATTTTGGTTATCAAGCACATGTCTTATATATAGGCGATACCTCAAATAAGCATATGCATGAATACCCTAAAAAAATGGCGGAACTAGGGTTAAATATTGAAGACCGAGGTATGTTGCCAGACATAGTTGCCTTTAGCGAAGCGAAACAATGGCTTTACCTAATTGAAGCTGTTCATTCTTCAAACCCACTAAACCCTGAGAGATGTATAGAATTACAACGTACCATTTTAAAAAATTGTGAATATGGAGTCGTTTTTGTAACGGCATTTTTAAGTAGAAAAGACTTTGCAAGGTGGCTTCCTGAAATCGCCTGGGAAACTGAAGTTTGGTTAGTTGATAATCCCGAACATTTGGTGCATTTCAATGGAGATAAATTTATTGGCCCACATAAAGAAAGCCCAAATTTTAAATAAAAGGGCGGACTCAGTTGAAATGGATCAAGGAATGGATCAAGGGGTCAGCCAGCTTGATTTTAATTTTAAGAATGGATCAAGGGGTCAGCCAGCTTGATTTTAATTTTAAGGAAAAATGGGGCCAGGTATTTTATTGTAAGATAAAGCCGTGCTCTACCTACGGCCTCTAAGCAGAGGACTATGCATTGGGGTGATATTCGGGGCAATCTCCATCACGTTTTGTTACAGAAATTCAAACGTGATGGCCTATCAATCACTGATTAGTTACGGATAAATTGACGTGTCAAAGTATAAAGTAGGCGGTACTCAAGGACTTTATCAATCAGGTTCTAATGATTTGGTTCTAACGAATAAGTTAGGTCTTACTGATCCAGTTGATATGGATGAGGCAGAGTTAGTTTTATTAGAAAAGCTCTATGAAGATGTATTGCTCAAGCATTTTCCACGGCCGGCCATTCAAGTCTCGGATATTGAAGTTTGGCACCGTAGATGGTTAGGTAATATCTATGATTGGGCGGGTGAAGAGCGTTCAGTTAATATGAGTAAGAGTGGTTTTCAGTTTGCGGCAGCCGCTCAAGTATCTAGGCTATTGCAGGAGTTTGAACAGCAATATCTTAATAAATTTACGCCTTGTACAGCGTTTAGCGAATCACCAATTAATTGAAGCAATCGCGGTAACCCATATAGAATTTATTTTGGTTCACCCATTTCGAGAAGGTAATGGCAGGTTATCTCGTTTATTAGCGGATGTGATGGCCGTACAAGCAGGTTTTCAGCCCTTGGACTATAGCTGCTGGGATCAGGATAAATCAGCTTATATTTCTGCTATTCAAGCAGGACTAAGTATGAACTATCAGCCAATGAAAGTATTGGTGAGCCGTGCGGTAGAGCTTAATTAGCTTGCGAGCATTAAGTGTTTGAATTTGTTGTTTTTAGATTTTAAAGTGTCTTCTAAGACTTTGATGGATTGGCCCGTTTCAATAGCGGTAGAGCTAGCCACGGCACGAAGAATACGTGCTTTAGATACTTTATTGATGCTTTTAATTTTAGCTTTCATAGTGAACACTCTACAAAGTAGTTAGTTTGCTTATTATATAGGGTTAAGCAATCATTGTATGTATGAAGATTTAAGAATCAAAGAAAATCAAAGGGTGTATCAAGGGGTCAGCCAGCTTGATTTTTAGGTCAATATCAAGATACCAAGACAAATGTACCTGGTAAGTAATAGTTAGCTTAATAAAGCTCTTTATAGAAAGAATTTGAATATTCTATAGCGGCCAAATCAACGGCCATTTAATATTTATTTGATAGTAAATTAGTTATGATATGCTATTAATTATAACGACTTATAGGCCGCATTAAAGAGGCCAATAGAACGGCCAAATAACATTATGGTAACGACAACTCATAACTTTACTCCATTTATTCCAAGCGACTTGGATCAAGGGGTCAGCCAGCTTGATTTGCAGGTCAATATCAAGATACCAAGACAAATGTACCTGGTAAGTAATAGTTAGCTTAATAAAGCTCTTTATAGAAAGAAT
>CBDUDV010000043.1:0-24693 GCA_965366065.1 uncultured bacterium | reverse complement strand
TTGCGCTGAGTTTTGGGGGTAATTAATCTGCACTACTACAATAAAGTAGCAGTACAGGGTAAATATTAACCATACAGTTCAATCATTTTTTTAATTTGTCGAGCAAATTCTTTAATATCACCTTCGATAATCGTTTCGATAGGGATAATTAAGACGGCACCATTGTCAATGACGATATGTATGTAATCTTGTACATAATCAACGCGTAGTAATTCTTTCCAAAGCATTTTATGTTTACCGCTGGGCGACTTTTCAGCTAATGATTTTGGGTCTATACGTAATTCATATTCACCAAACATGGCTAATTTTTCTTTGTCAGTATAGTTGCTTAATATTTGGCGACGAAAGCTTAAGATAATGACTTGTGGAATAACAACAGCCCAACAAATAGCAATGGTAATTACATACAGTGCAGTGCGGTAATCGCTGTAATATGACCATAAAAACAAGCCTAAAATAGCCAGCATTCCTGGGAAGAATAGACGATTCTTTTTTAGTTTTTTTTGTAAATCTTCCGATTGCTCAATTTGTAATTCATTGTAATGAATTAGATCTTTTTCACGGAAGGAGTATTTTATTTCCAGCATAATTGGCCTGTTATTTTTATTATAATTGGGCGCTATTATAACCTTATCGATCAGAGTCGGAGAGAAGAGTTTTTAGCTAATTTCATCAAGAGCTGTAAGCGCTTCGGATAAGCTACTTACAGGAAATATTTTTAACCCCGAGATAGTATTTTTAGGTTGGTTTGTTTTAGGGATGATAGCACGTTTGAAACCATGTTTAGCGGCATCGTTAAGCCGCGCATAGCCATTGGCAACAGGGCGAATTTCGCCATTGAGGCCTAACTCTCCAAAAAAGAAACAATCATGTGGAACGATGGTATTTTTTAAACTGGAGACGATGCTGATTAAGATCGCTAAATCTGAGCTAGTTTCAGTCACTTTTATGCCGCCGACAACATTGGCATAGATTTCATCGCTCGCGGTAAAAATACCGCCGTGGCGCGATAAAATCGCCAATAACATAGCTAAGCGGTTTTGATCAAAACCTACGGCTAAACGACGCGGATTTCCGTATTGGCATTCGGTCACGAGGGCTTGAATCTCAACTAATAAAGGTCGAGTGCCTTCCCATAATACGGTGACAACGCTACCTGACGCAGCTTTTTCGGTACGGTTAAGAAACATCGCAGAGGGGTTTTTAACTTCTTTTAGGCCGGCGCTATCCATTGCAAAAAAACCTAATTCACCAACGCTGCCAAAGCGATTTTTATCTGCGCGTAATACTCTAAATCGCGCATCATCAGTCGAGGCAAGAATAAGTTGTGTATCAACAATATGGCTTAAAGTCATGGGGCCGGCTAAGGACTGGTCTTTAGTCACGTGGCCAACCATAAAGACGGCAACGCCATTACGTTTAGCATATTGAGTTAAGAAACTAGCAGACTCTTTAACTTGCGAGACGGACCCGGGCGTGGTGTCAGAATTTTCGTTGTACATGACTTGTATCGAATCTATTACAAGAATGGTCGGCTTGATTTCTTCTAACACATCACAAATACGCTGTACTGACGTTTCAGTCAGCATAGTGATTTTATCAAGAGCTAAATTAAGCCGTATCGCGCGTTCAGCAATTTGCTGTAATGACTCCTCACCAGATACATACAGTACCGTTGCACCTTTTTCTGCGGTATTAGCGATCACTTGTAAGAGTAAGGTGCTTTTACCTGCGCCGGGTGTGCCGCCAATTAACACAACACTACCGTTAACAATGCCGCCACCTAAGACACGATCAAACTCAGTAATACCGGTTGTTAATCGCTCAGTTTGTTCTAGTGTGACTTCAGAAAGTAATTGAATGCTGCTTCGTGTGCCGCTATAACCTGAGTTTCTTGAGGGTGATTTATCTTTGCCTAAATGCACTTCTTTAATGGTATTCCATTCTTTGCAAGCACTGCATTGTCCTGCCCAGCGAGTTGAGTCATTACCGCATTCGGTACAAACGAAAGATGTGGTTTTTTTTGCCATTAAATAGTATTAGCTGAGAGGAGGGGTGAAAAAGGGGAAGGGATAGTCTATCCGAATGTGATATTCAGGATAGACTTCTTATTTAGTGACTTAAAGCAAGTAAATCGCGCTCTAATAAAGTGCTGTCACCTAAGTTCAATTCGACTAAGCGACGTAATTCAGAAATACTATCAATATCAATATGTTCACATTTGCAGCCGATTTCATTATCAATTGCATGGCTAATGCTCAAATTCATGGTAATGATTTGGTCTTCAGATAAGTTAAGTGTCAACTGGTAGATTGCTTCGGGATCTTGGCTTTCCCATGTCTCTTTAAAACGGAGTAAACAGCCATGCAATGAAATATCAATCAGTTCACAATCCCATTGTTGGTCATCTAAGCGAAGGGTAACGTCTTTATTGTAAAAACAACGGTGAAATTGTCGCTTATCATTTTGTTCAGTCATGAATTAACCTCTCGTTTATAAAATGCTTATTTTGGATAAAACAACACAGTGAAGCAAACACAGTTAGAAATGTTACTCGGGTGGTAAAAATCTAATTTGAGTAATGGCGTGTTTGTTACAGCTTAAAACTTCTAACGGGTGTCCATGTAAGATTAAGCTAACACCTGTTTGTGGAATGGTCTCCATAAAATCAAGGATTAAACCGTTAATTGTTTTGGGGCCTTCGGTTGGTAGGTCCCATTGAGTAATATGGTTAAATTCCCTAACAGTCACGCTACCATCAACTAAATAGCTACCATCAATTGATTGTTTGATATCCGCCTCTTCGGGCATTAACTCACCGACTAGACCCTGCAATACATCATCTAAACTGACTAATCCCTGTACGTCACCATATTCATCAACGACTAAACCGATACGTAGTTGTTCAAATTTAAAATCTTGAATCTGTTTATGTAACGGGGTGGTTTCAGGAATAAAAGAGGGGGATATTAAATTGTCGGTAATATCTTGTTTAGTTAAATGATCTTCATCAAAAAAGCGAGCCAAAATACTTTTTAAATCTAGAAAACCGATAACGCGATCAATACTTTTTTTATAAACAGGGATACGAGTATAACGGCTGTTTTTAATTTTTAGGGTGATGTCTTCGATGGATTCTTCAATATCAATACCATGAATTTCATTCCGAGGGGTCATGATATCTTCAACTGTTGCACTTTCTAAGTCGATAATACCCAGTAGCATGTTTTTATATTTTTCGGGCAATAGTGAATCTGTTTCAGCAACAATGCTTTTTAGCTCTTCTTTATTTAGCGTATCCTCAGTTTGTTCGTTTGCTCTTACACCAAAAATACGCAGTAAGCCATTGGCTATCAGATTCACAAACCAAACAATAGGATAGAAAAGTTTTAATAGCGGGCTGTATACCCAGGCTGCAGGGAAAGCGATTAGCTCAGGCTTTAGCGCAGCCAGTGTTTTTGGCGCAACTTCAGAAAAAATCAAAACAACTAAGGTAAGTACACCCGCTGCAACAGCAACACCTTGGTCTCCCATTAGGCGTAAGCCTATGATGGTCGCAAGAGAAGATGCCAAAATATTGACGAAGTTATTGCCGAGTAAAATTAAACCGAGTAAACGATCGGGACGAGCAAGTAATCGTTGTGCCTTTTTTGCGCTTTTATGCCCTTGCTTAACTAAGTGTTGTAAGCGATAGCGGTTAAGCGTCATTAACGCGGTTTCTGAGCTTGAAAAGAAAGCAGAAAGTAGAAGTAAAAATGCGAGCACGCCTAAAAGGATGCTAAGAGGAATTTCGTTCAAGAAGATGCGTTTTGTTAGTTAAGTTAGCTATAGTTTCTATGATGTGAAACCATTGTCAAGTTTCAATGCTTATAATTTTAATTTTATGATTCGAACTAAGAAACCTAATACCTTTGGTTTGCCCTGTAAATTATTAATAATAAACGATATTTATCATAATTGTTTGTATTTTAAATAATGAAGATGAATTTGTAAGTTAGGCAAAAATAACCTTTACTATTCTAAGGGCTCGGTGATGTATTTTTGTATCAGCATGACTTAAAAAAGTATAAAGTGACATTATTTTGACAGTGAGATTAAATAATGATTTACTTAAGGCTAACCTTAATTTTAAAAGTGTAATAAGGCTTTACTCTGTATGACGGCAGCACGTATTATTTTAATTGATGATAATAAGCAAAGACAGGCACAGTTTTCTGCCAGTATAGAGTTTCTTGAGTATCAACCAGTACACTTTAATTCAGATGATTTTGCGGATAGCTTTAGCCTATTAGACGATAGTTTTGCTGTGTTTATTGGAGGCGGACTTGCAAAGCAAGCGGAAGTACTCAAAAAACTGAGTGAGCACGCTATTAATTTACCGCTAATATTTTTGTTCGATAAGGGCGATAAAGAAAAAATTCCCAAGCTTGCAAAGCCTTTGCAAGCTTCAGTTCAAGAATGGCCTGTAACATACTCTGAGCTAGTCGCTAGTTTTCAAATGCTTAAAATACAGTCTAGTGCTTCAGCATTGAAATCGTATTCGCAAAAAGTCCTCGTGGGTAGCAGTGACGAAATTACGCAGGTTTGTTTTTTAATTTCTCAAGTGGCAAACTCAGATTCAACGGTTTTAATTCTAGGGGAATCCGGTACAGGGAAAGAGTTAGTGGCTAGAGCTTTACACCAAGAATCAGCACGTAAAGATCAGGCATTTGTACCCATTAACTGTGGTGCAATTCCCGCGGAATTATTAGAAAGCGAACTTTTTGGGCATGAAAAAGGTGCGTTTACAGGCGCTTTAGCATCTCGTAAAGGGCGCTTTGAAATGGCTGAGGGAGGTACTTTATTTCTAGATGAAATCGGTGATATGCCGATGCCAATGCAAGTGAAGTTATTACGTGTATTGCAAGAACGCACTTATGAGCGGGTAGGTGGCAATAAAACTTTACACTGCAATGTACGCATTATTTCTGCTACACACCGCGATATTGAAGCAGCGATTGAGAAGGACTTATTCCGCCAAGATTTATTTTATCGTTTAAATGTTTTTCCTATAGAATTACCGGCCTTACGCGAGCGCAGTGAAGATATTCCTTTTTTAATTGATGACTTAATAGTGCGAGCTAAAGGGGCTGTTAATATTAGCTTTACAGCGGAAGTTATTCGCGTTTTAGAGGCGTACCAATGGCCTGGGAATGTGCGTGAATTGGCTAATTTAATTGAACGTTTATCGATCATTAAGCCGAATACTTGTATTGAATTAACGGACCTACCTAAGAAAATGCGCCAACAATCTGCTGAAAGTAATGTTACAGAAGATTTACGCGCTTATATGAAATATTCGGGTGATGAGCAAGGTGCAGTGCAGAGTCAGGAAAATAAAGTAGTTGATAAATTACCAGAAGCCGGGGTTGATTTAAAAGACTATTTACATAACATTGAATTTAGCTTAATTAAGCAAGCGTTGGATGAGTGTAATGGTGTCGTAGCACATGCGGCTAAAAGGTTAAATATGCGCCGTACCACCTTAGTTGAAAAGCTTAAAAAACTAGAGTTATAGGGGGCTTAACTAAATAATTTAAAAATGAGCGAGGAGACACTTTCAAGTAAATCGGGTTCGCTTAAGGGTTTATTGAAGTAATCGGTTTTTTTCTGATAAGTATTTTCCGCTCTACTTGTCTTTGGTTTTTGTTTAGTTTGCTTTTGTTGCTCTGCATTTAATAATTCACCGCCCGCTTTTTTCCATTCCATTAAATGAGTGATTTCACCGCTATCTACCCAGATTCCATGTTTAGAGCATCTATCTACGATAACGCCACTGCGATGGCCGAAATTAACGCGGTTCATCAATATGCGGCAACAGGGACATTTAACATATTTAACGCCATGATGTTTTTGGTAGCGATCTTTGTTGATGCTTTTAATTAATTTGAGATTAATATCGGCGACATTTGTCACGCTACTATCAAGTAGCGTTTCTATTTCACCTAAGTCAAAAAATAAACCAAAGCAGCTTTTGCAGCGCTCTATCTGAAAGTCACCTTGAATTTTTAATTTGATGGTTTGTAAGGGCGTATTGCAGTGCGGGCAAAGTCGATCTGATTGCTGCGTGGCAACGCTATATTTATGTTTGCCATGTAAATCAACATCATTACGCACATTGCAATACCGACAGCGATTTATGTTGGGCGGTAAGGGGGCGGAGCAGGCGTTACAGAGGGCCATATTACATTTGATCCAAAATGCTTTGTTTTTTTGCGGCGTATTCCTCTGCGGTGATGAGTTCGGCGCTAAACATTTTTTTAAGTTGTACCAATTTAGTCATTAATTCATCTGTTTCACTTGCGGGTATTGCAGGCGCTGGTGTTTCATTAATAGACTGTGCCATTGATTGGCCTAAGCCAATACCTGCGCCCATTCCCATGCCAAGTCCTGCACCACCCCCTTCATTTTTAGCCGCTTCACGCATGGCTTCTAATTGTTGTACTTTTGCATAGTCTAAACCAACGGCTTTAGCGGCATGTGATTCCGCAATTAAATCAGAAATCCGGTTGATACGCCTTAAGGTATCGTCATCAAAATTAGTCCCTTCAATTCTGAAATCCGTAATATCAAAGCCCAGCTTATGAAAAAGGTTGGATAGTTTGTCAAATAGTCCGCTGGAAATTTCTTCGCGGTTAGCATCTATATCAGCATAGCTATATTTGTTTTCGGCAAGGTAATCACTAATAGGATGAATCATGCGTGATGACAAGACTTCTCTAAAGTCATCAGCATAAAAGTCAGTATGACTGCCGACTATATTGACAAAAAAACTTTTGGGATCATTAATTTGGTAACTGTAATTTCCATAGGCTTTTAGGCTGATAGGGAAATTATATTTAGGGTCATCATATTTTATAGGGGAGCTGGTTCCCCATTTTTGGTCGAGAATTATGGTTTTTCTATAAAAATAAATAGCAACTTTATTTTCACTATCAAAAAACTGCATGAATTTAGTAATCGTTGTCCAAAAAGGGATATTTTGGGTTCTAAGATTGATCATGCACTCTTTATCTATGATTGATTGCACTTTACCTTTATAGACAAAAATACAGCCTTGCCCTGGCCCTACGATGAGTTTGGAGGCATTTTTAATTTCATCACCATTTTCAGTCCATTGAGACAATAAAATATCAGGCGTAGGATTTTCCCATTCAATAACAGAACGAAGTTGTCGTTTTAATCCATCCAGTAAAGCCATAATATTCCTCAAGGGTAGAAAATAATTCTTAGCAGTATATATACTTCATGCGGTCACGACTGCGGATTTCTATCGGTCGATTTGTGTCGATAGACAGCGTTGCTGAAATAGTTGCGTAGCTTGCTATGCGTCCATTTCAGCGCCTTGCTATCAACAAAAATCAACTCGTTATAAATTCCACATCCATGACTGGGTGAAGTATACTTGCTACTAGTACAGGGTACTTTGCTTAAAAGTATGCCTTATTTTTAATTTTATTTCTGCAAAATCATTATGACGAATGAAAATATAATTTGGCATTTACACAATGTCACTAAAGATGAGCGCTCAAAACAAAAAAAACAACGTCCTTGCATACTTTGGTTTACGGGCTTGAGTGGATCAGGAAAATCTACCATTGCAGGTGCTGTAGAACAAAAATTATTTGAACTAGGGCATCATACCTATTTATTAGATGGCGATAATGTACGTCATGGATTGAATAAAGATTTAGGTTTTTCTGATGTTGACCGCGTGGAAAATATTCGCCGCATCGGCGAGTTATCTAAATTAATGATTGATGCCGGATTATTAGTGATGACGGCTTTTATTTCGCCTTTTAAAGCGGATCGTCAATTAGTGAAAGATTTAGTGCAGCAACATGAATTTGTTGAAGTGTATATGGATACCGCATTAGAAGAGTGTGAAAAGCGTGATCCCAAAGGGCTTTATAAAAAAGCACGCAGTGGACAAATTAAAAATTTTACGGGTATTGATTCCGAATATGAAATACCAGAAACCCCAGAAATTATCATCAATACGGTTGAATTAAGTATAGAAGAGTGCGCTGATAAAATTATCGCTTATTTAAAAGACAACAAAATTATTAATTAATATGACACAGCACACGATTGATGTTTTTAATGGCGATGCCGATGGCTTATGTGCCTTAGTACAATTAAGACGCGATACACCTAAAGAATCGATTTTAGTAACGGGTGTTAAGCGCGATATAGCCTTATTAAAAAATATTGCTGAGGGTAAGGAAACTCAAATTACAGTTTTGGATATTTCATTTGAAAAAAATGCACAGGATGTAGAGCGATTATTAGCGCAAGGTGCCAATATCAGCTATTTTGATCACCATAAAACCGGTGATTTAATTCAGCATGAAAATTTGCAAACGCATATTGATTTATCTGCGGATACCTGTACGTCATTAATTGTTAATGAGCAGTTGCAAGGTAAGTATTTAGCTTGGGCAATTACAGCGGCATTTGGTGATAACTTAACAGCAAAAGCACGTAGTTTAGGGCTAGATGCGGGTTATAAAGAGCTTGAAATAGAATTATTAAAACAACTCGGCACTTTCCTTAATTACAATGGTTATGGTGCCAGTTTGGATGATTTATTTTTTGCACCCGCTGAGTTATATAAGAAATTAAGCCTGTTTGATACGCCGTTTGAATTTGTTGAGCAAGATCTAGAAACCTTTAAAACCTTATCAAAAGGCTATAGTGAAGATATGGCGCAAGCGGCGGCCATGCCATTGATAGACAATGATGCTGATATTGCTGTCACCGAGCTTCCTAATGAAAAATGGGCGCGACGTGTGAGTGGGGTTTGGGGAAATGAATTAGCAAATCAGCACCCAGATAGAGCGCATGCAATATTGACAGAAAAAGATGCCGAGCATTATTTAGTGAGCATACGTGCGCCCCTTAATCGCAAGAGCGGCGCAGATGAATTGGCCAGTCAATTTCCAACAGGTGGCGGTAGAAAAGCAGCAGCAGGGATTAATGCGTTACCTAAAGTGAAATTAGCTGAATTTATTGTCGCCATGCGTAAGCAGTTTGCTCGTTAGCAACTTATGCGATTCTAAGAGTAAGCTTAGTTCTTAAATGGAATAGAAACTAAGTTTACTTTTGCATCCCTAGATTCAACATTTCTTCAGCATGCGCTAAAGTCGATTGCGTAATATTTACCCCACCTAACATTCTTGCCGTCTCTTCTATGCGTTGCTCCGTAGAGAGTGATCTCACGTTAGAGGTAGTCATTTCACTGTCGCTTTCTTTATAAACAAACAAATGTTGATGGGCTTGGGTCGCGACTTGCGCTAAGTGAGTAACGCAGAGTACTTGTGTGTTATCACCAAGAGTACGTAATTTTTGTCCGACAATTTCTGCAATGCCACCCCCAATACCCGAATCTACTTCATCAAAAATCATTGTGGGCGCATTGGTGTCATGACACGTAGTGACTTGAATCGCCAGACTAATACGCGATAACTCACCACCGGAGGCCACTTTAGCAAGCGGGCGTAATGGCAGGCCTTTATTAGCGCTGACTAAAAACTCTATTTTATCCACGCCATTCACTTTAGGGTGCTCAATGTCTTGTGGCTCAACTCTGATACTAAATTCACCTTGTGGCATACCGAGCTCTTTAATCATTGCTGAAATCAGCAGAGATAGTTTCTTTGCTGATTTTTTGCGCGTGATGGTCAGTTCATCCGCTAATAAAAAATATTGTTTAGATTGCAAATCCACTTGAATTTTTAAGCTGTCGATACGCTCACTGCTGTGGCTTAATCCCTCTAAATTTTTCTGCAATTGCGCTGCAATATCAGGCAAAGTTTCCGGAGAGACATGATGTTTGCGTGACAGGTTTTGAATAATGCCAATTTGTTCATCTAATATCTGTAAACGTTGAGGATCTAATTCCTGCGATTCTAAAAAGTGGCGTAGTTGCTGGGTGGCTTCATTAATCTGAATTTGCGCTTCAATTAATAAGCTATTCGGCTCATCTAAGCCTTTTGCTAGAGGAATTAAATCATTGATAGCACTGATACTTTGATTAATTAGTTGATTAGCTGAGTGCTGTTCGTTGTCCGATAATAAATTTAACTGTTGCTGGCCACGGTTCAAAATTTCTTCTAAATTGGCAAGCTTGGTGTGTTCAGCAATCAGCGCGTCATAATCATAATTGTCTAAATCTAATTCTTGTAATTCATTGAGTTGGTAAGTAAATAAATCTTCTTGATTACTTTGCTCAGTGGATGATTTAATTAACGCAGTTAATTCATGCGAGTCAGCACGCCATTGCAAATACATCTGGTTGATGTCATCTAACAAATCATTGTTTTTAGCATAATTATCAATCAAACGGCTTTGTTCTGCGTTATCTAATAAGGTTAAATGTGCATGCTGACCATGAATTTCAATGAGTTGGGAACTTAATAATTTAAGTGACTGCAAAGTCGCAGGGCGGCCATTGATATAGGCTTTAGATTTTCCATCTTGGCGTAAGGTGCGGCGTATTAAACATAGCTTATCAGTCGCATCAAATTCATTATTTTCTAACCAATCTTGTGCGGCAGGCGCATCACTTAAATCAAAGCTTAAGTTGATTTCTGCACGAGGGCAATCAGGGCGTATATAAGCAGCATCCGCTCTATCACCTAAGGCCAAGCCTATGGCGGTTAAAAGAATTGATTTCCCTGCGCCTGTTTCACCCGTTAATACCGATAAGCCCGTGTCTAAATTTAAATCTAAAGCATCAACAACAGCAAGATTAAGAATCGTAATATTTTGCAGCATAGTAAAAGCGTACTCTTAAGAAGGGTAACCGCTACTCCAGTTAAGTTTATGGCGTAAAGAATGGAAAAAATCATGACTTTCAGGGTGCAGAATTGTCATGGGGTTAGGGTCTTTTTTAATCAAAATTGTATCACTGATTAATACCCCTGGGATGGCGATATGATCGCAAGTGACTTGCGCATTTACTTCTTTGGTCTTAACGAAATTAATTTCAACCTCAGAAGAGCCATCAACCACAATAGGGCGGTTGGATAAAGTATGCGGATTGAGTGGCACCAGTAACAAAGCATTAAGCGAGGGATGAATAATCGGTCCACCTGCAGACAGTGCATAAGCTGTTGACCCAGTAGGTGTGGAAATAATCAGACCATCTGAGCGCTGAGTATTAAGGTAAACGCCGTTGATGGTGGTGTTCAACTCAATCATACTCGGGGTGACCCAGCGATGAATCACGACTTCATTGACAGCGCTTTCTTCATGAATGACTTGTTCGTCACGAATTATTTTCGCATGCAATAAATAGCGTTGTTCTTTGCGATAGTTGCCTTGCAAAATCGCATCAAGTTTAGTGATAACTTCATTGGGTGAGATATCGACTAAAAAACCTAGGCGACCTAAATTAATGCCAATCAACGGAATGTCAGAGCCTGCAGCTGCACGCGCAGCGCTTAAAAAGGTTCCATCGCCTCCAATCGCAATAAGCAGGTCACAATGTTGAACTAAGGTTTCAATAGCATGGGTCGCACCAGAAAAATCATCAATTAAAGCTGCGCTACTGGGGTCAATAACTAAATCATATTGTTCGTTTAAAAACTGATAAACAGTATTGAGTGTTTTGGCAATTTTAGGAGCACTATGCTTGCCTAAAATACCAATGCGTTTAAATTCAGTAGACATAATTATGGCTTGCAAATAAGGGAAGTGGCATACGTTTAGAATTATACATTGAAATGAGTGCTTGGTGATTTAGGGTATATAATTCATAAAGCGCAACACTTGTATTTAACACAAAAGAAATAGATAGATATGATTAAAAAAATAATACTCCCTGGTACCTTGTTACTACTTGCTTATGGATTATGGTTAAGTCCTGATTTTAATCAAATAGCGGCTGGGGTTGCTATCTTTCTATTTGGAATGTTGTTTTTGGAGCAGGGCTTTAATGGTTTTACGGGAGGGACATTAGAAAAAATCTTACGTGCCAGTACTAATAAACGCTGGAAAAGTTTAGGTTTTGGGATGATATCTACTACGCTGATGCAATCTAGCTCATTAGTGACGGTTATTACCATTTCGTTTTTAAGTGTCGGAATTTTAGATTTAGCCGCAGGAATCGGAATTATCTTTGGTGCGAATTTAGGAACGACAACCGGTGCGTGGTTAATTGCAGGCTTGGGGCTTAAAGTAAAAATTGCTACTTATGCGATGCCTATGTTGATTTTTGGGATTTTTTTAGTTTTTCAAAAAAATAGTTCATTAAAGGCGATAGGTTCAATTTTAGCTGGTATGGGCTTTTTGTTTTTAGGCATACATTATATGAAAGAGGGCTTTGAGGCCTTTCGTGAAACGATTAATTTAGCTGAATATGCATTAACCGGGCTACAGGGCTTGGTGGTATTTACTTTTATCGGCATAGGCATCACAGTCGTTATGCAGTCGAGTCACGCTGCGATGGTGCTTATTATTACCGCCCTATCAGTACAACAAATAACCTATGACAATGCCTTGGCTTTGGCAATTGGATCTAATATCGGTACCACCATTACTGCGATTATAGGTTCGATGAGTGCGAATGTCGCTGGAAAACGCTTAGCTGTCGCTCACTTATTATTTAATGTCGTGACGGCAATAATAGCCTTATTAATGTTGCCGCAATTTATGTTAGCGGTTGAACTCGTTGCAGAACTTATCGGTATTTTAAGTAGTGACACAACGCTGAAACTAGCTATTTTTCATACTCTGTTTAACTTGGTTGGTGTGGTTATTATGTTACCGTTTGTTAATGTGATGGTACGTAATATAGAGAGACTATTGAAAGATGATGTGGTGACCATAGATAAACCCAAATACTTAAATGAGGAAGCGATGCAGTTTCCTGATACCGTTGTGTTTGCAGTGCATAAAGAAACGGTTCGTTTATATAGGCATGCTAGTCATATTATCTTAAAGACTATTGGGCTATCGAGTATTCATGTTTTTTCTGAGAAAAACCTAGATGAGCTTTTTCATGAACATGACACATTGCTTCGATATGATGTTGATAAGGCTTATAAGCACCATATTAAAGAAATTTATAGTGAAATTATCGCGTTTATTAGCCAAGCGAGCTTTACTTGGGAAATGGAGCAGTCAGGAAAACTTTACTGGTTGCGAGAGGCAAATCGACATATTGTGGAAGCGATAAAAGATAGTAAACAATTACAATATAATTTATTGCTAATGAATACTTCGGAAAACGCCTGTATTCAGCAAGCTTATTATAATATTCGCTATCAAATCGCGGAATTATTACGTGATTTAGAAGTGTTTCGTGTCGAAGTCGATGCAGAAAATGAAGAGATTGCTGTGTTTTCTTTTGATGTATTCAAGGTCAAAATTAAAGAGCAAGATAAAGCAATGAATGAACAAATTGATAAGTTAATAAGAGAGCATAAAATAACGGCAACAGCAGGCACATCACTGATTAACGATAGTGCTTATATGTATGCGATAAAGCGGCATTTAGTTGATATGGCGGAAACTGTTTTTGTGATTCAAGAGCCTAAATCAGCCGCTGCGGAACGTGAAGTTGCATTAGATGATAATGAGTTAACTAATGTCTTAAAGGAGTCATAAGTGAAAAGTAAGAAGTTAATTAAAAAATTACAAGATTTTTTTGATTCAAGTAAAAAACAAAAAGCAAAAAAAGTTGAAGAAATTCAAAAGGTTTTAAAGTTGCTTAAGCAAAAAGAGTTAAAGATAAAGCAAGAAATATTAGATTGCACTGACTCGGAGAAGCTAATAAAGCTACAGCAAAAAGTTGATATCATTTATGCGCAACGGTCAAAGGGTGTAAAGGCGGTTCAAGAATTGCAAGAGCAAACAGTGGAGTTGTAACAGCCAAAGCTGATGATGTTGGCTATTTAGTCAGAGTATAAGTAGTCAGGAAAAAATCCTATATTTTTTATGTTTAACTAGGGCTAAAATTCACGCTATAAACTTAAATGTAAAAAACACCTCGTTAATGAAAAACAAAATTATTAAAGCCAGTAGCTTATCTTTATTGGTTCTCGGTGTCGCCCAAGCGGCAGATAAGCCAGAAGCTGTTGAATTGGAAGCAATGAGTGTCGTCAATACCACGCCTTTGGGTGGCGGTGTTTTGCGCGATAAAATTTCCGCGAATGTGCAAATGATGTCAGCCGAAGACCTAGAGAAGTCACAAAGTTTATCCGTGGCTGAATATATGAATAAATATATGGGCAGTGTGACGGTAAATGATGCGCAAAATAATCCTATGCAGCCAGACATTCAATATCGTGGTTTTACTGTATCGCCATTAATGGGTTTATCTCAAGGCCTGTCTGTGTACATGAATGGTATTCGTTTTAATGAGCCATTCGGCGATACCGTGCATTGGGATTTAATTCCTAAAGGTGCCATAGAGTCGATGAGTTTACAGTCGGGGGCTAATCCTGCGTATGGCTTGAATAGCTTAGGTGGTGCGATTGCTTTAAAAACTAAAACAGGTTTTACCGATACTGACCACACGCTTACAGTGAGTGGTGGATCTTGGGGACGGCATAACGAAGAAATTACCAGTGGTTGGAATAATGGTGAATTTGCTTATTTTCTAGATTTGCAACATTTTCAAGAAAAGGGTTGGCGAGATCATTCACCTAGCCAAGTATTTAATGGTTTGGGAACGTTTAGTTGGCGTGGTGATGATGGGCAATTAAATTTAACTTTGGCGGGAGCGGATAGTAGTTTAATTGGTAACGGTGCAATTCCTGTTGAATTGGAAGCACAAAATAGAGCGGCTGTTTTTACGCAACCCGATAAAACCAGTAATGAATTTTTCTTAGCGGCGCTGGATGGCAACCTCTGGCTGAATGATGCGACCGAGTTATCTAGTAATCTATATTATCGTAAAAATAAAGTCTCCACTTTAAATGGCGATGGTAGTGAGCTAGAGGAGTGTGTTGCTCCTAATGCTGGCTTTTTATGTGAAGAAGGTGATAACGAGCCAGTAGCCGATATTAATGGCAATGATATTGCTGCGACAGCTGCTGTCGATGGCGGCACGCTGAATACTTCGGAATCAGATCAATGGTCATTTGGTTTTGCTTTACAGTCTGCATTTAATCAAAAAATATTCGGTCATAAAAATCAGTTTATTATCGGTACGAGTTATGATTTAAGCCAAGTGCGGTATCAAGCTGATACTGAATTGGGTGCTTTAAATGATGCGCGAGGCGTTGATCCTGCAGGTATTTTAACTGAGGAAGCGCGTGTGCGTTTAGATTCGGAAACGCAATCATTTGGACTGTTTTTTAGTGAATACCTCAATGTCACCGATAAATTAGTAGTTAATTTTTCGGGTCGATATAATCATGTTGAAATAGACATGCAAGACGTGGGTGGCAATAATCCCAAGTTAACGGGAAATCATAAATTTGATCGCTTTAATCCTGCCACAGGATTTACTTATGCGTTTATGCCAGAATTAAATGTATATGGTGGCTATAGTGAAGGTTCACGAGTGCCTACACCGATGGAATTAAGTTGTGCTGACCCTAACGACCCTTGTAAATTACCGAATGCATTTATTGCTGATCCGCCATTAGATCAAGTTGTATCTAAAACATGGGAAGCGGGGTTTAGAGGGCGATTTAATCAAGTATTTAAAGGCCATATCCAGTGGAACGCAGGCTATTTTAATACCGTTAATCACAATGATATTCTTTTCCAAAGTACGGGTAATGGTAATAGTGCTGGATTTTTTGATAATGTAGGAAAAACACAACGCCAAGGGGTGGAATTAGGATTAGCGAGTACTTTTTTTGATCGCTGGCGCATGTCTGCAAACTACACTTTTATCGACGCTAGATACTTAACGGGATTTACCGTGCAAAGTGCAAACCATCCTAATGCCGATCCCACTACTGGTGATATGACAGTTACAAAAGGCAATCATATCCCGAGTATTCCACAACATATTGTTAAATTCTCAACTGATGTTGATGTTTTAGATGAATGGACTATTGGCATGAACGTTATGTTTAATGGCGAGCAATTCTTACGCGGTGATGAAGCGAATGAAGATACACCTCTTGCAGCTTATGCCGTGGTTAATTTAAGTACAGAATATCGCTTTAATGAGCATGTCACTGTATTTGGGCGCTTAGATAATGTATTTGGTAAAACCTATAATAACTTTGGGCTGTATGGCGAAGCAGATGAAGTGTTTCCTACTATGACAAGTACGCGGTTTGTAGGTGTTAGTGCGCCAAGAGCAGGATGGGTGGGTGTTAAGCTAAAATTATAGTGTACCCTTTGAAAGAATTTGCCAACTGTAACAATAGCAAGTTAAAGTAAATTGATATAGACTTCAGCTATAAACAATAATTATTAAAAATAAAAGGTATTTTGATGAGCTGGAGTTCTGTAGGCACAAAAGTTATTTTAAGCACGCTAGTTTTTCTTATTGTGATGAGTATTGGAACGTTGATTGCCTTTAATCAATATCAGAAGCAAACATTAATTAGCCAAAAGACAGAGCAGGCCAAAAACCTATTGCTCGTTGCGGAATCTGTTCGTAAAAATATGATTCAAAAATGGGACGCGGGCGTTTTTAATGTTGCTCAGTTAAAAAAATATAATGCCATTGCCGATAAAAGTGAGCGCTTAGATAAAATTTTAGCAACTGTGCCTGTTGCAACTTCATGGGAAATTGTTCAAGCGAAAGCAAAAGAAGGTAATTTTAGATTTAAAGCACCTAATGTTAATGCAAGAAATCCTAGGAATGAAGCGGTAGGGCGTGAAATAGAAGCGTTAAACTTTTTTAAACAAAACCCAGGGCAGCAAGATTATAGTTACCTTGATGATAGTGATAATACCTTGCATTATTTTCGCTCGGTTAGATTAAGTGGGCAATGTGAAATTTGCCACGGAGCTCCTTCATCATCAACAGTATTATGGGGGAACACTAAAGGGGTTGATGTACTAGGCTATAAAATGGAAGGCAAACGTGCGGGTGACCTACATGGTGCATTTGAAATTATTACACCACTAGATTCGGCTTACGAAGAGATAGCTGACTCTACATTTAAGAGCATAGGTTTTGCGCTTATCGCCATTATTATTTTAATGGTCGGCTTATACCTTCTAATTACTAAAATTATTATTAGTCCACTGACTGATTTAGCCTTGAAATTACACGCTATATCGAGTGGCGATGGTGATTTGAGTGCAAGAATTGATATAAAAGGAAAGACTGAGTTTGCATGGGTTGCGGGTAGTTTTAATAATTTTGTGAAAAAAATTGCTAAAACAATTGCTCAAATTAGTGAAATTAGTGAGCAGCTAGCTGATGCATCAGAGAAACTGTCTGATATAGCACAAAAAACTGAGCAAGATGTACAACGCCAGCAAACTGAAACTAACCAAGTATCAGACGCAATGGAACAAATGGAAGCGACTGTTCATAATGTTTCAAATAATGCAGTTAATGCATCAAGCGCGGCAGATTCAGCAAATAATGAAACAGAGGAAGGTAATAAGATTGTAGGTTCGGCTGTTGCTTCGATTAACTCGCTTGCTACGGAAGTGGAAAATACAGCCAGCGTGATTCGAGAATTAGAGTCAGATACAGATAGTATCGGTGAGGTCTTAGCGGTTATTCAAGGTATTGCCGAACAAACCAATTTATTGGCGCTTAATGCCGCCATTGAAGCTGCTAGAGCGGGTGAGCAAGGGCGTGGATTTGCAGTAGTGGCGGATGAGGTGAGAACACTTGCAAGCCGAACACAAAATTCGACTGAGGAAATTCGTCAAACTATAGAGCGTTTACAAAATAGAGCAAAATCAGCCGCCCAAGTGATGGAGCGAGGACAGAACCAAGCAACTGAAAGTGTCGATAAAGCGGCTTCAGCGGGTGATGCGTTAAACCGTATTAATCAGAAAATTCAATTAATTAATGATATGAATACACAAATATCATTAGCCTCTAGCCAGCAAGCAAGTGTGACTGAAGAGATTAAACAAAGTATTCATAGTATTAGTGATGTATCGGAACAAACAGCTAAAGGAATGCATATTACCTCTGAGTCAAGTCAGCATTTATTAAGTTTGGCCGAGCAGTTAAGAGGGGCGATACGCCAATTTAAAGTTTAAGCTTACTGATTTAAATAGATGAAAATAATTTTTAAATCCCGCCTTTAGAAAGGGCGGGTATTATTAATATAATTATTGTGAACTGAGCTGAAAAGAGCGTTGACTAATGACGGGTTGTTGAAGAATTAGGGGGAGTTTCCTGATAAAATAGCGTCATAAAGCAAAGTCGACGATTTTGTCGTTCTTTTTAAAGGTGGTCTATGCAAACATTAACAAAAAATTCAAAACAAAAGCTGACGCTAATTTTATTCGCCATTTTTACTATGACAGCTAGTTCTGTTATGGCTAAATCTGATAAACAAACCATGGGCGATGTACAAAAAGCTAGAAGGGCATTGCGTGGTGAGCATGCCACACACCTAAAACAACTACCTGAAGATGAGCAGTTTAAAGGTGTTTATTTTGGCTATCTTCCTTGTGATCATTGCGCGGGTATTAAACACACCTTGTCATTAAAAAATAGGCATAATTATTTGTTGGTTACACAGTATGCTCAAGCCTCTAATAAAGAGTTTTACGAAAAAGGTAAATATACCTGGGATAAGAAAAAACAGTTGGTCACTTTAGTTTCACGTAAAGATAAAAAGACCAGTTATTATCGAATTAAAAAGGGCGGTGATTCTCTCATTAAGTTGAAGGATGATGGCAGTAAAATGAAAGGTCGTCAAAGCCAGTATGAGCTAGAGAGTAGCGATACAATGAGTTCACGAGAAGTACATATTCATTAGAACTATTTCTTTAAAGCATAGAAAAGCCGCTAACTTGTTTAACAAGTTAGCGGCTTTTTTGTTGCTTATTGTTTACTTAGCAGCGGGTTGTACTGTTACTACTGGTGCTTCTTCAGCAACGGGTTCATGCGTATGAGAGCCTTCAGTCGTATGACTATGTGCTGCTGGTTCAGCGGCTACTGGTAAAACAGCCGGTGCTTCATCAGTTAATGGTACTAAAATTTCAACTTGTGCACCACTACGTAGTGATTCAAGGTAAGTTGTTAGCTTTTCTCTTTGTACTAATGGCTCTAGTTGCGCTTTAATCGCTGCAAAAGGTGGTGGTGTTTGTTTTCTTGAGTCTTCACGCAAGATAACATGCCAACCGAACTGAGTTTTAACAGCTGCTTTTGTATAAGCTTTGTTTTCTAACGCTGCAACCGCTGTAGAGAACTCAGGAACCATTTGCTTAGCTGCAAACCAACCTAAATCACCACCTTGTACTTTTGAAGGGCCAGTTGATTCAGTTTTAGCCAATTCAGCAAAATCTGCACCGCCATCTAGTTTAGCAATCACTGCTTTTGCTGCATCTTCGCTAGTCACTAAGATATGGCGCGCTTTAAATTCTACGCCTTCGCCGTTACCCACTTGTTTGTCATATTCGGCTTGTAAATCAGCATCAGTCACAGGGTTCGCTTTTATGTAATCTTCAACAGCTGCTTGAGATAATAAAGAGCTTTGCATCATTGCTAAACGCTCAACGATTTCAGGTGATTGGTCTAGGTGCTTATTTTTAGCTTCTTGAATTAATAGCTCACGTTTAATGAGTTCGTCAATTAACTTATCTTTAGGAATTTTCTGACCACGGGCACGTTCAGACACTTCTTTAGTCAGTGTATCTAAAGCCGCTTTACTAATAAATTGACCATTAACAACAACCGCTGCATCTGCTTTAGTAATATTAGACTGGTAGCCTGTTGTTTGCGGTTGGCAAGCTGCTAATAATGCAGATCCAGCAAGAATAAAAGGGATAGCTTTTAATTTCATAGAATAGATTTCCTTTAGTTAAATTCAGAAGGTGAAAGAGCATCAATACTTAAGGCGTGGATTTCTTGTTTCATTAAATCGCCTAAAGTTTTGTAAATTAGTTGGTGGCGTTGTACTAAGGACTTTCCTTCAAAAGCTTCAGCTACAATCTTTATACTATAGTTCCCACCACCACGTTGTGCACCGGCATGGCCAGCATGAGCAGCACTGTTATCAGTGATTTCAAAGCGCTCAGGTTGCAGTGCTTCAGTTAATAATGATTTGATTAAATCAACGGTCATTTTGGAAATACCTGTTTAAAAGGTTTAACAGTCACATGTGCATAGGCACCTGCTTCTAAATAAGGGTCTGCATCAGCCCACGTTTGTGCACTTTGTAAATCAGTAAATTCGGCAATCACTAAGCTGCCGGTAAAACCTGCATCACCCGGTGTATTGCTATCAATAGCTGGGTGAGGGCCTGCAATAATTAAACGACCTTGGTTTTGTAAGTCTTCTAAGCGCTGAATGTGGGCAGGGCGTGCCGCCTGTCTTTTTTCTAAACTATTAGCAATATCTTCACTAAGAATAGCGTAAAGCATCAATTAATTCTCCGGTTCTGAAGGCATGTGTTTATATAAAAATATGACTTGTAAAACAATGAAAACAGCCATTAAAGCAGGGACGCCAAAGGTTTTAAAGTCTACCCAAGTATTGGTATCATAATTAAACATGACATAGACATTTAATCCGCCGATAGCAAAGAAAAAAGAGGCCCAAGCGATGTTTAAGCGACTCCATACTGCGGCTGGAAGCTCTAAATTAGCGCCCATCATTTTTTCCATGATAGTTTTTTTGCCAATAAAATGGCTACCTAATAAAACACTACCGAATAAGCATTCAATAATAGTGAGTTTCCACTTTATAAACTGTTCATCTTGTAAATAGAGTGTTGCACCGCCCATAACAGTCATCAGCCCTAGCGTAACCCATTGCATAGTTTCGACTTTACGTCGTCTGACTAAGTTATAGAGTACTTGTAAAAAAGTGGCGCCAATAACAACAGCGGTTGCGACATAAAGATCATACGTTTTAAAGGCAATAAAGAATAAAACGATAGGGAAAAAGTCAAAGATAAATTTATTCATAAATACAGAGGTGGGGGGTTAAACATAAAAATCAATCCCTGTTATTTTTGCAGAGATTTGTTGGTGTACAAAGTCATTAAAAGTTTCAGTATAGGCTGCCACTGCTTTTTGTGATTTAGCATTCAATGATGTTTGTGTCTGATCGGGATTGGCTGCTACGCTTAATTGTTGCTGGCTTTCCTGCTCTGCTGCGGCAGCAAAGTCTTTTACGCTGGAAGGCGAGTGTGCATTATTATCAGAAACGGATGCATTGTCTTGCGAATGATTAGCGGATTGTTGAGGCTTATTAGTTTGACTCCCAGAAGGAGGTATATGAAGAGAGGAGTTATGAATTTTCAAAACAATAAGCGACGCAAGAGTAAGTTAATGTAATTGTATGGGGTTTTATTAGATTTGTACATGAGCTGGAAACCCTTTCTGCTAAAATGACTTAATATGCGAATAACTTATACAGACAGGGTAACAGAATGAGTACACAAATCGAATTAGAAGCAGCAGCATTCAGACAATTATTGAAACATTTTCAAACACATACGGATGTACAGAATATTGACTTAATGAATCTCGCTGATTTTTGCCGGAATTGCCTAGCAAAATGGTATATGGCAGCAGCAGAAGAGAACGGTGTTGCGATGACTTACGATGAGGCAAGAGAGCATGTCTATGGAATGCCTTATGCTGAATGGAAAGATAAGTTCCAGCAAAAAGCAACGGCGGAACAAATGGCATTGTTTGAGGCTAAGAAAGCCGCTAAAAATAAATGATGGATGATAAGCAGCTTGAAGCGATGTTTTCTGGTGTGATTGGGCAGGAATACGATACCTTAAAATTAATTTGCCCATTAGCTGCGAAGATGAGCCAGTTGGTCGGTGAGGCGGTTGCTGAGTTTGCTAAACAGAAATCCGCAGATATAAAGGTTTTAGAATTGGGTGGTGGAACAGGCATTACGAGCTTATCGCTACTATTAGCAAATGAGTCTGTAAACGTCTTATCGGTTGATAGTGAGCCCACTATGCAAAACCAAGCAAAACAAAGTTTAAAACAATGGTCTGATAAAGGGCGCATTAGTTTTGATGGGCGTGACGCTTTATCTGTTTTAAAAAGTTTAGACAGTAATAGTTTAGATATCGTTGCTTCGGCTTATACCGTACATAATTTTTTAGATAGTTATCGCGCTGAAGTGATACACGAAATTTATCGAGTATTAAAAACAGGCGGACAATTTATTAATGGTGATCGCTATGGCTTAGATGATATTTCTACGCATACACGTGTCATTCAACAAGAGGTGAGTGGTTATTTTAAAGCCCTAGTTGCGATTAATAAATTAGATGTTTTAGAACACTGGATCGTACATTTATTTTCTGACGAATCTGAAAACCATGTGATGCGCGAAAGTTTTTCATTACAACAGTTGAGTGATGTTGGCTTTATTAATGTGAGTTTAACGCAGCGCTGTGAAGTAAACGCTTTGGTAAAAGCGTCAAAATAGAAAAGGAAACCTTATGAGTCAATTTGGAACAATGAATGCCTCCTATGAAGCCGCAGGTGAAGAAGCGGGTGTTAGGAAATTAGTGGATGAATTCTATCAACAAATGGAAACCTTGCCAGAAGGCCAGCATATTCGATCTATGCATAAAGGCGATTTATCTACCATTAAAGATAAACTTTCTTTATTTTTAATGGGTTGGCTGGGCGGCCCAAGGCTGTATAGCGATAAATACGGCTCGATTTCTATCCCACAGGCGCATCAACATTTAGTGATTAACGAAGCTGAGCGCGATGCATGGTTGTTTTGTATGAATGAAGCTTTAAAGCATCAAGATTATACAGAAGAATTTAAACAGTATTTAATGCAGCAACTCGCGATTCCTGCTGAAAGAATTAGGCTAACAGCACTTAGCTGAGATAATGAAAAATGGCTTATCAACCTCCCTATACAATTACCCCTAAAATTTTAAATTTAATTGCTGATATTAGTGAAAATTTAGGGCGATTATCGGTAGTGCAGGAGCAGACTTCATTACGCTTGCGTCGAATTAATCGTATTCGTACGATTCAGGGCTCCTTGGCGATTGAAGGAAATACTTTAACGGAGGAGCAAATAACCGCTATTTTAGAGGGACGATTGGTTATTGCTCCGCCGCGTGAGATCCAAGAAGTGCGTAATGCAATTCAGGCTTATGAACGATTGGAGCAGTGGCAAGCAAATAGTGAAGTGAATCTACTAGAAGCACACCAATTGTTAATGCAAGGGTTGGTGGATGAGGCAGGATTTTATCGCCATAAATCAGTCGGTGTTATGCAAGGTAAGCAAGTGATTCATATGGCACCTCCTGCTAGTCGGGTTAGCTATTTAATGAGTGATTTGCTCAACTGGCTAGATACGACAAAGGAACATGCGTTAATTGCAAGTTGCGTATTCCATTATGAATTTGAATTTATTCACCCCTTTATTGATGGTAATGGACGGATGGGACGCTTATGGCAAACGCTGATTTTAAGTCAGTGGAGAAATTTATTTTTGCATATTCCTGTTGAAAGTCTCGTTTATGGCCAGCAGCAGGCTTACTATCAGGTGCTAAATGAAAGTACACAAAAGTCTGATTCAGCGCCTTTTATTGAATTTATGCTGGCTATTATTTTGGAGGCTTGTTTAGTAGGCTCTGTAGATCAAAACGACCAAGTAAGCGATCAAGAAAGCGACCAAGTAAACAAACTGCTTAATTTACTTATGCAGCAAAGATCGTTAACCAGTAGCGAGATGATGCGACAACTGAATTTAAAGCATAAGCCAACATTCAGGAAAAATTATATTCTTCCTGCTTTGCAACAGCAATGGATTGAAATGACACAGCCGGATAGGCCTAAAAGCCCAACACAAAAATATAGAATTACGCCATTAGGCAAGCAGTTAATTACTTAATCCCTCTCATTATTTCAACCTACACCCTTTATGTCATCCAAAGAACTCATTCAGCAACTCAGTAAAAATTTAGCTAAAACACTTAATAAAGACCGTCAGCCGATTAAACGTCAATTAGATCGTTTGCGTAGTGAGCTACAAAAAGGCAAAGAAGTTAAAGATAAGCTAGCGCAATTAGAATTAAAACTTAAACTGTCGATTGAAAAGCGTAATGCGCGGCTAAATAGCTTTCCTGCGCTGGAATACCCTGACCTCCCAGTTACGGCGAAAAAAGATGAAATTGCTGAGTTAATTCAAAAAAATCAGGTAGTGATTTTATGTGGCGAAACCGGCTCAGGTAAAACCACACAATTACCGAAAATTTGTTTGGAAATTGGCCGCGGTGCAGCGGGATTAATTGGTCATACACAGCCACGACGTATTGCTGCACGGACTGTTGCTGATCGTATTGCGGAAGAGCTTAAGCAACCAATTGGAAAAGCGGTGGGTTATAAAATACGCTTTAATGATAGAACGCATGACAGTACCTTAGTTAAGCTCATGACGGATGGTATTTTGTTGGCCGAATCACAAAATGATCCGTATTTGACTCAATATGACACCATTATTATTGATGAAGCGCATGAGCGTAGTCTGAATATTGATTTTTTACTCGGCTATATGCGCTGGTTATTACCACGGCGTCCCGATTTGAAATT
>CBDUDV010000042.1:0-25379 GCA_965366065.1 uncultured bacterium | reverse complement strand
TAGGTTGCGACAAATTGTCACGTGACAATTTGCCACATTTTCAAATACTTAGAAGGGCTATAAAATGCTTGCAACTCCTAAATAAACATCCTGCCTCCAAACAGACTGTTCTGAGTTCTTTATAATGCGCTTTGCTATCACCAAACTAGCAAAAGCGCATTTTTTTTGCCTAAAATATTTTTAGATTAAGAATTAGGGTAGGCTGTTTTTTATATAAGTTATTGAAAACAATAGGTATCATTTGGGCTTGATTGACATTTTTGTCTATATGTAGTATATTTTTCGGCTAATCTTTTGATTTAGCTGGGAATGCAGAATCAATAAAAGCCTTTATTTTTATAAAAGTAGGAAGCTAGCTAATGAGTCACACTTTATATGAAGCAAATTCTCAACGTGTTCAGCGTTGTGAATTAGCTGTTCCAGGATCAAGCCCAGAAATGTTTGAAAAAGCATTGAATAGCGGCGTAGATGTTATTTTTCTTGATCTTGAAGATGCTGTTGCACCTGATGATAAGCTGCAGGCGCGTAAAAATGTCATTAAAGCGATTAACGAATTAGACTGGGCAGGTAAAGGTATTACTGTTTCTATTCGTATTAATGGCCTAGATACACAGTACATGGTGCGTGATGTTGTTGATTTAGTCGAGCAATGTGGTGAAAAAATCGATACGATTTTAATTCCTAAAGTCGGCGTTTATGGTGATGTTTACATGGTTGAATCCATGTTAAATCAATTAGAAATGCAGCAAGGCATGACTAAAAAAATTGGTATCGAATGTTTAATTGAAACAGCATTGGGTATGGCTAATGTTGAAGATATCGCTAAACAAGGTTCAATTGGCGGTCGTTTAGAAGCATTACATTTTGGTGTAGCTGATTACGCAGCAAGTAATCGTGCAAGAACAACCAATATTGGTGGCTTGAATCCAGATTACCCAGGCGATCAATGGCATTTTGCATTAAGTCGTATGATTGTTGCTTGTCGTGCTTATGGTTTGCGTCCTATTGATGGCCCTTTTGGTGATATTAAAGACCCTGATGGTTATAAAGACGCAGCAAGAAGAGGCGCGGCTTTAGGTTGTGAAGGAAAATGGGCAATTCATCCATCACAAATTGCATTAGCAAATGAAGTCTTTACACCACCTGCTTCAGAAGTTGAAAAAGCAAAGCGCATTTTAGTCGCATTAAAAGAAGCAGCGGCACAAGGTAAAGGTGCGGCGGCATTAGATGGTCGACTTATTGATGCGGCTTCAGAAAAAATGGCGAATAATGTTGTAAAAGCTGCGGAAGCAATTGCAGCAAAAGCATAAAAAAGTCACAGTATTAAGAAAAAGGTCGCCTTGTGCGGCCTTTTTTATATTTTAATTTTAATTAAGGGGGGTGCTATGGATATTCATGAGTATCAAGCAAAAGAAATTTTAGAAGGCTATGGCGTCAAAATTGCCGAAGGTGGTTTGGCGTACAGTCCTGAAGATGCAGTACAGCGTGCGCGCGAAATTGGTGGTAGTGTTTGGGCAGTAAAAGCGCAGATTCATTCGGGTGCACGTGGTAAAGCGGGTGGCGTTAAAATTTGTTTTACTCATGAAGAAGTCGAAGCAGCGGCGCTAAGCATGTTAGGTAAGCGCTTAGTGACGCACCAAACAGGCCCTGAAGGTAAAGTTTGTTCACGCCTTTATATAGAAGCAGGAACTGATATAGAGAAAGAGTTATATTTTAGCTTTTTAGTTGACCGTACCCATGAAAGCATCATTATGGTGGGTTCTGCTGAAGGGGGTATGGAGATTGAAGATCTTGCTGAGAATAGCCCTGAAAAAATTAAAAAAATTCATATAGATCCTGCGGTGGGTTTATTGGATTTTCAAGCGAGAGAAATGGCATTTGCATTAGGTTTAGAATCAACACAAATTAGCCATGCAGTGAAATTTATTCGTGGCTGCTATTGTGCTATGCGTGAATTAGATGCCAATATGTTGGAAATTAACCCATTGGTGGTAACAAAAGCAGGTGAATTGATTACCTTAGATGCCAAAATGGGTTTTGATGATAATGCATTATTTCGTCGTCAAAAAGTCGCTGAATTACGCGATAAAACTCAGGAGCACCCGCAAGAAATGGCAGCAGCTGACCGTGGCTTAAGCTATGTAGGGTTGGATGGTGATATTGGTTGTATGATCAATGGTGCTGGTTTAGCAATGGCCACAATGGATATGATTAAATTAGCCGGCGGTGAGCCAGCTAACTTTTTAGATGTCGGTGGTGGTGCATCAGCAGAGCGTACAGAAAAAGCGTTTCGTTTGGTATTGGCTGATGAAGGTGTTAAAGCCATGCTAGTTAATATCTTTGCCGGAATTAATCGTTGTGATTGGATTGCTGAAGGGGTTGTACAAGCAGTTAAAAAAATCGACATGAAGATTCCTTTAATTGTACGTTTATCAGGTACAAACGTGGAAGCAGGTCGTAAGATTATCGCTGAAAGTGGCTTACCAATTATTACTGCAACTACCTTAGCGGAAGCGGCAGAAAAAGCGGTACAAGCACGTAATGAACAAGTAGCAAAAGAAGGAGCTGCATAATGGCGATTTTAATTAATAAAAATACGCGCATGATTGTGCAGGGCTTCACGGGTAAAATCGGAACCTTTCATGCACAAGATATGATCAATTACGGATCAACTGTTGTGGGTGGGATTACGCCGGGCAAAGGTGGCCAAACCCATTTAGATCGCCCTGTATTTAACACAGTGAAAGAGTCGGTTGAGCAAGAAGGTGCGGAAGCAAGTATTATTTTTGTACCGCCTGCATTTGCTGCTGATTCAATTATGGAAGCCGCAGATGCGGGTATTAAATACTGTGTATCGATTACGGATGGCATTCCTACGCAAGATATGATGAAGGTTAAACAATATCTACGTAAATTCCCTAAAAACGAGCGTATGGTATTAACCGGCCCTAACTGTGCAGGTACGATTACGCCAGAGCAAGCTATGTTGGGTATTATGCCAGGGCATATTTACCAATCTGGTGTTGTTGGTGTGGTAGGGCGTTCAGGTACTTTAGGTTACGAAGCAGCTGACCAAATGCGTGAGTTAGGTATCGGTATTTCAACCTCAGTGGGTATCGGTGGTGACCCTATTAACGGGAGCTCGCATCGTGATATTTTCGAGAAATTCGAAGAAGATGATGACACTAAATTAATCTTAATGATTGGTGAAATCGGTGGGCCTCAAGAAGTTGAAGCGGGTGTTTATGCTGCTAAGCATATGAATAAGCCAATTGTTGCTTATATTGCGGGTTTAACTGCCCCTAAAGGTCGTCGTATGGGCCATGCTGGTGCGATTATTTCTTCTGTGGGCGAAAGTGCGGCAGAAAAAGTAGAAATGCTGCAAGACTTAGGTGTGACGATTGCACCTACGCCATCAGCAATGGGTGAAACTGTTGCAAAAGTATTAGCTAAAATGTAAATTTTACCTTGCATGTATCACTTAAAAACCGCTTCTTAGCTATATAGGCTAGCAGCGGTTTTTTTATGTCTGCGAGTAATTTAAGGTGACTGTAGTTTTGCGGAGATTTCAGTGTACCCATGCGTTGCGTGATAAGGCATTGGCGGGCGTTAAGCTGAATACTTTATATTCCAGCTGGTACCTATATTTTACAGGCTGGCTTTTAATCGCTCCCAATCAAAAAATTCTCCAGGGTCAGTTTTTCTTTCAGGTGCAATATTACTATGCCCTGTGATCGCTTTACTCGTAAGCTTCGGGTAATGGTTTATCAGGCACCTAATTAATTGGCAGAGTTGTTGGTACTGCTCAGCTGTGTAGGGTGTATGGTCGGTTCCTTCAAGTTCTATGCCGATAGAAAAATCATTGCATTGTGTGCGGCCGCAATAATTAGAAACACCGGCATGCCATGCGCGTTGATTAAAAGGCACGTACTGGGTGATTTCTCCAGTGCGGGCTATCACTACATGGCTCGAGACTTTTAATTCACATATTTCCTTAAAGCTAGGGTGATCGCATGCTTTTAATTGATTGTTGAAGAGTTGAGTGATGTGAGGTGTTGCAAAATGGCCTTCGGGCAAGCTAATGCAGTGAATAACAATCAGTGAAATATCACTTTCATCGGGCCTAAGGTCGGCGTTGGGGGATGGAGTGTGTTGTGCTGTGTTTAGCCAGTGCTCGTGTATTTTCATAATGCATTGATGTTAATAAATTAAGGCGCTTAATCTTTAAAAGAAAAGGCTTACCTGTTGGCTATTATATGGAATAATAGCTAACAGGTAATTTTTATACTTAAATATTTTGTTAAATTAAGGGATACACAATGTTTGAATTTGTAATGGTAGTGGCGATAGCCTGCGGTATTTGGTTTTATTTTAAATCAGGTGAAGACGAAACTGTAGCAGAAGAGCCAGTTGTGGAAGCTAGCAAGGATGAAGCTGAAGAGCTTGTAATTGAAGAAGAGGTAGCGGTAGTTGCTGAAAATAACGAAGTGACAGAAGAGGTTGCTATTGAAGAAGAAATCGTAGCAGCACCTGCTGTGGCGCAACCCGTTGTAGAGCCAGTGAAAAGTCAATTTGTTGCTGGGATGCCTGAAGATTCAACGCTTAAACGTCATTATGTGCAATTAGTAGTAGCAAACCAAGCGGTTAGTAATCGAATCCCTGAGGAATCGCTTTTACGCCGTCATTTTGTACAGAACTTAATTGCTGATGAAGAGCAGTTATTCGCAGGTGCGCCTAGTGACTCAACTTTAAGACGTCATTATGACGCTCAAGTTGCTGCTGCGGTATTAGAGAAATTAGAGCTGTTAAAGTAAATACGCTTTTCAATGAATGAAAAGGTTTGATTAGTTTCAGATTTCTATGGAAGGGATGGATTTTTTAATCTATCCCTTTTTTTTGTTTGCTGATTTTTTGCATTATTTTAACGAAATCAGTTTAAAGAATTTCAGGGTTTTATGAGTAAACTACCATCGATTGATATTAGTGCCTTTCTTGCAGAAGATATTGGTGCAGGTGATTTAACCGCATTAATTATTTCTAACTCTCGAGAAGCGAGTGCAACTGTAGTGACGCGTGAGGGAATGATTTGTTGTGGTCAAGATTGGTTTAATGCTGTATTCGAGCAATTGGATGCTAGTGTTAAAATAACTTGGTATTGTGCTGAAGGTGCTTGGGTAGAGGCAGGTGCGATTTTATGTGAATTACAGGGCTTGGCGCGACCGTTGTTGACCGGTGAAAGAACGGCTTTAAATTTATTGCAAACCTTGTCGGCAACGGCAACACAAGCACATTTTTATGCACAAGCGGTTTTGGGTACAGGCTGTAAGGTACTGGATACTAGGAAAACCATTCCGGGATTGAGGGATGCACAAAAGTACGCGGTGGTATGTGGAGGCTGTCATAATCATCGAGTCGGTTTGTATGATGGTATTTTAATCAAAGAAAATCATATTATGGCGGCAGGTTCGATTGCTTTGGCGGTTGAGAAAGCTAAAACGATAGGCTCTACCTTGCTAGAAGTGGAAGTAGAGTCGATGGATGAGTTAGCTCAGGCATTAGAAGCAAAGCCGACACGCATTATGCTGGACAATTTTTCATTGGATGCATTGCGTACTGCAGTTGAGTTAGTTGATGGACGAGTAGAATTAGAAGCTTCGGGGAATATTACTTTGGACACTATTCGTGGCGTTGCTGAAACGGGGGTAGATTATATTTCTATTGGAGCACTCACTAAGAGTGTGCAGGCGGTAGATTTGTCTATGCGTATCGACCTTGAGATGGGATCATGAATCAAACATTGCAGGCTTTAAAGTATTTAAATTCAGGTGTTATGGTGGTTGCTGTAAGTGATTCGCATGCATTTACTGCGGCTTGGGTCATGCAAGTTTCATTTGACCCCGTGTTATTGGCGATAAGTATCAATCCCGCACACACTTCGTATGCTCTATTTAAAGAAAATAAGCAGTGTACAGTCAATGTTTTAGATAAATCACAAATGAACTTCGCGGCACATTATGGGCGGTCTGGTTTACTTGATAAAATGGCATTGGGGACTTGGGGGGCAGGTACAGCTTCTGTTCCTGTTTTGAGAGAAGCGTTGGTGGCTTTTGAGTGTCGCTGGGTGAATGAGGTGGATGCAGGTGATCATCAAGTTGTCATTTGTGAAGTAATCGATAGTCACTTATTGAGTGATGGCACGCCTATGCTGTATTCAGACACTGAAAATATGGATGGTAGTGCTGAGTTAGTTGCGGAGATTAAGAAATAGTAGGTTAATTTGATGAGTTTAAAGAAGCGAAATAAATTAAGAGCTGAAATGTCTGCTTTATCAGCAAGTATTAGTGATGAAACTTATGTGGTATCAGCTAAAACACTGAATATTTCAGCGGAAGGTGTTGCGCTAAAATGCAGTACGCTAGAGCGAGAACAGATTACGCCGAAGGGTGATTTTGTCTGTAGTGGCAGGCCTTTAGAGGTTGATGTGGTTATTGATTTCCCAGAAAAAAATAATAAAAAATATGAGTTTAAAGCGCGGTGTCGAGTAGTTTACTCGCGCCGCTTAACGCAGGATGAGTGTCAGCTAGGAATGCACTTTATTGATATCGACAATGCAGGAAGAGAACGTTTGATTAATTTTGTGGAAAAACAGGCTTAATTAGCACTTTTTATAGCTAAAGTACTCATAATAAAAAAATCTTAATGACCGCAGGCTAATAATTCAGTAAAATTAGGTAATTGAATCGAGTTATTAATTCGAGATTTAAACGTATTTTATTCATAACGGGGGTAGGCTAAGGTCGCTCCCGTTTTGTACATTTAAGAGGCGAGAATGCACAAACCTGCATTATTAATGTTAGAAGATGGGACCGTATTTCATGGGGTGTCGATAGGCGCAGATGGATGTTCGGCTGGGGAAGTTGTTTTTAATACCTCCTTAACGGGGTATCAAGAGATTTTGAGTGACCCTTCTTATGCAAAGCAAATTGTTACACTGACATATCCTCATATTGGAAATGTAGGCACAACTGATGAAGACAACGAGTCGGTCTCTGTTTTTGCAAGTGGTTTGGTGATTCGGGATTTACCTTTAGTATCGAGTAGTTGGCGATCAGAGAAAAATTTATCTGACTATTTACAAGATAATAACGTGGTTGCGATTGCTGAAATCGATACACGTCAATTAACGCGTTTATTACGTGATAAAGGCGCGCAACGTGGCTGTATTATTGCGGGTGAAACAGTTTCTGAAGAACAGGCTAAGGCTGCCATTGATGCATTTTCTGGGCTAAAGGGCTTAGATTTAGCAAAACAAGTTACTACGGCTGAAGTATATGAGTGGACAGAGAATACCTGGACATTAGAAGACGGGCACCAAACAGCTGAAAACTTAACTAAGCATGTGGTTGCTTATGATTTTGGTGTGAAGCGTAATATTTTACGCCTCTTGGCTAATCGTGGCTGTCGAGTGACTGTTGTTCCTGCAACAACACCCGCTGAAACTGTTTTGGCTATGAATCCTGATGGTATCTTTTTATCAAATGGACCAGGCGATCCAGAGCCGTGTACTTATGCAATCGAAGCAATTAAAACGATTTTAGAGAAAAAAATTCCTGTCTTTGGTATTTGTTTAGGGCATCAATTACTCGCGTTAGCATGTGGTGCAGAAACAGAAAAGATGAAATTTGGCCATCATGGCGCAAATCACCCTGTGCAAGAAAAAGCGACAGGTCGTGTAATGATTAGTAGTCAAAATCATGGTTTTGCTGTTAAAGCCGAGTCTTTACCGAATAACTTAGAAGCCACTTTCCATTCTTTATTTGATGGCAGTCTACAAGGTATAGCACGTACGGATATTCCGGCGATGAGCTTTCAAGGTCATCCTGAAGCTAGCCCTGGTCCACAAGATGTAGAGTCATTATTTGATGATTTTATAGAGATGATGAACCAAGCCAACTAATTACTGCTGAGTACTCGACGACTATGCCAAAAAGAACCGACATAAAATCCATTTTATTATTAGGCGCTGGCCCTATTGTAATTGGTCAAGCGTGCGAATTTGATTATTCAGGCACACAAGCTTGTAAAGCCTTACGTGAAGAAGGTTACCGTATTATTTTAGTCAATTCTAATCCTGCAACGATTATGACTGACCCAGATATGGCAGACGCTATTTATATAGAGCCTATCGATTGGGAAACGGTTGAAAAAATTATAGAAAAAGAGCGTCCTGATGCTGTTTTACCGACTATGGGCGGACAAACAGCGTTAAATTGCGCTTTAGATTTAGATAAGCATGGTGTATTAGAAAAATACGGCGTGGAAATGATCGGTGCTAATAAAGATGCTATTAATATGGCTGAAGATCGTGATTTGTTTAATCAAGCCATGGGGCGCTTAGGGTTTGAAGTTGCTAAATCGAAAACAGCTCATACCATGGAAGAAGCCTTTGCTGCACAAGCTGAAGTAGGTTACCCAACCGTGATTCGTCCTTCCTTTACTATGGGCGGTAGTGGTGGTGGTATTGCTTATAACAAAGAAGAATTTGTTGAAATTTGTGAGCGTGGATTGTATTTATCACCTACTAATGAATTATTGATTGAAGAATCAGTTTTAGGTTGGAAAGAATACGAAATGGAAGTGGTACGTGATACCAAAGATAATTGTATTATTATCTGTTCCATTGAGAATTTTGATCCTATGGGTGTGCATACTGGTGATTCAATCACGGTTGCACCGGCACAAACCTTAACTGATAAAGAGTATCAAATATTACGTAATGTTTCTTTAGCAGTATTACGTGAAATTGGGGTAGATACCGGTGGTTCAAATGTACAGGTAGCGATTAATCCAGAAGATGGCCGTATGGTTGTTATTGAGATGAATCCACGTGTATCACGTTCATCTGCCTTAGCCTCAAAAGCGACGGGTTTCCCGATTGCAAAAGTGGCGGCAAAATTAGCGGTAGGTTATACCCTAGATGAACTACAAAATGAGATTACAGGCGGTGCAACACCTGCGTCATTTGAGCCAACAATCGATTATGTGGTTACTAAGGTGCCTCGTTTTACTTTCGAGAAATTCCCTAAGGCAGATGATCGTTTAACAACGCAAATGAAGTCTGTGGGTGAGGTGATGGCCATTGGTCGTACTTTCCAAGAATCATTGCAAAAAGCATTGCGTGGTCTTGAAGTCGGTGTCTCTGGCTTAGATGAAATAGTTGATTTAAGCGACCCAAATGCCGCAGATAAAATGCAACGTGAAATGCGTCACCCGGGACCTGAGCGTCTTTGGTATGTTGCAGATGCATTCCGTAGCGGAATGACGTTTGATGAAATTCATGAGGCCAGCAAAATTGATCCTTGGTTTTTAGCGCAAGTAGAAGATTTAATCAATACTGAGAAGTCTCTAGAAACAAAAACACTAGCAACCTTAAAAGAAGGCGAGTTATTCAGACTAAAACAAAAAGGTTTTTCTGATGCGCGTTTAGCTAAATTACTAAGTACTAAAGAATCAGCGGTACGTAAATTACGTCATAAACAAGATATACGTCCTGTTTATAAACGTATTGATTCATGTGCTGCTGAATTTTCATCAGATACCGCTTATTTATATTCTACTTATGAGCAAGAATGTGAATCACGGGTATCGGATAAAGAAAAAATTATTATTTTAGGGGGTGGTCCTAACCGAATTGGTCAAGGAATTGAGTTTGATTACTGTTGCGTGCATGCTGCATTTGCATTGCGTGAAGAGGGTTATGAAACCATCATGGTCAACTGTAATCCTGAAACTGTTTCGACTGATTACGATACTTCTGATCGACTTTATTTTGAAGGCCTAACCTTTGAAGATGTCTTGGAAATTATCCATCTAGAAAAACCGAAAGGGGTTATTGTTCAGTATGGTGGGCAAACGCCACTTAAATTAGCGCGTGATTTAGAAGCGGCTGGTGTGCCGATTATTGGAACTTCACCTGACGCGATTGATTTAGCTGAAGATAGAGAGCGTTTTCAAAGTTTAATTGATAAATTAAAGTTAAAACAGCCACCGAATGGCACTGCATCCTCTACAGAACAAGCGCTGAACGTTGCTAAAGAATTAGGTTATCCTTTAGTTGTACGTCCTTCTTATGTATTAGGTGGGCGTGGCATGGAAATCGTTTACGATGATGAAACCTTGCAGCGTTATATGAAAGAAGCGATTAGTGTGTCTAATGATTCACCTGTGCTTTTAGATCGCTTTTTAGATGATGCGATCGAAATGGATGTCGATGCTATTTATGATGGTGAAACTGTTTTAATCGGTGGTTTGATGCAACATGTAGAGCAAGCTGGGGTGCATTCTGGTGATTCAGCCTGTTCAATTCCACCTTATGACTTACCTATGCATTTGCAAGATGAGTTACGCGTACAAGTCGGTCAAATGGCTGAAGCTTTAGGTGTCCGTGGTCTAATGAATACGCAATTTGCGATTCAAGGTGAGACGATTTATGTTTTAGAGGTAAATCCTCGTGCATCACGAACTGCACCTTTTGTTTCTAAAGCAACCGGTTATCCATTAGCTAAAATTGCTGCTTTATGTATGGCGGGTAAATCGCTTAAAGAGCAAGGTATTACTGAAGAACGAATTCCTAGCTACTTTTCAGTTAAAGAAGCGGTTTTTCCTTTTGTGAAGTTTCCTGGTGTTGATCCATTATTGGGCCCTGAGATGAAATCAACCGGTGAAGTGATGGGCGTAGGTAAAACCTTTGGTGAAGCCTTTGCTAAATCACAGCGTGCATCGGGTGTTACATTAAGTGCGAGCGGTACTGCATTGATTAGTATTCGTGAAGTAGATAAGCCTAAATTAGTGGAAATTGCAGAAATCCTGATTAGTAATAATTACAAAATTGTTGCTACTAAAGGGACAGCAAAAGTATTACAAGATGCAAATATCGAATGTAAAGTAGTCTATAAAGTGAATGAAGCTCGCCCAAATACGGTTGATATGATTAAGAATGATGAGATTCAACTTATTATTAATACAACTGAAGGTGTTAAGGCGGTCGCGGATTCATTTACTATGCGCCGTGAAGCATTACAACATCATGTCACTTATTACACGACAATGGCAGGTGCGAGAGCGGCTTGTTATGCGTTAGGTGAATTAGGTGCGGGTGATGTGAATTGCTTACAAGATCTACATAAAAGTTTAAATTAAATAATCGTCAGAGTTAAAAATAAAACAAAGGCTAACTTAAAGATTGGTCTTTGTTTTTTTGTTTTGATAGTTTAGAAAAACAGAGAGTTTGGAGTTTTAAATGGATAAAGTACCTCTTACTGTAAAAGGCGCAGAAAAATTAAATGCTGAGTTAGATGTGTTGAAAACCGTGACTCGACCTCGGATTGTTGCTGATATTGCAACAGCGAGAGAGCATGGTGATTTAAAGGAAAATGCGGAATACCATGCGGCGCGTGAACAGCAAGGGTTTGCAGAAGGGCGGATTAATGAGATCGAGGCAAAGTTATCTCATGCACAGGTTATTGATGTAACAACGATCGATGCAAAAGGTAAGGTTATTTTTGGTGCAACCGTTGAAATTGAAGATTTAGACACCGAGAAAAAAGTGACTTATCAAATTGTAGGTGTGGATGAGGCAGATATTAAAGCATCACGAATTTCAGTCGGATCGCCAATTGCACGTGCGCTTATTGGTAAAGAAGTGGAAGATGTTGTTACTGTAAAAACACCGGGTGGTAATGTTGAATATGAGATCTTATCAATTCAATATATTTAAGCTTTGTTTTGCTTGAGAGTCTCGCTATTAATGGAGACTCTCAAGCAGTAATCGCTACATTCTAGTGTGGCGCTTTCTTTGTGGTGCTACCTTTTTTTGTGGCTTAGGTGGTTTTTCACGGTAAATAACAATCACTTGGCCAATGCTTTGTATCATTTCAGCTTTGGTATCGATACAGATTTGTTGAAAAATTTCTTTACGTTCGTCTCTTTCTGCACGGACCTTTATTTTTAATAACTCATGGATATCGAGTGCAATTTCAATTTCTTTTAATACCGCTTCGGTTAAACCTGCTTGACCAATCATAATGATGGGTTTTAGCATATGGGCGCGAGTTTTAAGCTCTTTTGTTTGTTCAGAATTCACTCTGTCTTTCCTTAAATAATTAATTAGCATAATTTTACACTAAATATATGGCACGAAGTAAAAGTAGTAACGATTGGATGCAAGAGCATGTTAATGATGAATATGTTAAGAAAGCGAAGGCATTAGGTTACCGTTCTCGAGCGACGTTTAAATTAATCGAAGTAATAGAAAAAGATAAGCTGATTCAACCGAGCATGAATGTTGTTGATTTAGGTGCAGCACCAGGCGGTTGGTCGGAATATGCACGAAAAATTGTAGGTAAAAAACAGCGTGTTATTGCTTTGGATATTTTAGATATAGATCCCATTGCAGGGGTGGATTTTATTCAAGGTGACTTTCGTGAAAATGAAGTTTATGAACAGCTCAATAGCCTGTTAGAAGGTGCGCCAATTCATGTTGTGTTATCAGATATGGCGCCTAACTTGAGTGGTAATAAAGCGATAGACCAACCCAGTGCGATGTATCTCTGTGAGTTGGCATTAGAAACGGCAGAGAATATCTTAGTGGAGGGCGGGTCTTTTTTGGTAAAGGTTTTTCAAGGCGTGGGTTTTGAAGCCTATCAAAAGCAAGTCGAGGCCTCATTTTCTAAAGTCATTATTAGAAAACCAAAGTCATCAAGGCCGCGTAGTAATGAAGTTTATATTTTAGGTAAAGGCTTTAAAAAGAAATAATAAGCCTTATTGTAAGTAGTTGGTATTTGTTTTTATTGTATGAATTGAAAGCAAATAAAGAGACAGTTAGCTTTTATCTTTTTTGCAAAATCTGTATAGATTTAAGGGAAAAAAATTGAACGATATAGTTAAAAATACAGTTTTATGGGTCGTCATTGCCGTTGTTTTAATGTCAGTTTTTAATAATTTTGATAATCGAGGCAGTCAAAAAAATACGGTTGTTTCTTACTCTCAATTTATTGATGCAGTTAAAGCAGGGCAAGTTCAAAGTGTCACTTTAGATGATAAAGATGGTATTCGTGGAGAGTTACAGGGTGGCAATACTTTTACGTCACATGCGCCGAATGATCCGCACCTTGTTGATGATCTGTTAGCTAATGGTGTAGAAATTAAAGCACGCAGTGCTGATGGTGACTCTATGCTAATGCAAATGTTTATTTCTTGGTTTCCAATGATCTTGTTAATCGGAGTTTGGGTGTTTTTTATGCGCCAAATGCAAGGCGGCGGCGGTAAAGGCAATCCACTTAATTTCGGTAAAAGTAAAGCACGAGCTCTGGATGAAGGGCAGATAAAAGTTACTTTTGCTGATGTTGCTGGTTGTGATGAGGCAAAGGAAGAGGTGGAGGAAATGGTGGATTTCCTTAGAGACCCTTCTAAATATCAAAAGTTAGGCGCAAAGATACCACGTGGTGCATTAATGGTAGGTCCTCCTGGGACGGGTAAAACGCTTTTAGCGAGAGCTATAGCTGGCGAAGCTAAAGTACCATTCTTTGCTATTTCTGGATCTGACTTTGTAGAAATGTTTGTGGGTGTAGGTGCTTCTCGTGTGCGCGATATGTTCGAGCAAGCTAAAAAAAATGCACCGTGTATTATCTTTATTGATGAAATCGATGCTGTTGGGCGTCAGCGTGGTGCCGGCGTAGGTGGGGGAAATGATGAGCGAGAACAAACCTTAAATCAGCTGTTGGTTGAAATGGATGGTTTTGAAGATAATGAAGGGGTTATTGTTATCGCTGCAACTAATCGACCTGACGTTTTAGATGCAGCATTATTGCGCCCGGGACGATTTGACCGCCAAGTTACCGTCAGTCTTCCTGATGTGAAGGGGCGTGAGAAAATTTTAGGGGTGCATATGAGTAAAGTACCTGCTGATAAAGGTATTCAAATACAATATATTGCGCAAGGGACACCGGGATTTTCTGGGGCAGACTTAGCTAATCTAGTGAATGAAGCGGCTTTATATGCTGCACGTATGAATAAGCGTGTGGTTAGTATGTTTGACCTTGAAAAAGCCAAAGATAAAATTATCATGGGGGCTGAAAAACGCTCTATGGTGATGGATGAAAAAGAGAAAAAAATGACCGCTTATCATGAAGCGGGACATGCAATTGTCGGTAAAATAGTACCAGAACATGACCCTGTTTATAAGGTGAGTATTATGCCTCGTGGGCGCGCCTTGGGTGTCACTATGTTTTTGCCGGAAAAAGATCAATATAGTGTGAGTAAACAGAAATTAGACAGTATGATTTCTAGTTTATATGGCGGGCGTATTGCAGAAGCACAAATATTTGGTTGGGAACAGGTATCAACAGGCGCTTCAAATGATATTGAGCGAGCGACTGAATTAGCAAGAAATATGGTCACTAAATGGGGGTTGTCTTCAAAATTAGGGCCGTTATCTTATAGTGAAGAAGAAGGTGAAGTATTTTTAGGGCGTTCTGTTACCAAGCATAAAAGTGTAGGCGATGAGACTTCGCATGTGATTGATGAAGAAATTCGTAAAATTATTGACACTAATTATGCGCGTGCGGAACAAATCTTAAAAGATAATGAAGATATTTTACATACCATGTCTGCTGCATTAATGAAATATGAAACCATTGATAAAAGTCAAATTGAAGATTTAATGGAGCGCCGCCCTGTTCAAGCAGTTGAGGGTTGGGATGAAGTGCCGCAAGTTAAAGCGGTAGCAGAAGATATAAAAACAACAGAAGATTAAAGTTATTATGACAAAGAAATTTTTTGGTACAGATGGTATTCGTGGTGAAGTCGGTATATATCCCATTACGCCCGATGTATTTCTCAAATTAGGCTGGGCGATTGGGCAAGTTTTTGCTGAAGAGGGGCATGGTACGGTTTTACTGGGAAAAGACACGCGTATTTCTGGGTATATGTTTGAATCTGCACTAGAGGCGGGCTTGTCAGCAGCTGGGGTTAATACTAAATTATTAGGGCCGATGCCTACACCAGGTATTGCTTATTTAACGCGTACCTTAAGAGCGCAAGCAGGGATTGTTCTGAGCGCTTCGCATAACTCTTATCATGATAATGGGATTAAGTTCTTTTCCACAGAAGGAACTAAATTATCCGATGATTTAGAACATAGAATCGAGTCATATCTGGATAAACCAATGACCACGGTTGCATCACGCAAGTTAGGAAAAGCTGTGCGTTTAGATGATGCGGCGGGGCGTTATATTGAATTTTGTAAGGCTAGCGTAGAGTCAGGACTTGATTTTCAAGGTTTACGAATTGTGGTCGATTGTGCCAATGGTGCAACTTACCATATCGCCCCGCATGTTTTTGCTGAGGTGGGTGCTGAGGTTGTTAGTATTGGAGTTGAGCCTAATGGGCTTAACATCAATGATAAGTGTGGTGCAACGCAGCCTGAGCAATTGAAGGCTGCAGTCATAGAATATCGCGCAGATTTAGGGATTGCATTAGATGGTGATGGGGATCGTTTAATCATGGTTGACCATAAAGGTGAGGTGGTCGATGGTGATGAGCTTATTTTTATTATTGCTAAAGCTAAATTAGCTGCTGGTGAATTACAAGGGCCAGTCGTTGGTACTTTGATGACTAACTTGGGCATGGAGCATGCGCTAAAAGCACTTGGTGTTGATCTTGTGCGAGCCAATGTGGGTGATCGTTATGTTATGCAGCAAATGAAAAAACATAATAGCCAAATTGGCGGCGAAGGCTCAGGGCATATTATCTGTTTAGATAAAACCACGACTGGTGATGGCATTGTGGCTGCATTGCAAGTTTTAGCGGAAGTTCGTAAGTCTGGTAAAAGTTTATATGACTTGAAATCTGAGATGAAAAAATATCCTCAAGTTTTATTAAATGTAAAAATCGAGAAAAAAATCGATATTGCTAAAAGCGATGTGATTCAAAAAGCAGTGGCATTAGCTGAAAAAACATTAGCTGATAAAGGGCGTGTTTTATTACGTGCATCAGGGACTGAACCATTAATTAGAGTAATGGTTGAAGGGGTTAATGAAGCTGAGGTTAAAGCGCAAGCGGATTTATTGGTTAAAGCGGTTGAAAAAGCAATTTAGTTAGACGAAAATATAAAATTTTATTAAAAGCTTAGCCCCAAGGGGGGAATACTAAGTTATAATATCCTGATTAAAAAATAGGTAAGGGGTTATTGATGCGACGTGGCTTAGCTATTGGCAACTGGAAAATGAATGTTGATAGAGATAGTGCATTAGCGCTGGTTGATACCATCATTGCAGACATACCCAATATAAATGCAGACCTTGTTATTTGCCCGCCCTATTTATATATTCCTGAAATTAGTAAACGAATTGTAAATAGTAAGCTTATATGTGGCGCTCAAAATGTCGCTGCGCATAGTACAGGGGCTTATACGGGTGAAATATCTGCAAGCATGTTGAATGAGTATAATTGTAAATATGCAATTGTAGGGCATTCGGAACGCAGACAATATTATGCGGACACTAATTCAACAGTGGCTGATCGATTTTGTCAGGCGATTGCAGGCAATATTATTCCTATTTTAAGTACCAGTGAGACACTAGAAGAAAGAGAAAGTGGCAGCACATTTGATGTGATTGCCGAGCAAGTCAACTGTGTCATTGATAAAGCAGGTATAGAAAGTTTCAATAATGCTGTTATTTCTTATGAGCCTTTATGGGCAATAGGAACAGGAAAAACAGCAAGTGATGAAAAAGCACAGGAAGTGCATCGTTTCATTCGGCAATTGATTGCCTCTAAAAGCCAGGAAGTAGCTGATAAAATCCAGATACTTTATGGGGGTAGTGTTAAACCAGATAATGCACAAAAATTATTAGCTAGGCCCGATATTGACGGCGTATTGGTTGGTGGAGCTTCGTTAACAGCGGACTCTTTTTTAAAAATTTATTCTTCATTTAAAAAGTAAAAATGTATCAAGTTATTATAATCGGTCATGTTTTAGTGGGTTTAGCTGTTATTGGGCTAGTATTAATTCAACACGGAAAAGGTGCGGATGCAGGTGCTGCATTTGGTAGCGGATCATCGGGCACTGTTTTTGGTGCACAAGGGTCGGCGTCTTTTCTATCAAGAGCAACGGGAGTTTTAGCTGCAGTCTTTTTTTCAACTAGCTTAGGGCTTGCGGTATTAAGTGGTGGAGCTGGTAGTGAAATCGACTTAATGGATACGCCAGTTATTGATGAAATGGCTGCAGAATTACCTACTGTTGCTGATGATCAAGCCAATACTGCTGAACCTATTGTTATTGCAGATGATTTACCCGCGGTAGAAAATGAGGTTGTTATACCTTAATAGAATATGCCGACGTGGTGAAATTGGTAGACACGCCACCTTGAGGGGGTGGTGGACATAGTCCGTGGCGGTTCAACTCCGCCCGCCGGCACCAGTTGTAAGAATAAGGATGTTTGAAAGATAATAGGAAGCCTAGGGTTAAAAAACCTTGGGCTTTTTTTATGCCTAAAAGAAAATTTATTAGCTAAATGGAGGGTGATATGAATCAGGGGCTCTATAAAAAATTGAACTTCAATGCGTTGGCGCTGAGTGTGGTTGACCGCCTGATTATAAAGGACCTGTTAAAGACGTTTTTTTCTGTTTTGCTTGTGCTGGTTGTTATTGTAGTAAGTCGTGAGTTTTTAAAAACATTAAAAATGGCAGCTAACGGGCTTATTTCCAATGATGTAGTCTTAGAACTTTTAAGTTTAAGAATTCTGGTATCTAGCTCTGAATTTATGGTGCCCTCAGCCTTTGTAACGGTATTGATGGTCATTGGCCGTATGTATAGAGATCATGAAATGTCGACCCTCGCTTCAGCTGGGGTAGGTGTTTTTAAAATATATCAGTCAGTTTATAAAGCGATTATCCCTATTATTTTATTGTCGATTGGGATGGTTTTATTTGTCTCACCTTGGGCTAAAACGCAAGGAATTGAGATTCTTTATGAGCAACAACAAAAGGCGGGTATTCGAGGAATTTCTCCGGGACGATTTACCGAATATGGCAAGGGTAGTTTAATCTTTTATGCGGAAACAGTAACAGCTGATGACAAAATGCACGATGTATTTGTGCAAGATAAGCGTGGTGATAAGGTCGGTATTATTACCGCAAATTCTGCTGAGTTACGTGAAGTAGATGAAGGCTTATTTCTTGTTTTTTTGGAGGGAAAACGGGTCCAAGGAGAGCCTGGGCAGTTAGACTATGTCTTTGAAACGTTTTCTGAATATGCAATGCGTATTGAGGATGCCGCAGGGCAAGCCAGAATTAGTATTCATGGGCTTGCTACGCAAACCTTGCTTCAATCAGATAAGTTAGAAGAGATTAGTGAGTTATTTCGGCGCTTATTTGTGCCCATCGCAATATTTATATTAACCTTAATGGCTGTTCCTTTGGCGCAAATAAGCCCGCGGGGTGGTGTCTATGGCAATGTATTAACTGCATTTCTTATCTATTTTAGTTTTTCTAATTTTCAGCAAGTTATTTTAAGTTGGATGGTTAAAGGTGAGATTCCTGTTTGGTTAGGTTTCTGGGGGATTTATTTAGTATCTGCTTTGCTGGTTGTATTTTTAATTGTCCGATTATATGGGCTTCCTTGGATTATTTTGAATTTAAGAGGTAAGGCAATATGAAGGCGCTGGATCGATATATTGTAAGGGAAGTTTTAAAAGGGACTTTTATCGCCTTATTGATGCTATACACCTTGTTTAATTTATTTACCTTTAATGATGAATTAAGATCGAGAGGCGTCGGGAGTTACGACTTACAGCATATTTTTATGTATTTAGGCTTGATGGTCCCACACTATATCTATGAATTAATGCCGTCAGCAGCTTTGTTAGGAAGCTTGTTCGTTTTAGGCAATATGGCGAATAATCGAGAACTGGTGGCAATGCGTGCTTCAGGTGTTTCTTTGTTGGGAATCATTCGTTCTGTATTAATCGCGGGGGCGATTTTAACTACACTTTCTTTTGGTATTGGCGAGTTTATAGGGCCACAGTGGGAAAGGAAGGCGAAAGTATTAAAAAACTCAGCAAAAACCAATCGCCCGATTGCTATAACGGCTAGTGGTATGTGGCTACGTGATGGTAATCAGTTTATCAACGTTAAAGAGAGTTATACGCAAGGCCAAGTAGGTAATATCTATACCTATAGTTTAGATGATGAGCGGAACTTAAAAGAAGTCGTTTATGCAAAGCAAGGGAGTTTGCTAAAGAAAGGTGAGTGGCTACTTAAGGATGTGCAGGTATCAGAGCTTTCCTTGCAGCAGGTAAAAGTTCAACATATGGCGGAAAAACAGTGGAATTCTAGTGTTGATAATAAGGTATTAGATATAGTTGTTTTAGACCCAGAAAATTTAGCTTTAGTGGAGCTATCTAAATATATTGATTTTTTAAAACACAATAAACAAAATTTTGCGAAATATGAACTCGCTTTTTGGGCGAGAGCCATTAACCCTTTTGTAACCTTGGTCATGTTGTTAGTGGCTGCACCTTTTGTCTTAGTTGTTGGTCGTGGTGTGGCAATGGGGCCTAGAATGGTTATGGGGGTTTTAATTGGCATGAGCTTTAATATTATTGATAATTCCGTGGGGCAAATGGGGATAGTTTATGGCTTAAATCCTCTATTTGTTGCTATTTTTCCCAGTTTGTTAGTTTTATTGAGTGCTATCTATGCAATTAGTCGGTTACGCTAGTTCAAGTTGTTAAATTTGGTAAAAAACGTGGTTAAATTTCCCCTACATATTCTAGTAGCTTAAAGCGAATTGAAGCGGTATTATTGAGTATTACTATAAAGTTTACCGGATAGCTTATGACACAAAGAAAAAGACCGCTTTCTCCGCATTTACAAATCTATAGACTTCCCTTAACAGCTGTTGTTTCTATCTTACATAGAATGACGGGTGTTCTTTTGGCGGCGGGTCTGATTTTATTTGTTGTGAGTTTGGCGCAAATTCAAGCAGGCAGTAGTAGTTTTTACGCAATGCAATCTTTTATTCAACATCCTGTTGTTGTGCTGATTATTTGGTTAATGATTTATGCTTTATTCTTCCATCTTTGTCATGGTATTCGACATTTAATTTGGGATATGGGCGAAGGTTATGAAAAGATTCTGATGAATTATTACTTAATTTTAGAAATTTTTGGATCTTTAGCTTTGACCGCACTTAGCTTCTTATTCGTACAATTAGGGAGTTAATGATGAAATATCAAACGCCGTTAGCAAAAGCACGTGGCTTGGGTTCAGCGAAAACAGGCACGCACCATTGGTGGATGCAGCGCGTTAGTGCTGTTGCGCTTATCCCACTTTCTTTTTGGTTAATTTTATTTGTACAACAACTATTCAACGCCTCATATATTGAAATCAAGCAATGGCTTAGCTCGCCTTTTAATTTAACCATGATTTTAAGCTGGTCATTTATGAGCTTTTATCATGCTGCCTTAGGCTTACAGGTAGTCATTGAAGACTATATTAGTCCGGAATGGTTGAAAGTCACACTGGTCTGGCTGATTAAACTAGCATTTTTAGGTGGAGCGATTAGCGCCTTAGTTTTTGCACTTCGTATTGCTATTTCAGCAGGGTAAAACATGAAAGAAAAATATAAAATTATTGAGCATGAGTACGATGTAGTTGTCGTCGGTGCGGGTGGTGCAGGTTTACGTGCGACGTTAGGTATGGCCGAAAAAGGTTTAAAAACCGCCTGTATTACGAAAGTATTTCCAACAAGAAGTCATACAGTTGCTGCGCAAGGAGGCATTAGTGCAGCATTAGGTAATAATGGTGAAGATGATTGGCGCTGGCATATGTACGATACTGTAAAAGGGTCGGACTGGTTAGGTGATCAAGATGCGATTGAATATATGTGCCGCGAGGCGGGGCCAGCGGTTTTAGAATTAGAACATTACGGTGTGCCTTTTTCACGTAATGAAGATGGCAAAATCTATCAGCGTGCGTTTGGTGGTATGACTACGCATTTTGGTGAAGGCACAGCACAAAGAACTTGCGCAGCAGCTGATGTGACGGGACATGCTATTCTGCATACACTGTATCAACAATCTCTAAAACATAAGGCGGAGTTTTTTGTTGAGTATGTCGTGCTAGACCTTATTATGGAGAATGATGAGTGCAGAGGCGTTTTGGCTTGGTGTTTAGATGATGGCTCTCTACATGTTTTCAAAGGGCATAGTGTAATTTTAGCCACCGGTGGATATGGGCGTTGTTTTCAATCTTGTACCTCAGCGCATACCGTCACTGGTGATGGTAGTGCGATGGTTTTACGTGCAGGCTTGCCGTTACAGGATATGGAATTTATACAGTTTCATCCCACCGGAATTTATGGAGCAGGTTGTTTAATTACCGAAGGTGCGCGCGGAGAAGGGGGGTATTTGACTAATTCTAAAGGTGAGCGTTTTATGGAAACTTACGCGCCACATGCAAAAGATTTAGCCTCGCGTGATGTTGTCAGTCGTGCAATTACTATGGAGGTTAATGCTGGGCGAGGAGTGGGTGAGGATGCTGATCATGCGTATTTGCATGTGGAGCACTTAGATCCAGAAATTATTCATGAGCGTTTACCGGGAATTTCTGAAACGGCGAGAGTTTTTGCGGGCGTAGATGTCACAAAAGAGCCGGTGCCAGTGATTCCAACCGTGCATTACAATATGGGCGGTATTCCCACTAACTATAAAGCGGAAGTGGTGACTTTAAAAGACGGTAACCCGGATTCAGTGGTCAAAGGTTTGATGGCGATTGGAGAGGCGGCTTGCGTTTCGGTGCATGGGGCAAATCGTTTAGGGTCTAACTCTTTATTAGATATTGTTGTCTTTGGTCGAGCGGCGGCAATACGCTGTGCCGAGTTAATTACACCAGGAAGTGCGCACCAGCCTTTGGCAGAAGATGCATTGGATGTTGCTTTGCAACGTTTTGAAAAAATTCGTACAGCAAAAGGTGAGCTGAAAACATCAGAAATTCGTGTGGCTATGCAAAAATCCATGCAACAACATGCGGCTGTTTTTAGAACGGAAGATGTATTACAAAAAGGTGCAAAAGAGATTGCAGCGATACGTGAATCTTACGCCAAGCTAAAGTTAGAGGATGATTCTTTAATTTGGAATACCGATTTAGTCGAAGCCCTAGAATTAGATAATTTATTAGATTTATCATTAGTCACGATCAATGCGGCGGAGAATAGAAAAGAAAGCCGTGGTGGGCACGCGCGTGATGATTTTCCTGAAAGAGATGATGCGCAATGGTTAAAGCATACTTTATTGTGGATAGAGGATAATAAAGTCAAAATCGATTACCGACCTGTGCATATGTACACTTTAACGGATGATGTTGAAATGATTCCGCCTAAAAAGAGGGTTTATTAATGGTTGAATTTACACTACCTAAGAATTCTGTTATTCAAAAAGGAAAGCATTTTCCTGCTGCCGAAGGCGCAACACGCATTAAGCAAGTTGAAGTCTATCGCTGGAATCCAGATTCAGGCGAGAATCCGCGTATAGATACCTACCAGATTGATTTGGATCAGTGTGGGCCGATGGTTTTAGACATCATTGTTAAAATTAAAGATGAAATTGATAGCAGCTTAACCTTTAGGCGTTCTTGTCGTGAGGGTGTTTGCGGCTCCTGTGCGATGAATGTTAATGGCAAAAATACCTTGGCGTGTATTAAAGGTATTAATGAATATAAAGGCACGATTAAAATATTTCCATTACCACATATGGATGTCATTAAAGATTTAGTGGCAGATATGACGCACTTTTATGCGCAATATTCATCGATTAAGCCTTGGATAGAAACGCAAACGCCTGCGCCTGCAGATGGCGAGCGATTGCAAAGTCTTGAAGAGCGTAAGCAATTAGATGGGCTATATGAATGTGTTTTATGTGCGTGTTGTTCAACCAGTTGTCCGAGTTATTGGTGGAATAGTGAGCGCTATTTAGGACCAGCTACCTTATTGCAAGCTTCTCGATGGTTAAATGATAGTCGTGATGAAAATACCGGCGAACGATTAGATGAATTAGAAGACCCTTTTAAATTATTTAGATGTCATACTATTATGAACTGTACGGATACCTGTCCTAAAGGTTTAAATCCAGCAAAAGCAATTGCTGAAATTAAGCAGATGCTGTTGATTAGAGAAGAAGGCTAGGTGCCTGTATTAAAAAAACTGCGCTGGCAATGCCGGCGTGGTGCAAAAGAGTTGGATGCCATGCTCTGCGCTTATTTAGATCGCTATTATATAGGTGCTGATAGTGGTGAGCAGCAGCGCTTTGTAGAGCTATTACAATTAGAAGATAATCAGTTATTGGCTTATTTTTTTGATAATAGAACACCTGCGGAACCTGAACTAAGGTCTGTCGTTGAGAAAATCAGAACCTGCGTTATTAGTTAAAGTAGAGAAATCGTCATCCTTACGAATTTATTTACTTGTATTGCATGCGTTAAGTCTTGTTAGTGTCATGCTTATTAGTGCGGTGCTTTGGTTTAAAGTAGTGTTAATGATGGCGGTTAGTCTAAGTGCCGTGTTTTATTATTATCGTTATAAAAATCAATATGATGGATTTACTATAAAACATAGTTCAGAATTTGCATGGCAATGGCTAGTATGTGGGCAAGAGCCAGCTGTGTTAGAGGTTTTAAAAAGTACGGTGATAACGCAATGGGTTATTGTGTTGCACGTAAAAATAGATGGAAATTACCGCTATTTATTGGTATTGGCGGATTCGGTGGATAGTGAAAGCTATAGAAAATTGCAGGTACGTTTGAAAATAGAGGCATAAATAACAAGCTTGCTATTGAAGAAAATAGATTATTACTTAAGGATTAAGTGGTTTTATGACAGTTAAAAAAAATAGGCAGTTAGATATAGCTAAATTAAAAAACTTGCCGGTAATGCCAGAAGAAAATCAGCGCATTTTAATGGCAATTAATGATGAAGAGATTAGTTTAGAAGAGTTATCAGATATCTTAATGACATCGCCTATTTTAATGACTCGATTAATAGGTTTGGCAAATTCAGCTTATTTTGGTTATTCAGGAAAAGTAACTGATTTACGTGTTGCTGTGGTTAATGTTTTAGGACTTAAATTAGTGAAAAGTTTAAGTTTGAGCATCTTGGTCGGGCTTACTTTTAATAGTGCTAGTTGTAAGCGTTTTGATTCGCAGCGTTTTTGGCGTGATGCTTTATTAACCGCTATTTGCGCGCAAACCTTAGTTAAATCGACAAAGTTTAAAAGCTTAGATGCAAATACAGCTTATACCTCAGGTATGGTTTTACATATCGGGGTGCTTGCGGTTGTTTTTTTATACCCAGAAGAAGTCGCTGAGCTTTTTGAGCTAGCTGAACAGGATGCGTTAGAGCTTGACCAATTAATGATGGGAAAAGCGATTGACCAATATGAATTAGGGGGGTATTTGTTAGAGCGTTGGAAGTTACCCGCTTTATATAGTGATGTCGTTGAAGAATATCGTTTAGATAAAGTTGATTATGCAGATGCTGATTTGCACGCCTTACTGAAAGTGGCTTCCTTATTAAGGCGAGTGGTGCGTGATGATCAGCAAAGCTTATCAGCAGAAGAAAATGCGATATTAAACTTATTGCCTATAACAGAAGGCCAGTTCTTTTTAATTAAAGAAAAATTAGCTGAAAAAATGGATGATTTGAATGTGCTCGTGCAAACCATGTCGGGTGGGAAGTAGTGCAAGAAATTGAGCTGCAAGGAGGTGTGGAAAACCTAGGCTTGCATGATATTTTGGTAGACCTACTGAATTCTTTATCTGCAGTTAAAGCATTATCAGAAATTGATAGTCAGCGAGAGACTGATGAAAAAGGGCTTATGCTTGATGCCTTGAGTGCTTTAATTGATAACCAGGATATGGAACGTTGTTCCTTTTTTATTAAATCAGAAAATGATGAATTAATTAACTTAACTGGTGTCAGTACGGATGAGGTATCTAATCATGCGCATACGCAACATCGCCCTTTGGTTTTTAAGTTTGGTGAAGGATTAATTGGTAAGGCGGCAGAAGAAGAGGAAATCCAACATTGTACAGATTGTTATACGGATGAACGAATTTCAGGTCAGCACTCGGAGGAAATGCCACGATCCATTATTAGTGTACCTGTGAAAGTATCCGGTGAATTGTTTGGTGTTTTAAATGTATCTCACCCTGATGCGAATTATTTTTCTGATTGGCACCTCCGATTATTAGGGGCTGTTGCCGTTTCGTCATCAGCCGTTGAAATTCAAAGATAAATCTATATTCTTAGTTTATGTTCTGACAAA